>NZ_JBSKJP010000004.1:0-298736 GCF_053709615.1 Enterobacter sp. UPMP2061
AGCGTGCTGATATGGCTCAGTTGGTAGAGCGCACCCTTGGTAAGGGTGAGGTCCCCAGTTCGACTCTGGGTATCAGCACCACTTTATACTTAGGTTAAAGTTCGGCAAGAAGTAAAAGAATTTGTCTGGCGGCTTTAGCGCGGTGGTCCCACCTGACCCCATGCCGAACTCAGAAGTGAAACGCCGTAGCGCCGATGGTAGTGTGGGGTCTCCCCATGTGAGAGTAGGGAACTGCCAGACATCAAACAAGTAGAAAGGCCATCCGAAAGGATGGCCTTTTTGCGTTATCTCTCCAGCTAAACCAATTCCCTCATTCGATATTTCACTGGCGCCGTTAATATCTTACGGACGTAGCGCTTTACCCTACTGAAAATGAAGTGGTGAAATGCATTCTGCTGGCTCGCAGTAGCGTTAAATAATACAGATAAGGGGTATAGCGAGGAGTAAGGTAGCGTATTGAATTTAATTAATATCTGATGCTATTCGTGATGGGGAGTATGCATTTCTTATATCAGGCAAAAATAAAAGCGCGGCCATCGCCGCGCTTTTAGAAGCCTTATTTAGTCAGGGCAACAATACCGAGTGTCAGGCCTGCGATTGCCGCGGCGCCACCAGCAATCGCACCTGCTGTTTCCCAGTTATCCTGGGTAGTGCCCTTCATACAGGTATTGGTGTGAACCAGTCGGCCCTGATCGTCGTATACCGGTACACATGGAGAGTCGTGCGCGCAACCAGCAAGCAGCGCAGCGAGAAGTGCAACGGAAAGGAATCTTTTCATGATGTTACCTCAATATGATCGCCTATTCGCTAAAGAGCCGATACAGCAATTAACGAACTGATGATTATTTTACCACCGCACTAATACCATGCAGCACGGGGAATAATCTCAATTTGTGTGGATTGTAAAAATTATGAAGAAAAAAGCGCGGGCACTGATTATTAATGGAGGAAATGTGAAGAGGGGATGTGTTTTTACATTGTTTTCAGGAAATAAAAAAGGCACCAGAGGTGCCTTTATGATTTTCATTAATCCTTGTGCTTTGTAAACCGTCTCCGGACAACCACAAAGAAAACAGGAACAAAGAAAATGGCCAACAGGGTGGCTGACAGCATCCCGCCCATCACGCCCGTCCCGACCGCATTTTGTGCCCCACTACCTGCACCGCTGCTGATGACCAGAGGCATAACACCAAGGATGAATGCCAGGGAAGTCATCAGGATAGGACGCAGACGCATACGCGAGGCTTCAAGCGTGGCTTCGATAATCCCTTTGCCTTCTTTATCCATGAGATCCTTGGCGAACTCAACGATCAGTATGGCGTTCTTGGCTGATAAACCAATTGTCGTAAGCAGACCAACCTGGAAGTAAACGTCATTGTTCAGCCCTCGCATTGATGCAGCCAGAAGCGCGCCGATCACCCCCAGCGGCACAACCAGCATGACCGAGAAGGGAATTGACCAACTTTCATAGAGGGCCGCCAGACACAGGAACACCACAATCAGTGAGATGGCGTACAGCGCCGGAGCCTGATTCCCGGAAAGTCGTTCCTGATAAGACATCCCCGTCCAGTCGTAGCCGATGCCGGAAGGCAGTTTTGACGCAAGGCTTTCCATCAACGCCATTGCCTCACCGGTACTTTTGCCAGGGGCAGACTCACCGAGGATCTCCATTGACGGCATCCCATTGTAACGTTCCAGACGCGGTGAACCGTACACCCAGTGAGAGCTGCTAAAGGCAGAGAAAGGCACCATTTCGCCGTTAGCGCTACGCACATACAGGCCGTTAATGTCTCCTGGTAGCATACGGAAGCGAGCATCAGCCTGGACATAAACTTTTTTCACCCGTCCGTGATCGATAAAGTCGTTCACATAGGTGCCACCCAGCGCTGTTGAAATCGTCTGATTGACGTCAGACACGCTCACACCCAGCGCCTGTGCCTTCTCCTGATCGACGTCCAGCTTGAACTGTGGCGTATCTTCCAGTCCATTAGGACGCACGCGAACCAGTAAGTCAGGATGTTCTCTCACCATGCCCAGCAGCTGGTTACGCGCCTGGGTTAACTGCGTATGCCCCAGGTTTGCCTGGTCAATCAATTCAAAGTCAAAGCCTGTTGCGGTACCCAGTTCAATAATGGCAGGCAGGTTAAACGGAAATACAAGACCGTCTTTGATCTGGCTGAACGCTTTCGTCGCGCGGCTGACAATCGCCTCAACGCCGTTTTCCTTGCCCGGACGTTCTTCCCATGGCTTCAGGCTGACGAAAGCGATACCGGAGTTCTGCCCCTGTCCGCTAAAGCTAAAACCGTTTACGGTAAAGACCGATTCAACGTTCGCTTTCTCTTTCGTCAGGTAATAATCCTGAACCTGATCGAGTACCTGCTGGGTACGCATCTGCGTCGCCCCTGCCGGCAACTGAACCATCGTCATAAACACCCCCTGATCCTCTTCCGGCAGGAAGGAGGAAGGCAGGCGCAGGAACAGAACTGCCATGCCGCCGACGATGATGACGTAAACCAGCAGATAGCGGCCGGTCTTACGTAAAATGCCGCTCACGCTGTTGCTGTAATGCTCCACACTTTTATCAAAGAGCGCGTTAAACCAGCCGAAGAAACCACCTTTCTTTTCATGATGTTCGCTGGCAACCGGTTTGAGCAGCGTTGCACAAAGAGCAGGCGTTAATATCAACGCCACCAGTACCGACAAGGCCATCGCGGAGACAATGGTCAGCGAGAACTGGCGATAGATAGCCCCGGTTGAACCACCAAAGAATGCCATCGGGATAAATACCGCCGAAAGCACCATGGCAATGCCCACCAGGGCGCCCTGGATTTGCTCCATCGACTTCTGCGTCGCCTCTTTTGGCGGCAGCTTGTCCTCAACCATGACGCGTTCTACGTTCTCGACCACCACGATGGCGTCATCGACGAGCAGACCTATCGCCAATACCATCCCGAACATCGTCAGGGTGTTAATGGAGAACCCGAACGCAGCCAGTACCGCAAAGGTGCCCAGTAACACCACGGGCACGGCGATCGTCGGAATAAGCGTTGCCCGCAGGTTTTGCAGGAACAAGTACATCACCAGGAACACGAGAACAATCGCTTCAAACAGTGTCTTCACCACCTCATGGATTGAGATCTTCACGAAAGGTGTGGTGTCGTACGGATACACGACTTTCAGGCCCTGAGGGAAGAAGGGCTGCAACTGCGCCAGTTTACTCTTGATGGCGGCAGCGGTATCCAGCGCGTTTGCGCCAGTCGCCAGCTTGATCCCCAGCCCCGTTGCTGCCTGGCCATTGATTTTGGTGACCATGTTGTAGTTTTCGCCACCCAGCTCAATGCGGGCCACATCTTTCAGGTGGACCATTGAACCGTCCTGGTTCACCTTCAGAGTCACACGACCAAACTCCTCCGGCGATTTCAGACGCGTTTGAGCAATAATTGAGGCGTTCAGTTGCTGCCCAGGTACGGACGGTGTTCCGCCCAACTGGCCCGCAGCAATCTGGTCGTTCTGCGTTTTTAGCTGGTTAATGATATCCAGCGGCGTGAGCTGATATTTGTTCATCGCGTTGCTGTCCAGCCAGATGCGCATTGCATACTGGGCACCGAACAGCTGCACGTCACCGACGCCGGAAGTACGGCTGATCGCATCTTTTACATTAGAAGCGACATAGTCGGAGATATCATCCTGCGTGAGGTTTTTATTGTCCGACACAAAGCCTGCAACCAGCAGGAAGCTGCTGCTGGATTTCTCCACGCCGATCCC
This sequence comes from Enterobacter sp. UPMP2061, assembly GCF_053709615.1. Classification (NCBI taxonomy): domain Bacteria; kingdom Pseudomonadati; phylum Pseudomonadota; class Gammaproteobacteria; order Enterobacterales; family Enterobacteriaceae; genus Enterobacter; species Enterobacter sp. UPMP2061. The sequence goes on from NZ_JBSKJP010000004.1 coordinate 3,766, forward strand.
CTGCTGCTGCACTTCTTGTGGCAGCAGCGGCATGGCGAGCTGGAGTTTGTTCTGAACCTGCACCTGCGCAATATCAGGATCTGTACCCGACTCGAACGTCAGCGTAATGGTGACGTTACCAGCGGAATCACTGGTGGACGACATGTACATCAAATTATCGATACCGTTCATGTTCTGTTCGATAACCTGAGTGACGGTGTCCTGTACCGTCTGGGCATCAGCGCCCGGGTAGGTTGCTGTCACCGCAACCGCCGGCGGCGCAATGGTCGGATATTGCGCGACCGGTAGTTTTAAAATGGCCAGCCCGCCCGCAATCATCAGAATGATGGCGAGTACCCAGGCGAAAACAGGCCGTTGAATAAAGAAATTAGCCATGTCGTTATTCCTTAACTGGCTGGAGTCGCTGCGGTATCAGGAATAGCCACGACGGTGACGCCAGGGCGAACTTTTTGCAGGCCGCTGATAATGACGCGGTCGCCGTTTTTGAGGCCTTCCGTGATCAGCCAGCGATCGCCAATCGCCTGCGGTGCAACGACAGTGCGTGATTCCACCTGGTTTTTCTCATTTACCACAAGCACGGTGGCATCTCCGCGTGGTGTACGGGTTACCCCCTGCTGAGGAACCAGAATGGCATCAGGTTGCGTACCTTCATCGATGCGCGCACGGACAAACATACCCGGTAACAGCATATGCTGTGGGTTAGGGAAGAGGGCGCGAAGGGTGATTGAGCCGGTACTTTCATCTACCGTGACATCAGAGAACTGGAGCGTCCCTTTCAGCGGATAAGGCTGGCCATTTTCCATCAGCAACTCGACGCTGCTGGTGTCTCCCTTTTGCAGGCTCGTCTGCTGCTTCAGGCGCATAAAATCGCTGCTGGATTGCGTCACATCGACATAAATGGGATCGAGTTGCTGAACCGTCGCCAGTGCAGTTGCCTGGCCATTAGTGACTAACGCCCCTTCGGTGACGCTGGATTTACCTATACGCCCGTTGATTGGGGATGTGACTTTCGTATAGGCCAGGTTGATCCGCGCGCTTTCAACGCCAGCCTTCGCGGCAACCACGCTCGCATCCGCCTGCTGGGCAGTTGCCACCGCCTGATCGTACTCCTGCTTGCTCACATATTGCGTACCAACCAGCGGAACGTAACGTTTCACCGTCAGATGGGCGATATTCGCCGCCGCCTGTGCTTTTACCAGTTCACCTTTCGCATTGTCGTAGGCTGCCTGATAGGTGGCCGGATCGATTTGATAAAGGGATTCACCCGCTTTAACGTCGCTGCCTTCGGTAAAATTACGGTGCAGAATGATACCACTTACCTGAGGACGAACCTCCGCAACACGATACGCGTCAGTTCTGCCGGGCAATTCTGTCGTTACGGCCAGTGGCGCGCTTTTAACAATATGAACACTGACCTGAGGAGCTTGCGCATGCTGCTGTGGGTTTTCTTGCCCATCGCACCCGGTGAGCAGCGCGGCACAGACAATGAAACCGGATAAGGGTAAGCATCTGAAGTGATTCGTCATTACTGTTCCTTAAACTACCCTTGAGCCGATATATGCCATGAATCGGTGAAAGGGTGTGAGGCAAAAAATAGAAATGTAGCCGCGTATAATAATGAGGGTGTTTAATGTTTTTTAATTTATAAGTGCTGATGGAGCTTTTAAAAGTAAAAATCGGAATCTGACACAGTGCATTCGGTATTCTTTTTCTGTCAGGATAATCAACGAAATGTTTTCGGTGAATGCTATTCATATATTTTATGAATTTTATGTATTCGATTTATTCACGTGAATTATAAATTAAATGAATTGACTTTTTTTGTGCAAAATTAACACGGGTTTTGGTTAATACTTTGACTACACGACCACGGCAATATCCTTTGATAACGTATCAATCTTATGAGTAATGAGTAGCAGGTTATGGCGCGCAAAAAGAAAGAAGAGGCTCAAAAGACCCGCCAGCAGCTGATTGAAGCCGCTATCGGGCTATTCGCGACGCGTGGCGTGTCCAGCACCACGCTTACCGACATCGCCGATGCTGCTCAACTCACTCGCGGGGCGGTTTACTGGCATTTCTCGAGTAAAGCGGAAATATTTAATGCAATATGGGATCAGCAATTGCCGATGCGTGAGATGATTCGTGACAGGTTAATACTTTCCGAAAATGACGACCCTTTGTTAATGCTTCGTGAACAATTTATTGTCGCACTGCAATATATTGCAGTGCGAGCCGCGGCAATATGCGCTTTTACAAATTTTGTATCATAAGTGTGAATTTCATGACGATGTGATTTCAGAATGTGAAATACGCAAGCGGATCGGTTTAAACGATGATTATCTTCGCAAGACGCTAAAGCGATGCATTGCTCGTAACGTTATCTCTTCGCAAACCAATATTGAACTGGCGCTGATTGTTTTCCACGCCTTTTTTAGCGGTGTCATTAAAAACTGGTTAATGGATAGCAACAATTTTAATCTGTACAAACAAGCACCGGCGCTGGTGGATAATATTCTGGCGACACTAAATATCACCCGAGTGGCGCCAGTGGTTTACGATACAGCCTCATGACCGCGTCCGGGGTAGCGACATCTCCCCGTGCTGGCACTGTTCCATAATAGCTTGCGCGGTAATCGGTTTGCCCAGCAGGTAACCCTGTAGCGTATTGCATCCCAGTTCTGTCAGAAAGGTTTGCTGCGCTGCGGTTTCGACCCCTTCCGCCACGACCTTCAGATTCAGCGTTTTTGCCAGGGCGACAATCGCCGAGACAATCGTCGCATCTTCGCTCTCACCACTTAACTCTTTCACAAAAGCACGATCGATTTTCAACTCGCAGGCGGGGAGTCGCTTAAGATACAGAAGGCTTGAGTAACCGGTGCCAAAATCGTCTATCGAGGCTTTTACTCCCGCATCCGTCAGCGCTGTCAGGACACGCACGCTTTCGTCCGGATTGTTCATTGCCGTGGTTTCGGTCACCTCCAGGATCAACATGCCGGGCGGTACGCTATGGCGCGTCAGACAATCGAGAACTGTTTTAACCAGCGACGGCTGTTCGAACTGCAATGTAGAAAGATTCACCGCCATTGACCAGTCCGTGTGGCCCTGAAGATGCCATTCACGCAGCTGGCGGCAGGCCTCGTCGATTACCCAGTTTCCAATCGGAATAATCAGCCCCGTTTTCTCTGCCAGCGGTAGAAAAAGATCGGGTGGGAGTAACCCCTGTGTGGGATGCTGCCAGCGTAACAGCGCTTCGAATCCGAGGACTGGCCCGGCAGGGGCGTGAAATTTAGGTTGATAAAGCAGGCGTAACTCATTACGGTCGATGGCCTGCCACAGATCATTCATCAGCTGTAGATGCGTCTGCGCCAGCGTATTCATTGACGGCTGGAAGAAGTGATAGCCGTTACGACCCATATGTTTTGTGTGGTACATCGCAGCATCAGCGTTAAACATCAGTTCACGATCGGTTTTGCCATCGTGTGGATAGAGCGCAATGCCAATGCTCAGGGTGACCATCAGTTCGTAAGGATCGAGATGGAACGGGCTATCAATGACGCGCACCAGTGAATTTGCCAGTGAGGCAGCATCATCCGGAGTGGCGGTTTCGGCCAGCAGGACGAATTCATCCCCACCGATACGCGCCAGCGTATACTGACCTTTCAGCTGCAACAGCAAACGCTGAGTCACCGCAACCAGAAGCTTGTCACCGACATCATGACCATAGGCATCGTTGACGGTTTTAAAGCCGTCGAGATCCATAAACATCAGCGCGAAAGGGCTTCCTTCGCGATCGGCCTTGCTGATGGCCTGATCGAGGCGATCCTCAAGCAGAATACGATTGGGTAATCGCGTCAGCGTATCATGTAACGCCAGCTGTGCGAGTTCACGGTTAGCTTCTGCCAGTGATGAGGCCAGCAGCGAGGTACGAGCCTGAAGGCGGGCATCGAACATCGACACCAGCAGCGTAATCCCCAGAATAGCGAGCGCGACCACGCTAACCAGTATCGCCAGCCAGCTCCCGTTAATGCCATGATGGTGGACCATCGTCGACATTGGAAATTGTGCTGCTTCCATGCCGGCGTAATGCATGCCAGCGATAGCGATGCCCATGGTGATCGCCGCCCCCAGCCGCATCAACGCCATTCGTGCGGCTTCCTGACGTAAACGGAACGTCAGCCAAAGAGCGGCCAGTGAAGCGGCAAGGGCAATGACCACGGAGATAGCCACCCACTTTTTATCCCAGACAATACCCGGTGTGACCTCCAGGGCTGCCATACCAGTGTAGTGCATGGCAACAATGCCCGTTCCCATCACGACGGCGCCAGGCAGCAGCCGGCGCAAACGTAGCTGCTCGCCGCTAACGAGCCACAGGGCAAACATTGACGAGCTGATGGCGATAACCATCGAAAGCACGGTCAGGACCGCGTTGTAACTCATGCTCATGGAAAGATCCATCGCCAGCATACCGATGAAATGCATCGCCCACACGCCAATCCCCATCGAAACACCGCCACCTGCCAGCCAGACGCGTGCAGCGATGCCCTGGCTTCCGGCAACGCGCGCAGCCATATTCAGCGCGGTATAGGCGGCAAGAATGGCAACAACAAAGGAGATGACTACGAGGATTTGGTTGTATTGGCTAACCAGCATGGTCTGTTCACTCGTTGTGAGACGTTAAGCAAGAGCGGTTGGAAAGGGCACAGACATTATCATCGTCAGGAAATGACGAAAAGTGATTTAAATCCCTGTTTTTATTGGGTGATAACAGGGGGGGGCAGGATGGAAGCGGTTAGTCCGGCTCTGAGCAGTTGACCAGTTTAAGCGGGTTCACGGAATTCATATTGCGACATTTATCGGTTTCGGTGCTCATCAGTTCAATCCACTGCATCAGCAGCGCATCAAAAATGAAAACAGAGACAGCAAAAACGACCAGCCACCAGTATTTACGAATCATGTGTCATTCCGTGAAAAGAGAGCCTGTAAGTTGCTGGAAATATACACGAAAAGCGGGCGTTGAAAAGTGGGGAAAGAGAAGGTTTACAAAGCATTGACGGTTGCCCGTCCGGACGATAAAAAAGGCGCTTCCCCATGCCGAAGAGCGCCTTTTTAAACAAGCAGTTAGCTAATCGAAATTAGTTCATGCCGTATTTTTTCAGTTTCTTACGCAGGGTACCACGGTTGATGCCCATCATCAGGGCAGCGCGGGTTTGATTACCACGGGTGTATTGCATCACCATGTCCAACAGTGGCTGTTCAACTTCAGCCAGTACCAGCTCATACAGGTCATTAACATCCTGACCGTTCAGTTGAGCAAAATAGTTCTTCAGTGCCTGTTTAACCGAGTCACGCAGGGGCTTTTGAGTCACCTGATCCTGAGAGTTAACGGTAGAAACGGTCAGTACGTCAGAATTTACGCGTTGTTCGAACATAGTTCTGTCAGCTCTTTATTTCATTACGCAAGATTTTCGAAGTATGCCTCCAACGCCTCCAGCTGTTCGCTGGCATCCTCAATGGCGTTGAATGTGCGCCGAAACTGGTCATTTGGAGCGTGCTCCTGGAGATACCAGGAGACGTGTTTACGCGCAATTCGGTACCCTTTTGCCTGGCCGTAGTGGTCATGCAGTTCCCGAACATGCGAACAAAGCAAGCGCTTAACCTCTGCCAGAGGCAGTGGGGCAAGCAGCTCCCCAGTGTCCAGATAATGCTGGATTTCCCGAAAGATCCAGGGTCTTCCCTGAGCGGCACGTCCTATCATCAGAGCATCAGCTCCCGTATAGTCGAGCACAGCTCTGGCTTTAAGCGGGTCAGTAATGTCGCCATTCGCGATAACCGGAATGGAAACTTTCTGCTTAACTGCCCGAATGCTGTCGTATTCAGCTTCACCGTTGAACAAACAGGCGCGAGTGCGTCCATGAATGGTCAGGGCCTGAATGCCACAGTCTTCGGCCAGTTGGGCAATCTCTACGCAGTTACGGTGTTCCGGCGACCAACCCGTGCGAATCTTCAACGTAACAGGAACGTCCACTGCGCTGACAACCGCCGTCAGGATTGACTTCACCTGGTCGGGGTATTGCAGAAGGGCTGAACCTGCAAGCTTGCGATTCACCTTTTTGGCCGGGCAACCCATATTGATATCAATAATCTGGGCGCCACTTTCCACGTTAATACGCGCGGCATCTGCCATCTCTTCAGGCACGCTTCCGGCAATTTGCACGGTGCGGATACCTGGTTCATCAATGTGCACCATCCGTAGGCGGGACTTATCGCTTTCCCAAACCTGCGGGTTAGACGACATCATCTCGGAAACGGTCAGGCCTGCTCCCATCTCGTAACACAGCGTCCTGAACGGCCGGTCGGTAATACCTGCCATTGGGGCTGCGATCAGGCGATTTCTGAGCTGGTGGTGTCCGATGCGCATGAGTTAAGAAATGACCATACTGTGACTGCAAGGCGGCGTATATTACGCATTTTTTGCACGAGATGAAAGGCCAAACTTTGAACAATCCTCTGTTGTAGATCAAGGAATCGCCAGTCATTCTTTTTGGATAAGATTATTCGCTATTTAAATCATTGTGTTATGAATAAATGAACATTTTGTGGGCGCTTACAATTTCCCGTAACTTCTCATCATTTCTGAATAAATGAATCAATTGTCCGGGATAATCTGCTGCTATAAGCAGCAGATTATGGCGCTTCTTTGCGATCTGCGTCGCATTTCAGCACAGGATATCAGCGTAAAAAAATCGACTTATTCAACAACCAGACGGCCATGAAGCGGTTGAACCGGGCGGCTGTTTTCATGGTGCATGGTGTGAGTGAATTTTTGCAGCTGTTCAGCAGAGACGGTCAGCGGGTGCTTGAGCACCAGCCATGTCACCCCTTCTGAACATGGTGGCGTGGTCAGAGAGCCGCTAAAACGCCAGTAGGTTTTATCCGTGGGCAGTAATTTATTCATATCGAGGGTTGGCTTAATCGTTACGTTCTGGTCAACCTGTCCAGGCATCACGCCCCAGAGTTTATCCAGTTCAGTGTTTGCCGCGCCCTGATCGAACATAACGGCAACGACCGTCAGTTCGCCGTCAGCGTTTTTATGGACCAGATGCATTTCCATTGCGTATTTTTTACCGTGCACCGTGTTTTCGGATGGCGCATGGAAATGGAACTGCTGTAACGTCCAGCGCTGTTTATCAAGCGTGATGCTGTCGCGTGTATCGGCATTTTCACTTGCCTGGATAGTATGGCCGTTGTTTGTCAGAATGACCGGGCCGTCGATATAGTGCGTTTCCAGCGGAGAGATGTGGGCTTTGACCGTGTTATCTATGTTGACCGGCGACTGATACATTCCGCTTTTACACGTCTTGTACGCCTCGTCCAGTTCGCCCCAATGTTCCGGTGCGCCTTCTCCCTGATAACTCCAGTGTGATGCGTAAGCCGTAGCCGAAATCATGCTCAGCGCCAGCAGCGCTGCCTTGCCTGAAATGTGTTTCATCATATTCTTCCTGTGAATTTTATTATCCAAATCAATGAGTAACATTATGATTTGTGCGGTTATTTTATCGAAGAAAGGAAGAAGGCGGGAGAAAAAACCGAAGGGAAAAGGCGTGGTCAGACGACCACGCCAAACGCTTATTTTTTACGGCCGGTGATGCGACACCACTCTTCTTTCTCGACCACCGGGTCGAGCGCGAAGAGATCGGCGTAGGCTTCACAGACGCTGTCTGCCTGGCTGGCAAGGATACCGGACAGGCCCAGCAGACCGCCTTCAACCGGCAGCACGCTGATTAACGGCGCCAGCTCGCGTAACGGGCCAGCCAGGATATTCGCGACCACAACATCGGCTTTCATCGCCTCTGGCTGTGCATCGGGCAAATACAGTTCAAGGCGATCGGAAACGCCATTACGCTCGGCGTTATCACGGCTGGCCTGAATCGCCTGCGGATCGATGTCGATCCCGATGGCTTTTGCCGCGCCCAGTTTCAGCGCCGCGATAGCAAGGATCCCGGATCCGCAACCGAAGTCGATCACGGTTTTGCCTTCCAGATCCAGGCCATCCAGCCATTGCAGGCACAGGGAGGTTGTCGGGTGGGTGCCGGTGCCGAACGCCAGACCCGGATCCAGCATCACGTTGACGGCGTTTTTATCGGGAACTTCACGCCAGCTTGGGCAGATCCACAGACGCTGACCAAACTGCATCGGATGGAAGTTGTCCATCCACTCGCGTTCCCAGTCTTTGTCTTCCAGCTGTTCAATTTTATGCGCGAAACCCACGCCCAGCAGCGGATGGTTTTCCAGAATCGCCACGACCTCTTTCATGTCGGTTTCTGCATCGAACAGGCCGATAACGTCCGTATCACCCCACAGGCGCGTTTCGCCTGGCAGCGGCTCAAAGACCGGCGTGTCATGCGTGTCCTGGAAGGTGATAGAGACCGAACCGGCCTCCATCAGCGCATCACTCAGTTCTTCGGCGTTCGCGCCGGTTGTGTTCAGTTTTAATTGGATCCACGGCATGGCAAAACTCTTTATTTATCAGTAGAAATCAGGGCAGTTTGTGGCACCGGTCGACCAAAACGGTTTCCCACCACAAACGCCAGTAAACTTATCAGTAACGAAGGCACGATCGGATGGAAGCCCAGATACTGAATTTTAAACGTGGCGAGAACAGCATACAGGACGCCCCCGACAATCATGCCGCTTAATGCACCCGCGGCATTCGCGCGTTCCCAGTAGAGCCCCAGCACCAGCGGCCACAGGAAAACGGCCTCCAGCCCACCAAAGGCGAGCAGGTTCAACCAGATGATCATCTCCGGTGGACGCCACGCGGCCAGCAGCAGCAACGCCCCCAGCACCAGGGTAATCACCGCCGACATGCGCTTGAGGCGTCGCTCATTTTCGACCTGTTCAGGACGCAAATTCAGATAGAGATCTTTAATGATCGTAGCGGAACTTTGCAGCAACTGAGCGTTGATGGTCGACATAATGGCCGCCATGGGTGCGGCGAGGAAAATCCCGGCGGCAAACGGCGGAAGCACTTTCACCATCAGGGTTGGAATGACCAGATCCGGTACGGTAAGGTCAGGGATCACCGCGCGTCCCAGCGCACCCGCCAGGTGCATACCGAACATCAGGATCGCCACCACAATTGTCCCGATAATGATCCCGCGGTGCACCGCTTTGCTGTCTTTATATGAGATGCAGCGCACGGCGGTATGCGGCAGGCCAATCACGCCAAAGCACACCAGTACCCAGAACGAGGTCATAAAGGCTGGAGAGAGGATGTCATCCGCCCCCTGCGGTGAGACCAGTTTCGGATCGATCGCTTCCAGGGTTTCAACCGCATGGCTCAGGCCCCCTGCGGCATGCACGATACCCACCAGCAGAACGAGGGTGCCAATGAGCATCACCATCCCCTGCATCGTGTCGTTGAGTACGCTGGCGCGGAACCCGCCAAATGCGGTATACAGCGCGATACTCACACCGAAAATGACCAGGCCCGTCTCATAGGGGATCCCGGCTGCCGTCTCCAGCAGTCGCGCCCCGCCGATAAACTGCACCGTCATTGCGCCAATAAACGCCACCAGCAGACTCAGGCTTGCCAGCCATACCAGCAAGCGACTCTGATAGCGGGCAAACAGCATATCGTTCAGCGTTACGGCATTGTAGCGACGGGCCAGAATGGCAAACTTTTTACCCAGTATGCCCAGAGAGAGCCAGATGGCAGGCAGCTGGATCATGGCCAGCAGTACCCAGCCCAGCCCGTACTTATAAGCGGCGCCGGGGCCACCGATAAACGAGCTGGCGCTGATGTACGTGGCGGTCAGCGTCATGGCCAGCACGACGCCACCCATTGAGCGGCTCCCGAGGAAATACTCGTTCAGAAAGGTGCCGGTCGAACGTTTACGCATCGCATAAACCGACAGGCCAAACACCAGGAACAGATAAGCGATAAGGGGCAGAATGACTTCAAGCTGCATCATCGTCCTCCAGTGAAATATCGCGATAGATGAATTTCACCATCGCCCAGCACAGCAGGATAAACACCAGCGGCAGCAGCAGGCAGGCCATTTCAAACCAGTGCGGGAGGCCGGTAATGCCAATCGCCGAATCAGGTAAGTAAGCAGTTACTAACCACGCGGCGAGATAGAGAAGGGTCAGCCACAGCGCCCAGCGCGCTTCTTTATGGGCCTGAACAAAACGTTTGTCCATTTTTTGTCCCTTGTGGATGAAGAAAGCGGGGATTGTACATGATGGGGCTTAGCGATCCCCAGAAATAAAAAAGGCCGGATAATCCGGCCTTTTAGCAACACTGGTCTCTTACTTCTCGTTCAGACCGAGTTTTTTCTCCAGGTAGTGGATGTTAGTCCCACCATTCTGGAAGTGCTCGTCGCTCATAATGCGCATCTGGAGATCAACGTTGGTTTTGATCCCGTCGATGATCAGCTCCTGAAGGGCGTTCTTCATGCGGGCAATGGCCACGTCACGGTTTTCGCCGTAGCAGATCAGCTTACCAATCATTGAGTCATAATACGGCGGTACGGTGTAACCGGCGTAGATATGGGACTCCCAGCGCACACCAAAGCCACCCGGCGCGTGGAAACGCGTGATTTTACCCGGGCTTGGCAGGAAGGTGTTCGGGTCTTCGGCGTTGATACGGCACTCTACCGCATGGCCTTTAACCACAACTTCTTCCTGTTTGATGGACAGCGGCTGACCGGCTGCGATACGCAGCTGTTCTTTGATCAGGTCAACGCCGGTGATCATTTCGGTAACCGGGTGTTCAACCTGAATACGGGTGTTCATCTCGATGAAGTAGAACTCGCCGTTTTCGAACAGGAACTCAAAGGTACCCGCTCCGCGATAGCCGATATCGACACACGCTTTAGCGCAACGCTCGCCGATGTAGCGACGCAGTTCAGGCGTAATGCCCGGCGCTGGCGCTTCTTCGACCACTTTCTGGTGACGACGCTGCATGGAGCAGTCACGTTCTGCCAGATAGATTGCGTTACCCTGACCGTCAGCCAGCACCTGAATTTCGATGTGGCGTGGGTTTTCCAGGTATTTTTCCATGTACACCATGTCATTGCTGAAAGCCGCTTTCGCTTCCGCTTTGGTCATGGAGATGGACTGCGCCAGTTCAGCATCGCTGCGTACAACGCGCATACCGCGACCGCCGCCGCCGCCGGACGCTTTGATGATCACCGGATAGCCAATGCGTTTAGCATGGGCGCGGTTAGCATCCATATCGTCGGTCAGCGGGCCGTCAGAGCCCGGTACGGTTGGCACGCCGGCTTTTTTCATCGCGGTGATGGCAGACACTTTGTCACCCATCAGGCGAATGGTGTCGGCTTTCGGGCCAATGAAGATAAAGCCAGAGCGTTCAACCTGCTCAGCAAAGTTGGCGTTCTCAGAGAGGAAACCATAACCCGGGTGAATCGCGACCGCGCCAGTGATTTCGGCGGCGCTGATGATCGCCGGGATGTTCAGATAGCTTTTTACGGACGGAGCCGGACCGATACAGACCGTCTCATCCGCCAGCAATACGTGTTTTAAATCGCGATCCGCGCTTGAGTGCACGGCCACGGTCTTGATGCCCAGTTCTTTACAGGCACGAAGAATACGCAGTGCAATCTCGCCACGGTTGGCGATAACAATTTTATCCAGCATGTTCGCCTCGTTACTCGATGACGACCAGCGGCTCGTCAAATTCTACCGGCTGACCACTTTCGACCAGGATCGCTTTCACAGTACCTGATTTGTCTGCTTCGATCTGGTTCATCATTTTCATGGCTTCAACGATGCACAGGGTATCGCCTACGTTGACTTTCTGACCCACTTCGATGAACGCCTTCGCGTCCGGGCTCGGGGTGCGGTAGAAAGTACCAACCATTGGGGAACGTACGATGTGACCACTGATTTCTGTTGCAGCCGCAGGTGCCGCTTCTGCTGCCACTGGCGCAACGGCTGCGGAGAGCGCAGGCTGCTGCACTGGCGCAGCGTAAGCTTGCTGCATTACCGGGAAGCTAGCGGCCGGGGCTGCACGGCTGATGCGTACAGACTCTTCGCCTTCAGAAATTTCCAGTTCGGAGATGCCTGATTCTTCAACCAGCTCGATCAGTTTTTTAATCTTACGAATATCCATGAGTGGGTTCCGTACTCTTGTTTAGTGTGATTGTGACAAGCGTTTTACCGCTGTCTGTAAAGCGTATGAATAGCCGTCTGCACCCAGCCCACAAATCACGCCAGCGGCGATATCTGACAGGTAGGAATGGTGGCGGAACGGCTCTCGGGCGTGCACGTTACTCAGGTGGATCTCGATAAACGGGATACTCACCGCGAGCAGTGCGTCGCGTATAGCAACACTGGTGTGCGTAAACGCGGCCGGATTGATCAGGATATAGTCCACAGTGTCTTTAGCCTGATGAATACGGTCGATGATTGCGTACTCCGCGTTTGACTGAAAATGGTCCAAATCCACATTCAGCGAGGCTGCTTCCGTACTCAGACGGTTAACAATTTCGCTCAATGTCAGCGTGCCGTACTTCTCTGGCTCACGGGTGCCGAGCATGTTCAGGTTCGGACCGTTCAATACTAAAATTTGGAATTTGTCAGCCATTGTGCCGCTATCTCCTGCGATTTTCGGGTAAAAAACAACATATACCCTCAAAGCGCAATTGTCACCCTTTCAGAGGCCTAAAACCCCTGTCCGGAAAACCGAAGTCGCACATTATAACGATTTCGTAGCATTTGGCAGCTAAATACTGGTCTTATCAGGGAAGATTATCAACCGCTATCCGAAAAAGATTCGCGGTTGATAAATAATCTGCGGGAAAACGCACAGTTTCGTGAACTATCGCAACCACTGGCGGAACTTCTTGTAACGCCACGCTAAAAGGGCCAGGGCCAGCAGGGCGTAGATGACCGGCTGAGGGGATAAAATCTTCACCGACCACAGGTAATGAATCGGGGCGAGGATCGCGACAAGATAGACGAAGTTGTGCAGCAGTTGCCAGCGTCGACCCAGTTTTCGCTGTGCATACTGCGTGGATGTCAGCGTCAGCGCCAGTAAAACCAGCCAGCTTACGATACCCAGCGTCAGATAGGGACGCGTCACCAGTTCGCTGCCAAGGAGTGCCAGGTTGTTAATGCCCAGTTCCAGCAGGGCGTAGCTGGTGAGATGCAGCGTCGCCCAGGCAAAACACCATAGCCCTAAAAGCCGACGGGTGCGTATCAATAATGGCTGTTTAGCGTAGCGCGCCAGCGGTGAGACGAGCAAGGTCGCCAGCAAAAATTTCAGAGCCATCCGACCCGTAAAATGCTGAATATCTTTCGCCGGATCGGCACTGAACTGTCCCTGGCTGGCTGCCCAGAAGAGCCAGATAAAGGGGAGCAATCCTGCTAAATGCAGGAGTACCTTCAGCCAGGTTATCTGCTTTGCCGTTAAACGCACTTAGAAGTTCTCCCGTAAATTCAGCCCACGGTAGAGGGATGCCACCTCATCCGCATAGCCGTTAAACAGCAGCGTTGGCTGGCGTTTAACATCCAGCGCGCCGCCGGAGCCGATAAAACGTTCCGTCGCCTGCGACCAGCGCGGATGGTCAACGTGCGGGTTAACGTTGGCAAAAAAACCATACTCGTCAGGCGCTGCCAGGTTCCAGGTGGTGGGGGGGCGTTCACGGGTGAGCTTAATGCTGACGATCGATTTGATGCCCTTGAAACCGTATTTCCACGGTACGGTCAGGCGAATGGGCGCCCCGTTTTGCGGCGGCAGCGCTTTGCCGTAAACCCCAACGGTAAGCAGCGTAAGCGGATGCATGGCTTCGTCGAGACGTAAACCTTCAACGTAGGGATACTCCAGCCCGCCGCCGATAAACCGATCCTTCTGGCCTGGCATCTCGTCCGGGGCGTAGCGCGTCTGGAAGGAAACATACTTCGCGTTGCTGGTGGGCTCAACCAGCGCCAGCAGTTTATGCAAAGGGAAACCTACCCACGGCACCACCATCGACCAGGCTTCCACACAGCGCATACGGTAAATGCGTTCTTCAAGTGGGAAGCGGGTGGTGAGATCATGATGATCCAGCGTCAGCGGTTTTGCCACCTCGCCATCTATCTTCAGCGTCCAGGGATCGGTTTTCATGCTCCCGGCGTTGGCGGCAGGATCGGCCTTATCGAGACCAAACTCATAGAAGTTGTTATAGCCGGTGACTTTATCTTCCGGCGTCAGCGCCAGTTTATTCTGCCACTGCGCCGGTTTGGTGAAGTTAAGCGGTGCGCCGGAGGGGGCTTTCGGGCGATCGTTGCCCTTAAACCAGTCGAGCAGATCGGCATGGGCCGCAGGGGTGAGCGTCAGGGCGGTGGCGCTGATGCCAAGCATTTTCAGGATCTGGCGGCGCTGTAGCATAAAGACAGATTCAGACGTTACGTCGGCTTCCGTCAGTTTTCGGGTTTTCATGGCATCCTCCGTCAGGCGTTTTTCTAAGCATGACGGAGGAGGAGGGTTAGCGCGAATATGTCACGAAAATTTGAAGATTAGGCGATTTTAACCAGCGCACGACCGTGGAACTGGTTGTCCATGATTTTATTGGCGAACTCTGGCGCCTGGCTCAGGGTAATCTCAGTGGCGCTCTGGTCAAAGAATGAGGCTGGCAGATCCTGCACCAGACGTTCCCAGGCCTCAGCTCGCCGCTCGGCTGGGGTCATGACCGAATCGACACCCTGAAGACGCACGTTACGCAGAATAAATGGCATCACCGTCGTCGGCAGGGCAAAACCGCCCGCCAGACCACAGGCCGCCACGCAGCCGCCGTAATTCATTTGCGCCAGCACCTTCGCCAGCACTTTGTCGCCGACGGTATCTACTGCGCCAGCCCAGACCTGTTTTTCCAGCGGGCGGGTCTCGGCGAATTCGTCGCGGCTCAGAATGCGGCTTGCGCCCAGCTGACGTAGATAATCATGCGTACTTTCGCGGCCTGAGACGGCAGCAACCTGATACCCCAGCTTGTGCAGCAGCGTGACGGCCGTGCTGCCCACGCCGCCGCTGGCGCCGGTGACGACAATTTCGCCAGAGTCAGGGCGGATCCCGGCCTCTTCCAGCGCCATCACGCACAGCATGGCGGTGAAACCTGCCGTGCCGATGATCATCGCCTTACGACCGTCCAGGCCTTTCGGCATCGGGACCAGCCAGTCACCTTTTACGCGCGCCTGCGCTGCCAGTCCGCCCCAGTGGTTTTCACCTACGCCCCAGCCGGTGAGCAGCACCTGCTGTCCGGCGTGAAAACGTGGATCTTCACTGGTATGTACGCGGCCTGCAAAGTCGATTCCTGGCACCATCGGGAAATTTCGGATGATTTTACCTTTTCCCGTAATGGCCAGCGCATCCTTATAGTTCAGGCTGGACCAGTCGATATCTACGGTCACGTCGCCCTCCGGCAGGCGGCTCTCCTCGATGGCTTGCACTGAGGCAACGGTTTTGCCGTCCTGCTGTTCTAAGATCAAAGCCTGCATACTGGGTCCTCACTAGGTTTGATGATGGGAAAATATGTTCTGATGACTATACTCGCTCAATGAAACGCAGTGCCGATTTAACGCAATAAATTGCCAGATACGCCAGGTTTGGTAGTATGCCGCATTTGAAATGCAAGTTAGTGCTCACTTGCACCCCCCTTCAACCCACGGAGTAATCTCAAGGATGCGATTAACGACGAAGTTCTCAGCTTTTATCACCTTGCTGACGGGGCTGACCATATTTGTCACGCTAATCGGCTGCTCGCTGAGCTTTTACAATGCCATCCAGGATAAGCTGGTTAACCGGGTTGAATCGGTTGCATCGGTTATCGACACTCGCCTGATTGCAACCTCCTTCCCGGCGCTTTCGCGTGAGCTGGATGAGTTAATGGTGCCTGTGGATATCGTGCAGATCGACATTAAACAGGGGAAGCAGACCGTTTTCAGCCATACCCGCCAGGGCAGCTATCGTCCTGCCGGCACGGTAGATCAGTATCGGGACGTCACGGTTAATTCACTTAAACATCCGGGTATGACAATTCATCTGATGTACCAGGATCCGATGAGCAACTATTTACGCTCGCTTATGACCACCGCGCCCTTAACCATCGCCGTTGCCTTTATCGTACTGCTGATTTTCCTCGCCGTTCGCTGGCAGCGTCGTCAACTTTCCGGCCAGGAGCTGCTGGAAACACGCTCCGTGCGGATACTGAATGGCGAACGGGGTCCACAGGTGCGGGGATCGGTTTATGAATGGCCATCACGCACCAGTAGCGCCCTGGACGTGTTGCTCTCCGAAATCCAGTTTGCCAGCGATCAGCGTAGCCGTATGGACACGTTGATTCGCTCTTACGCCGCGCAGGATAACAAAACGGGCCTCAACAACCGTCTCTTCTTTGATAATCAGCTGGCTACGCTTCTTGATGACCCCGAAAAGGTGGGTACGCATGGCGTGGTAATGATGATTCGCCTGCCCGACTTCGATCTGCTCCGTGATACCTGGGGTCAGCGCGTGGCGGAAGAGAACCTCTTTACGCTGATTAACCTGCTGTCCACCTTTATTATGCGCTACCCCGGCGCGTTACTGGCACGCTACCACCGCAGCGATTTTGCCGTCTTGCTGCCGCATCGCACCTTAAAGGAGTCCGAGAGTATCGCCAGCCAGCTGCTGAAAGCCGTCGATGCGCTGCCCCAGAGCAAAATGCTCGACAGAGACGATATGGTGCATATGGGCATCTGTGCCTGGCGCGGCGGTCAGTCGACGGAGCAGGTGATGGAACATGCGGAAGCGGCCACGCGTAACGCCGTATTGCAGGGGGCGAACGGCTGGGCAGTCTATGATGATACGCTGCCGGAGAAAGGGCGCGGCAACGTGCGCTGGCGAACCCTGATTGAACAGATGCTGAGCCGGGGCGGACCGCGCATCTATCAAAAACCGGCGGTCATGAAGAATGGTCATGTTCATCATCGTGAGCTGATGTGCCGTATTTTTGATGGCACTGAAGAGGTTATCTCCGCGGAATATCTGCCCATGGTGTTGCAATTCGGATTGTCCGAAGAGTATGACCGTCAGCAAATCACCCGTCTCATTCCGTTTTTATCGTACTGGCCTGAAGAAAATCTGGCTTTACAGGTGACCGTCGAATCGCTGATCCGTCCGCGTTTCCAGCGCTGGTTACGTGACACGTTAATGCAATGCGAAAAATCGCAACGCAAACGCATTATTTTTGAACTTGCAGAGGCAGATGTAGGTCAACACATCAGCCGGTTGCGCCCGGTAGTGCGTTTAATCAATGCGCTTGGGGCTCGCGTGGCGGTAACCCAGGCGGGTTTGACGCTGGTGAGCACCCGCTGGATCAAAGAGCTGGATGTTGAATTATTGAAGCTGCATCCGGGTCTGGTAAGGAATATTGAAAAACGCACGGAAAACCAGCTGCTGGTACAAAGCCTGGTGGAAGCGTGCAAAGGAACGCAAACGCAAGTATTTGCCACAGGCGTACGTTCACGTAGTGAATGGCAGATGTTGACAGAGCGCGGCGTGACGGGCGGTCAGGGGGATTTTTTTGCCGCCTCTCAGCCGCTTGACACCAATGTGAAAAAATATTTGCAAAGATACTCTGTTTGACCTGCCGTTTACTTTGTTTTCACGTAGAATATCGCGCCTGTAGCTTTGAGTAAGACGAGCATAAAAGCCAGTGAACGACCTTTAGTGGGTTACAAGTGAAAGTGAGGGACGCTGCTGTTTACTCAGCCCTGAGGGATTCAGGGGATGAATTTGTAACAAAGGAAACGTGCTGCACTAATTTTCACCGTAGCAGACGATTTTTGCGCCTTGTCGCTGCTGCGTGTGGTTGGTAAAGTAAGCGGATTTTGTTTTCCGCCCCAGCTTTCAGGATTATCCCTTAGTATGTTGAAAAAATTTCGTGGCATGTTTTCCAATGACCTGTCCATTGACCTGGGTACCGCGAATACCCTTATTTATGTAAAAGGACAAGGCATCGTATTGAATGAGCCTTCCGTTGTGGCCATTCGTCAGGATCGTGCCGGCTCGCCAAAAAGCGTGGCCGCAGTAGGTCATGATGCGAAGCAGATGCTGGGCCGTACGCCGGGCAACATCGCCGCGATCCGCCCTATGAAAGACGGCGTTATTGCTGACTTCTTCGTGACCGAAAAAATGCTTCAGCACTTCATCAAGCAGGTTCACAGCAACAGCTTCATGCGCCCAAGCCCGCGCGTGCTGGTGTGTGTGCCGGTTGGCGCAACCCAGGTTGAACGCCGTGCGATCCGTGAATCCGCTCAGGGTGCCGGTGCGCGTGAAGTGTTCCTGATTGAAGAACCGATGGCTGCGGCAATTGGTGCGGGTCTGCCGGTTTCTGAGGCTACCGGTTCTATGGTGGTGGATATCGGTGGCGGTACCACTGAAGTGGCCGTTATCTCCCTGAACGGTGTGGTCTACTCCTCTTCCGTGCGTATCGGCGGCGACCGTTTCGACGAAGCCATCATCAACTACGTTCGTCGTAACTACGGCTCTCTGATCGGTGAAGCAACCGCAGAGCGCATCAAGCATGAAATCGGTTCTGCCTATCCGGGTGATGAAGTACGCGAGATCGAAGTTCGCGGTCGTAACCTGGCTGAAGGCGTGCCACGCGGATTCACCCTGAACTCCAACGAAATCCTGGAAGCGTTGCAGGAGCCGCTGACCGGCATCGTGAGCGCGGTGATGGTTGCGCTGGAACAGTGCCCGCCAGAGCTGGCTTCCGATATCTCCGAGCGCGGTATGGTTCTGACCGGTGGTGGTGCGCTGCTGCGTAACCTCGACCGCCTGTTAATGGAAGAGACAGGTATTCCTGTCGTAGTTGCAGAAGATCCACTGACTTGCGTCGCCCGTGGTGGTGGCAAGGCGCTGGAAATGATCGACATGCACGGCGGCGACTTG
This sequence comes from Enterobacter sp. UPMP2061, assembly GCF_053709615.1. Lineage (NCBI taxonomy): Bacteria > Pseudomonadati > Pseudomonadota > Gammaproteobacteria > Enterobacterales > Enterobacteriaceae > Enterobacter > Enterobacter sp. UPMP2061. The sequence goes on from NZ_JBSKJP010000004.1 coordinate 22,700, forward strand.
TTTAGCGAAGAGTAGTCGGGTGTGAGAGGGTAGCAATTCGCTACCCTTTCTCTCTGACGCGAGAATACGCATAGCCTATGAAGCCAATTTTTAGCCGTGGCCCGTCGCTACAGTTTCGCCTGATCCTGGCGGTTCTGGTTGCGCTCGGGGTCATTATTGCCGATAGCCGCCTCGGTACGTTCAGCCAGATCCGAACGTACATGGATACCGCCGTCAGTCCTTTCTACTTTATTTCAAATGGTCCCCGTGAACTGCTCGACTCCGTGTCGCAAACGCTCTCATCGCGTGACCAGCTCGAACTCGAAAACCGTGCGTTACGCCAGGAACTGCTGCTGAAAAATAGCGAGCTGCTGATGCTGGGGCAATATAAGCAGGAAAACGCCCGTCTGCGCGAACTGCTTGGCTCGCCGCTGCGCCAGGATGAACAGAAAATGGTCACCCAGGTGATCTCCACCGTAAACGATCCGTACAGCGATCAGGTGGTGATTGATAAAGGCAGCGTGAACGGCGTATACGAAGGTCAGCCTGTCATCAGCGATAAGGGCGTCGTGGGCCAGGTTGTGGCGGTTGCCAAACTGACCAGCCGCGTGTTGCTGATTTGCGATGCCACCCATGCACTGCCGATTCAGGTGCTGCGTAACGATATTCGCGTGATTGCCGCCGGTAATGGCTGCACGGACGATCTGCAACTGGAACACCTGCCTGCCAACACGGATATCCGCGTGGGCGACGTGCTGGTGACGTCCGGTCTGGGCGGTCGTTTCCCTGAGGGCTACCCGGTTGCGGTTGTCTCTTCCGTGAAGCTCGACACTCAGCGTGCCTACACCGTGATTCAGGCGCGTCCAACGGCCGGCTTGCAGCGTTTGCGCTACCTGTTGCTGCTGTGGGGCGCCGATCGTAACGGCGCTAACCCGATGACCCCGGAAGATGTGCATCGCGTGGCCAACGAACGCCTGATGCAGATGATGCCGCAGGTGCTGCCTGCGCCGGATGCGATGGGACCACCTGCACCCGTACCGGCTCCGGCGACGGGGTTAACGCAGCCGCTGCCGGATGCGCCCCCACCGCCGCAAGTCTCGGGTGGAGGGCAGTAGTGGCCAGTTATCGTAGCCAGGGGCGCTGGGTAATCTGGCTCTCATTCCTCGTTGCACTGTTGCTGCAAATTATGCCCTGGCCGGACGACATTCTTGTTTTCCGGCCAAACTGGGTATTGCTCATTTTGCTCTACTGGATCCTTGCCCTGCCGCACCGAGTAAATGTCGGCACAGGTTTTGTGATGGGTGCCATACTGGATCTTATCAGTGGCTCTACGCTTGGCGTCCGCGCCTTATCCATGAGCATTATTGCGTATCTCGTCGCACTCAAATTCCAGCTCTTTCGTAACCTTGCGCTCTGGCAACAGGCGCTGGTAGTGATGTTGTTGTCGCTCGCTGCGGATATCGTTGTTTTCTGGGCAGAGTTTTTAGTGATCAACGTCTCTTTCCGACCGGAAGTGTTCTGGAGTAGTGTAGTAAACGGTGTGCTCTGGCCGTGGCTGTTCCTGCTGATGCGTAAAATTCGCCAGCAGTTTGCCGTGCAATAAAAGGTTTCTATGACGTCTTTGTATCTTGCCTCCGGTTCTCCGCGTCGCCAGGAACTGCTCGCGCAGTTGGGTGTCTCCTTCGAACGCATCGTTACCGGTATCGAAGAAAAACGTGCTGAGGGTGAAAGCGCTCAGCAGTATGTCTCTCGTCTGGCGCGTGAAAAAGCGCAGGCGGGCGTGGCATGCGTGCCGCGTGACTTACCGGTGCTGGGTGCGGATACCATCGTTATTCTCAATGGTGAGGTGCTTGAGAAACCCCGCGACGCAGACCATGCGGCGCGGATGCTGCGTAATATGTCCGGACAAACCCATCAGGTGATGACGGCGGTAGCGCTGGCAGATAGCCAGTACGTTCTGGATTGCCTTGTGGTAACGGAAGTGACGTTCAGAGTCCTCACCGACGAGGAGATCGCCGGCTATATCGCCAGCGGTGAACCTATGGATAAAGCAGGTGCATACGGTATTCAAGGGTTGGGTGGCTGTTTTGTCAGGAAGATAAATGGCAGCTATCACGCCGTAGTCGGCTTACCGCTGGTGGAAACGTATGAGTTGCTGAGCAATTTTAACTCACTGCGTGAGGGAAGGGATAATTATGACGGCTGAATTGTTGGTAAACGTAACGCCATCGGAAACCCGTGTGGCCTACATTGATGGTGGCATTCTCCAGGAAATTCATATTGAGCGTGAAGCGCGACGCGGAATCGTAGGCAATATCTACAAAGGTCGTGTCAGTCGTGTCCTGCCGGGTATGCAGGCGGCTTTTGTAGATATTGGGCTCGATAAGGCGGCGTTTTTACATGCCTCCGATATCATGCCGCACACCGAATGTGTGGCAGGCGAAGAGCAAAAGCAATTTGCCGTGCGCGACATCTCTGAGCTGGTGCGTCAGGGCCAGGATCTGATGGTACAGGTGGTAAAAGATCCGCTTGGCACCAAAGGCGCGCGTCTGACCACCGACATCACCCTGCCTTCACGCTATCTGGTCTTTATGCCGGGGGCGTCGCACGTCGGCGTGTCACAGCGTATTGAGAGCGAAAGCGAGCGTGAGCGCCTGAAAAAGGTGGTCAGCGCCTACTGCGACGAGCAGGGCGGGTTTATTATCCGTACAGCGGCGGAAGGGATCAGCGAAGAAGATCTGGCCTCGGATGCGGCCTACCTGAAGCGCGTCTGGACCAAAGTGATGGAGCGTAAAAAACGCAACCAGACCCGCTACAGGCTGTACGGTGAGCTGGCGCTCGCTCAGCGCGTATTACGTGATTTCGCCGACGCCCAGCTTGACCGCATCCGCGTGGACTCCCGTCTGACGTACGAAGCCTTACTGGAGTTCACCGCCGAATACATCCCGGAAATGCCGGGTCTGCTGGAGCATTACACGGGCCGCCAGCCGATATTCGACCTGTATGATGTTGAAAACGAAATTCAGCGCGCGCTGGAGCGTAAGGTGGAGCTGAAATCGGGCGGTTACCTGATCATCGACCAGACCGAAGCGATGACCACCGTTGATATCAACACCGGCGCGTTTGTCGGCCATCGCAACCTTGATGACACCATCTTCAACACCAACATCGAAGCGACGCAGGCCATTGCGCGCCAGCTTCGCCTGCGCAATCTGGGCGGCATTATCATCATCGACTTTATCGATATGAATAATGAAGATCACCGCCGTCGCGTGCTGCACTCGCTGGAGCAGGCGCTGAGTAAAGATCGCGTGAAAACCAGCATCAACGGCTTCTCGCAGCTCGGTCTGGTGGAAATGACCCGGAAACGGACCCGCGAAAGCGTGGAACATGTCCTGTGTAATGAGTGTCCAACCTGCCATGGACGCGGAACGGTAAAGACGGTGGAGACGGTCTGCTACGAGATCATGCGTGAGATTGTCCGTGTCCATCATGCCTACGACTCAGACCGTTTTCTGGTCTATGCTTCCCCTGCGGTGGCGGAGGCCCTGAAAGGGGAAGAGTCGCACGCGCTGGCAGAAGTGGAAATCTTTGTCGGCAAACAGGTAAAAGTGCAAATTGAGCCGCTCTATAACCAGGAGCAGTTTGACGTCGTCATGATGTAAACGCAGTTCGCTGCGAGATTTAAGGCTGACAAGGAGAGACGCGTGAGGCGATTGCCGGGGATTTTACTGCTTACAGGGGCAACGCTGGTCGTGATTGTCGCGTTGCTCGTGAGCGGGCTGCGTCTCGCCTTGCCGCATCTGGACAGCTGGCGGCCGCAGATCCTGGCAAAAATCGAATCCGCCACCGGCCTGCCGGTGGACGTGAGTCATATCGAGGCAAGCTGGCAGAACTTTGGCCCGACGCTTGATGCGCGGGATATCAGCGCCAGCCTGAAAGATGGCGGCCACCTCAAAATCAAACGCGTCACCCTGGCGCTGGATGTCTGGCAAAGCCTGCTGCATCTGCGCTGGCAGTTTCGCGATCTCACCTTCTGGCAACTACAGCTGATGACTAACACGCCGCTGCGAAGCGGCGACAGCGATCGGGGGCTGGAAACCAGCCGTATCAGCGATCTGTTCCTGCGGCAGTTCGATCATTTCGATCTGCGCGACAGCGAAGTGAGCTTTATTACTCTTTCCGGCCAGCGCGCTGAGCTGGCGATCCCACAGCTGACCTGGTTAAACGGAGAAGATCGCCACCGCGCCGAGGGGCAGGTGAATCTCTCCAGCCTGAACGGGCAGCACGGCGTTATGCAGGTGCGGATGGATCTGCGTGACGACAATGGCCTGCTGAACAACGGCAGGGTGTGGCTACAGGCGGACGACGTGGACGTGAAGCCGTGGCTCGGTGAGTGGTTACAGCAGAACATGCAGCTGGAGACCGCGCGCTTCAGCCTGGAAGGCTGGATGACCCTGACGAACGGGACGTTCGCCAGCGGCGATATCTGGCTTAAGCAGGGGGGCGCGAGCTGGAAAGGGGAAAACCATCAGCATCAACTTTCCGTCGATAACCTCACCGCACACGTGACGCAGGATAAAGGCGGCTGGCAGTTCGCTATACCGGATACGCGCATCTCCATGGATAACAAACCCTGGCCGCGCGGCGCGCTGACGCTGGCGTGGATGCCGGAGCAGGACGTCGGCGGGATAAACGGTAAACGCAGCGACGAGCTGCGTATCCGCGCCAGTAACCTGGATCTGACGGCGATCGAAGGGCTGCGTTCAATGGCCGCAAAACTCTCCCCGGAGCTGGGCGAAATCTGGCTGGCGACGCAGCCGAGCGGGCAGATAAACCGGCTGGCGCTGGATATTCCGCTCCAGGCCACGGAAAAGACGCGTTTTCAGGCGGCATGGAAAAATCTCGCCTGGAAACAGTGGAAACTGCTGCCGGGTGCTGAACACTTCAGCGGTAAACTGGAAGGAAGCGTGGAAAACGGCAGGCTGACGGCAGAAATGCAGCAAGCAAAAATGCCGTACGAAACGGTCTTCCGTGCGCCACTGGAGATCGAAAAGGGAAATGCCACCCTCAACTGGCTGAAGAATGACAAAGGTTTTCAGCTCGATGGCCGCGATATCGATGTGAAAGCCAAAGCGGTCCATGCGCGCGGTAATTTTCGTTATCTACAGCCTGAAGGCGATGAGCCGTGGCTGGGTATTCTGGCGGGCATCAGCACGGATGACGGTTCACAGGCGTGGCGCTATTTCCCGGAAAACCTGATGGGGAAAGCGCTGGTGGACTATCTCAGCGGCGCCATTCAGGGCGGCCAGGCGGATAACGCCACGCTGGTCTACGGCGGCAACCCGCACCTGTTCCCGTATAAGCACAACGAAGGCCAGTTCCAGGTTCTGGTGCCGCTACGCAACGCCACCTATGCCTTCCAGCCGGACTGGCCGGCGCTGAAGAATCTGGATATCGAACTCAACTTCCTGAATGACGGCCTGTGGATGAAGACGGACAGCGTTGCGCTGGGCGGCGTAACGGCAAGCAACCTGACGGCAAACATCCCGGATTACTCCAAAGAGAAACTGCTGATTGATGCGGATATTAAGGGGCCGGGTAAAGCGGTTGGCCCGTACTTTGAAGATACGCCGCTGAATGACTCCCTGGCAGCCACCCTTCAGCAGTTGCAGTTAGATGGCGATGTGAATGCTCGCTTACATCTGGATATCCCGCTGGACGGTGAAATGACCACCGCCAAAGGCGACGTTCGCCTTAATAACAACAGCCTCTATATCAAGCCGCTGGACAGCACGCTGAACAACCTCAGCGGTCAGTTCAGCTTTGTTAACGGCACGTTGAAAAGTGAGCCGCTGAAAGCGACCTGGTTCAATCAACCCGTCAATATCGATTTCTCCACCACCGAGGGCGATAAAGCCTACCAGGTGGCGGTCAATATGGACGCGAACTGGCAGCCGTCACGCATGGATGTTCTGCCGAAGCCGATTGAGAATGCGGTGGACGGCGCGGTGTCATGGAATGGCAAGGTCGTCATCGACCTGCCTTATCATGCCGGTGCGCGCTATAACGTCGACATTACGGGCGATCTGAAAAACCTCAGCAGCCAACTTCCCGCGCCGCTGAATAAGAAAAGCGGTGAAGCATTGCCCGTCAATGTTAAGGTTGCGGGCAACCTTAACAGCTTCGATTTAACCGGAAACGCTGGTGGAACAAACCACTTCAACAGCCGCTGGCTGCTTAACCGCAAGCTGACGCTGGACAGAGCGATCTGGACGACGGACAGCCGTACCACGCCGCCGCTGCCGGAGCAGGCGGGCGTTGAACTGAATCTCCCGCCGATGGATGGCGCAGAGTGGCTGGCACTGTTCCAGAAAGGTGTCGGGCAAAACGTCGACCAAACGGCGCAGTTCCCACAGTCCATTACCTTGCGCACGCCTGCGCTGACGCTGGGCGGGCAGCAGTGGAACAACCTGAGTATTGTCTCCCGGCCGACGATAAACGGCTCAAAGGTCGAGGCGCAGGGGCGTGAGATTAACGGTTCGTTGACCATGCGCGATCACGCGCCATGGCAGGCGGCTATCCGTTATCTCTATTACAATCCGACCTTTACGGCGTCTAAAGCAGAGTCGACAAGCACTTCTCCTGTCAGTGGCAGTGGGACGTCGCGCGTGGATTTCAGCGGCTGGCCCGATCTCCAGTTGCGCTGTGCGGAGTGCTGGCTGTGGGGGCAAAAATATGGCCGTATCGACGGTGATTTTGCTATTCAGGGCAATACGCTGAGCCTCTCTGGTGGGCTGGTGGATACCGGCTTTGGCCGCATGACTGCCGCTGGCGAATGGGTGAACAAACCGGGTGAACAGCGCACCTCGCTGAAAGGCGATATTAAAGGCAACAAGCTGGACGCCGCAGCTAACTTCTTCGGCATTAGCACGCCGCTTCGCGGATCGTCCTTCGATGTGAATTACGATCTGCACTGGCGCGCAGCGCCATGGACACCCGATGAAGCTTCGCTTAACGGCATCCTGAAAACCAACTTCGGTAAGGGTGAGATTGCCGATGTGAGCACGGGGCGCGCCGGGCAGATCCTGCGTCTGCTGAGTTTTGACGCGCTGCTGCGCAAGCTGCGCTTCGACTTTAGCGACACCTTCAGCGAAGGTTTCTACTACGATTCCATTCGCAGCACGGCGTGGATCAAAGACGGCGTTCTGCACACCGACGACACGCTGGTGGACGGCCTGGAAGCGGATATCGCGATGAAAGGGTCAGTGGATCTCGTGCGCCGCGAGCTGGATATGGAAGCCGTGGTGGCGCCGGAGATTTCCGCAAGCGTGGGCGTTGCGGCAGCCTTTGTGGTCAATCCGATCGTCGGGGCGGCGGTGTTTGCGGCCAGTAAAGTGCTGGGACCGCTCTGGAGCAAAGTCTCGATTCTGCGCTATCGCATTACCGGGCCGGTTGATAAACCACAGATTAATGAGGTGCTGCGCCAGCCGCGCAAAGAAGCACAGCAATGATTTGACGTGGGCAGGTAATTGCCTCACTCTCAATAAATACGATCTTTACACCGCCACGGGCGGCAACGAACGAGTAGCAATAGATGAGTCTGAACCTGGTAAGTGAACATTTGCTCGCAGCGAACGGCCTGAGCCATCAGGACCTGTTCTCCATTCTTGGTCAACTGACCGAACGCCGCCTCGACTACGGCGATCTCTATTTCCAGTCGAGCTATCACGAATCCTGGGTTTTAGAAGACAGCATCATTAAAGATGGCTCTTATAACATTGACCAGGGCGTCGGCGTGCGCGCCGTCAGCGGCGAAAAAACCGGTTTTGCCTATGCAGACCAGATAAGCCTGGCCGCGCTGGAGCAGAGCGCGCAGGCGGCGCGAACCATCGTGCGCGATACGGGCGACGGACGGGTGAAAACGCTGGGTGAAGTGCAGCACGCTGCGCTCTATACCAGCATCGACCCGCTGCAAAGCATGAGCCGCGAAGAGAAGCTGGACATCCTTCGTCGCGTGGACAAAGTGGCTCGCGCGGCGGATAAACGCGTGCAGGAAGTCTCTGCCAGCCTGACCGGTGTTTATGAACTGATCCTGGTGGCGGCGACGGACGGTACCCTGGCGGCGGATGTTCGCCCGCTGGTGCGTCTCTCTATCAGCGTGCAGGTTGAAGACGACGGCAAGCGCGAGCGCGGCTCCAGCGGTGGCGGCGGTCGTTTTGGTTATGACTGGTTCCTGGGTGATGTCGACGGCGAAGCCCGCGCGGATGCATGGGCAAAAGAAGCCGTGCGCATGGCGCTGGTCAACCTGTCTGCCGTGGCTGCACCCGCCGGTACGTTGCCGGTGGTACTGGGCGCAGGCTGGCCGGGCGTGCTGCTGCACGAAGCGGTCGGTCACGGCCTGGAAGGTGATTTCAACCGTCGCGGGACGTCCGTATTCAGCGGTCAGATGGGGCAGCTTGTCTCCTCCGAACTGTGTACCGTGGTGGATGATGGCACCATGCTCGACCGTCGCGGCTCGATTTCTGTCGACGATGAAGGTACGCCGGGTCAGTACAACGTGCTGATCGAAAACGGCGTACTGAAAGGCTACATGCAGGACAAGCTTAACGCGCGGCTGATGGGCGTTGCGCCGACGGGTAACGGCCGTCGCGAATCCTACGCGCACCTGCCGATGCCGCGCATGACCAACACCTACATGCTGCCGGGTAAATCCACGCCGCAGGAGATTATCGAATCCGTTGATTACGGGATCTTCGCGCCAAACTTTGGCGGCGGTCAGGTGGATATCACCTCCGGCAAATTTGTCTTCTCTACCTCAGAGGCGTATCTGATTGAGAAGGGCAAAGTGACCAAAGCGGTGAAGGGCGCAACCCTGATTGGCTCCGGCATTGAGGCCATGCAGCAGATCTCCATGGTCGGTAACGACCTTAAGCTGGATAACGGCGTGGGCGTTTGCGGCAAAGAGGGCCAGAGCCTGCCTGTGGGCGTCGGTCAGCCTACGCTGAAAGTGGATAATCTGACGGTGGGCGGCACGGCGTAAATTTTCCCCCGCACCCTAACCCTCTCCCCAACGGGGAGAGGGGAAAAGCCTACTCTTTCCTTCTGCCTCGCATGCCCTGAAACAGCTCCGCCACTTCCACAAAATAGTCCGTCAGATAGTTAATACAGACCTGCACCTTCAGCGGCAGCTTGTCCTTTTCGGTATAGAGCGCGTACACCGGACGCGGATCGGACTGGTAGCGCGGGAAGAGGATCTCCAGCACACCGCTGTTGATCTCGTTGATCACCCACATCAGCGGTACGTAGGCGATCCCGGCCCCGGCCACCAGCCAGCGTGAGATGGTCATCGGATCGTTGGTCACGAAGCGGCCTTCAGGCAGCAGTTTAGTGGAAAGCCCTTCCGGGGCGATCAGTTCAAATTCGTTATCTGGCCGAACGCTGTATTCCAGCCACGAGTGGTTGCTCAGGTCGGCAGGTTTTTCCGGCACGCCATACTGTGCCAGATAGCTTTTCGACGCGCAGACCACCATCGGCATGCTGCCCAGTCGACGCGAGAACAGGCTTGAGTCCTGCAACGCGCCAACGCGGATCACCACGTCTAACCCATCGGCAATCAGATCCGGGGCCGGAATGCCCGTAACCAGATTAACGGTTAAACCGGGGTACTCTTTCAGCATTTCCGCCGTCATGGCAGCGAGAACATTTTGTGCCATAGTTGAAGAACACCCGATACGCAGCGTGCCGATAGGCGTGTTGTTAAAGGCATAGAGCTGCTCGTGAACGTCCTGCACCTCATGCAGCATTCGACGGCAGCCCTGATAGTAAATTTTACCCGCTTCCGTCAGCCCGATGCTGCGGGTGCTGCGGTTGAGCAGCTTCACCTGGAGCTCATCTTCCAGTTTTGACACTGTCTGGCTAATGGATGAGACGCTCATTTGTAGCTGACGTGCTGCGGCGGTAAAAGAGCCTTGCTCAACCACTTTCGCAAAGACGGACATGCGTTTTAGACGTTCCATTATTCACTCTGGCTTAAAAGTGATTTAGATCACATATGATAGATAACAGCATAACAGTTACGTTAATATATTATTAATTACATAACGGCTGCGCCACTCTCGCCCGGCAATTCTTGCTCTCCTGCGGCGGCGCGAGCTTAAAAATCCAGTAACCTGCACTCTCTTTAATCAAGGTCAACATGAGTCTGTTTCCCGTTATCGTGGTGTTCGGTTTGTCGTTCCCACCGATATTTTTTGAGCTTCTTTTATCACTGGCGATCTTCTGGCTGGTGCGCAAGGTGCTGGTCCCTACCGGGATTTATGATTTCGTCTGGCATCCTGCATTGTTCAATACCGCGCTGTATTGCTGCCTGTTCTATTTAATATCGCGCATGTTTGTCTGAGGTTGATGTGAAAACGCTAACAAGAAAAATCTCCCGCACTGCCATCACTATGGCGCTGGTCATCCTGGCGTTCATCGCTATTTTTCGCGCCTGGGTTTATTACACCGAATCCCCGTGGACGCGCGATGCGCGTTTCAGCGCGGAGGTGGTCGCGATAGCGCCCGATGTCGCCGGTCTCATTACGGCGGTCAACGTCCACGATAACCAACTGGTGAAAAAAGATCAGGTGCTGTTCACTATCGACCAGCCGCGCTATCAAAAAGCGTTGGAAGAAGCGGAAGCCGACGTGGCGTATTACAACGCGCTGGCCGCTGAAAAACGCCGTGAAGCAGGACGCCGTAACAAGCTGGGCATCCAGGCTATGTCCCGGGAAGAGATTGACCAGTCTAATAACGTGCTGCAAACCGTGCTGCATCAGCTGGCAAAAGCGCAGGCGACGCGCGATCTGGCGAAGCTCGATCTGGAACGTACCGTTATCCGCGCCCCGTCCGATGGCTGGGTGACCAACCTCAACGTCTATGCGGGTGAGTTTATCACGCGCGGCTCAACTGCCGTGGCGCTGGTGAAACAGAACTCCTTCTACGTCCTCGCCTATATGGAAGAGACCAAGCTGGAAGGCGTGCGTCCGGGCTATCGCGCCGAAATCACGCCGCTCGGCAGCAACCGGGTCCTGAAGGGAACCGTGGACAGCGTGGCCGCGGGGGTGACCAACTCCAGCAGTACCAATGATACAAAAGGGATGGCGACCGTCGATTCTAACCTCGAGTGGGTTCGCCTGGCGCAGCGCGTACCGGTACGCATTCGTCTGGATGAGCAGCAGAGCAACCTCTGGCCCGCAGGCACCACCGCGACGGTGGTGATCACGGGTGAAAAAGACCGTGATGCCAGCCAGGATTCTATCTTCCGTCAAATCGCCCATCGCCTGCGCGAGTTTGGTTGATCGCTATGGGCATTTTTTCCATCGCCAGCCAGCACATCCGCTTCGCCGTGAAGCTGGCATGCGCCATTGTGCTGGCGCTGTTTGTTGGCTTCCATTTCCAGCTTGAAACGCCGCGCTGGGCCGTTCTGACCGCCGCGATCGTCGCCGCCGGTCCAGCCTTCGCGGCGGGTGGCGAACCTTACTCCGGGGCAATTCGCTATCGCGGGATGCTGCGTATTATCGGCACCTTTATCGGCTGTATCGCCGCCCTGACCATTATCATCCTGATGATCCGCACGCCGCTGCTGATGCTGATTGTGTGCTGTATCTGGGCGGGTTTTTGCACCTGGGTCTCTTCGCTGGTGAAGGTGGAGAACTCGTACGCCTGGGGTCTGGCGGGATATACCGCGCTGATTATTATCATCACCATTCAGAGTGAACCGCTGCTTGCTCCGCAGTTCGCCGTCGAACGTTGTAGCGAGATTGTCATTGGTATCGTCTGCGCGATTGTCGCAGATCTGCTCTTCTCTCCGCGATCCATCAAGCAGGAAGTCGATCGTGAGCTGGACGCGCTGATTGTTGCTCAGTACCAGCTTATGCAGCTGTGCATTAAGCACGGCGACAGCGAAGAGGTCGACAAGGCCTGGAGCGCGCTGGTGCGCCGCACGCAGGCGCTGGAAGGGATGCGCAGTAATCTCAACATGGAGTCTTCCCGCTGGGAGCGGGCCAATCGTCGTCTGAAAGCGATCAATACCGTCTCGCTAACGCTGATCACCCAGGCGTGTGAAACCTACCTGATTCAGAACACCCGCCCCGAAGTGGTAACGGATACTTTCCGCGAACTGTTTGATGAGCCCGTGGAGACGGTGCAGGACGTGCATCGACAGCTCAAACGCATGCGTCGTGTGATTGCCTGGACAGGAGAACGGGATACGCCAGTCACCATTTATACCTGGGTTGGCGCCGCAACGCGCTACCTGCTCCTGAAACGCGGCGTGATTAGCAACACCAAAATCAGTGCGGCGGAAGAAGAGGTGTTACAGGGCGAAGTGGTGATCAAACCGGAGTCCGCCGAGCGCCACCATGCGATGGTTAACTTCTGGCGTACCACCCTGGCCTGTATACTCGGCACGCTGTTCTGGCTGTGGACCGGCTGGACGTCCGGCAGCGGCGCGATGGTGATGATTGCCGTCGTCACCGCGCTGGCGATGCGTCTGCCCAACCCGCGCATGGTCGCGATCGATTTTCTGTACGGCACCATTGCGGCGTTACCCATTGGTGCGCTCTACTTCCTGGTGATTATTCCCTCGACGCAGCAAAGCATGCTTTTGCTCTGCATCAGCCTGGCGGTGATGGCGTTCTTTATCGGGATTGAGGTACAAAAACGCCGTCTGGGATCGTTGGGTGCGCTGGCGAGCACGATTAACATCATCGTGCTGGATAACCCGATGACCTTCCATTTCAGCCAGTTCCTGGATAGCGCATTAGGTCAGCTGGTGGGCTGTTTCCTGGCGATGATGGTGATCCTGCTGGTGCGGGATAACTCTCAGGCGCGGACAGGGCGTGTGCTGCTGAATCAGTTTGTGTCGGCCGCCGTATCGTCATTGACTACCAACACCGCGCGGCGTAAGGAGAACCACCTGCCGGCGCTCTATCAACAGCTGTTCCTGTTGCTGAATAAATTCCCGGGCGATGTCGCCCGCTTCCGCCTGGCGTTAACCATGATTATCGCGCACCAGCGTCTGCGGAACGCGCCAGTGCCGATCAACGACGATTTGTCCGCCTACCACCGCCAGCTACGGCGAACGGCGGACCATGTGATATCGGCATCCAGTGATGACAAACGTCGCCGCTACTTTAAGCAACTGCTGGAGGAACTGGATATCTACCAGGAGAAACTGCGGATCTGGGAAGCGCCGCCGCAGGTTACCGAGCCGGTAGAGCGGCTGGTGTTTATGCTGCACCGCTACCAGAATGCGCTGACAGACAGCTAACGAAGAGAAAACCGACGCCAAAAGCGTCGGTTTTTTTGTGGCTATACTTATTCTTGCAGGTTCAAACATTCAGGAAGGGAGGACACATGACAACCCAGGCTCTTCAGGACAGTATCCTTTTTCAGACCGGGTATCTGGTTAACGGTATCTGGAAAACACTCGACACCACGTTTGATGTGCTAAACCCGGCCACGGGTGAGGTGGTCGCGAAAGTGGCGAAAGCAGGGAAAGCCGAAACCGAAGAGGCCATTGCGGCCGCGACGAAGGCCTTTCCCGCATGGCGCGCAAAAACGGCAAAAGAGCGCTCCACGATCCTCTATCGCTGGTATGAACTGATTATCGAGAACAAAAGCTGGCTCGGGCGGCTGATGACTACCGAGCAGGGCAAGCCGCTGAAAGAGGCTGAAGGTGAGGTGGACTACGCTGCCAGCTTCATTCAGTGGTTTGCCGAGCAGGCTAAGCGCGCCAACGGTGAAATCATTCCTCCGGTTAAACCCGGCTCCCGTATTCTGGCCACTCGTGAACCTGTCGGGGTGGTTGCTGCTATCACGCCATGGAATTTCCCGATGGCCATGCTCACCCGTAAGCTCGGCCCGGCGCTGGCAGCAGGATGTACCGGCGTCATCAAGCCTGCAAACAACACGCCGCTGAGCGCCTTTGCGCTGCTGACGCTGGCGAAGCAGGCCGGTGTGCCGGATGGTGTGCTGAATGCGGTCGCGGGGAGCACCTCAGAAATTAGTGACGCCATTATGGCCAGCCATGACGTGCGCAAAATCTCGTTTACCGGATCAACCGCCGTCGGGAAAACGCTGGTTCGCAATTCCGCAGAGACCATGAAAAAGGTATCGATGGAGCTGGGCGGTAATGCGCCATATATCGTTTTCGAGGACGCGGATATTGAGGCCGCCGTCAAAGGCGCGATTGCCAATAAGTTCCGTAACGCCGGGCAGGTCTGCGTCAGCGTAAACCGTTTCTATATTCAGGAGACGGTCTATGACAAGTTTGTCAATCAACTTGCCGATGCGGTGAAGGCGCTGAAGGTGGGTAACGGTCTGGACGAGGGCGTCGTTGTCGGCCCGCTGATTGAGCCTTCGGCTGTCGAAAAAGTCCGTGAGCACGTCGAAGATGCGGTAGCGAAGGGCGCCACGGTGCTGGCTGGGGGTAAACCGCACGAACTTGGCGGCAACTTCTGGATGCCAACCGTACTCGGTGACTGCCATGAAGGCATGAAGCTGGCAGAAGAGGAGACCTTTGGTCCCGTTGCCGCCTGCTTCCGCTTCACGTCGGAAGACGAAGTGGTTATGCGCGCTAACAATACGCCTTACGGGCTGGCAGCCTACTTTTATACCCAGAATCTCTCGCGCGTGTTCCGCGTCTCGCAGGCCATTGAGAGCGGCATGATCGGAATTAATGAATGTGCGGTCTCGACCGAGCTGGGTCCGTTTGGGGGCGTAAAAGAGTCCGGGCTGGGCCGCGAAGGGTCCGTGCTGGGGCTGGAGGAGTTTCTGGAAGTCAAAACCCTGCATATCGGGGGATTATAATAGACAGGGCGGCATTTGCCGCCCGCCTGTACCGGGTGGCTGGCAATGAAAATTTATACCTTTGATTTTGACGAAATTGAGAGTCAGGAAGACTTCTATCGCGAGTTTATTCGGGCGTTCGACCTGGAGCGGGGCAGCGTAAGCAATCTTGATATGCTGTGGGATGTGGTTACCGGCGATCGTCTGCCGTTACCGCTGGAAATCGAATTTACCCATCTGCCTGAAAAACTACGCAGACGCTTTGGTGCATTGATTTTATTGTTTGATGAAGCGGAGGAGGAGCTGGAAGGGCAACTGCGTTTCAACGTGCGCCAGTGATAAAAAAGCCCCTGACCGGGAGGTCAGGGGCAAGTCGTATGATGAGATACGACGAGGGTTTATTTGTACAGTTCTGCGGTAGCGTGCCAGTGGTCGCCACTGCGCGCTTCGATGATGCGATAGGATGACGCACCCTGTTCTTCCGCTTTTTTGTTCAGCATTTCGTGCATGTCCATCGGAGACGTACCGATGGCGCCAACAGAAACAGTCCCGATAGCCTGACGGGATTGTGCCTGTTCAGCATTGATGGTGTCGGCTGCAAACGCACCGAATGACAGGACTGACAGTACGCTCAGGGCAGCTACAGTGGTTTTAATTTTCATGATTATTTACCTCGTCAATTATTTTACTGGGGTCTTTGTTCTGTGACCCTCATCACAAAATCAAGTATACACTAATCACGCAAAAAATTAATACCAGACTAATGGTTTCGTCTGTTATTACGCGTTAAAAAATTCATTTTTTATAACGAGAATGCATAAAAAAGGGCGTCACAATGCGAGGTTTGTGGTTTTTTCTTATGTAAATCAAAGGGGTATGGTAATTTGATTTTTTGTGCGATTTTGCGGCAGATCATTCACTGAATGAATGTTAACAGGCGGTAAAAAGCACTATTTGCAAAAGTAGCAGGCAGAGAAAAGCAGGGTAAAACGCGGAAAGAGCAGAATGATCCCCGCAGCCAGGCGCTACGGGGCAGACAATTACAGCTCCTGTTCGAACAGGACCAGAATCGCTTCGTAGAGGTCTTTCACCGAGAAACCATTTGCCGGGGTGGTAAAAATGGTGTCATCACCAGCGATAGTTCCGAGGATCCCCTCTGCTTTACCCAGCGAGTCCAGCAGGCGGGCAATCAGCTGGGCTGCGCCCGGGCTGGTGTGGATCACGACCACGGCATCGTTATAGTCGATGTCCAGAACCAGGTTTTTCAGCGGGCTGGAGGTCGTTGGCACGCCAAGTTCAGCAGGCAGGCAATAAACCATTTCCATTTTGGCGTTGCGCGTACGCACCGCACCAAACTTGGTTAACATGCGAGAGACCTTCGACTGGTTGATGTTGTCGAAGCCTTGTTCCTGCAACGCCTGAACAATTTCTCCCTGAGAACTGAATTTCTCTTCTTTGAGTAGCGCTTTAAACGCCTTCACTAATTCTTCTTGCTTAGACGAGCTTCGCATAAGTCACCCGGAATATGACGATAGAAACAACATTATTATGCATGTGGATGAATTTTTATGCAAATTATCTACCTGGCACCAGGCTGAAATAATGTTATGAAAGGGAGAGATTTTATCAGATTTCGTTATCGGAAAACATGCCTGGGTCACGCCGCGCAAATAAGCTTAAAAGTAAATTAAATGTTATCAAAATGATGTTGTTTTGGTGGCGTGGCAGGGTGTATTGTAACCCCCTCTTAATTCGTTGTTGCCTGCATCCCGATAGTATTCAGGTGAAGGCGAAAGACGTGCGACCTCAAATTCTTTAGCGATGAAAATTGTAATTAATGACGTGCTGAATTATGGTCGCCGCAACGGAGTTACAGATACTTAAGTTAACCATAATAAGGAGTTTAGGATGAAAGTCGCAGTCCTCGGCGCTGCTGGTGGTATCGGCCAGGCGCTTGCCCTACTACTGAAAACCCAACTGCCTTCAGGCTCAGAACTCTCCCTGTACGATATTGCTCCGGTAACCCCAGGTGTGGCGGTTGACCTGAGCCACATCCCGACAGCTGTGAAAATCAAAGGCTTCTCCGGTGAAGATGCGCGTCCTGCGTTGCAGGGTGCCGACGTGGTGCTGATCTCCGCGGGTGTTGCGCGTAAACCGGGTATGGATCGTTCAGACCTGTTCAACGTCAACGCGGGCATCGTGAAAAACCTGGTTCAGCAGATTGCTGAAACCTGCCCGAAAGCGTGCATCGGGATCATCACCAACCCGGTGAACACCACCGTTGCTATCGCAGCAGAAGTGCTGAAGAAAGCGGGCGTTTACGACAAGAACAAACTGTTCGGCGTAACTACGCTGGATATCATCCGCTCCAATACCTTCGTGGCTGAGCTGAAAGGCAAGCAGCCAACGGAAGTGGAAGTGCCGGTTATCGGCGGTCATTCTGGCGTGACCATCCTGCCTCTGCTGTCGCAGATCCCGGGCGTGAGCTTCACCGAGCAGGAAGTGGCTGACCTGACCAAACGTATTCAGAACGCAGGCACCGAAGTGGTGGAAGCGAAGGCGGGTGGCGGTTCTGCAACCCTGTCTATGGGCCAGGCGGCGGCACGTTTCGGCCTGTCTCTGGTTCGCGCGTTGCAGGGCGAAAAAGGCGTTGTTGAATGCGCCTATGTTGAAGGCGACGGTGAACACGCGCGCTTCTTCTCTCAGCCGCTGCTGCTGGGTAAAAACGGTGTTGAAGAGCGTAAGTCTATCGGCACGCTGAGCGCGTTTGAGCAAAACGCGATGGAAGGCATGCTGGATACGCTGAAGAAAGACATTACGCTGGGCGAAGAGTTCGTTAACAAGTGATCTTATCCCGGTAAAAAAAACGGAGCGTTAAGCTCCGTTTTTTTATGCCCGTCAGTTAGTGGCCGGGTATTCCTGGATGGTGACCTGAATCGTCAGCTTCTTGTCATTACGCATGACTTCAACAGGGATGATGGAGCCCGGGCGAATCTCAGCCACCTGGTCCATGGTTTCCAGCGCAGAGACCGCTGGCGTACCGTTGACGGAAAGGATAACGTCGTTCACCTGGATACCTGCGTTGGCCGCCGGGCCGCCAGGCGCCACTTCGTTGACCACAATCCCCTGGATCTGATCGATACCACCGCCCTGCGTATGCATCGGCGCGATTTCACGCCCGCCAATACCGATGTAGCCACGGATCACGCGGCCATCACGGATCAGCTTGTCCATGATCTTGGTCGCCAGCTGGAACGGAATGGCAAAGCCAATCCCTTCCGGCGTTTCGCCGTCGTTGCTCTTGTCGAAGGAGAGGGTGTTAATGCCCATCAGTTCGCCCAGAGAGTTCACCAGCGCACCGCCGGAGTTACCGTGGTTGATCGAGGCATCGGTTTGCAGGAAGTTCTGCCGCCCTGACGGGTTCAGGCCGATACGACCGGTCGCGCTGATGATCCCCTGAGTGATGGTCTGGCCCAGGTTGTACGGGTTACCGATCGCCAGCACCACATCGCCGATGTGCGGCGTGCGTTTGCGATTAATCGGGATAGTCGGCAGACCGCCCGTGGCGTTGATCTTCAGCACCGCCAGATCGGTCAGGCTGTCCGACCCCACCAGCAGGGCTTCAAACACGCGGCCATCCTGCAAGGCGACGATAATCTGGTCGGCATCGTTAATGACGTGTTTATTGGTGATGATGTAGCCCCGGTCATCCATGATCACACCGGAACCGAGCGTGCGGATCTCCAGCTGGTTATGAGCGGAACTGTTAAGCCCGCGGTTATAGACGTTAACCACGGCGGGGGCAGCACGGCGTACCGCCTGATTGTACGTCGCAGGCGTTTCATCCGTGCTGTCGAACTGAGGAGCCGACAGTTTGTTGAACTGGCGTAAAGATGGCATAGCCACCAGCAGCAGACCGGCAACGATCAAACCAATGACAATTGAACGAAAGAGCTTTAAAAGCATGATGCGTGTGTCGTTAAAAAAGGAACGGTTTGCAGCATAACATGAGTTATCCGGACATCACACGCAGCGGCGATGTCCGGAGTCGCAAATGGTTAACGCAGTAAAATGTAGAGGGTGTCGTTGCCACGGATAATTTGCAGGGCAATGACCGCCGGTTTACTCTCCAGCACCTTACGCATTTCGGCAATAGACTGCACGCGAGTGCGGTTCACGCCCACGATCACGTCGTCCTGATGTAAACCTGCCTGCGCGGCCGGGCTGCTCTTCTCAACGGTAGTGACGGTAATGCCTTTCGTGCCGTTTTTAAGCTGACCGTCGCTCAGCGTAGCGCCCTGTAGAGCAGGGGAGATCTGTTCTGCGCTGGCGGAAGAGGAGGTGCTCTTGTCCAGCGTCACTTCCACGGTCAGCGGTTTGCCCTCACGGATCAGGCCCAGCTTCACTTTAGCGCCCGGCTCCGTGGTGGCAATACGTGACCGTAATTCAGCGAAGCTGCTCAGCGGTTTATCGTTCAGGCTGACAATAATGTCGCCGGATTTCACGCCCGCTTTCGCAGAGCCTGAGTTGGGCAGCACTTCGCTGACGAACGCCCCGCGCTGGACGTTGAGCTTAAAGGCTTTGGCGATATCGGCGCTCATCTCCATGCCTTTGATGCCCAGCAGACCGCGCTTAACCTCGCCAAACTGAATCAGCTGTTGAGACAGGGTTTTCGCCATGTTACTCGGAATGGCAAAACCAATCCCGATGCTGCCGCCGCCTGGCGCGAGGATAGCGGTGTTGATGCCGATCAGCTCACCGTTCAGATTAAGCAGCGCACCGCCGGAGTTGCCCCGGTTGATGGAGGCATCGGTCTGGATGAAGTTTTCCAGCCCTTCGAGATTCAGGCCGCTGCGCCCCAGGGCGGAGACAATCCCGGAGGTGGCGGTCTGGCCTAAACCGAACGGGTTACCGACCGCGACGGCAAAATCACCGACGCGCAGCTTATCGGAATCTGCAATGGCGATCTGGGTCAGGTTGCTGGGGTTTTGCACCTGTAGCAGGGCGATATCACTCTGATCGTCACCGCCGATCAGTTTGGCGTCAAACTCCCGACCATCGTTCAGCTGAACGCTGATTTTATCGGCCTGGCTGATCACGTGGTTATTGGTCAGGATATAGCCCTTAGCCGCGTCGATAATCACCCCTGAGCCCAGGCCTTCAAACGGCTGAGCCTGCTGATCCGGCGCGTCTTCGCCAAAATATTTCTTCAGCTCTTCAGGAATACGCTGGCTTTGGCGTGCCGTCCCTTCCACCTGAACGCTGACTACCGCAGGCAGGACTTTTTCAAGCATCGGCGCAAGGCTGGGAATGGCTTCTTGTCCAGGCACCTGCGAAGGCAGTGCCGCACTGGCGGGGAAGGACGCCGAGAGAGATAACCCGACACTTAACGCTAAGGCGCTCAACAGCTGGTTTTTTTTCTTCATTGATGCTGACTCTCGTATCCTGGAATGAAAAAGAACGGCCCCAAAAACATCTTGATGTTATTGAATTTTCAACCGCTGAACAATGAGGTGTTTGACTAAATAATAGCTGGGGACGGGAAGAAAGGACGGGCGCATAAGGTGCGCCCGTAAAATTTATTAAGGTTGTGCGATTAATCGCGTTTTACGCCACCGCGCAGCAGGCCGGACGCGCCGTCTGAATAGTCGCGTGGCATCTGAACCGGAGCCTGATCGTTACCGGCTTCAGAATCAGCCAGACGATTGCGGAAGGGGTTGGTCTCCGCGGTCATTTCCGGCAGCAGGCTGCTGGAGCTTTTCGCCATGTGCTGGTAGAGCTGGCGATAATCTGTCGCCATGTTGTCCAGCAGCTCAGCGCTACGGGCAAAGTGGCTGACCAGCTCTTCGCGATATTCTTCCAGTTCGGCTTTGTTCTTTTCCAGTTCGTATTGCAGTGACTGCTGCTGACGCAATTTGCGGTTACCGAAACGCATGGCCACAGCACCAATGATGATGCCGACGACTAAACCGATTAGCGCATATTCCCAGGTCATGAACTTCTCCCGTTGTCTTGTTGTTCCGTAGGGTGTTGGCTCGGCTCCTGCCTGTGCCTGATTATGCCACTATAACCGCTATTTCCGCAGAAGTGGAATCCTGACGTATCATCGCGTAGTGTAGAACGGCCTTTTTTTCATCAGCCACGCGCGCTGGTGAGGTTTAACTAAAGGAATAACAACAACATCATGCAAAACCTGTCCCCTTCATCGCGTTACCAACTGGCCCTGAGCGAGGGCACACACCAGCCGGATGATGTCCAGCGTGAAGCGGTTAACCGCCTGGACACGATTTATCAGGAACTTCTGGCGAAACCCGCCGATGCGGTGCAGAGCAGTGGGCTGAAGGCGGCATTCGGCCGTTTACTGGGCAAAAAAGAGCCCACGGTAAACGCACCGGTTCGTGGCTTATATATGTGGGGCGGCGTTGGGCGGGGTAAGACCTGGCTGATGGACATGTTCTACCAGAGCCTGCCCGGCACGCGTAAGCAGCGCCTGCACTTTCACCGTTTTATGCTGCGGGTCCATGAAGAACTGACGGCGCTCCAGGGCGAAACCGACCCGCTGGACATTGTGGCCGATCGCTTTAAGGCGGAAACGGACGTGCTCTGCTTCGACGAGTTCTTCGTTTCCGATATTACGGATGCCATGCTGTTGGGGGGCCTCATGAAAGCGCTGTTTGCGCGTGGGATCACTCTGGTGGCGACCTCCAATATCCCGCCGGATGAGCTTTATCGCAATGGTCTCCAGCGGGCGCGTTTCCTGCCGGCCATTGATGCTATCAAACAGCACTGCGACATCATGAACGTCGATGCCGGCGTCGATTATCGTCTGCGCACATTAACGCAGGCACACCTGTGGCTTTCGCCATTGAATGCCGACACAGCCCGCGAGATGGATAAACTGTGGCTGGCGCTGGCGGGAGCGCCGCGGGATAACGCGCCAGCGCTGGAGATTAATCATCGTCCGTTGCCGACGCTTGGCGTAGAAAACCAGACGCTGGCCGTCTCGTTTGCAACGCTCTGCGTGGACGCCCGCAGCCAGCATGACTACATTGCACTTTCGCGTCTGTTCCATACCGTTATGTTGTGGGATGTGCCCGTTATGACCCCACTCATGGAGAGCGAAGCGCGCCGCTTCATCGCGCTGGTAGATGAGTTTTACGAGCGCCACGTTAAGCTGGTGGTCAGCGCCGAAGTGCCTTTATATGAGGTTTATCAGGGCGAGCGCCTGAAGTTTGAGTTCCAGCGCTGCCTGTCGCGCCTGCAAGAGATGCAGAGCGAAGAGTACCTCAAGCGTGAGCATATGCCGTAATAAATGCTCCCCTCTCCCCGTGGGAGAGGGGCTGGGGGTGAGGGCACCAGACCGCACAATACCTGACCCCGAAAAACCCATTCCAAATCACATTTAAGGGTCGATCTTTGACCTCAACTTCTCTATAATCTTGCGACCCCACGTTACGAGAAGGTTTTTTTCCCGAAACTTTCTATGTGTCGGCATGTGCTATTCGAAGGGGTAGGTTTGCCGGACTTTGTCGTGTGAACCTCAACTGACTAAACGTTTGGGTGTTCACCAACGTGTAACTTATTATTTGGGTAAGCTTTTAATGAAAACTTTTACAGCTAAACCAGAAACCGTACAGCGCGACTGGTATGTTGTTGACGCGACCGGTAAAACTCTGGGCCGTCTGGCTACTGAACTGGCTCGTCGCCTGCGCGGTAAGCATAAAGCGGAATACACTCCGCACGTTGATACCGGTGATTACATCATCGTTCTGAACGCTGACAAAGTTGCTGTTACCGGCAACAAGCGTACTGACAAAATGTACTACCACCACACCGGCCACATCGGTGGTATCAAAGAAGCGACCTTTGAAGAGATGATTGCCCGCCGTCCTGAGCGTGTGATTGAAATCGCGGTTAAAGGCATGCTGCCAAAAGGCCCGCTGGGTCGTGCTATGTTCCGTAAACTGAAAGTTTACGCAGGCAACGAGCACAACCACGCGGCACAGCAACCGCAAGTTCTTGACATCTAATCGGGATTATAGGCAATGGCTGAAAATCAATACTACGGCACTGGTCGCCGCAAAAGTTCCGCAGCTCGCGTTTTCATCAAACCGGGCAGTGGTAAAATCGTAATCAACCAGCGTTCTCTGGAACAATACTTCGGTCGCGAAACTGCCCGCATGGTAGTTCGCCAGCCGCTGGAACTGGTTGATATGGTAGAAAAACTGGATCTGTACATCACCGTTAAAGGTGGTGGTATCTCCGGTCAGGCAGGTGCGATCCGTCACGGTATCACCCGCGCGCTGATGGAGTACGACGAATCCCTGCGTTCTGAACTGCGTAAAGCTGGCTTCGTTACTCGTGACGCTCGTCAGGTTGAACGTAAGAAAGTGGGTCTGCGTAAAGCACGTCGTCGTCCACAGTTCTCCAAACGTTAATCCATTCTGCTTACGCAGAACGATTGGCGAAAAACCCGCTTCGGCGGGTTTTTTTATGGATAATGCGCAGGTTATCCACAGTAACATTTCATATATCTTCTCTTTTTCCACATTTCCGGAATCCCCTCACCACAAAGCCATCAAAATCTGGTAAACTATCATCCAATTTTCTGCCCAAATATCGGTGAATACTCGATTTTTGTTCGATTCTTGAACAATGTGTCTTCTCTGGGATGGGCGATACATCATCTGGCTGGCCCCGTTGGGCTGGTAGCAGTAAAAATTCTGAATATACCTGGAGGTTTTCATGGCTGTCGCTGCCAACAAACGTTCGGTAATGACGCTGTTTTCTGGTCCTACTGACATTTATAGCCATCAGGTTCGTATCGTGCTGGCCGAGAAGGGTGTCAGTTTTGAGATCGAGCATGTGGAAAAGGATAACCCGCCTCAGGATCTGATCGATCTCAACCCGAGCCAAAGCGTACCGACGCTGGTGGATCGCGAGCTGACCCTGTGGGAATCCCGTATCATTATGGAATACCTGGATGAGCGTTTCCCGCATCCGCCGCTGATGCCTGTTTATCCTGTTGCGCGTGGTGAAAGCCGCCTGTACATGCAGCGTATCGAGAAAGACTGGTACTCGCTGATGAACGTTATCGTCAACGGTTCCTCTTCTGAAGCGGATGCTGCACGTAAACAGCTGCGTGAAGAGCTGCTGGCGATTGCGCCGGTATTTGGTCAAAAGCCTTTCTTCCTGAGCGACGAGTTCAGCCTGGTGGATTGCTACCTGGCTCCGTTGCTGTGGCGTCTGCCAACCCTGGGCGTAGAGTTCAGCGGCCCAGGCGCGAAAGAGCTGAAAGGCTATATGACTCGCGTCTTTGAACGCGACTCTTTCCTGGCATCTTTAACTGAACCGGAACGTGAAATGCGTCTCGGCCGAGGCTAATGACTGTGGAAATGTCACAACTTTCACCACGCCGTCCGTATCTGCTGCGCGCCTTCTATGAATGGCTGCTGGATAACCAGCTCACGCCGCACCTGGTTGTGGATGTGACGTTGCCGGGCGTGCTGGTTCCAATGGAATACGCGCGCGACGGACAGATTGTACTGAATATTGCGCCACGCGCAGTGGGTAACCTGGAGCTGGCGAACGACGAAGTGCGCTTTAATGCGCGCTTCGGCGGCGTGCCGCGTCAGGTTTCCGTGCCGCTGGCAGCTGTGCTGGCTATCTACGCCCGTGAAAACGGTGCGGGCACCATGTTTGAGCCGGAAGCGGCTTATGATGAAGAGGTTGCCAGCCTGAATGATGATGAGGCATCCGATGAACGCGAAAGCGACACGGTAATGTCTGTCATCGATGGCGATAAACCCGATCATAATGACGACACCGATCCGGATGACGAGCCACCACCACGTGGTGGTCGTCCCGCACTGCGCGTTGTGAAATAAACAAACAGGCCCGACGGGCCTGTTTTGCTTTCGGTCCCTTTTCGTCCCCTCTAATTTCCTGTGTTATGATGAACTGTTTTCCTTCAATGGCACCGGACTGCAATGAAACCGACTGATCTTAAAGCTGAAAACTCTGATGAAACCATTGGTCGCAGCCTGCGCCGTCGGCCGCTGGCGCGCAAAAAACTGTCTGATATGGTGGAAGAAGAGCTGGAGCAGATGATCCGTCGGAAGGAATTTGCCCAGGGAGAGCAGTTACCCTCCGAGCGCGAACTGATGGAGTTCTTCAACGTGGGTCGCCCCTCGGTGCGCGAAGCGCTGGCGGCGCTAAAGCGTAAAGGGCTGGTGCAGATTAACAACGGTGAACGTGCCCGCATAACCATGCCGTCTGCCGATACCATCATCAGTGAATTGTCGGGAATGGCGAAAGACTTTCTGACCCAGCCCGGCGGTATTGCCCATTTCGAGCAGCTTCGCCTGTTCTTTGAATCCAGCCTTGTTCGTTATGCCGCAGAATATGCCACTGACGATCAGATTGCTCAGCTCACAAAAGCCCTGGAGATCAACAGCCAGTCCCTGGATGACAACACGCTATTTATTCGTTCCGATGTCGATTTTCACCGCGTGCTGGCGGAGATCCCCGGCAATCCGATCTTCAATGCGATCCACGTTGCGCTGCTTGACTGGTTAATTGCGGCGCGTCCTAAAGTGCCGGACGCAGAGCTTTATCAGCATAATGAAGTCAGCTATCGCCAGCATATCGCAATTGTGGATGCGATCCGCCGCCGCGATCCCGATGAAGCGGATCGGGCGTTGCAAACTCACCTTAACAGCGTCTCCGCCACCTGGCACGCTTTCGGCCAGCATTCAAAAACCAAAAAATAACGATCCTTTAGTGAAGCAGATCGCAATATAAGCGTTCTGTATTCTACTGCTGCTTAATTGATCTGGTATAACAGGTATAAAGGTATGTCGTTATAACAAACACACGATCGATTGAGGTAACTATGGCAACGCAATTACGCGGCGTAATGGCCGCACTCCTGACCCCGTTTAACTCTGAGCAGATGCTGGATAAAGAAAGCCTGCGCCGTCTGGTGCGGTTCAATATTGAACAGGGTATCGATGGGCTGTACGTCGGCGGTTCAACGGGAGAGGCCTTTGTACAGAGCCTTTCGGAACGAGAGCAGGTGATGGAGATTGTGGCGGAAGAGGCGAAGGGGAAAATCACGCTCATCGCCCATGTTGGCTGCGTCAGCACGGCGGAAAGCCAGCAGTTAGCCATGGCCGCCGCCCGCGTCGGTTTTGACGCTGTGTCCGCCGTCACACCGTTTTACTATCCCTTTAGCTTTGAAGAACATTGCGATCATTACCGTGCAATTATTGACTCCGCGGAGGGGTTGCCGATGGTGGTTTATAACATCCCTGCGCTAAGCGGCGTGAAGTTAAGCCTGGATCAGATCAACACGCTGGTAACGCTGCCTGGCGTCGGCGCGCTGAAGCAAACCTCCGGCGATCTCTTCCAGATGGAGCAGATCCGTCGTGAACATCCGGATCTGGTGCTCTACAACGGTTATGACGAGATCTTCGCCTCCGGCCTGCTGGCCGGCGCGGACGGGGGGATCGGCAGCACCTACAACATTATGGGCTGGCGCTACCAGGCGATCGCTAAAGCGGTTCGTGAAGGGGATAACGCCACCGCACAGCGCCTGCAAAGCGAATGCAACACGGTGATCGATCTGCTGATTAAAGCCGGGGTGTTCCGTGGTCTGAAAACGGTTCTGCACTATATGGACGTGGTATCCGTGCCGCTGTGCCGTAAGCCGTTTGCCCCTGTGGATGAAAAATTCGTGCCAGCGCTGAAAGCGCTGGCGGAGCAGCTAATGGCGGAAAAACGCTAACACAGCGCCGGGGGCGCAGCCGCCATCCGGCAAAACGACAGAGAAATCGTCGGGAGAGTGAAATGAGTAAGTCTACCCAAAGCATCCCGTGGTACCGCCATCTTACCCGTCCTCAGTGGCGCGCCTTCTCCGCCGCCTGGCTGGGATATCTGCTTGATGGCTTCGATTTTGTATTGATAGCCTTAGTCCTGACAGAAATAAAAAGCGAGTTTGCCCTGACGACAGTGGAAGCGGCGAGTCTGATTTCGGCGGCCTTTATATCGCGCTGGTTCGGCGGCCTGCTGCTGGGCGCCATGGGGGACCGCTATGGCCGCAAGCTGGCGATGATCACCAGCATCGTGCTCTTTTCCTGCGGTACGCTGGCCTGCGGTTTTGCGCCGGGTTACGTCACCCTGTTTATCGCCCGCATGGTGATAGGCATGGGGATGGCGGGGGAATATGGCTCCAGCGCAACCTATGTGATTGAAAGCTGGCCAAAGCACCTGCGCAACAAGGCGAGTGGTTTTCTGATTTCCGGTTTCTCCGTCGGCGCCGTGGTTGCGGCCCAGGTCTACAGCCTTGTCGTGCCCGTCTGGGGCTGGCGTGCGCTGTTCTTTATCGGCATTCTGCCCATCGTCTTTGCCCTGTGGCTGCGGAAAAATATTCCGGAAGCTGAGGACTGGAAAGCGAAGCACGAAGGCAAAGCCCCGGTGCGCACCATGGTTGATATTCTGTATCGCGGCAAATACCGCGTCATCAATATGGCGATGACGCTGTTTGCCGGTACGGCGCTGTGGTTCTGTTTTGCAGGCGAACTCAACAACGCGGGGCTGGTCGTTATTCTCGGCCTGCTGTGCGCCATCGTCTTTATCAGCTTTATGGTGCAAAGCAGCGGTAAACGCTGGCCGACGGGCGTCACGTTGATGGTTGTCGTGCTCTTCGCCTTTCTCTACTCCTGGCCGATTCAGGCGCTATTACCCACTTATCTGAAAACCGACCTGGCCTATGATCCCTCAACGGTGGCGAAGGTGCTGTTCTTTAGCGGCTTCGGCGCGGCAGTAGGCTGCTGCGTGGGCGGTTTTCTCGGTGACTGGCTTGGCACCCGCAAGGCCTATGTCTGTAGCCTGTTGGCCTCACAGCTCCTGATTGTCCCCGTCTTTGCGATCGGCGGCGCCAATGTCTGGGTGTTGGGCTTGTTACTCTTTTTCCAGCAGATGCTGGGGCAGGGGATCTCCGGGATCTTACCCAAACTCATCGGTGGCTATTTCGATACCGACCAGCGTGCGGCGGGTCTGGGCTTTACCTACAACGTTGGCGCGTTGGGCGGCGCGATTGCCCCGGTGATTGGCGCGCTGCTGTCGCAGGATATGGCGCTGGGCACGGCCCTGGGATCGCTCTCTTTTGGCCTGACGTTTGTGGTGATCTTGCTTATTGGTCTGGATATGCCCTCCCGCGTTCAGCGCTGGATCAGGCCAGAAGCCCTGCGTACGCATGACGCTATTGACGGTAAACCTTTCAGCGGAGCCGTCCCGTTTGGCGGCGATAAAAGCGCTTTAGCGAAAAGCAAAAGTTAATCCGCTTGCCCGGACCTATACCGGGCACATTCGTAAGGGATGAAGTATGTCACAACGGGATAAAAACATTTCCGAGCGGGGCGGTGCTATGACGACACTGGCGATAGACATAGGTGGAACTAAACTTGCCGCCGCCCTGGTGGATGACGGTTTACAGATCCACGCGCGACGCGAATGCCCTACGCCCGCCAGTAAGACGCCTGACGCACTGCGTGAGGCGCTGGCTGAGCTGGTCAAGCCGTTACAGACCCAGGCAACGCGTGCGGCCATTGCCTCAACCGGAATCATTCAGGACGGCAATCTGCTGGCGATTAACCCGCAAAATCTCGGAGGATTGCACCATTTTCCGCTGGTGCAGACGCTCGAAGACATTGCTGGTTTGCCGACCCTGGCGATCAATGATGCTCAGGCTGCGGCATGGGCGGAATATCACGTTAGTGCGAAGGAAATTAAAGACATGGTATTCCTGACTGTTTCAACGGGCGTGGGGGGCGGCGTAGTCAGTAACGGGAAACTCGTGACCGGAAGCGGCGGACTGGCAGGGCATCTTGGGCATACGCTCGCCGATCCAAACGGCCCGCAATGCGGCTGTGGTCGCGTGGGGTGCGTGGAAGCCATCGCGTCTGGTCGCGGTATTGCCGCCGCAGCCAGGGGAGAGCTTGCAGGATGCGATGCAAAAACGATTTTTGCGCGCGCGGCAGAGGGAAATAAACAGGCGGCGGAACTGGTCCAACGTTCTGCACAGGTACTGGCGCGGCTTATTGCCGACACGAAAGCGGTGATGGACTGCCAGCGCGTGGTGATTGGCGGCAGCATCGGGCTGGCAGGAGGGTATCTGGCGCGGGTCCGCGCGTATCTTGAGGAGCATCCTTCTGTTTATCACGTTGAATTAACCGCCGCGCACTATCGACACGATGCGGGCTTACTGGGCGCGGCGCTGTTAGCTCAGGGAGAAAGATGATGTTTTTTGGTGAGATTCGGACGCTTCCCTCCACGGGGTTGCATCCCGTTCTTCTGGAGGCGCTAACCCTCGCGCTGGCTGCCCGTCCGCTGGAAAAAGCGGCAGGACGTTATGAGCTTCGCGGTGAGGATATCTTCATGAACGTGATGACGTTTGCCACGCAGTTTCCAGACCAGAAGAAAGCGGAACTGCATGAGCAATATATTGATATCCAGGTGTTATTGACGGGAGAAGAGCGCATCCTCTTTGGCGTGACGGGCTCGGCACGCCAGCGTGAAGATTTTCATCCTGAAGAAGATTATCAGTTGTGCAGTGAGATTGCAGGTGAACAGTGTGTCACCCTCCGGCCGGGGATGTGCGCCGTATTTATGCCGGGAGAGCCACATAAGCCAGGATGCGCAATCCTTGAGCCAGGCGAGATAAAGAAAGTCGTGGTGAAGGTACGCGCCCGCTTGCTGGATACGTAGTTTATAGGCCTGATGGCGCTTCGCTTATCAGGCCTGCGGGCATAACGTAATTTGCAGGCCGGATAAGGCGCAGCCGCCATCCGGCAATGTTATTCGATATTCTGGCGCTTAAACGTCACCGCTTCCGGCTGCGTCAGGTGCAAGGTTGTCTGGCTGGGCACCGTCTCGGCAATCACCTTGCCGTGGCGAACAGAGTATCGTGCCGGCGTCTGGCGACGAACTGCATCAAACCCATTCTCTGCCGGGAGAATCACCAGGTTTGCTGTATTCCCAACGCGCACGCCATAGTCCTGCAAATCGAGCGTTTTCGCGCTGTGGGTAGTGATCAGGTTAAGCCCATCATTTATTTGCCCGTAACCCATCAGTTGGCAAACGTGCAGCCCCATATGCAGAACCTGAAGCATATTCGCGGTTCCCAGCGGATACCACGGATCGAAAACGTCGTCATGACCAAAGCAGACGTTGATCTCCGCTTCCAGCATTTCTTTGACGCGTGTGATGCCTCGGCGTTTGGGATAGGTATCGAAACGGCCCTGCAAATGCGTGTTAACCAGCGGGTTTGCCACGAAGTTAATGCCTGACATTTTTAACAGGCGGAACAGTCGGGACGTATACGCGCCATTATAGGAGTGCATCGCCGTGGTATGGCTGGCGGTCACGCGTGAACCCATTCCGTCACGATGTGCCAGTGCGGCAACGGTTTCAACGAAGCGCGATTGTTCATCATCAATTTCATCACAGTGGACATCGATCAGTCGGTCGTACTTTCTGGCCAGGGAAAACGTTTTATGCAGCGACTCAACGCCATATTCACGCGTAAATTCAAAGTGGGGGATTGCGCCGATGACATCCGCCCCTAAACGCACGGCTTCCTCAAGCAGCTCTTCACCGTTCGGATAAGAAAGAATGCCTTCCTGCGGGAATGCCACAATTTGCATATCGACCCACGGGGCGACTTCCTGCTTCACCTCCAGCATGGCTTTCAGTGCCGTAAGGGTGGAGTCCGAGACGTCAACGTGTGTACGTACGTACTGAATGCCGTTGGCGATTTGCCACTTCAGGGTCTGCATCGCGCGAGTTTTAACGTCTTCGTGGGTAAGCATCGCCTTGCGTTCGGCCCAGCGCTCGATTCCCTCGAAAAGCGTGCCGGACTGGTTCCAGTTCGGTTCACCCGCCGTTTGCGTTGTATCCAGATGGATATGCGGCTCGATGAAAGGAGGGATAACCAGCCCGCATTCGGCGTCCAGCACCTGACCGACTGGCGCAGAGGCGGTTTCCTGAGGATCGATACGGCTGAAGCGTCCGTCCTCAATCGTGATTTGCCATAAACCCTCTTGCCCCTGCAAACGGGCCTGACGGATAGTGAGGGAATTATTCTGCATGGGAAACCTCCGAAGGATTAGCAAGGGTACGTTTGGCGAATGGGTTTAACACCAAATAGCTGAAGACGCCACCCAATACTGCGTTAACGGGGACAATTCCCGGAATGTAGTGCCCGGCAGCAACACCCAGGGCGACCGAGAAAATGGCAATCCAGTTAACGGACACAAATTTTGCGTGGTCGAAGCTGGCATAGCGGCGGCGATTAATCAGGTAGTCGGCGATAATCACCCCGCCAACCGGCGGAATCGCTGCCGACAAAAAGGTCAGCCAGCCAACGAAGTTGTTGTATAGCCACAGCGCGCACAGCGTACCGATAATGCCATTAACCACCGACAGCGTACGGCTGGAAAGACCAGTAATATTGGCGAAACCCAGACCAGAGGCGTACAACGCGTTGTCATTGGTGGTCCAGATATTCAGGCCAAGAACGACAATGGCCGGCAGCAGCAGTCCCTGGGCGATCATCACGTCAGAAATATCGGCCTGTCCTACGGCGGCAGCGCCTGCCGCACCGAAGATAAACATCAGCGAGTTGCCAAGGAAAAATGCCACCATCGCCACCAGAACGGCACCTTTGGCATTGCGGCCAAAGCGGACGAAGTCGGCGGTCAGCGTGCCTGCGCTGATAAACGAGCCTACGACCAGCGCCAGCGCGCTGGAAAAGTTGAGCGGCGTCTGCGGCACAATGGATTTGAGGTGGTCCAATCCTCCCACGCCGTCCACCGCCAGCCAGACGGAGTAGCTACCCAGGATGACGATAGCGGGTACGGCGATGATGGATAAAATCGTCAGTGCCGAGATGCCAAAAAAAATGGTTAACGTCATCAACAGGCCGGAAACTGCAATCAGGATGTTCACGTCGATGCCCGTGGCTTTACTCACCGGGATGGCAAACATCGCTACGCCGACGCCAAACCACCCTACCTGCGTACCGCCTAAAAGCATGGAGGGAAGCCAGGAACCTTTTATACCGAACGAGTAACGCGCAAGAAGATGGGTTGAGAGGCCGGTTTTTGCGCCAATGTAGCCAAGAAAAGCAGTGTAAATACCGAGGAGGAGATTGCCGAAGAGAACTGCGAGGAAGAAATCATTATAGGAAAGACCGGTACCGAGCGTGCCTCCGGTCCACATACTGGCGGAAAAAAACGTTAACCCTAACATCACAAAAGTGAGTGGAACCACGCCTTTCCGCGCCGCCAGAGGGACGGGGCCCTGGCTATAATTGTTATCTTGCGACACAACGCCTCCTTGAATTTTGGCCAAAAAATCCGCCGCATAATATACATTTTTTTCACGAAAGCAAACGTTTACGTCGGGATTTACGCTGCTTTTTTGCTTAAAAAGGCACCATTAACTTAAGGGTAGGCTACTGAAAACAGGCTCCCCAGCGTTCCGCTTTATGCTTCTGCCGGGGAGTCAGAGGGGCTTACACTTCCAGGAAGTTCATGATCCCGTCAGCCGCTTTACGGCCTTCGGCAATCGCCGTGACCACCAGGTCAGAGCCGCGAACGATGTCGCCACCGGCGAAGATTTTCGGGTTGCTGGTCTGGAACGCGTTATCGCTGCCTTCTGGCGCAATGATGCGGCCCTGAGAGTCCAGCTCTACGCTGTGCTTCGCCAGCCACTCCATGCTGTGAGGACGGAAACCAAACGCCATCACCACGGCGTCAGCCGGGATCACGTGTTCAGAACCGGCCACGATCTCCGCGCGACGACGGCCTTTCGCATCTGGCGCACCCATCTCCGTGCGCGCCATCTTCACGCCGCTCACTTTACCGTTGGCATTCACTTCAATACCCAGAGGCTGGATGTTGAACTGGAACTCGACGCCCTCTTCACGTGCGTTTTTCACTTCGCGCTTAGAGCCCGGCATGTTCTCTTCGTCACGGCGGTAGGCACAGATGACATGCGCCGCATTCTGGCGAATGGAGGTACGCACGCAGTCCATCGCGGTATCACCGCCGCCCAGCACCACCACGCGTTTGCCTTCCATGCTGACGAACGGCTCATCGGCGGTCTCGCCGTAGCCCATTAGCTGTTTGGTATTCGCAATCAGGAACGGCAGCGCGTCGTACACGCCTGGCGCATCTTCGTTCTCCAGACCACCGCGCATGGACTGATAAGTGCCTACGCCAAGGAACACGGCGTCGTAATCTTTCAGCAGGTCGTCGAGCTGCACGTCGCGGCCCACTTCGGTGTTGAGTATGAACTCAATGCCCATGCCGGTGAAGATTTCGCGGCGGCGGGTCATCACCTCTTTCTCCAGCTTGAAGGCCGGGATACCGAAGGTCAGCAGGCCGCCAATCTCCGGGTGGCGATCAAAGACCACCGCCTTCACGCCGTTACGGGTCAGCACGTCCGCACAGGCCAGGCCTGCCGGGCCCGCGCCGATAATCGCTACGCGCTTGTCGGTTTGACGCACACCGGTCATATCCGGGCGCCAGCCCATCTCGAACGCTTTATCGTTGATATAGCGTTCGATGTTGCCGATGGTTACCGCGCCAAACTCGTCGTTCAGCGTACAGGAGCCTTCACACAGACGATCCTGAGGGCACACGCGGCCGCACACTTCCGGCAGGGTGTTGGTCTGATGAGACAGCTCGGCGGCTTCAAAAATACGCCCTTCGTTGGCCAGCTTCAGCCAGTTCGGGATGTAGTTATGGACCGGACACTTCCATTCGCAGTAAGGGTTACCGCAGGACAGGCAGCGGTCTGCCTGTGCTTTGGCCTGGCCTTCTGAAAACGGCTCATAGATTTCAACAAATTCAATTTTACGGATCTTCAGCGGTTTCTTTGGCGGATCAACACGCTGAAGGTCGATAAACTGGTAAACGTTCTGGCTCATCTGAATTCCTTACTGCGCCTGCACGCGCAGCTCTGCTGCGCTACGACTACGGTGACCCAACAGGGCTTTAACATCGCTGGACTTCGGCTTCACCAGCGCGAATTTCGCAGAGAACGCCGGCCAGTTCGCCAGGATCTCTTCGCCGCGCGAAGAACCGGTATGCTGCACGTGTTCGGTAATTAAGCCGCGCAGGTGTTCTTCGTGGATGGCCAGCGTATCAACGTCCAGCACTTCCACCAGTTCCGGGTTCACGCGTTTGCGGAACTCACCGTCTTCATCCAGGACGTAGGCAAAACCGCCCGTCATGCCCGCGCCAAAGTTCACGCCGGTTTTACCCAGGACGCACACAATTCCGCCCGTCATGTATTCACAGCCGTTATCGCCGATGCCTTCCACCACGGTGATGGCGCCGGAGTTACGCACCGCAAAACGTTCGCCCGCACGGCCCGCGGCAAACAGACGACCGCCGGTTGCGCCGTACAGACAGGTATTGCCGATGATGCTCGCTTCATGGCTGCGGAAGGCTGAACCAACCGGAGGACGCACCGCCAGCAGACCGCCCGCCATGCCTTTTCCGACGTAGTCGTTGGCATCGCCGGTCAGGTATAACTCAACCCCGCCTGCGTTCCACACGCCGAAGCTCTGACCCGCGGTACCGCTGAAGTGCGCGGTAATCGGATCCGACGCCAGGCCCTGATCGCCGTGCGTTTGCGCGATGTAACCGGAGAGGGACGCACCCACGGAACGGTCGGTGTTGCGGATATCAAACCAGAACGTTTTGCTCTGCTTCTCATCCACATACGGCTTCGCCTGTTGCAGCAGCTGTGCGTTCAGCACGCCGTTGTCGAACGGCGGGTTGTTCTCGGTACAGTAAACCGCTTTGCCAGGATGCGGCTGAGCGGTTTCCAGCAGCTTAGACAGCTCCAGCTTCTGCTGTTTAGCCGTGAAGCCCTCAAGCTCTTTCAGCAGGTCGGTACGGCCAATCAGGTCTACCAGACGCTTCACGCCCAGCTGCGCCATCAGCTCGCGGGTTTCACGGGCGATGAAGTCAAAGTAGTTGGTCACTTTGAACGGCAGGCCGTGATAATGATTCTTACGCAGCTTTTCGTCCTGGGTCGCAACGCCCGTTGCACAGTTGTTCAGGTGGCAAATGCGCAGGTATTTACAGCCGAGCGCAACCATCGGGCCGGTACCAAAGCCGAAGCTTTCCGCTCCCAGAATCGCCGCTTTGATGATGTCGAGGCCGGTTTTCAGCCCGCCGTCCACCTGCAAACGGATCTTGTGACGCAGGCCGTTAGCGACCAGCGCCTGCTGGGTTTCCACCAGGCCAAGCTCCCACGGACAACCCGCGTATTTCACGGAGGAGAGCGGGCTTGCGCCGGTGCCGCCGTCGTAACCGGCGATAGTGATCAGATCCGCATAGGCTTTCGCCACGCCGGTGGCAATGGTGCCAACGCCCGGTTCGGAAACCAGCTTCACGGAGATCATCGCTTTCGGGTTGACCTGTTTCAGGTCGAAAATCAGCTGCGCCAGATCCTCGATAGAGTAGATATCGTGGTGCGGCGGCGGGGAGATCAGCGTCACGCCCGGCACTGAATAGCGAAGCTTAGCGATGTATGGGGTGACTTTATCACCCGGCAGCTGACCGCCTTCACCCGGTTTCGCCCCCTGCGCGACTTTAATCTGAATCACATCGGCGTTGACCAGGTACGCTGGCGTTACGCCAAAGCGACCGGACGCCACCTGCTTGATACGGGACACTTTGTTGGTGCTGTAGCGGGCCGGATCTTCACCGCCTTCGCCGGAGTTGGAGTTGCCGCCGATGCTGTTCATGGCTTCCGCCAGCGCTTCATGGGCTTCCGGGCTCAGCGCGCCGATAGACATCGCCGCGGTGTCGAAACGTTTGAACAGCTCAGACGCGGGTTCAACCTCGTCAATGCTGACCGCTTCATCACCTGGATTGAGGGCAATGAGATCGCGCAGCGTCGCTGCCGGACGGTTGTTCACCAGCTCTGCATACTGCTGATAATCGCTATACTCGCCACTCTGCACCGCCTGTTGCAGCGTGCGCACCACGTCCGGGTTATAAGCGTGATACTCACCCCCGTGGACATATTTCAGCAGGCCGCCCTGTTCCAGCGGCTTACGTGCCAGCCAGGCGCGCTTCGAGAGGTTCACCAGATCCTGCTGGAAGTCAGCAAAACCGGCGCCGCCGATACGGCTGACCACGCCCTGGAAGCAGAGATTAGCGACCTCGTCATGCAGGCCGACCGCTTCAAACAGCTTCGAGCAACGGTAAGAGGCGATGGTCGAGATGCCCATTTTGGACATGATCTTGTACAGACCTTTGTTGATGCCGTTACGGTAGTTCAGCATCACAGCACGGTAGTCTTTGTCGATTGCGCGGGTATCCACCAGGCGGGCCAGCGTTTCGTAGGCCAGGTACGGGTAGATCGCCGTCGCGCCAAAGCCTAACAGCACCGCAAAGTGGTGCGGGTCGCGCGCGCTCGCGGTTTCAACGATGATGTTGGCATCGCAGCGCAGGCTCTTGTCCACCAGACGCGTCTGGATAGCCCCCACCGCCATGGGTGCAGGCACCGGCAGACGGTTTTTCGCGATGTTGCGGTCAGACAGCACCAGCAGAACGGTGCCGTTACGCACCATCTGCTCGGCTTTGTCGCACAGCGCGTTCACCGTCTCTTCGAGGCTCGTTTCGGTCACGTCGAAGGTGATATCGAGCGTGTCGGCGCGATAGTGCTCCTCGGTCATGGTGGTGAGCTGTTTGAAATCGGAGTACAGCAGGATCGGTGATTTAAAGGTCAGACGGTGCGCCTGGCCTTCAGCTTCACAGAAGACGTTCATCTCACGGCCGATGCTGGTGGCCAGCGACATGACGTGGGCTTCGCGCAGCGGATCGATTGGCGGGTTAGTGACCTGCGCAAACTGCTGACGGAAGTAGTCATAAATAATGCGTGGCTGGCTGGAGAGCACGGCGAACGGGGTATCGTCACCCATTGAGCCGACCGCTTCCTGGCCGTTTTCGCCGAGCACGCGAATAACCGAGTCCAGCTCTTCCGCACTGTAGTTAAACTGCTTCTGGAAGCTCGCGAGAGTGTCATCGTCCAGCTCGCGGCTGCCCACTTCTTCGTCCGACAGATCTTCAAACGGCACCAGACGACGCACGTTTTTCTCCATCCACTCTTTGTACGGATGGCGGCTCTTCAGATCGTTGTCGGTTTCGGCGGAATGCAGAATACGCCCACCGCGGGTGTCGATCACCATCAGCTCGCCCGGTCCGACGCGGCCTTTCTCGACCACTTCGTCTGGCTGGTAATCCCAGATCCCGACTTCAGAGGCGCAGGTGATGAGCTTGTCTTTGGTAATAACGTAGCGCGCCGGACGCAGACCGTTACGGTCCAGGTTACAGGCGGCAAAACGACCGTCGGACATAACGATGCCCGCCGGGCCGTCCCACGGCTCCATGTGCATGGAGTTAAAGTCGAAGAACGCGCGCAGCTCAGGGTCCATATCCGGGTTGTTCTGCCAGGCCGGTGGCACGAGCAGACGCATGGCGCGCACAATATCCATCCCGCCTGCCAGCAGCAGTTCCAGCATGTTATCCATGGAACTGGAGTCCGAGCCGGTTTCGTTCACGAACGGCGCGGCATCGTGCAGATCCGGGATCAGCGGCGTCTGGAATTTATAGGTACGGGCGCGGGCCCACTGGCGGTTACCGGTGATGGTGTTGATCTCGCCGTTATGCGCCAGGTAGCGGAACGGCTGCGCCAGCGGCCAGCGTGGAACGGTGTTGGTGGAGAAGCGCTGGTGGAACAGGCAAATGGCCGATTCCAGACGCAGGTCCGCCAGGTCCAGGTAGAAGCGCGGCAGGTCAGCCGGCATACACAGACCTTTATAGATGTTCACCAGGTTAGAGAGGCTACAGACGTAGAACTCTTTATCGTCCTGAAGACGTTTTTCAATGCGGCGGCGGGCGATAAACAGACGGCGTTCCATATCACGCGGACGCCAGCCCGCAGGCGCGTTGACGAAAATCTGTTCAATACGAGGCAGCGAGGAGAGGGCGATTTCACCGAGCACCCCTTCGTTGGTTGGCACATCGCGCCAGCCGACGATCGACAGGGTTTCACGCTGAAGTTCTTCTTCAACGATGCGGCGTGAGGCGGCAGCTTTTTCAGGATCCTGATTCAGGAACAGCATACCGACAGCGTAGTTTTT
This sequence comes from Enterobacter sp. UPMP2061, assembly GCF_053709615.1. Lineage (NCBI taxonomy): Bacteria > Pseudomonadati > Pseudomonadota > Gammaproteobacteria > Enterobacterales > Enterobacteriaceae > Enterobacter > Enterobacter sp. UPMP2061. The sequence continues at coordinate 60,747 of NZ_JBSKJP010000004.1, forward strand.
GGCTAAACGCCAGCCGCGCTCTTCCGCTACGATACGGAAGAAACGATCCGGTTTTTGCAGCAGCAGGCCGCAACCGTCGCCGGTTTTACCATCGGCAAGGATGGCGCCACGGTGCTGCATACGGGCCAGTGCGTGAATAGCAGTACGCACTACCTTGTGGCTAGGTTCGCCTTCTATGTGGGCGATCAGGCCGAAACCACAGTTATCCTTCTCAAGGGATTTATCGTACAACATATCAGTGAACCTCCCCAGGCTCGTCGGGCTTCCCACTGAACTTTACCGTGGCGCACAGGCGCAGAAAGAGCATGGCGACGGGGTTAGCGTTTCATACGCGGACCTCGCATTCGCCCTCTTTTTCATCCTTTCGCGCAGGTAAACAAGTTTGAGGACTTGCTTCAGAGGGAATCTCAATTACTGCATAAATATGATGAGCAGGCCGCTCATCCAGAAAGCTTCCAGCGGATTTCCAACTTATCGGGAATTGGTACACAGGTCAAATGGCAATCTTATTTATACAAAAATGTGCTAAAGCGTAGTTATCTTTTTGTTTTTAATATGTATTTAACTATTTTTACAACCACTTAAAGCACCGGGGAGGTGCAGGGGAGTGTGATCTGACTCACTATATGAAAGCGGTATTATCGATGCAGCGTGCTGAAATGCAGATTTATAGCAGAATATTAATCTGGTGTTGCATTCAAACCCGCATAAAATCACTGTTTTTCAGTCCTGGCGCTATAAATGAAAAAAACCATCAGAACATAAGGAAAAGTAATTACGTACAGGGTGAATGAAATCTCGGTAATCGTGATTATTTATTCAAAAAGATAAAGGCCGTCCAGGGCGATTGATCCAGGTCATCGCCGACAGAGGCTAAAAATGGCAGGCTTGTCCCCTTTCTTCGGGACGGTCTATCAGATTATGCAGTTACAGAAATTAGTCAATATGTTTGGTGGGGATCTTTTGCAGCGCTATGGGCAAAAGGTTCACAAACTGACGCTGCACGGCGGCTTTAGCTGCCCGAATCGCGATGGCACCATCGGGCGTGGTGGCTGCACTTTCTGTAACGTGGCCTCGTTTGCTGACGAGGCCCAGCAGCATAAATCTATCGCTGAACAGCTCGCCCATCAGGCGAGTCTGGTGAATCGCGCGAAGCAGTATCTGGCCTATTTCCAGGCCTACACCAGCACGTGGGCTGAGGTGCAGGTACTGCGCTCGATGTATCAGCAGGCGGTTGCTCAAGCGAACATTGTCGGGCTGTGCGTGGGGACGCGTCCGGACTGCGTGCCGGAGGCCGTGCTGGATTTACTTAGTGAGTACAAAGAGAAGGGCTACGAGATCTGGCTGGAGCTGGGCTTGCAGACCGCGCATGACAAAACCCTGCACCGTATCAATCGCGGGCATGATTTCGCCTGCTACCAGCGCACCACGCGTCTCGCCCGTGAGCGTGGATTAAAAGTCTGCTCGCATCTGATTGTCGGCTTGCCAGGAGAAGGGCAGCAGCACGGGCTGGAAACGCTGGAAAAAGTCGTCGAGACCGGCGTGGATGGCATTAAGCTGCATCCGCTGCATATCGTGAAGGGCAGCATAATGGCGAAAGCCTGGGAAGCGGGGCGGTTAAGTGGTATCGAACTCGACGACTATACGGTGACGGCGGGGGAGATGATTCGCCACACGCCTCCGGAGATTGTTTACCACCGCATCTCGGCCAGCGCCCGCCGCCCAACGCTTCTGGCACCGCTCTGGTGTGAGAACCGCTGGACAGGGATGCTGGAAATCGACCGCTATCTACAGGAGAACGGCGTACAGGGGTCGGCGCTTGGCCGCCCGTGGGTTCCCCCGCTACCGGCGACGGCCGCCTAGCAGACTTCCCAGCATGCCGCGTATTATCTGGTTGGTAATCTGACGCGTCGCGCTTTTTGCCATGGTCTGAACCACGCCATCGCGTTTGCCGCCGCGTGGCCCGGTGCTGCCGAACAGAATATCTTTCAGCCCGCCGAGAATGCCGTCGTCCACGGCAAAAGATTGCCCTTTTGCGGCAGGGGCATCCTGCGATTCGGCAGTCGCCTGCACCCCTTTTTGCAGCATCTCGAACGCGGATTCGCGATCCACCTCGTCTTCATACTTCCCGTACACCGGGGAGTGATTAATCAGGCCGTTGCGTTCATCGTCCGTTACCGGCCCCATGCGCGAACAGGGCGCAATCACCATCGCACGCTCGACAACTGTCGGGCTGCCTTTTGCATCGAGGAACGAAATCAGCGCTTCACCGGTACCCAGCGCCTGAATGGCGGTTTCGGTATCAAAGGCCGGATTGGCACGCATGGTTTGCGCCGCGGCTTTCACCGCTTTCTGATCTCTCGGCGTAAAGGCGCGCAGGGCGTGCTGCACGCGGTTACCCAGCTGCCCCAGTACGTTGTCCGGAATATCCGACGGGTTTTGCGACACAAACCAGACCCCGACACCCTTGGAGCGGATCAGGCGGATAACCTGTTCAATTTTATCCAGCAGCACCTGCGGCGCGTCGTTAAACAACAGGTGCGCTTCGTCAAAGAAGAACACCAGTTTGGGTTTTTCCAGATCGCCTGCTTCCGGCAGTTGTTCGTACAGTTCAGAGAGCATCCACAGCAGGCTGGCGGCGTAAAGCTTCGGCATCTGGTAGAGCTTCTCTGCGCTCAGAATGTTGATGATGCCTTTGCCGCTGCTGTCGGTACGCATCCAGTCTTTGATATCCAGCATTGGCTCGCCGAAGAAGTGTTCGGCACCCTGTTGCTCCAGCGTCAGGAGCCCGCGCTGAATGGCGCCCACCGAGGCGCTGCTGATATTGCCGTACTGGTTCTGGAAGGATTTGGCGTTATCGCCAATGTACTGGGTGATGGCGCGCAGATCTTTGAAGTCGAGCAGCAGTAGCCCCTGATCGTCGGCGATACGGAAGATAATGTTCAGTACCCCGGACTGCACGTCGTTGAGGTTAAGCAGACGGGCCAGCAGCAGCGGGCCGAGGTCGGAGACGGTGGCGCGCACCGGATGGCCTTTTTCGCCGAAGATATCCCAGGCCACCACCGGATTACCGTGCGGCGTCCAGTCGGTGATGCCGATATTTTTCAGGCGCTCGAGGAGTTTTTCTGACGCTGCACCTTCCTGAGCCACCCCGGTTAAATCGCCCTTCACGTCAGCCATAAATACCGGCACGCCAGTCTCTGACAACGACTCAGCCAGCTTTTGCAGGGTGACGGTTTTTCCCGTCCCGGTCGCGCCGGTGATCAGGCCATGACGGTTCGCCATCGCGGGCAGTAAAAACAGCTCTTTTTCCAGCGTCCTGGCGATTAACAATGGTGTACTCATGATGCACGTCCTCTCGTAGTCCTGGGTGGAGTATAGGCAACCTGACGGCAAAATGTCTGCGTAAATTCCTCACTTTGCGGCGCATTATCCAGTGCGGACTATGCTTTTGCATACGGTAAACAAAATTTTGGGAAACTATGTCCAGATTCTTTTTTAACGACCGCAAACAGCTTGTCAACGATGCCATTGAAGGCATACTTCTCTCCGCGCCGCACGGTAATCTCGTCAAACTGGATATCGATCCGGCCATCCGCGTGGTGGCTCGCGGCGACTGGGATAAAAGCCGCGTGGCGGTGATCTCCGGTGGCGGCTCCGGCCATGAACCGGCACATGCCGGGTTCGTCGGTAAAGGCATGCTTACCGCAGCGGTGTGTGGCGATCTGTTCGCTTCCCCAAGCGTGGATGCGGTCCTCAATGCCATAGTGGCGGTGACGGGCGATCGTGGCTGCCTGCTGATTGTGAAAAACTACACCGGCGACCGGCTTAACTTTGGCCTGGCGGCGGAAAAAGCCAAACGCTACGGCCTGAAGGTCGAGATGGTTATCGTGGCGGATGATATCGCCCTGCCGGATAACAAGCAGCCGCGTGGTATCGCGGGAACGGCGCTGGTGCATAAGGTTGCGGGATATGCGGCAGAGCAGGGGAAATCGCTAAACGACGTGCGGGATATTGCGCAACAGGCCTGCGATAACCTCTGGAGCCTGGGGGTTGCGATGCAAACCTGTAACCTGCCGGGTAGCGACGATGAAGAGGGGCGCATTAAACAAGGCCATGTCGAGCTGGGGCTGGGTATTCACGGCGAGCCGGGAGCATCCGTCGTGGATACGCAAAACAGCAAAGCCATTATCGACACGCTGGTGACGCCGCTAAAAGCCCAGGCGGGTGACGGGCGCTTTGCGGTGCTGATCAACAACCTCGGCGGCGTGTCAGCGCTGGAGATGGCTCTGCTCACCAAAGAGCTGGCGCATTCGGCGTTGAAAGAGAACATTGCGTATCTGATTGGCCCGGCGCCGCTGGTGAGTGCTCTGGATATGAAAGGCTTTTCGCTAACGCTGTTAAAGCTCAACGATTTCTTCGAGAAGGCGATTCACGCCGAGGTCGAGACGCTGGGCTGGCAGAAGCCCGTCGCGTTCGCGCCCCTGCGTACCGTCCCCCATAGCGCCCTTCATGATCGCGTGGAATATACCCCGTCGGACAATCCGCAGGTGAGCGAGGCCGTCGCCTCGGTAACGAAAACATTGATCCAGCTGGAAAATCGCCTTAACGCGCTGGATGCCAAAGTAGGCGATGGCGATACGGGCTCCACCTTTGCGCAAGGGGCGCGGGATATTGCGCAGCGACTTGAGGAGAACAACCTGCCCCTTAACGACGTGCCGACATTACTCCTGCTGGTGGGGGAGCGGCTGGCAACGGTGATGGGCGGATCGAGTGGCGTATTGATGTCGATCTTCTTCACGGCGGCAGGACAAAAGCTTCACGATGGACAGCCGCTACCTGAAGCATTGCTGAGCGGACTGGCGCAGATGAAGCAGTATGGCGGTGCAGATCTCGGCGATCGTACGCTGATCGATGCTCTGCAACCGGCGCTGGAGGCGTTACAGAAAGGCAATATTCAGGCGGCAGCGCAGGCTGCGCAGCAGGGCGCCGAAGCAACGGCGAAAATGGCGAAAGCGGGAGCGGGGCGCTCGTCGTACGTGAATAAAGAGAATCTGGACGGGGTGATGGATCCGGGAGCGGTCGCGGTAGCGGAAGTGTTTAAGACCATGGTAGATGCAAAACGGTAACAACCGTTACCGTTTTTAGTGTTTGCGCCCTCTCCCTGTGGGAGAGGGTTGGGGTGAGGGCATCAGGCCGCACATTCCCCGGCAATCTCACATCAGAAATCCGCTTTCAACACCACGCGGTAGCGGGCTTTGCCGTCGCGCACGTGCTGGATCGCTTCGTTGATTTTTGACATCGGGTACAGCTCGGTGGTGGGTGCCACTTTTGTGCGTCCGGCAAACTTCATCAGCTTGCGTAACTCATATGGTGTGCCGGTAGCAGAGCCGGATATGCTGCGATCGCCGCCGATCAGGGTAAACGCCGGAACCGGCAGCGGCTTCATCACCGCACCCACGGTGTGGAAGTTACCGCCGTAGGCCAGGGCTTCAAAGTACGGCTGCCAGTCGAGATCGACGTTCACGGTGTTGATGATCAGGTCAAACTGGCCTGCCAGAGCGGTGAGCGCCTGGGGATCGCGACTGTTTACCACTTTATCCGCACCCATCGCCAGCACTTCCTGCTCTTTCGCCGGGTTAGAGCTGAACGCCGTCACTTCACAGCCCATCGCGTGCAGCAGCTTGATGGCGATATGGCCCAGACCGCCAATCCCGATCACGCCCACGCGGCTGGTGGCGGTGACGTGATGCATCAGCAGCGGTTTAAAGACGGTGATACCGCCACACAGCAGCGGACCTGCGGATTCAATATCAATGCTGTCCGGCAGCGGGATAACCCATTGCCAGTCGGCGCGCAGCTTATCGGCGAAACCGCCCTTGTTAAGGATGGTCGGCGTTGCGCCCTCAAGGCAGTTGATCTGGTTGCCGCTGATACAGGCGTCGCAGTGGCCGCAGCTGCGTGCCGTCCAGCCGATACCCACGCGCTGGCCCACTTTCAGCCCTTTGTCCTGCGCGGCGCTGCCGAGCGCCACGACGCGGCCAATGACTTCGTGCCCGGCCACCAGCGGATAGCTGGAGAAGCCCCATTCATTGTCAATCATCGAGAGATCTGAGTGGCAGATCCCGCAGTAATCAACCTGTACTTCGACGTCTTCCGCTTTTAGTTCGCCCGCATCGTACTCGTACAGCTCAAGTTCTGCACCCGCCTGCGGTGCGGCGTAGCTTTTTATCTTCGACATCGCATTTCCCCTGTTTTGGTGTGAATTGTGAGTGTAGAGCATTCAGTTTACAGACGCTTAACAGAAGACGGCAGGAACAAAACTTACAGATTTTTCAGCATCCTGACTTCGCAGTCCACGTGGCCCGTGCAGCCCAGTGGCGCATCGATATGCTCAAAGCCGAGATGTTCATACAGGCCAATGGCCTCTTTAAGGAAAGCGGTGGTTTCAAGGTAGCAACGTTTAAAGCCCTGTGAGCGTGCATGTTCAAGGGCGACCAGCGCCAGCTTTTTCGCCAGGCCTTGTCCGCGTATCGTTGGCAGGAAATACATTTTCTGAAGTTCACAGATATCCGGCTCGCTGCAAAGCAGTGGGGCAATGCCGCCGCCGCCCACGACCTGGCCGTCCTGTTCAATGACCCAGTAGGCATGGCCCGGCTGGCTGTACAGCTGAAAAAGTTCGTCCAGATTTGGGTCGGCCACGGTGTAGCCTTTGTCGGCGGTCAGGCCATATTCGGCAGAAACCGTGCGGATAACGGCGGCGATAGCCGGGTTGTCGCTGGCGGATATCCGGCGGAGTGTAGGGAGGGACTGCGTGGAGCTCATTTTGTTACTCAATCAATAAAAATTCATCATAGTGATATTTGATACCACCCTCTTTACAATCATGCAAGGCAGAGATAATGACAGGGAAGAATTTTCATCATCCACATGGTGTTTATACCATTTCGCTCATGTTCTCTTTTTCAAAGTTATATTATTTTCTGTTGTTGTGAAGTGCGCTGTTATTATTTATCAGGATGATGAATTATGAATATAGATACGCTTTTATCAATGTCTTTGCCGTGTGAAGTTTTTTCCACGTTCCACCGTTTTGAAAACTATTATGTAGATGATATGCAGTGTGGAGATTTAGTCGATAGGGATTTCCAGTTATTAGGACTTGAGGATATTTCTGCGCGGGTAGACCCGTTCAGGTGTTTGCAATTCAATGCGAATAATTTCTATAGTCCTCGGGTGGCGGACTTCGGCCTACGGAAACCGCAGGGTGTGTCACTTAGCCGTCAGCGCTGCGCTGAGATTATGTTTGATGAGATGATAGAACTCTCGACACAATTTGCTCACGGGCCATACGCCCCGCTTATAGGTGAGTTGATTAATCATTTTCATTACGGTAATGGAGGATCATGGCACAGTGAGCGTCTGAGTAGAGCATATGCAGAAGTGATTAGAGGTACAGAAACAAATCATTTGTTGCATTGCATTCAGACGGAGATAAATGAACGTTTCTATCTGAAACAGCAGATAGGGATTGATTTTAATTTTCTTACGGCTTTAAGCGGACACATCACTAGAAACGTCAGGCTGCCAAAATTTAACCGTTTCATCGATAGGTTTAATGGGTTGGGAATAAGCGTACATGATATTTATGCCCAGAAGGTCAGCCTGGAAAGTTTCCATCGCAATGCTGTATCCTGGGAGGGGGGGCTGTTATTTACCGGACAGGATCATTTTGGTCTTGGGACGGAAGATATTACAAATGACTTCTATAAGAACTTTCGCTTCTTCCGCATTTGGTTTTTTTTGCAACGACATCGCGATTATGCATTTAAACCCTTCATGACAAATTTTAGAGCTTATATTCATATAAACGGTGGCGTTTGATGCTGAATCATCGGAAACGTAAAGCGGCTTTTCTTAGCCTGGTGCTGTTGATAACCTGCTATTTACTCTGGACTCAACGACCAGTGACTATCATCCGCGCCGGTAGCCATGCTGAGTATGATCCCGGATTTGTCCTCAAGGAGTTTGCCAGCAAAGACAGAAAATTTGAGGCCTATGGAATCCTGGTAGACCATCTGGCTTTAACGGAGTGGGGACGTATTCATTGGTATCTGGATCATAAAGAAGAACTGAAAAACCTTTATCACATACCATCATCCGATGGCTATAACATTACCTTTTGGGATATCGGTGATGGCTTTACTGATTTTGCAAGCTCAGGGGATGGCGATATGTATTGCCTGCCTCCGATAAAGGAAACAGAAAAACATTGTGTTGAGAAAAATATGCTTATGAGCGTGGATTATGAGCAAGGTTACTATGAAAAATTCTCCTTCAGCAAGAGTGAGTATTACTGGATAACCATGCCGGACGGGAAGTTGGTGCGAATAAAAAATGCGTTATAAAAGAAAACACCGGAGAGAGTCTCCGGTGTTTTCATGATATTACAGCGCCGCGATAACCGCCTGCTGCTCGATCAGTTTGGTCTTCGCATCGGCGAAGGCAACCAGACGCTCACGCTCTTTGGCGATGACCGCTTCCGGCGCGCGGGCCACAAAGCCCTCGTTCGCCAGTTTGCTTTCGATTTTGCCAATTTCCACGTCGACTTTCGCCACTTCTTTCGCCAGACGCGCCAGCTCCGCATCTTTGTCGATCAGGCCCGCCATCGGGATCAGCAGCTCCGCGCCGTCGATGATTTTGGTCACGGAAACCGGACCTTTGTCATCGGCAGGCTGCACGGTGATGCTTTCCAGACGCGCCATGGTTTTCAGGAAGGTGTTGTTCTCGGTGACGCGACGAACGGCAGCTTCGCTGCAACCGCGCAGCAGCAGCTCCAGTGGTTTACCCGGAGCGATGTTCATTTCCGCGCGGATGTTACGTACCGCAACGATCGCCTGTTTCAGCCACTCGGTATCCGCAGATGCGGCTTCATCCACTTTCGCGGCGTCGAATGCCGGGAACGGCTGGAGCATGATGGTATCGGCATTAATACCGGCAATCACCTTCACGCGCTGCCAGATGGTTTCGGTGATGAATGGAATGATCGGGTGCGCAAGGCGCAGCAGACCTTCCAGAACGGTAATCAGCGTATTACGCGTGCCGCGCAGTTCCGCTTCAGAACCGCCGTTCATGACCGGCTTCGCCAGCTCCAGATACCAGTCACAGAACTGGTTCCAGGTGAATTCGTACAGGATGCCTGCCGCGATGTCGAAGCGGTAGCTGTCCAGCGCGTCGCGGAACGCTTTCACCGTCTGGTTAAATTCCGCCAGGATCCAGCGGTCTGCCAGAGACAGGGTCATTTCGCCGCCGTTAAAGCCGCAATCCTGATCTTCGGTGTTCATCAGCACGAAGCGGCTGGCGTTCCACAGCTTGTTACAGAAGTTACGGTAACCTTCCAGACGCTTCATATCCCAGTTGATGTCACGACCGGTGGAGGCCAGCGCCGCCAGGGTGAAGCGCAGGGCGTCGGTACCGTGAGATTCGATCCCGTTCGGGAACTGCTTCTCGGTACGCTTGCGGATTTTCTCCGCCAGCTGCGGCTGCATCATGTTGCCGGTACGTTTTTCCAGCAGCTCTTCCAGAGAGATACCGTCCACCATATCCAGCGGGTCGATAACGTTACCCTTGGATTTGGACATCTTCTGGCCTTCGTCGTCGCGGATCAGGCCGGTCATGTAGACGGTATGGAACGGAACCTGCGGCTTGCCGTCTTCGTCTTTGATGAAGTGCATGGTCATCATGATCATGCGGGCGATCCAGAAGAAGATGATGTCGAAGCCGGATACCATCACGCTGGTTGGATGGAACTGACGCAGCGCGTCGGTGTTTTCCGGCCAGCCGAGGGTAGAGAAGGTCCACAGTGCGGAGGAGAACCAGGTATCCAGCACGTCTTCGTCCTGGCGCAGGGCAACGTCAGCGCCCAGGTTGTTTTCCTGACGCACTTCCTCTTCGGTGCGGCCAACGTAGACATTGCCTTCGTTGTCGTACCACGCCGGGATACGGTGACCCCACCACAGCTGACGGGAAATACACCAGTCCTGAATATCGCGCATCCAGGAGAAGTACATGTTTTCGTACTGCTTCGGCACGAACTGGATGCTGCCGTTCTCAACCGCTTCAACAGCCGGTTTCGCCAGCACGTCGGCACGCACGTACCACTGGTCGGTCAGCATTGGCTCGATAACCACGCCGCCACGGTCGCCGTACGGCACGGTCAGATCGTGAGGTTTAATCTCTTCCAGCAGGCCGAGTGCGTCAACGGCGGCTACGATGGCTTTACGCGCGGCAAAGCGCTCCAGCTTCTGGAACTCAGCCGGGATGTCGCTGGAATAAACGTCGGATTCGTTGCCTTTGGTGTCATACACTTCTGCGCTTTCGCGGATATCGCCGTCGAAGGTCAGAATGTTGATCATCGGAAGTTGATGACGACGACCGACTTCATAGTCGTTGAAGTCATGCGCCGGGGTGATTTTCACGCAGCCGGTGCCTTTTTCCATGTCGGCGTGTTCGTCGCCCACAATCGGAATACGGCGGTTCACCAGCGGCAGCACCACGAATTTGCCGATCAGATCTTTATAACGCGGATCTTCCGGGTTAACGGCCACGCCGGTATCGCCCAGCAGGGTTTCCGGACGGGTGGTCGCCACCACCAGGTAATCTTTACCGTCGGCGGTTTTTGCGCCGTCAGCCAGCGGATAGCGGATGTGCCACATGGAGCCTTTAGACTCGCGGTTTTCCACTTCCAGGTCAGAGATGGCGGTGCGCAGTTTCGGGTCCCAGTTGACCAGGCGCTTGCCACGATAAATCAGGTCTTCTTTGTACAGGCGCACAAAGACTTCTTTCACGGCGTTGGACAGGCCTTCATCCATGGTGAAGCGCTCGCGCTCCCAGTCTACGGAGTTGCCGAGACGGCGCATCTGACGGGTAATGGTGCCGCCGGATTCTGCCTTCCACTGCCAGATTTTGTCGATGAACGCGTCGCGACCGTAGTCGTGGCGGGTTTTACCCTCTTCAGCGGCAATTTTACGCTCAACCACCATCTGGGTCGCGATACCCGCGTGGTCAGTCCCCGCCTGCCACAGGGTATTTTTGCCCTGCATGCGCTGGTAGCGGATCATGGTATCCATGATGGTCTGCTGGAAAGCATGCCCCATATGCAAACTGCCGGTGACGTTCGGCGGCGGGATCATGATGCAGAAGGACTCTTTGCTTTCGTCGCCGTTAGGCTTGAAATAGCCCTGCTGTTCCCAGTGCTCGTAAAGCGGCTGTTCGATATCGCGTGGGTTATATGTCTTTTCCATTATTTCCAGGTTGCCGTATTCAGGTTAAAACCGGCCAGGCGGTACGCTTTGTAGCGTTCGCGCGCCAGTTGTTTCAAGGATTCTTCGTAAGGGACAAAGTCTACCACTTCTGTGAAAGCGGTGGCAAAATCTGCAAAGTCTGTCCGCAGGCTAATGAGAATGTCGCGCGCGCTGCTGTTGCGTTTTTGCGGCCAGGCAATCTCCACCGGTGCCCCGCCGCGTGGACCTTCGCCCGACAGGTTATGCGGAACAAAACTCTCCGGCGGGCGCGCCCATAGCGCTTCATCCAGGCGAATCGCCTGCTGCTCATCTTCACAGGCAATCAGGACGCGTTTACCTGCGCGCCAACGTTCTGCGGCAATTTCACACACCAGCTGTTCAACGGCGCTGAGGCCATCCTGATGGGTGTCATTGTCCAGAAGGTAGAACGTTGCATTCTTCATATATGGGGCTTCTTGTCGTGGATTTAAATGCAAAGCCGGGTGGCGCTTCGCTTACCCGGCCTACGGTTGAGTGGCGTGTAGGCCGGGTAAGGCGTAGCCGCCACCCGGCGTTTTACATCACTCGTCGCCGTTAAAACCCGCACGATTGAGCAGGAACTGCGACAGCAGTGCCACCGGACGTCCGGTCGCGCCTTTGGCTTTACCGGAGCGCCATGCGGTCCCCGCGATGTCCAGGTGCGCCCAGTTGTACTTGCGGGTGAAACGCGCCAGGAAGCAGCCTGCGGTGATTGCTCCGCCAGGACGACCGCCGATGTTCGCCATGTCTGCGAAATTAGACTCCAGCTGTTCCTGGAACTCGTCCCCCAGCGGCAGACGCCACGCGCGGTCGCCGGCCTGTTCGGACGCGCCGATCAGCTCATGCGCCAGCGGGTTGTGGTTCGACATCAGGCCGGTGATGTGGTGCCCCAGCGCGATCACGCAGGCGCCGGTCAGGGTAGCCACGTCGATAACCGCTTCAGGTTCGAAACGCTCAACGTAGGTCAGCACGTCGCACAGCACCAGACGGCCTTCGGCGTCGGTGTTCAGCACCTCAACGGTCTGGCCGGACATGGTGGTCAGCACATCACCCGGACGATAAGCGCGGCCGCCAGGCATGTTTTCGCAGCCCGCCAGCACGCCGATCACGTTGATGGGCAACTGAAGTTCCGCGACCATGCGCATGACGCCGTAAACCGCCGCCGCGCCGCACATGTCGTACTTCATCTCATCCATGCCTTCTGAAGGCTTGATGGAGATACCGCCGGAGTCGAAGGTCAGCCCTTTACCGACGAGCACGATGGGTCGCGCATCTTCTGACGGATTGCCCTTGTACTCAATGACCGACATCAGGGATTCGTTCTGGGAGCCGTTACCGACCGCCAGATAAGAGTGCATCCCCAGCTCTTTCATCTGCTGTTCGCCGATAACGCGGGTGATGACGTTCTTGCTGTACGCGTCAGCCAGCTGGCGCGCCTGAGATGCCAGGTACGCGGCGTTACAGATGTTTGGCGGCATATTGCCAAGATCTTTTGCCGCTTTAATACCGGCGGCAATGGCCAGACCGTGCTGAATGGCGCGCTCGCCGCTGGTCAGCTCGCGACGGGTTGGCACGTTAAAGACCATTTTACGCAGCGGGCGACGCGGCTCGCTTTTGGTGGTTTTCAGCTGATCAAAGCTGTAGAGGCTCTCTTTTGCGGTTTCGACGGCCTGGCGCACTTTCCAGTACGTGTTGCGGCCCTTAACGTGCAGCTCCGTCAGGAAGCAGACGGCTTCCATCGAACCAGTATCATTCAGTGTATTAATGGTTTTCTGAATAACCTGCTTGTACTGGCGCTCATCAAGCTCACGTTCTTTACCACAGCCAATCAGCAGAATACGCTCGGACAGGACGTTCGGAACATGGTGCAGCAACAAGGTCTGCCCTGGTTTGCCTTCCAGTTCGCCACGGCGCAGCAGGGCGCTGATATAACCGTCGCTGATTTTATCGAGTTGCTCGGCGATCGGGGAGAGTCGGCGTGGTTCAAAGACGCCCACAACGATGCAGGCACTCCGCTGTTTCTCCGGGCTACCGCTTTTTACACTGAACTCCATGCACTACGCTCCTGAATCTTAAAGACAACGGCGGCGGCTACGGATAGAATTGAAACCTTTCGTAACTCATGTCCGCCGTTGTGGTGACTTCGTGTTAATCTTACGTTACTACGGTTTCGACACGTCAATAAATGTCATGAAGCGCGAATCCGCTGGGTTTTTTAATCTTAGCGATGATTTCGACGACTCAAGAGAATAAATGACGTTTAAGCCATGAAACAAGCTAAATTCCTGCATAAGACGAGTTTTAACGGGCGTATTTAAAGTGATAATCATAAGATATCTGGTTCGGGAGACGCTGAAGAGCCAACTGGCGATCCTCTTTATCCTCCTTCTGATCTTTTTCTGTCAGAAGCTGGTCAGGATCCTCGGCGCGGCGGTTGATGGCGAAATCCCAACGAATCTGGTGCTTTCCCTGCTCGGGCTTGGCGTGCCGGAAATGGCGCAGCTTATCCTGCCGTTAAGCCTGTTCCTTGGTCTGCTGATGACCCTGGGTAAGCTCTATACCGAAAGTGAAATCACCGTGATGCATGCCTGCGGCCTCAGTAAAGCCGTACTGGTAAAAGCAGCCATGGTGCTGGCGCTGTTTACGGGCATTGTTGCCGCGGTTAACGTCATGTGGGCGGGGCCGACCTCCTCTCGTCATCAGGATGAGGTGCTGGCGGAAGCAAAAGCTAACCCAGGGCTGGCGGCGCTGGCGCAGGGGCAGTTCCAGCAGGCTACCGACGGTAACTCCGTGCTGTTTATCGAAAGCGTCGATGGCAACCGCTTCAATGACGTGTTTCTTGCTCAACTGCGCCCGAAAGGTAACGCTCGGCCTTCTGTGGTGGTGGCGGACTCCGGTCAGCTGTCTCAGCGTAAAGACGGCTCTCAGGTTGTCACGCTGAACAAAGGAACGCGTTTCGAAGGCACGGCTATGCTGCGCGACTTCCGTATTACCGATTTTCAGAACTACCAGGCCATCATTGGCCATCAGGCCGTCGCGCTCGATCCCACGGATACTGAGCAGATGGATATGCGCACCTTAATGAATACCGATACCGATCGTGCGCGTGCTGAACTGCACTGGCGTATCACGCTGGTCTTCACCGTATTTATGATGGCGCTGATGGTGGTTCCGCTGAGCGTGGTAAACCCGCGCCAGGGCCGCGTGCTGTCGATGCTGCCAGCGATGCTGCTGTATCTGGTGTTCTTCCTGCTGCAAACCTCAATCAAGTCTAACGGCGGGAAAGGAAAAATTGACCCGATGATCTGGACCTGGGTCGTGAATGGTTTGTATCTGCTGCTGGCAGTCGGACTCAACTTGTGGGACACGGTGCCTGTGCGTCGTCTTCGTGCCCGGTTTACGCGTAAAGGAGCCATCTAATGCAGGCGTTTGGCGTACTTGACCGCTATATCGGTAAAACGATTTTCACCACCATCATGATGACCCTGTTCATGCTGGTGTCGCTCTCGGGCATTATCAAATTTGTCGACCAGTTGAAAAAAGCCGGGCAGGGGAGTTACGACGCGTTGGGCGCCGGGATGTATACCCTGCTCAGCGTACCAAAAGATGTGCAGATCTTCTTCCCGATGGCGGCCCTGTTGGGGGCGCTGCTGGGCCTGGGGATGCTGGCTCAGCGTAGCGAGCTGGTGGTTATGCAGGCATCGGGTTTTACCCGTATGCAGGTTGCGCTGTCGGTGATGAAAACCGCGATCCCGCTGGTGCTGTTGACCATGGCGATTGGCGAATGGGTCGCGCCGCAGGGCGAACAGATGGCGCGTAACTACCGTGCTCAGGCTATGTACGGCGGTTCACTGCTCTCCACGCAGCAGGGATTATGGGCGAAAGATGGTCAGAACTTTGTCTATATCGAACGCGTGAAAGGGGACGATGAACTGGGCGGCGTGAGTATCTATGCCTTCAATAACGATCGTCGTTTACAGTCGGTGCGTTATGCCGCCTCCGCTAAATTTGATGCGAACAACAAGCTTTGGCGGTTATCCCAGGTTGATGAATCTGACCTGACGAACCCGAAACAGATCACCGGTTCGCAGACCGTTAGCGGTACCTGGAAAACCAACCTGACGCCGGACAAGCTTGGGGTGGTAGCGCTCGATCCCGATGCGCTCTCCATCAGCGGTCTGCATAATTACGTGAAGTATCTGAAATCGAGCGGACAGGATGCGGGGCGTTACCAGCTCAACATGTGGAGCAAAATCTTCCAGCCGCTGTCCGTAGCCGTGATGATGCTGATGGCGCTATCGTTCATCTTTGGACCGCTGCGTAGCGTGCCAATGGGGGTTCGCGTGGTAACCGGTATCAGCTTTGGTTTTGTGTTCTACGTCCTCGATCAGATTTTCGGTCCGCTGACGCTGGTGTATGGCATTCCGCCAATTATCGGCGCACTGTTGCCGAGCGCCAGTTTCTTCCTGATCAGCCTCTGGATGCTGCTAAAACGCTCCTGATAAACCTTCTTCCTCGCTCCCGGTTGCCCGGGGGCGAGGCTAATCTCCTGTTTCACCCCGCACTTTTTCTCACAACCTTCAACGCCTCGCCGTGAATTTGAGTATTATTGAGCGATAAAGTCGTGAAGGGATCCTCTATGAAGCAAATTCGAATGCTGGCCCAGTACTACGTCGACCTGATGATGAAGCTCGGGCTGGTGCGTTTTTCCATGCTGCTGGCGCTGGCGCTGGTCGTTCTGGCCATCGTCGTGCAAATGGCAGTGACCATGGTTCTGCATGGTCAGGTCGAGAGCATCGACGTGATCCGCTCTATTTTCTTTGGCCTGCTGATTACCCCATGGGCGGTCTATTTTCTCTCCGTGGTGGTTGAGCAACTGGAAGAGTCCCGACAGCGTTTATCGAAACTGGTGGATAAGCTGGAAGAGATGCGCGAGCGCGATCTCAAACTCAACGTCCAGCTCAAGGACAACATTGCCCAGCTGAATCAGGAAATTTCAGACCGTGAGAAGGCGGAAGCCGAGCGTCAGACCACGCTTGAGCAGCTAAAAGTTGAGATGAAAGAGCGTGAAGTGACGCAGATCCAGCTTGAACAGCAATCCTCTTTCCTGCGCTCGTTCCTCGATGCGTCGCCGGATCTGGTGTTCTACCGTAATGAAGATAAAGAGTTCTCCGGCTGTAACCGGGCCATGGAACTGTTGACCGGGAAAAGCGAAAAGCAGCTGATCCACCTGAAACCTCAGGATGTCTATTCCGAAGAGGCGGCAGCAAAAGTGATGGAGACGGATGAAAAGGTCTTCCGCCATAACGTTTCGCTGACCTATGAGCAGTGGCTGGACTATCCTGACGGGCGCAAAGCCTGCTTTGAGATCCGCAAAGTGCCTTATTACGACCGGGTGGGGAAACGTCATGGTCTGATGGGCTTTGGCCGCGATATCACCGAGCGTAAGCGCTATCAGGATGCGCTGGAGCGCGCCAGCCGGGATAAAACCACCTTCATCTCCACCATCAGCCATGAACTGCGCACCCCGCTGAATGGCATTGTGGGGCTGAGCCGCATTCTGCTGGATACCGAGCTGACCAGCGAGCAGGAAAAATACCTGAAAACGATCCACGTCTCGGCGGTCACGCTGGGCAATATCTTCAATGATATTATCGACATGGATAAGATGGAACGCCGTAAAGTTCAGCTCGACAACCAGCCGGTTGATTTTACCGGTTTCCTCGCGGACCTGGAAAACCTGTCAGGTTTACAGGCTCAGCAAAAAGGGTTGAGCTTTGTGATGGAGCCAACGCTGCCATTGCCGCATAAAGTGGTGACGGACGGCACACGTCTGCGGCAGATCCTGTGGAACCTCATCAGCAACGCCGTGAAGTTTACCCAGAAGGGGCAGGTTGCGGTGCGCATTCGCTATGACGAAGGCGACATGCTGCACTTTGAAGTTGAGGACTCGGGTATCGGCATTCCTCAGGAGGAGCAGGATAAGATCTTCGCCATGTATTATCAGGTTAAAGACAGCCACGGCGGTAAACCGGCGACCGGTACGGGCATTGGACTGGCGGTGTCGAAACGTCTGGCGAAAAGTATGGGCGGGGATATCACCGTTGCCAGCCAGCCGGGTAAAGGCTCCACCTTTACGCTTACCGTCCACGCGCCTGCCGTGGCGGAAGAGGTGGAAGATACGTTTGAGAACAACGATATGCCGCTGCCAGCCCTGCACGTTCTGCTGGTGGAAGATATTGAGCTGAACGTCATTGTCGCCCGGTCGGTACTGGAAAAACTCGGTAACAGCGTGGATGTGGCGATGACCGGGAAAGCCGCGCTGGAGATGTTCACGCCGGGCGAGTATGACCTGGTGCTGCTCGATATTCAGCTACCGGACATGACCGGGCTGGATATCTCCCGCGAGCTGACGCGCAAATATGCTCCTGACGAGCTGCCGCCGCTGGTGGCGTTGACCGCAAACGTGTTGAAAGATAAAAAAGAGTATCTCGAGGCCGGTATGGACGATGTGCTCAGCAAGCCGCTGGCGGTACCCGCCCTGACGGCGATGATCAAGAAGTTCTGGGATACCTGTGATGAAGAGGAGAGCACCATGACGTCTGTTGATAGCGCTAAAGCCCAAACGATACTGGATACCGCCATGCTGGAGCAGTATATCGATCTGGTGGGACCAAAACTGATCACCGATGGCCTCGCCGTGTTCGAAAAAATGATGCCGGGCTATCTGAACGTGCTCGAATCCAACCTGACGGCGCGTGACCAGAAGGGCATCGTCGAAGAGGGACATAAAATCAAAGGCGCGGCAGGATCTGTCGGGTTACGCCATCTCCAGCAGCTGGGCCAACAGATTCAGTCGCCTGATTTACCTGCCTGGGAAGATAACGTAGGTGATTGGGTCGAAGAGATGAAACAAGAGTGGCAAAACGATGTGGCAGTGCTGAAAGCCTGGGTGGACGCCAGAAAAAAATGACCCCGGCTATACCGGGGTGCGCGAATACTGCGCCAACACCAGGGAAATCGTGGCTGCGCCTGATTTTTGTGGGTTGTTTTCGCATGGACGCCGCCTGAAAATTGAGGCCGCACGCAGATAAGATAGCAAATCTTAAACAGTTTGTTACATGAATCAGTGAAATGTGTGAAGCATAGCGTTTTAATCAGAATTTTTAATGTGCTTCAGCGAGTTGCATAGAAGGATCGTCAGAATGAAAAAGATTGGTGTCGTGCTGAGCGGATGTGGTGTTTACGATGGTTCAGAGATACATGAAACCGTATTAACGCTGCTGGCATTATCGCGCCAGGGGGCAGACGTTATCTGCTTCGCCCCGGATAAAACCCAGGCAGACGTGATTAATCATCTTACCGGCGAGCCAATGGCGGAAAGCCGTAACGTGCTGATTGAAGCGGCGCGTATTGTGCGCGGCGATATTCACCCGCTGGCACAGGCCGATGCCGCTGAGCTTGATGCGCTCATCGTGCCGGGCGGTTTTGGCGCGGCGAAAAACCTGAGCACGTTTGCAACGGAAGGCGCGGCGTGTCATGTCGATCCCGATTTGAAAGCGCTATCGCTGGCGATGCATGCGGCAGGTAAGCCGCAGGGCTTTATCTGCATTGCGCCGGCCATGCTGCCGAAAATTTTTGATTTCCCGCTGCGGCTCACGATCGGAACCGACATTGATACCGCTGAGATTGTCGAGGATATGGGCGGCGAACACGTGCCATGTCCGGTAGACGACATTGTGGTGGACGAGGACAACAAGATCATCACCACGCCAGCGTATATGCTGGCGCAGAACATCGCCGAGGCTGCCGCAGGCATTGAAAAGCTGGTGGACAGAGTGCTGGTCCTGACCGAATGAGTCGTAAATTCTCCCCCGGCGGGTGGTTAAAACGGATCCTGCTGCGTATTGTGCTGGTCCTGGCCGTGTTCTGGGGCGGCGGTATTGCGCTGTTCTGCATCCTGCCCGTCCCGTTCTCGGCCGTGATGGCAGAGCGGCAGATTAGCGCCTGGCTCTCTGGGGATTTTGGCTATGTTGCCCATTCTGACTGGGTCAGCATGGATGCAATCTCGCCGTGGATGGGGCTGGCGGTCATTGCGGCAGAAGATCAGCAATTCCCGGAGCACTGGGGTTTTGACGTGGCGGCTATCGAGAAGGCGCTGGATCATAATGAACGTCATGAAAACCGCGTCCGCGGCGCATCGACGCTTTCTCAGCAGACGGTAAAAAACCTGTTCTTATGGGACGGTCGCAGCTGGGTGAGAAAAGGGCTGGAGGCCGGGCTGACGCTGGGCGTCGAGACGGTGTGGAGCAAAAAACGCATTTTAACCGTCTACCTGAATATCGCGGAATTTGGTGACGGCGTATTTGGTGTCGAAGCGGCATCGCAGCGCTATTTTGGCAAGCCCGCCAGCAGGCTGACTATGTCCGAAGCGGCACTGCTTGCCGCCGTGCTGCCGAACCCGCTGCGTTTTAAGGCCAGCGCCCCGTCAGGCTATGTGCGAAGCCGCCAGGCGTGGATTATGCGCCAGATGCGTCAGCTGGGTGGGGAAGGGTTTATGGAGCGAAATAATCTTAGGTAGGGCGGGTAAGCGCAGCGCTACCCGCCGACATGGCGAACGTTAGTCTTCGTCAAACCCGGCGTTGAACAGGGCAATCACTGCCGCCAGCGCTTCTTCTTCCTGCGGGCCGGTGGCTTCAACTTCAATCTGACGGCCTTTGGCAGAATCCAGCATCAGTAGCGCAATCACGCTGTTGGCTTCTGCCTCGGTTCCCTCGTCGTTGCGCAGCAGCACCTCAGCATCAAAACCCTGCATCAGTTCAAACAGCTTCATCGCCGGGCGCGCATGCATGCCCAGCTTGTTGGTGATTTCGACGGTCTGTTTTACGGTCATGTTTTGCGTTTTTCCAGCGTGCGATGACGGGACTGAACGTTCTTCCCGCGTGAGCGGAAGTAATCGGCCAGCTGTTCGGCAATGTAGACCGAACGATGTTTACCGCCGGTACAGCCAATTGCCACCGTCAGGTAGCTGCGATTGTTTGTTTCCAGCATAGGTAACCATAGCTCAAGGTAGCTTCGCGTCTGGTAGATAAAATTGTGTACTTCTGTGTGTCGATCGAGGAACGCTGCCACCGGCTTATCCAGACCGGTCATCGGACGCAGTTTCGGATCCCAGTGTGGGTTCGGCAGGAAACGCACATCAAAAACGTAATCCGCATCGATAGGTATGCCGTGCTTAAAGCCGAAGGATTCAAACACCATCGTCAGTTCGCGCTCGCGCTTGCCGAGTAAGCGCGTACGCAGCATTTCCGCCAGCTCGTGGACGGACATTTCGGAGGTGTCGACAATCAGGTCGGCCCGGGAACGCAGTGGCTCAAGCAGATCGCTCTCTTTATCGATGGCGCTTTCCAGCGAAAGATTTTTACTGGAGAGCGGATGCAAACGACGTGTATCGCTGTAGCGACGGATCAGCGTGTTGCGGTCAGCGTCCAGGAACAAGAGCTGAGGCGAGAAGCATTCCGGCAGGCTGTTCATTGCCTGCTCGAAGATTTCCGGCGATTCCGGCATGTTACGCACGTCGATACTGACGGCGGCAGAGATTTGCCTGTCCGCCAGCGTCCGCGCCAGATCGGGTAACAACACTACCGGCAGGTTATCTACACAGTAAAATCCCATGTCTTCCAGCGCGCGCAGGGCCACAGACTTCCCGGACCCCGAACGACCGCTGACGATCATCAGCACCATGTTCCGTTTCTCCTCAGGGCAGCCGTACTGAAGGCCCTTTCCCGATTATGCCTCATCCTGATTGCCTTCTGCTTCAGTGATAATTTGATAAAGCTCTTCATCACTTTGGGCTGAGCGCAGTCGACGACAAATGGTTTTATCCGCCAGACGTTTGGCAACCAGCGACAGCGTGTGCAGGTGGGTTTTGGTCTGATCGGCAGGAACCAGCAGCGCGAAAAGCAGATCCACAGGCTGGTTATCGATGGCGTCAAAAGCGATAGGCGTTTCCAGTTGCACAAACACCCCCACGGCACGCAGCGTATCTTCTTCCAGCTTGCCATGCGGGATCGCAATGCCATTGCCGATGCCGGTACTGCCCATTTTTTCACGGGTCAGAATGGCTTCAAACACGATCTGCGGCGGCAGACCCAGCTGTTTTGCGGCCAGCTCACTGATGATTTCCAGCGCACGTTTTTTGCTCTGGCAGTGAACGCCACTGCGGGTACAATCCTGGTTAAGGACATTGCTCAGTTGAAGAGCGGAATCGTTGTTTATCATAATTTCACCTAAGCGCTAACTGTACAAATGGCCTGTTGTGTTTCACAACAGGCCGTCCTGCACCCGTTAACTGCCCGGACAATTAGTGTTGTTTCAGTTTATCTTTATGTTTATTGAGCTGTCTCGCAAGCTTATCAATCAAGCCGTCGATAGCCGCGTACATGTCTTGCCCTTCCGCACTGGCATGGAGTTCCCCTCCGTTGACGTGCAGGGTCGCATCCGAGATATGCGTCACTTTCTCCACTTTCAACACAACATAGACCTGGTTGATCCTCTCGAAATACTGCTCGAGTTTCGCAAACTTAGTGTTTACAAAATCGCGTAAAGCCTCAGTAATCTCGACGTTATGTCCGGTGATATTGAGCTGCATAGTGTCTTCCTTATCGGTTGTGTCAAACCAGTTGTTTACGCTGGTTAGACGGCGGAATGGATAAAGACTCTCGATACTTCGCGACAGTACGACGTGCCACCATAATACCCTGATCGGACAGCATGGTGGTTAACTTACTGTCACTGAGTGGCTTCGCGGGGTTCTCCGCGGCGATCAACTTCTTCACCAGGGCGCGAATAGCCGTTGACGAGGCTTCGCCGCCGCCTTCGGTGTTCACGTGGCTGGAGAAGAAATACTTAAGCTCAAAAATACCGCGTGGGCTGTGCAGATACTTCTGCGTGGTCACGCGGGAAATGGTTGATTCATGCATCTCGACGGCCTGGGCGATGTCCGCCAGCACCATCGGTTTCATAAACTCTTCGCCCTGCTCAAAGAACGCCTGCTGCTGTTCGACAATACAGCGGCTGACGCGCAGCAGCGTGTCATTACGGCTCTCCAGACTCTTGATCAACCAGCGTGCTTCCTGAAGGTTGCTGCGAATGTATTGATTATCAGCATCGTTACGGGCGCTGGTGCACATGGAGGCGTATTGCTGGTTGATTTGCAGGCGAGGAATGCTGTCGGCGTTCAGTTCAACGACCCAGCGGCCATTGTGCTTTCTCACCAGCACATCAGGAATGACATATTCCGGTTCGCTGGTCTGGATCGACTGCCCCGGACGCGGATCGAGCGACTGGATCAGATTCACCGCTTCCTTCAGCACCTCTTCTTTCAGGCGTGTGACGCGCATCAGGGTGCGGAAGTCGTGATTCGCCAGCAGATCCAGATGATCGCTGATGATGAGCCGGGCTTCGTCAATCCACGGTGTCTCTTTGGCAAACTGCGAAAGCTGGATCAGAAGGCAGTCGCGCAGATCTTTCGCGGCGACGCCAATCGGGTCGAAACGCTGAACGCGTTTCAGGACGGCTTCAATCTCTTCCAGTTCAATCTCGTCATCGCCGATGCTTTCCAGAATCTCGTCCAGCGTCACGGTCAAATAGCCCGTGTCGTCAACGGCATCGACAATCGAGGTGGCAATGGCGCGATCGGTATCGGAGAAAGGGGTCAGCTCTACCTGCCACATCAGGTAGTCCTGAAGCGACTGGGTGGTTTCGCCCTGGTAGACCGGGAGTTCATCGTCCTGGTAGTCTGCACGCGTCCCGGAAGGGGTACCCGCGGTGTAGATTTCGTCCCAGCTGGCATCCAGCGGCAGTTCGTCCGGCATCTCTTTCTGTTCGAGCGCATCTACGGAGTCGAGCGTTTCTGTGTCCTGCGTCTGCTGGGCGTCTACCTCGTCATGAAGATCGGTTTGCTCCAGCAGCGGATTGCTGTCCAGCGCCTGCTGGAGCTCCTGCTGGAGTTCTAACGTGGACAGCTGCAACAGACGGATTGCCTGCTGTAGCTGCGGCGTCATGGCCAGTTGCTGGCTGAGCCGTAATTGCAAACCTTGCTTCATGTTCAGAGCGTTTTTCTCCGGTTCGGCGTGACTTAACCTCTACCCTATCAGAGTCTGAAGTCTTCCCCAAGGTACACGCGCTTAACATGCTCATCTTCGAGGATTTGCTGCGGCGTACCGTGGGCAATCAGATGGCCCTGGCTCACTATGTAGGCGCGCTCACACACGGCCAGCGTTTCACGAACGTTGTGGTCCGTGATCAGTACGCCAAGCCCGCTGTCGCGCAGGTGCTCAATGATACGTTTGATATCGATAACGGAGATGGGGTCAACGCCCGCAAACGGTTCATCCAGCAGGATGAATTTTGGGTTTGCTGCCAGCGCGCGCGCAATCTCAACGCGGCGGCGTTCACCACCGGACAGCGCCTGGCCGAGGCTGTCACGCAGATGCTCGATATGAAACTCTTCCATCAGCTCGTTCGCACGGTCAGAGCGCTGCTCGCTGGTCAGATCGTCACGGATCTGGAGCACGGCCATCAGGTTGTCGAACACGCTTAAGCGGCGGAAAATAGACGCTTCCTGCGGCAAATAGCCGATGCCACGACGCGCGCGGGCATGCAGCGGCAGCAGGCTGATATCTTCATCATCGATGATGATGTTGCCGGCGTCACGCGGGACGATGCCCACCACCATGTAGAAGGTCGTGGTTTTACCCGCCCCGTTAGGGCCAAGCAAACCCACGATTTCGCCGGAGTTGACGGTCAGACTGACATCTTCGACGACGCGGCGGCCCTTATACGCTTTCGCGAGGTTTTTTGCAGTTAAAGTTGCCATAACGAATTAGTTACTCTTTTTCTGTGCCGGAGCCTGACCGTTGTTCTTGTCCTGCAACTGCGAAGGCACAAGCACGGTCGTGACGCGTTTGCCTTTTTCGCTGGAGGCCTGCATTTTCTGCTCTTTCACCAGATAGGTGATCTTGTCGCCTTTGATATTGCTGTCCAGCTGTTCCAGGTAAGCATTACCGGTCAGGATGACCAGATCCTTCGCCAGTTCATAATGCATATGCGAGGCATGGCCTTTCACCGGCTTGCCGTTGTCCTGCATCTGGTAGAAGGTGGCCGGGTTGCCATAACCATCGATAATCTCTTTGCCCTGCTCGCCGCCCGGACGAGTAACGACCACTTTGTCGGCGTTGATTTTAATGGTGCCCTGGGTCATGACGACGTTGCCGGTAAAGGTGACGACGTTACCCTGCATATCCAGAGACTGGGTATCGGATTCAATATGAATCGGCTGTTCGGTGTCGCCAGTCACAGCAAGCGCGGGAAGACTGGCCGCCAGCAGCGCGCTGGCGATAACAACTTTAAGGCTGAGTTTGTTTGTTTTGAATTTCATAGGAGGTTCTAACCTTTTCAATCAGCTCGGCGTTTTTGCTGCGTAAGTTCCCGCGCATTCTTAAACCGCTGGAATTAAATGTTGTGCCATACAGGGTGACGAGATCCTGCGACGTGACATCCTGGGTGACCAGGTTGATCTGGGCGTTATCCGTCGTAATTTTTCGCAGTTGCGCGTCAGCGGTCAGGGCGTTGACTTCAACGTGACCATACAGGTAAAGCATACGGTCATTTGTCAGTTTTGCCCGGTCAGACTTGATAGACCACGTCGGCACTTTGTCCGTATCAAAGGTGGTCATGACCGGTTGGGTAAACCACGAGGTACCGTCATCTGAAAAATATTCTACATGCTGAGCAACGAGGCGATAGTTCAGCGCGCCTTCCGGGCTATAGACCACGGTGTCGCTGTGATCGCTTTTATAGGTCGGGTCGCTCGTGTTAACCACTTCCGCTTGCGTATCATCGCGGTCAGCGAGGTTGACGCCAATCAGTACCAGGGCGACAAGCGCAAGCAGAATGATAACCCAACGTCTGGTTTTACTCATATCGATTGCCCTTTCGCCTCATCAAGCTTGCCCTGCGACAGCAGAAGCAGATCGCAGACTTCACGGACGGCGCCGCGGCCACCGTGAATATGGGTAACGTAATCAGCACGCGGGATCAGCAGCGGGTGCGCGTCAGCCACGGCGATGCTCAGACCCACCTCCGCCATCACTGGCCAGTCGATCAAATCATCCCCGACGTATGCCACATTCTCTGGTGCAATGGCCAGTTTTCCCAGCAGATCCCGGAAAGCTACCATCTTATCAGACTGCCCCTGATAGAGATGGGTAATGCCCAGCGTTTCACACCGATCTTCTACCAGTTTAGCTTTCCGCCCGGTGATGATTGCAACTTCAATTCCGGACGTGAGCGCACAGCGGATACCGTAACCGTCGCGAACGTTAAAGGCTTTCAGCTCTTCGCCGTTATTGCCCATATAAATCAGACCGTCGGAGAGCACACCATCCACATCGAGGATCAACAGGCGGATATTTTCCGCCTTTGCCATCATGTGGGCGCTCACCGGGCCATAACAGGTTGCAAGGGATGCACCCGCATTACTCATTGTCTTATCCTTCATTACACTACGCCAGCGCGCAGCAGATCATGCATATGTACCACACCCAGCAGTTGGTCGCCATCGGCAACCATCACTGAGGTAATATGACGGGACTGCATCAGGTTCAGCACATCTACCGCCAGCGTGCCCGGACGGACGCGGATCCCGCCTGGCGTCATCACATCAGCAATGCCCAGCGTTCGGACATCCACACCCATATCGAATACCCGGCGCAGGTCGCCGTCGGTGAAAATGCCCTGAATCTTCATCAGATCGTCGCAGATAACCGTCATGCCCAGGTTTTTACGGGTGATCTCCAGTAACGCGTCGCGCAAAGAGGCCTCTTTGCTCACGTGCGGGATCTCATCTCCGGTGTGCATAATATCGTTAACCCGCAGCAGCAGTTTGCGCCCGAGCGCGCCGCCGGGATGAGACAGGGCAAAATCTTCAGGCGTAAAACCGCGGGCTTCCAGCAGCGCAACGGCAAGGGCATCGCCCATCACCAGCGCGGCGGTTGTGCTGGAGGTCGGCGCCAGCCCCAGCGGACAGGCTTCTTTAGGCACTTTCACGCACAGGTGAATATCCGCCGCACGCGCCATGCTGCTTTCCGGTCGGCTGGTCATGCAAATCAGCGGTACGTGCAGACGCTTCAGTACCGGGATCAACGCCAGGATTTCATTCGATTCCCCGGAGTTGGACAGCGCAATAACCACGTCCTGCGGCGTAACCATGCCGAGGTCACCGTGCGCGGCTTCACCGGGATGAACGAAGAATGACGACGTGCCGGTACTGGCAAAGGTCGCCGCCATTTTGCGTCCGATATGGCCGGATTTGCCCATCCCCATCACCACGACTTTGCCGGCACAGTAGAACATCTTCTCACAGGCCAGACTAAAATCCTGATTAATGTACTGATCTAACTGCGCCAGACCTTCACGTTCAATCTCCAGAACGTCTTTGCCTGCTTTCTGAAAGTCAAAACCCGGCTGCAATTCTATTTGCGACATAATGCGTTTCCGTTTACCCAGAGAGAAGAGGCGAAAGCCAGTACAGCATCGCCAGCCATACGATAAATCCACCCGTCAGCAGCGCGCCTGCGCCTTTGCCGATCTGCTCTTTTCGCCGCCAGCAGAGCAGGGCGAAAATCACGCTGACCAGCAGCATCACACCGTAATCGCGCGTGAAAACCATAGGGTTAAACGGCCCCGGCGAGATTAGCGCCGGCAGCCCCGTCACGATCGCGATATTGAAAATATTCGAGCCAATGATATTGCCGATGGCGATATCATCTTCCCCTTTACGCGCCCCGGCGATGGCGGTGGCCAGCTCTGGCAGGCTGGTGCCGATGGCGATTACCGTCAGACCGATTGTCAGTTCGCTCATCGCAAACGCGTTCGCCAGCACCGTCGCGTTATCGACCACCATCCGCGTGGCCATTGGCATGATGATCAGCGCGACGCCCAGCCACAGCAGGGCGACGGGTAAGGTCCCTTCCCGGGGCAGCTCGGCGAGATGCTCACGCGTAAGGCTATCGTTACCCTGTTTTTCCGCCAGACGTGCGATCTTCACGCTGTAAAGCAACCAGATCACGGCCAGGGCGAGCAGGAATATACCGTCACCGACGCTCAGCACCCCGTCATAAAGTACGTAGCCTGCCAGCAGACTGACGACTAACATTAACGGCAATTCCCGGCGCAAAACATCAGAATGCACGCGAAATGGATGCAGTAATGCGGCTAAGCCTAAAATCAGTAAGATATTGACGATGTTAGAGCCAATCGCGGTGCCGATAGCGAGGTCGACCTGCCCATGCAGCGAGGCTGAAACAGAAACGATGATTTCAGGAAGCGATGTGCCTACACTGACCACCGTCATGCCGATAATGATGGGCGGCATGCCAATGAGTCGACAGAGAATGGATGCGGCAAAGACCAAACGGTCAGCACTGTAGACCACCAACAGTAAACCAATTATTAACAGTGCTGTTGCTAAAAGCATCAAAAGTCCTTTCTTCAGGTATACTCGCTGGTCCACTGCGCACGAATGTTGGCGCCAGATGAAGTCTGAGACGTAACGAATTCCTAATTTTGACTTTATGCGCCGGAAAAGTAAAACAAATGCCAGCTTTCGCTAACCCCAATAGTGAATATTCTGTAAAAATGCGGGGTTTAGGGCTGATTTACGCTTCATGCCAGCCGTGAAGCAAGGTAAGTAAGGAACCATAAATGAGCCAAACGATGGCGAATATAGTCGATGTCCGGGGCGTCAGTTTTTCTCGCGGCAACCGGTTAATATTTGATGATATTTCGCTGACCGTGCCGCGCGGTAAAATCACCGCCATCATGGGGCCGTCAGGGATCGGTAAAACCACGTTGCTGCGTCTTATCGGCGGGCAAATCCCCCCTGACAGCGGCGAAATTCTCTTCGACGGCGAAAATGTCCCGGCGATGTCTCGCTCGCGCCTCTACACGGTTCGCAAACGGATGAGCATGCTCTTTCAGTCGGGCGCGCTGTTCACGGATATGAACGTTTTTGACAACGTGGCCTATCCGTTGCGTGAGCACACCCATCTTCCTCCTGAGCTGTTGCACAGTACGGTGATGATGAAGCTTGAAGCCGTGGGGCTGCGGGGGGCTGCGAAACTCATGCCGTCCGAACTCTCGGGTGGGATGGCGCGCCGCGCCGCGCTGGCGCGTGCTATTGCCCTGGAACCCGATTTAATCATGTTCGATGAACCGTTCGTCGGGCAGGACCCCATCACCATGGGCGTGCTGGTGAAGTTAATTTCGGAGCTGAACAGCGCCCTTGGCGTCACCTGCGTGGTGGTTTCCCACGACGTGCCGGAAGTGCTGAGTATCGCTGATTACGCCTATATTGTGGCTGACAAAAAGATCGTCGCCCACGGCAGCGCGCAGGCGTTGCAGGAGAATGGCGATCCACGCGTGCGGCAGTTCCTGGACGGTATCGCAGATGGGCCGGTGCCTTTCCGCTATCCGGCGGGCGACTATCATGACGATTTACTCGGAATAGGGAGTTAAGCCACTCATGCTGTTAAATGCGTTGGCGGGTCTTGGACACCGTGGCCTAAAAACCATCAGTACGTTCGGGCGTGCCGGATTAATGTTGTTCAACGCGCTGGTCGGCAAACCGGAGTTCCGCAAGCATGCGCCGTTACTGGTACGGCAGCTTTATAACGTCGGCGTGCTGTCGATGCTTATCATCATCGTGTCGGGTCTGTTTATTGGCATGGTGCTGGGGTTGCAGGGGTATCTGGTGCTGACAACCTACAGCGCGGAAACCAGCCTTGGCATGCTGGTGGCGCTCTCGCTGCTGCGTGAACTCGGGCCGGTGGTTGCCGCGCTGCTGTTCGCCGGGCGTGCCGGGTCAGCGTTGACGGCGGAAATTGGCCTGATGCGCGCCACCGAGCAGCTCTCCAGTATGGAGATGATGGCAGTCGATCCGCTGCGCCGGGTAATCTCGCCGCGCTTCTGGGCCGGGGCTATCTCCTTGCCGTTACTGACTATCCTTTTTGTGGCGGTAGGTATCTGGGGAGGCGCGCTGGTTGGCGTTAACTGGAAAGGCATTGATGCCGGATTCTTCTGGTCTGCCATGCAGGACGCCATCGATCTGCGGATGGATCTGGTGAACTGTCTGATCAAGAGCGTGGTTTTCGCTGTGACGGTTACCTGGATTGCGTTGTTTAATGGTTACGATGCCATTCCGACGTCGGCGGGCATTAGCCGTGCAACGACGCGTACTGTCGTACATTCGTCGCTGGCCGTTTTAGGTCTGGATTTTGTGCTCACCGCACTGATGTTTGGGAATTGAGTTCATGCAAACGAGAAAAAATGAAATTTGGGTTGGCGTGTTTCTGCTTCTGGCGCTGCTGGCCGCGCTGTTCATCTGCCTGCGAGCGGCGGACATCACCTCTGTTCGCGCCGAGCCGACGTATCGTGTCTACGCGACTTTCGATAACATCGGCGGCCTGAAAGCGCGCTCACCGGTGCGTATTGGTGGCGTCGTTATCGGACGTGTCGCTGACATTACGCTTGATGAGAAAACCTATCTGCCGCGCGTCGCGATGGATATCGAAGAGCGCTATAACCACATTCCGGACACCAGCTCGCTTTCTATCCGCACCTCTGGCCTGCTGGGGGAGCAATATCTGGCCCTTAACGTTGGTTTTGAAGATCCTGAGCTGGGAACGACTATCCTTAAAGACGGTAGCGTAATCCAGGATACCAAGTCAGCGATGGTGCTGGAAGATATGATTGGTCAGTTCCTTTACAACAGTAAAGGGGATGATAAAAAGTCTGACGATGCCCCTGCGCAGAGTGAAGACCACACCAACGTCGAACCGACGCCAGGCGCGACGAATTAATTTCAGGAGAAGTCATTCATGTTTAAACGACTGTTAATGGTTGCCATGCTGGTCATTGCCCCTCTTACCGCGGCGCACGCTGCGGATCAGAGTAACCCGTACAAACTGATGGATGAGGCCGCGAAGAAAACCTTCGACCGTCTTAAAAACGAACAGCCAAAAATCCGTTCTAACCCTGATTATCTGCGTGATGTGGTGGATCAGGAACTGCTGCCGTATGTGCAGATCAAGTATGCGGGCGCACTGGTGCTGGGCCGTTACTACAAAGACGCGACCCCTGCACAGCGCGAGGCTTACTTTGCGGCGTTCCGTGAATACCTGAAACAGGCTTACGGCCAGGCGCTGGCGATGTACCACGGGCAGACCTATCAGATTGCCCCTGAACAGCCGCTGGGCGATGCCACTATCATTCCTATTCGCGTGACGATTATCGATCCAAACGGTCGTCCACCGGTTCGTCTGGACTTCCAGTGGCGTAAAAACAGCCAGACCGGAAACTGGCAGGCGTACGACATGATCGCTGAAGGCGTCAGCATGATCACCACTAAACAGAACGAGTGGAGCGATCTGCTGCGCACTAAAGGCATCGATGGCCTGACGGCTCAGCTTCAGTCCATCTCTCGTCAGAAAATTACCCTGGACGAGAAGAAGTAATGTCACAGCAGCTTAGCTGGGCGCGTGACGGCGAGACGTTGACGCTGACGGGAGAGCTGGATCAGGATCTGCTTAACCCGCTGTGGGACGCTCGCCATAACGCGATGCAGGGCGTGACGCTGATTGATCTCCATGGCGTTACGCGGGTAGATACCGCCGGTATCGCCCTGCTGGCGCACCTGGTGGCCACGGGCAAAAAGCAGGGGAGTGGCGTTACCCTGACGGGGGTAAGCGATAACGTGATTACCCTTGCACAGCTTTACAATTTGCCCGAAGACGTATTACCTCGCTAATTTTTTCAGTACGTTACTTCTGAAAGCCCCGACAGTTTACGCGTCGGGGCTTTTTGCTTGTTTAAGACCGCGCCACTTTGCTCTAAGATGTTGAGCTTGTTTTCACTATCAGATGATGTAGACCCCATGGAAAATAATGAAATCCAGACTGTGCTGATGAATGCACTCTCCCTTCAGGAAGCCCACGTCTCTGGCGATGGCAGTCACTTCCAGGTTATTGCTGTGGGTGAGATGTTCGACGGAATGAGTCGCGTGAAGAAACAGCAGGCTGTGTACGCGCCGCTGATGGAATACATTGCGGATAACCGCATCCACGCCCTGTCGATTAAAGCGTTCACCCCACAGGAGTGGGCACGCGATCGCAAACTAAACGGTTTTTGAGCTGAGGGCGAAACGCCCGCAGCACGGTTGAATTTATAAGAGAGCAAACGATGGATAAATTTCGTGTACAGGGACCCACGCGTCTCCAGGGCGAAGTCACAATTTCTGGCGCTAAAAACGCCGCGCTGCCCATTCTTTTCGCTGCGCTGCTCGCAGAAGAGCCGGTAGAGATCCAGAACGTACCGAAGCTGAAAGATATCGACACGACCATGAAGTTGCTCGGCCAGTTGGGCACCAAAGTGGAGCGTAACGGTTCCGTCTGGATCGATGCCAGCAACGTGAACAACTTCTCAGCGCCGTATGAGCTGGTGAAAACCATGCGTGCTTCCATCTGGGCGCTTGGTCCGCTGGTGGCGCGTTTCGGTCAGGGACAGGTTTCACTGCCGGGCGGATGCGCTATCGGCGCGCGTCCCGTTGACCTGCATATCTTCGGCCTGGAAAAACTCGGCGCAGAGATCAAGCTGGAAGAGGGTTACGTTAAAGCGTCCGTCAATGGTCGTCTGAAAGGCGCGCACATTGTCATGGACAAAGTGAGCGTGGGCGCAACGGTCACCATCATGTCGGCTGCTACGCTGGCAGAAGGCACTACCATCATCGAAAACGCCGCCCGTGAGCCGGAGATCGTGGATACCGCGAACTTCCTAGTCGCGCTGGGGGCGAAGATCAGCGGGCAGGGCACAGACCGTATCACCATCGAAGGCGTTGAACGTCTGGGTGGCGGTGTGTACCGCGTTCTGCCGGACCGTATCGAAACCGGTACTTTCCTGGTGGCCGCGGCCATTTCTGGCGGTAAGATTGTCTGCCGTAACGCCCAGCCGGATACCCTGGATGCGGTGCTGGCGAAACTGCGCGATGCGGGTGCGGATATCGAAATCGGTGAAGACTGGATCAGCCTCGATATGCACGGGCAGCGTCCTAAAGCCGTTAACGTGCGTACTGCGCCACATCCGGCATTCCCGACGGATATGCAGGCACAGTTCACGCTGTTGAACCTGGTGGCCGAAGGCACGGGCTTCATCACGGAAACTATCTTCGAAAACCGTTTCATGCACGTACCGGAACTGATCCGTATGGGTGCGCATGCTGAGATTGAAAGCAACACGGTAATTTGCCACGGCGTTGAAAAACTGTCCGGTGCGCAGGTGATGGCGACCGATCTGCGCGCGTCTGCGAGCCTCGTATTGGCAGGTTGTATTGCGGAAGGGACTACCGTTGTCGATCGTATCTACCACATCGATCGTGGTTACGAGCGTATTGAGGACAAACTGCGCGCGCTGGGTGCAAATATCGAGCGTGTGAAGGGCGAGTAATCGTTCCGGCACCCCCCTGCCATAACAGGCCGGGGGATTGCTGTTCCTGTCAATCCTGGTGCATCAGTCCTGATGTGCTTTCTTCGTTTTGCCCTGGCGCATCATGCGCGTTCTGTCGATAAATTCATGGGTAATAGGATCGTGGTAGCGTGACGGCCATATCACCCACGGATGCGTATCCAGCGCCGTCGCGATAATCAGTTCCCCCTTCGGCCATGGGCGGGTCAGGGCGTTTGCCAGCGTCGACGAGCTTAGCCCATGACGACGTGATTCGGCAGCCAGCGATGTTCCTTTTTTACGCAGTGCCGCAATAATGTCAGCAGAATGCCAGTCGATGAATTTTGTATCCATAATGCTGTCCTTGTGTTCGTTATCGTCCACGTCGTTTCGTGTGAAAAGACAGCATTACTATACTCACTTCGAACATGTGTTCTAAAAAGTTCATGTTACGAGAAGCAATATTCAGAATAAGGCACGGCTTTATACATGCGGCCTGTAACCCGATGGGCTTACGCGGAAATGTAATTTATTGGTGTGTACTGGAATCTCCCTGCGTGGGCGCAGGGAGATGAGGAGGGGATTATCGGTCGCGCTGGACGGCGATGTGCGCGAGGCCGATTAGCGCATCACGCCATGGGCTGTCGGGAATGACCTGAATGGCGGCGATGGCTTTGTCCGCTTCTTCTTCAGCGCGCTGACGCGTCCATTCCAGGGAGCCGCAGATAGCCATTGTTTCCAGTACCGGTTCCAGAAGATGGCGTCCATTTCCCTGCTCGATAGCCTCCCGGATCATTTTCGCCTGCTCTGGTGTGCCATTGCGCATCGCGTGGAGCAGCGGCAGCGTTGGCTTGCCTTCGTTCAGGTCATCGCCGACGTTTTTACCGAGCGTTTCGCCATCCGCGCTGTAGTCCAGCAAATCATCAATCAGCTGGAACGCGGTGCCGAGGTAACGGCCATAGTCCTGAAGGCCCTTTTCCTGAGCTTCGCTACAGCCTGCCAGAATGCCGGAGCATTGCGCGGCGGCTTCGAACAGACGTGCGGTCTTGCTATAAATCACCCGCATATAGTTTTCTTCGGTGATGTCCGGGTCGTTGACGTTCATCAGCTGTAGGACTTCACCTTCAGCGATAACGTTCACGGCTTCTGACATCACTTCCAGCACCTTCAGCGAGCCAAGGCTGGTCATCATCTGGAAGGCTCGGGTATAGATAAAATCGCCTACCAGAACGCTTGCCGCATTACCAAACGCGGCGTTGGCGGTGGCTTTACCACGACGCATGTCTGATTCATCCACAACATCGTCGTGAAGCAGGGTGGCGGTGTGGATAAATTCGATCAGCGCCGCGATCGTGACGTGGGCATTTCCCTGATAGCCAACCGCGCGTGCGGCCAGAATGGCAATCATCGGACGAATACGTTTACCGCCGCCGCTGACGATGTAATAGCCCAACTGATTGATCAGCTGAACGTCAGAGTTGAGTTGCTCCAGGATTGCTGCATTCACACCCGCCATATCTTGCGCGGTTAACTCATTGATTTTTTCTAAATTCATCGCAAAAGCCGGGCTTTTTATCCTGTTTATCCCACACGAGATGGGTACACAAAGGGTTTCGGTTTATAAATAGTATTGCTGATTGTACTGAAAAAACGGCTCAGATAAACGTTACCGTACGTGTTGTGTTTTTTTTCTTCATGTATTGATGGTAGCACTTGTCAAAGGCTCGCGTTTTGCGTAATATTCGCGCCCTATTGTGAATATTTATAGCGCACTCTGAATCATACGAGGATGTGCGCGGAAGCGGAGTTTATATGTACGCGGTTTTCCAAAGTGGTGGTAAACAACACCGAGTAAGCGAAGGTCAGACCGTTCGCCTGGAAAAGCTGGACATCGCAACTGGCGAATCTGTTGAGTTCGCTGAAGTTCTGATGATCGCAAACGGTGAAGAAGTCAAAATCGGCGTTCCTTTCGTTGATGGCGGCGTTATCAAAGCTGAAGTTGTTGCTCACGGTCGTGGCGAGAAAGTTAAAATCGTTAAGTTTCGTCGTCGTAAACACTATCGTAAGCAGCAGGGCCACCGTCAGTGGTTCACTGATGTGAAAATTACTGGCATCAGCGCCTAAGACCTGAGGAGAGATTTAAATGGCACATAAAAAGGCTGGCGGCTCCACACGTAACGGTCGCGATTCAGAAGCTAAACGCCTGGGCGTTAAGCGTTTCGGTGGCGAATCCGTTCTGGCGGGTAGCATCATCGTTCGTCAGCGTGGCACCAAGTTCCACGCGGGTACCAACGTAGGTTGCGGTCGTGACCACACTCTGTTTGCTAAAGCAGACGGTAAAGTGAAATTTGAAGTTAAAGGCCCGAACAACCGTAAATACATCAGCATCGTTGCTGAGTAAGGTTTTCTCGGTCCGGTAACGGATTAAAGCCCCGCAACGTGTTGCGGGGCTTTTTACATTGGAAACCCGGAAAATTTTCTGTAGGGAAAACGGGCATGAAGCAGCAGGCCGGCATGGGTATTCTTTTGGCGCTCACTACCGCAATGTGCTGGGGTGCGCTGCCAATTGCAATGAAGCAGGTACTGGAAGTCATGGAGCCACCGACGGTGGTGTTTTATCGCTTCCTGATGGCAAGCATAGGCCTGGGCGCCATTCTGGCCGTCAAAGGTAAGCTGCCACCGCTGCGCATCTTCCGAAAACCGCGTTGGCTGGTGTTACTGGCTATCGCGACGGGCGGTCTGTTCGGTAACTTCATTCTGTTCAGCTCTTCCCTGCAATATCTTAGCCCTACAGCGTCGCAGGTGATTGGTCAGCTTTCACCGGTCGGCATGATGGTCGCCAGCGTATTCATCCTCAAGGAGAAGATGCGCGGCACGCAGATCATCGGGGCAAGCATGCTGCTTTGCGGGCTGGTGATGTTCTTTAACACCAGCCTGATTGAGATTTTTACCCGCCTGACGGATTACACCTGGGGTGTCATTTTTGGGGTGGGCGCAGCAACGGTCTGGGTGAGTTATGGCGTCGCGCAAAAGGTGTTATTGCGCCGTCTTGCCTCACAGCAGATCCTCTTTTTGCTGTACACTTTGTGTACACTGGCATTATTGCCTTTAGCGAAGCCGGGTGTAATTACCCAGCTCAGCGACTGGCAACTGGCGTGCCTCATTTTTTGTGGGCTGAATACGCTGGTCGGTTATGGCGCTCTGGCTGAAGCCATGGCGCGCTGGCAGGCAGCACAGGTGAGCGCCTTAATCACGCTTACCCCGCTGTTTACGCTGTTATTTTCAGATTTGTTATCAATGGCCTGGCCCGATGTCTTCGTCAAGCCGATGCTCAACCTGTTGGGTTATCTCGGTGCGTTTGTCGTGGTTGCGGGCGCGATGTATTCCGCCATTGGTCATCGTCTCTGGGGGCGTTGGCGCAAAAATGAAGCGGTTGTAATAGTCCCCCGCTCAGGCGAATGAGTTACGGAGAGTAAAATGAAGTTTGTTGATGAAGCGACGATTCTGGTCGTGGCAGGTGATGGCGGTAACGGTTGTGTAAGCTTCCGCCGTGAAAAATATATTCCTCGTGGCGGTCCTGACGGCGGTGACGGTGGGGACGGTGGCGACGTGTGGCTGGAGGCGGATGAAAACCTCAACACGCTGATCGACTACCGTTTCGAAAAATCTTTCCGCGCCGAGCGTGGCCAGAACGGCCAGAGCCGCGACTGTACCGGTAAACGCGGTAAAGACGTGACGATCAAAGTGCCGGTGGGTACGCGTGTCATCGATCAGGGCACGGGCGAAACCATGGGTGATATGACCAAACACGGTCAGCGCCTGATGGTGGCGAAAGGCGGCTGGCATGGTCTGGGTAACAGCCGTTTCAAATCTTCCGTTAACCGTACCCCGCGTCAGAAAACCATGGGTACCCCGGGTGATAAGCGCGACCTGCAACTGGAACTGATGCTGCTGGCGGATGTGGGGATGCTGGGTATGCCAAACGCCGGTAAATCGACGTTTATCCGTGCGGTCTCTGCGGCGAAACCCAAAGTAGCGGATTATCCGTTTACGACGCTGGTGCCGAGCCTGGGCGTTGTCCGTATGGATAACGAGAAGAGCTTTGTGGTCGCTGACATCCCGGGTCTGATTGAAGGGGCAGCAGAAGGCGCCGGTCTGGGGATTCGCTTCCTGAAGCACCTTGAGCGTTGTCGCGTACTGTTGCACCTCATCGACATCGATCCAATCGACGGTTCCGATCCGGTTGAAAACGCCCGTATTATTATCGGCGAGCTGGAGAAATACAGTGAAAAACTGGCGCAAAAACCGCGCTGGCTGGTATTTAACAAGATCGACCTGATGGATAAAGCGGAAGCTGAAGCGAAAGCTAAAGCGATTGCCGACGCGATGGGTTGGGAAGATAAGTACTATCTGATCTCTGCCGCCAGCCAGGTTGGCGTGAAAGATCTCTGCTGGGATGTGATGACCTTTATCATCGAGAATCCGGTTGTTCAGGCAGAAGAGGCGAAACAGCCTGAAAAAGTCGAATTCATGTGGGATGACTACCACCGCCAGCAGCTCGAAGAGCTGGAAGCGGAAGAAGATGATGAAGACTGGGACGATGACTGGGATGAAGACGACGAAGAAGGCGTCGAGTTCATCTACAAGCACTAACCCCTGTATAAAGCCCCTTAACGGGGCTTTTTTTTATCCTATTTTCGCCGGTAACCAACAGCTGGCGATGAGGCCGCCCTCAGCGCCGTTCTCCAGCGTTAAATGGCCATGATGGAGCTGTACGATACGCTGTACGATGCTCAGCCCAAGGCCGCTGCCGCCGTAGCGCTGGTCGAGACGTCGGAAAGGTTCGGTGATCGACTGGCGGTGCGCCTCATCAATACCCGGCCCCTGATCGGTAACGCTCACCCGGGTACCGCCCTCCGTCGCTGTTAATGCCACTTCAATGGTTGTGCCTGCCGGGCTGTAGCGGGCGGCATTCTCCAGAAGGTTCCTTAGCATCAGACGTAACAGGACGGCGTCCCCCTGTACCGTCAGCGCGCTGTGGGCCGGCCATATTACCGTATGCTCTTTGGCTTCATGCTCCAGGCTGAGCGGAGCAATGATCGTCTCTGTCCAGTTCACGGTATCGTAATGGCCGCTGGCCATCGCCTGTCCGGCACGCGCCAGCATCAGCAGCTGTTCCACCGTGTGCATCAACTGATCGATACGGCTTATCAGTGGCGTGGCCTGCGGGGAACCGGACTGAGCCATCAGTTCCAGATGGAGCCTGATCCCCGCAAGCGGCGTACGTAACTCGTGTGCCGCATCGGCGGTAAACAGGCGTTCCTGTTGAATAGTGTGGTCCAGCCGGGCGAGGAGTTGATTGAGCGAGGTGGTCACAGCGCCTATCTCTTCCATATCGGAATACATCGGCAGGGGAGTCAGATTATCCGCCGAACGGTTCGCAAGGCTGGCGCGAAGTTTGTTGAGTGGTCGGGTGATCCAGGTGACTGCCCAGAATGAGAAGAGCAAGGTAAAACCGACCATCACCAGAGAAGGGACCAGCAGGGAGGCAATGGCTTCGCGGATCTCTTTTTCGACATGGTTGTTGCGCGCTTTGGCGGACAACGTTTCGTTCACCAGAAAACCGATCTGCTCGCGGCTCTCATGCCACAGCCAGACAACGCTAATGAGTTGAAAAAATAGCAGAATAACCGCCAGCAACACCATTAATCGCCGGCGCATACTGTTCATTTCTGGCTCTCCAGACGGTAACCCACGCCGCGTACGGTTTTGATGCGATCTTTACCGAGCTTGCGCCGCAGATTATGAATGTGAACTTCAAGCGTGTTTGATCCTGGATCGTCCTGCCAGGAGTAGATGTCCTGTTGCAGCGTTTCACGGTGCACGGTCTGCCCGCTGCGCATGATCAGGCGCGTCAGCAGAGCGAACTCTTTTGGCGTCACTTCCACAGGCTGAGACTGGCGCAGCACCTGCTGAGTTTGCAGATTGAGGGTGATATCTCCGTCCGTCAGCAGGTTGTCGCTGTGGCCCTGATAGCGGCGGATCAACGCCCGTACGCGAGCCTGTAGCTCGGCAAGGGCGAAGGGTTTTACCAGATAATCGTCAGCGCCAGAATCCAGCCCGTTAATTCTGTCTTCAATGGCATCGCGGGCGGTGAGAATCAAGACGGGATTCTCAACCCCGCGACGACGCCACTGGCAGAGCAGCGTCGCGCCGTCTTTATCCGGCAGCCCTAAATCCAGGATCACGAGGCTGTATTCACCGCTCTGGATCAGGGCATCTGCTTCAGCGGCCGTGGTGGCACAATCCAGGGCGTAGCCTTCATTCCCCAGCGCCAGCGCTAACCCTTCCTGCAATAACAGATCGTCTTCAACTATCAGTAGTTTCATCGCTAGTTATTCTGGTAGATGTCCTTATAGAGCCTGCTTTCGAAACGCACCAGTGGAATACGGCGATTGCGCTGGTCAGCCGGTTCGACGGCATAGCCGGAAAGATATTGCACAAATGCCATGCGTTGTCCGCTGGCGGTAGTGATAAAACCGGCAAGGTTGTAAACGCCTTGCAGGGAACCCGTTTTGGCTGACACTTTGCCATCCACGCCCGCAGCGTGAAGGCCCGCGCGGTACTGAAGAGAGCCGTCGTGTCCGGCAAGCGGCAGCATCGTAATAAAGTTTAGCTCAGCGTCATGCTGAGCAATGTACTGCAACACCTGCATCATGGTGGCCGGCGAGATCAGGTTATGACGCGATAAACCGGAACCATCAACGGCGATCGTATTGCCCAGATCGATACCCGCCTGCTGGCGCAGGATCTGACGTACGGCATCAGAACCGGCCCGCCAGGTGCCCGGCACACCAAATCGCGCGTGCCCAATCATGCGGAACACCGTGTCGGCAATCATGTTATCCGACTTTTTCAGCATAATCTTAAGCAAATCATGCAGTGGCGCGGACTGTTTGCTGGCGATCACCGTGCCTGGCTCATTCACCTGCGTCTGGCGCAGCAGCGTTCCGGTGTAGGTTATGCCCGCCTGCTTCAGTTCATCTTTAAAAATGGCACCGGCATAGCCCGCGCCATCCTGAATGGCGAAGGCCAGCGGGAGGGGATCGGACCGCTGGGTCAGGCAGCCGGTGAGCGTATAGCGATTGAGATCGCCCGGTACCACGTCCAGCTCGCAATACTGCGCCTCCGGGGAGCCTTTCGCCAGCGTCCGCACCTGGCTGAACATCGTGACCGGGTAGTATGAGGCCACGCGGATAAAAGCTAAGTCATTTGGTTTTGGCGCGCTGTAAAGCGATACGGAGAAGCAGTTACGGTCAACGATGGCGGCGGCTGGCGGGGCGCTAAAGCACTGCGTCATGTCGTTCCACGGCCAGCCAGGCGCTTTATCGTGGCTGGCGAAAATGGAGGTGTCGATCAGCACGTTGCCATCAATTTTTGTTACGCCGGATTTTTTCAGTACCGCCACCATATTGCGGACATCCTGGCGCTTAAAGGTGGGATCGCCACCAAAACGGGCGATAAGATCGCCTTTCAATTCGCCACCCTCAACGTTACCTCTGGTTTCAAGGGTGGTAGTAAAACGGAAGTCAGGCCCGAGCTGGAGCAGGGCGGCGAGGGCAGTGATCACCTTCTGGGTACTGGCAGGCAGCGCCATCTGTTGACTGTGATAGTCAATCTCGGGAGCCTGCGCGCCAACCTTCTGCACCATCAGGGCAAGGTTCGCGCCGGCGGGCAGTTGATTAATGTACTCATCAACATTCGCGGCCTGAACGGTGAACGTTATACTGGTAGTCAATCCGATGATAAAACTGGAAAATCGCATAATCTCGCGCTAACAACCCGAAAACAAACCGTCATACTACGGTGCATGGCACTGTAAAGTAAACGATGACCCATAGTGAACTTCGCGGTAAAATGCGTATCAAATTGAAAAATTGCTGCTGACCTGGGGCGTTGCTCCCGGGTCGGTTTTCTTTTTGCTTCTGGCCTGTTCAGGTGGGCTGGAGCAGGGAACACTGCTCCCAACAGGAATGTTTAAGAGGTATAACAAATGCAAGCTATTCCGATGACCTTACGTGGTGCCGAAAAACTGCGCGAAGAGCTGGATTTTCTCAAATCCGTGCGTCGCCCTGAAATCATCGCCGCTATCGCGGAAGCGCGTGAGCATGGCGACCTGAAAGAGAATGCTGAATACCACGCGGCGCGTGAGCAGCAGGGTTTCTGTGAGGGGCGCATTAAAGATATCGAGGCGAAACTGTCTAACGCGCAGGTTATCGATATCACCAAAATGCCAAATAATGGCCGTGTGATCTTCGGCTCTACCGTCAGCGTCCTGAATCTGGACAACGACGAAGAGCAGACCTATCGCATCGTGGGTGATGATGAAGCGGACTTCAAACAGAACCTTATTTCGGTGAACTCGCCGATTGCTCGTGGCCTGATTGGCAAAGAGCAGGACGATGTGGTCACCATCCGCACCCCTGGTGGTGAAGTGGAATACGAAATTATTAAGGTTGAATACCTGTAATTCGCTTCTCTACTAAGATGTTGATACATTGTAAAGAAAAGAAAAAGGCCGCATAGCGGCCTTTTATCAACTCAAGGAGCATGGCATTTTGCTCGCCTGCTGAAAGAAATCCCTCGTTTCACACACAAAATGTGTTCGATTCAGGATATCCTTAACGTGGCAGCGAGATTTTGCGCTCTTTTGATGGGCGATAGAGCACCAGCGTTTTACCGATGACCTGTACATTACAGGCGCCGGTTTCGCGCACGATGGCTTCCACGATCAGGTTTTTAGTGTCTCTGTCTTCAGAGGCGATTTTCACCTTGATCAGCTCGTGGTGTTCCAGCGCTTGTTCAATCTCGGCAAGCACCCCTTCGGTCAAACCATTGTTGCCAAGCATCACTACAGGCTTGAGCGGATGTGCCAGACCTTTAAGGTGCTGTTTTTGTTTAGTACTCAGATTCATCGTATATTTTTGCTTACGTTGGGATTGAAAACGGTTCATTCTACCGCCATCTCCCTAATATCGCCAAATAGCTGCGTAGAAATTTACGTCACAGGCAAGCAACGATGAACCAGGACGGAAATGTTAAATGACAGGTAAAAAGCGTTCTGCCAGCTCCAGCCGCTGGCTTCAGGAACACTTTAGCGATAAATATGTTCAACAGGCGCAGAAAAAGGGGTTGCGTTCCCGCGCCTGGTTTAAACTTGATGAAATACAGCAAAGTGACAAACTTTTTAAACCGGGAATGACGGTGGTCGACCTCGGTGCGGCACCTGGCGGATGGTCCCAGTATGCGGTTACGCAGATCGGCGGAACGGGCCGAATCATCGCATGCGATCTTTTACCAATGGATCCCATCGTCGGTGTCGACTTCCTTCAGGGCGACTTTCGTGATGAATTAGTGCTTAAAGCACTACTTGATCGTGTAGGTGACAGTAAGGTCCAGGTTGTCATGTCGGATATGGCGCCAAATATGTGTGGAACACCGGCGGTGGATATCCCCCGCGCCATGTATCTGGTGGAACTAGCGTTAGAAATGTGTCGTGATGTACTAGCGCCTGGTGGTAGTTTTGTTGTGAAGGTGTTTCAGGGCGAAGGTTTCGAGGAGTATCTTAAGGAAATTCGCTCCCTGTTTGCGAAGGTCAAAGTTCGTAAGCCGGACTCTTCCCGGGCCCGTTCCCGTGAAGTGTATATTGTAGCGACCGGGCGAAAATGATAACCGGTAGATTTCAGGCGAAAGTTTGAATGAAACTGGATATAGAGTATCCTGACGCTGTTTTTAACACAGTTGTAATATGAGGTTAATCCCTTGAGTGACATGGCGAAAAACCTAATACTCTGGCTGGTCATTGCCGTTGTGCTGATGTCAGTATTCCAGAGCTTTGGGCCCAGCGAGTCGAATGGCCGCAAGGTGGATTATTCTACCTTCCTGCAAGAGGTCAATCAGGACCAGGTTCGCGAAGCGCGTATCAACGGACGTGAGATCAACGTTACCAAGAAAGATAGTAACCGTTACACGACTTACATCCCGGTGAACGATCCTAAGCTGCTTGATAACCTTCTGACCAAAAACGTCAAAGTGGTAGGCGAGCCGCCGGAAGAACCAAGCCTGCTGGCTTCTATCTTCATTTCCTGGTTCCCGATGCTGCTTCTTATCGGCGTCTGGATCTTCTTTATGCGCCAGATGCAGGGCGGTGGTGGCAAAGGTGCCATGTCGTTCGGTAAGAGCAAGGCGCGTATGCTGACGGAAGACCAGATCAAGACCACGTTTGCTGACGTAGCAGGTTGTGACGAAGCAAAAGAAGAGGTGGGTGAACTGGTTGAATACCTGCGCGAGCCGAGCCGTTTCCAGAAACTGGGCGGTAAGATCCCGAAAGGCGTCCTGATGGTCGGCCCTCCGGGTACCGGTAAAACCCTGCTGGCAAAAGCCATCGCGGGTGAAGCGAAGGTGCCGTTCTTTACTATTTCAGGTTCTGACTTCGTTGAAATGTTCGTGGGTGTCGGTGCATCTCGTGTGCGTGACATGTTCGAGCAGGCTAAGAAGGCAGCACC
This sequence comes from Enterobacter sp. UPMP2061, assembly GCF_053709615.1. Taxonomy (NCBI): domain Bacteria; kingdom Pseudomonadati; phylum Pseudomonadota; class Gammaproteobacteria; order Enterobacterales; family Enterobacteriaceae; genus Enterobacter; species Enterobacter sp. UPMP2061. The sequence goes on from NZ_JBSKJP010000004.1 coordinate 104,191, forward strand.
GTGCATCATCTTCATCGATGAAATCGACGCCGTAGGCCGCCAGCGTGGCGCAGGCCTGGGTGGTGGTCACGATGAACGTGAGCAGACCCTGAACCAGATGCTGGTTGAGATGGACGGCTTCGAAGGTAACGAAGGTATCATCGTTATCGCGGCAACTAACCGTCCGGACGTACTCGACCCTGCGCTGCTGCGTCCAGGCCGTTTTGACCGTCAGGTTGTGGTCGGTCTGCCGGATGTTCGCGGTCGTGAACAGATTCTGAAAGTGCATATGCGACGCGTACCGCTGGCGCCAGATATCGACGCGGCAATCATTGCTCGTGGTACTCCAGGCTTCTCCGGTGCGGATCTGGCTAACCTGGTCAACGAAGCAGCACTGTTTGCCGCTCGCGGTAACAAGCGCGTGGTGTCCATGGTGGAATTCGAGAAAGCGAAAGACAAAATCATGATGGGTGCGGAACGTCGCTCCATGGTGATGACGGAAGCGCAGAAAGAGTCCACGGCATATCACGAAGCGGGTCACGCGATTATCGGTCGTCTGGTGCCGGAACACGATCCCGTACACAAGGTGACGATTATTCCGCGCGGTCGTGCGCTGGGTGTGACCTTCTTCCTGCCTGAAGGCGACGCGATCAGCGCCAGCCGTCAGAAGCTGGAAAGCCAGATTTCAACCCTGTACGGCGGTCGTCTGGCTGAAGAGATTATCTACGGTGCGGAACATGTTTCCACCGGTGCGTCGAACGATATTAAAGTGGCGACAAACCTGGCGCGTAACATGGTGACTCAGTGGGGCTTCTCCGACAAACTCGGTCCGCTGCTGTATGCAGAGGAAGAGGGCGAAGTATTCCTGGGCCGCTCTGTGGCAAAAGCGAAACATATGTCCGATGAAACGGCACGTATCATCGACCAGGAAGTGAAAGCGCTGATTGAACGTAACTACGCTCGCGCCCGTCAGATCCTGAACGACAATATGGACATCCTGCATTCGATGAAAGATGCGCTCATGAAATATGAGACCATCGATGCACCGCAGATTGACGACCTGATGGCGCGCCGCGAAGTGCGTCCGCCGGCAGGCTGGGAAGACCCAGGCGCGTCTAACAATTCTGACAACAATGGCACCCCGCGTGCGCCGCGTCCGGTCGATGAACCGCGTACGCCAAACCCGGGCAACACCATGTCAGAGCAGTTGGGCGACAAGTAAGTCACTGCTGTTGAAGCGTTTGTCTGTATCTCAAACCCTGGAGCTTGCTCCGGGGTTTTTCTTATCTGTTTAACCACATTAATCCCAGGGACTTCACCATGAAACTATTCGCCCAGGACTCGCATCTCGACCTTTCACATCCCCATGTGATGGGGATCCTGAATGTCACGCCTGATTCCTTCTCTGACGGCGGCACGCATAATTCGCTTATCGACGCGGTTAAACACGCGAATTTAATGATTAACGCGGGTGCCACTATCATTGACGTTGGAGGGGAGTCAACGCGGCCTGGCGCGGCGGAGGTTTCAGTGGATGAAGAGCTGGCGCGCGTGGTGCCGGTGGTGGAGGCTATCGCCCGGCGCTTTGAAGTGTGGATCTCCGTTGATACCTCCAAACCCGAAGTGATCCATGAAGTGGCGAGAGTGGGCGCTCACATTATCAATGATATCCGCTCGCTGACCGAGCCGGGCGCGATTGAAGCCGCCGCAGAAACCGGGCTACCGGTGTGTCTGATGCATATGCAGGGTCAGCCTAAGACAATGCAGGAGGCGCCAAAATATGAAGATGTGTTTGCCGACGTCACCCGCTTCTTTATTGAGCATATCGAACGCTGTGAACGTGCGGGTATCGCAAAAGAGAAATTGCTGCTCGACCCGGGCTTCGGTTTCGGTAAAAATCTCTCACACAATTACGCGTTGCTTGCGCGCTTATCAGAGTTTCATCAGTTCGGCCTGCCACTGCTGGTGGGAATGTCGAGAAAATCGATGATTGGTCAGTTGTTAAATGTCGGGCCGAGCGAACGTCTGAGCGGCAGTCTGGCCTGCGCGGTGATTGCCGCGATGCAAGGTGCACACATCATTCGCGTCCATGACGTAAAAGAAACAGTAGAAGCCATGCGTGTGGTGGAAGCCACACTGGCAGCGAAGGAAAACAAACGCTATGAGTAATCGTAAATATTTTGGTACCGATGGCATCCGTGGGCGCGTAGGCGATGCGCCAATTACCCCTGACTTTGTCCTGAAGCTGGGCTGGGCAGCGGGGAAAGTGCTGGCGCGTCATGGCTCCCGTAAGATCATTATTGGGAAAGATACCCGTATTTCGGGTTATATGCTGGAGTCCGCGCTGGAAGCCGGGCTGGCGGCGGCGGGGCTTTCAGCTTCCTTTACGGGGCCAATGCCGACCCCTGCTGTTGCCTATCTGACCCGCACCTTCCGTGCGGAAGCGGGCATCGTCATTTCAGCTTCCCATAATCCGTTCTATGACAACGGTATCAAATTCTTCTCCATCGACGGCACCAAACTGCCGGATGACGTGGAAGAGGCGATTGAAGCGGAAATGGAAAAAGAGATCACCTGTGTTGACTCCGCTGAGCTGGGTAAAGCAAACCGTATTGTCGATGCCGCAGGCCGCTACATTGAATTCTGCAAAGGCACTTTCCCGAATGAGCTGAGCCTGGCACACCTCAAAATTGTGGTGGACTGTGCCAACGGTGCGACTTACCACATTGCGCCGAATGTGTTCCGCGAGCTGGGTGCCAAAGTGATCACTATCGGCTGCGAGCCGGATGGTCTGAACATCAACGAAGAAGTCGGCGCGACAGACGTGCGTGCCTTGCAGGCGCGTGTGCTGGCTGAAAAGGCCGATCTGGGTATTGCCCTGGATGGCGATGGTGACCGTGTGATCATGGTTGACCACGAAGGTAACAAGGTCGATGGCGATCAGATCCTCTACATCATTGCCCGTGAAGGCCTGCGTCAGGGGCAATTGCGCGGTGGCGCGGTGGGTACGCTGATGAGCAATATGGGCCTGGAACTGGCGTTGAAACAGCTGGGCATCCCGTTTGTTCGTGCGAAAGTGGGTGACCGCTACGTGCTGGAAAAACTCCAGGAGAAAGGCTGGCGTATTGGCGCGGAAAACTCCGGCCACGTGATCCTGCTCGATAAAACCACCACCGGTGACGGTATTGTGGCGGCGCTTCAGGTTGTTGCCGCGATGGCGCGTAACCATATGAGCCTGCACGATCTGTGCAGCGGCATGAAAATGTTCCCGCAGATTCTGGTCAATGTGCGTTTCACCGCGGGTAAAGGCGACCCGCTGGAAAATGATAACGTGAAAGCGGTGATGGCAGACGTGGAAGCGACTCTTGGCAGCCGTGGGCGCGTCCTGCTGCGTAAGTCGGGTACCGAGCCGCTGATCCGCGTGATGGTGGAAGGCGAAGACGAAGCGCAGGTAACCGAATTTGCGCACCGCATTGCGGATGCAGTCAAAGCTGCATAATCTTTCAGAATAAGTGTTTAAAAAGGCGGCGTTTGCCGCCTTTGTTTTAAGCAATGAATGGCTTTTTGCTGTTTTTTTCCGCAGTTGATACAATGCCTCGAAAATGCCCTTGCGAAGGTGATTCGCTTTGGTTAGTATTCACACCCGCTTCAGTGGGAAACAAAATCCTGCTAATTGGTCGAAGCATTGGTATGCGGCAAATCCGCAAGGAACAGGTTGATTATGTACGAAGCTCTTTTAGTTATTTTCCTTATTGTAGCCATCGCTCTCGTAGCGCTGATTATGCTACAGCAAGGTAAAGGCGCTGATATGGGAGCCTCCTTCGGAGCAGGCGCTTCCGGTACGCTGTTCGGTTCAAGTGGTTCTGCGAACTTCATGACCCGTACGACGGCGATTCTGGCTACGCTGTTCTTCATCATCAGTCTGGTGCTGGGCAATATCAACAGCAACAAGACCAGTAAAGGAAGCGAGTGGGAAAATCTGAGCGCGCCAGCAAAAACTGAGCAAACTCAGCCAGCTGCACCGGCTAAGCCAACCAGCGATATCCCGCAGTAAGTATTCCGTACCGAGGTGGTGGAATTGGTAGACACGCTACCTTGAGGTGGTAGTGCCCTAACGGGCTTGTGGGTTCGAGTCCCATCCTCGGTACCAATATTCCAGAAGAAAGACGTCGCAAGACGTCTTTTTTTTCGTCTGTACATTCTGTCTATCCGATCTTTTGTAGGGCGGGTAAGCGCAGCGCCACCCGCCGTTTTGCCCGGTGGCGCTGCGCTTACCGGGCCTACGAAGAGCATAAAAAAGGCGCCCAATGGGCGCCTTTTGCATGACTTGCTGTCGATTATTTCTTATCGCTGTGTTCCAGGTTCTCAACCTGAGGGAGGCCATTACCGGAACTGGCGGAGAGCAGGCCATTCTCAACATAGTTGAACAGCTTCTCACGGGTATCGGTGATGTCCAGGTTACGCATGGTCAGCTGGCCAATACGATCGTCCGGAGAGAACACTGACTCACCTTTCTCCATGGTCAGACGCTCTGCTTTATAGGTCAGGTTGTCAGACACGGTATTGAGGATGGAGTAATCATTGCCGCGACGCAGTTCCAGGGTCACTTCGCCAGTGATTGCGCTTGCCACCCAACGTTGCAGGGCGTCACGCAGCATCAGCGCCTGTGGATCAAACCAGCGACCCTGATACAGCAGTTTGCCCAGCTGACGGCCATGAGAGTGATACTGCTCAATGGTGTCTTCGTTGTGAATACCGGTCAGCAGACGCTCGTAAGCGATGTGCAGCAGCGCCATCCCCGGAGCTTCGTAAATGCCGCGGCTTTTCGCTTCGATGATACGGTTTTCGATCTGATCGCTCATACCCAGCCCGTGACGACCGCCGATGCGGTTTGCTTCCAGCATCAGTTCAACATCGTCGGAGAAGGTTTTACCGTTCAGGGCAACCGGATGACCACGTTCGAAACGCACGGTCACTTCTTCCGCCGGGATCTTCACGTTCTCATCCCAGAACTTCACACCCATGATCGGGTTAACAATTTTTACGCTGGAGTTCAGGAATTCCAGGTCTTTCGCTTCATGCGTCGCACCCAGCATGTTGGAGTCGGTTGAGTAGGCTTTCTCAACGGACATCTTGTAGTCAAAGCCGCAGGCAATCATAAACTCAGACATTTCATGACGGCCACCCAGCTCGTCGATGAAGTCGGTATCCAGCCACGGTTTGTAGATCTGCAACTCGGCGTTGGTCAGCAGGCCATAACGATAGAAACGTTCAATATCGTTGCCTTTATAGGTGCTACCGTCCCCCCAGATGTTCACGCCATCTTCTTTCATGGCGGCAACCAGCATAGTGCCGGTGACGGCACGACCCAGCGGGGTGGTATTGAAATAGGTCAGGCCGCCGGTCGTATTATGGAAAGCACCGCACTGGATTGCGGCAATCCCTTCGGCAACCAGCTGCTTACGGCAGTCGATCAGACGTGCGTTCTCTGCGCCATATTCCATGGCACGACGAGGGATCGCGTCATAATCTTCCTCGTCCGGCTGACCCAGGTTCGCAGTATATGCATAAGGAACCGCTCCCTTCTGGCGCATCCACAGCAGCGCAGCGCTGGTATCCAGGCCGCCAGAAAAAGCGATGCCAATACGTTGTCCTACCGGGAGATGCTTGAGAATCGTCGTCATATAATAAAACCCTGCTTGATTGACTGATTAGAGACCGTTTTCGCTCTCGATGCATGTTTATGCAAAATAAGTGAGTATTCATTTAATCATCTTTTATCGACGACCGAAAGAGACGTGTGCGTTTTTTGTAAAAATTTCCCTTTTATTGCCCTGGCTGAAGTTGGGTTGACAGGTGGGGTCAACTATCAATATACTGAACGCCGATTTTACGTCCCGTCTTCGGTACCAAATCCCAGCATTATTTGCAAATTCTGTCCAAAACGCGTAGAATTTGCCACGTTTCAGGCGCGGGGTGGAGCAGCCTGGTAGCTCGTCGGGCTCATAACCCGAAGGTCGTCGGTTCAAATCCGGCCCCCGCAACCACTTTCCTATAAAGTTCTTTTTCAAATATACTGTGAAGACTTAGAGCCTTCGTAGCTGGATTTGAAAAAATGCTTTCGGAGAGTGCTCCAGGCCACAGTTGTGGCTATAGGGTTCAGTTATCTAAAGCCCCGATTTATCGGGGTTTTTTGTTATCTGACTACAGAATAACTGGGCTTTACGCCCTTTTTTTATGTCTTGGGGGTGGGCTTGTCCACATTAGAGCAAAAATTAACAGAGATGATTACTGCGCCGGTCGAAGCACTGGGCTACGAACTGGTCGGCATCGAATTCGTTCGCGGCCGTACATCCACACTGCGCATCTATATTGATAGTGAAGATGGCATCAATGTTGATGATTGTGCTGATGTCAGCCACCAGGTGAGTGCGGTTCTTGATGTTGAAGATCCGATTACCGTTGCGTACAACCTGGAAGTTTCCTCACCTGGCCTCGATCGTCCGATGTTCACGGCCGAGCACTACGTGCGCTTTACCGGTGAAGAAGTGGCTCTCGTTCTGCGTATGGCCGTACAGAACCGCCGTAAATGGCAGGGAATTATCAAAGCCGTTGATGGTGAAATGATCACGGTGACAGTCGAAGGCAAAGATGAAGTGTTCGCGCTGAGTAATATCCAGAAGGCGAACCTGGTTCCCCACTTTTAACAGTCTGGATTGAGGTGAAAAGCCCGCGATGAACAAAGAAATTTTGGCTGTTGTTGAAGCCGTCTCCAACGAGAAATCACTGCCGCGTGAGAAGATTTTCGAAGCGCTGGAAAGTGCACTGGCTACAGCAACCAAGAAAAAATACGAACAAGAGATCGATGTTCGCGTAGAAATCGATCGTAAAAGCGGTGACTTCGATACATTCCGTCGTTGGGTAATCGTTGAAGAAGTGACCCAACCGACCAAAGAGATCACCCTGGAAGCGGCACGTTTTGAAGACGAAAGTCTGAACGTGGGTGACTACGTTGAAGATCAGATTGAATCTGTTACCTTCGACCGTATCACCACCCAGACCGCGAAGCAGGTTATCGTGCAGAAAGTTCGCGAAGCCGAGCGCGCGCTGGTTGTCGATCAGTTCCGCGATCAGGAAGGCGAAATTATCACTGGCGTGGTGAAGAAAGTGAACCGCGACAACATCTCTCTGGAGATCAAATCCGAAGGGCTGCCGGGTAACGCTGAAGCCGTGATCCTGCGTGAAGACATGCTGCCGCGTGAAAACTTCCGCCCAGGCGACCGTATTCGTGGTGTGCTGTATGCCGTACGTCCTGAAGCGCGTGGTGCACAGCTGTTCGTGACGCGTTCTAAACCAGAAATGCTGGTTGAACTGTTCCGTATCGAAGTGCCGGAAATCGGCGAAGAAGTTATCGAGATCAAAGCGGCGGCCCGCGATCCGGGTTCCCGTGCGAAAATTGCGGTGAAAACCAACGACAAGCGTATCGACCCGGTCGGTGCTTGCGTCGGTATGCGTGGCGCACGTGTTCAGGCGGTTTCTACCGAACTGGGCGGCGAGCGCATTGATATCGTTCTGTGGGACGATAACCCGGCGCAGTTCGTGATCAACGCAATGGCACCGGCTGATGTGGCGTCTATCGTTGTTGACGAAGACAAACACACCATGGATATCGCTGTAGAAGCGGGCAACCTGGCGCAGGCGATTGGCCGTAACGGTCAGAACGTACGTCTGGCGTCACAGCTGAGCGGCTGGGAACTCAACGTGATGACCGTTGATGACCTTCAGGCCAAGCATCAGGCTGAAGCCCACGCGGCGATCGATACCTTCACCAAATACCTGGACATTGACGAAGACTTCGCCACTGTGCTGGTTGAAGAAGGTTTCTCTACGCTGGAAGAACTGGCCTACGTGCCAATGAAAGAGCTGCTGGAAATTGACGGTCTGGATGAACCAACCGTTGAAGCCCTGCGTGAACGCGCTAAAAACGCACTGACCACCCTGGCGCTGGCTCAGGAAGAAAGCCTTGGCGATAAGAAGCCGGCTGATGACCTGCTGAATCTGGAAGGTCTTGATCGTGCGATTGCGTTCAAGCTGGCTGCCCGTGGTGTTTGTACGCTGGAAGATCTCGCTGAGCAAGGCGTTGATGACCTGGCCGATATCGAAGGTTTAACCGACGAGAAAGCCGGCGAACTCATCATGGCCGCACGTAATATTTGCTGGTTCGGCGACGAAGCGTAATAAACTGTAGCAGGAAGGAACAGCATGACTGATGTAACTGTAAAATCGCTGGCTGCTGAGATTCAGACCTCCGTGGACCGCCTGGTACAGCAATTTGCTGATGCAGGGATCCCGAAGTCCGCTGATGACTCGGTGACCGCGCAAGAAAAACAAACCTTGTTAGCGCACCTGAACCGTGAACACGGCTCTACGCCTGACAAGTTAACGCTACAGCGTAAAACGCGTAGCACGTTGAACATCCCTGGTACCGGTGGCAAAAGCAAGTCGGTACAAATTGAAGTCCGCAAGACGCGCACCTTTGTAAAACGTGATCCGCAAGAGGCAGAACGCCTTGCCGCGGAAGAGCAGGCACAGCGTGAAGCGGAAGAACAAGCTCAGCGTGAGGCAGAAGCCACTGCCAAACGTGAAGCAGAATTAAAAGCTGAACGTGAGGCCGCAGAAAAAGCGAAACGCGACGCCGGTGAAAAAGCGAAGCGTGACGCTGCGGAAAAAGACAAAGTGAGCAATCAACAGACCGACGAAATGACCAAAACTGCCCAGGCTGAAAAAGCCCGCCGTGAAAATGAAGCTGCCGAGCTGAAGCGTAAAGCGGAAGAAGAAGCCCGCCGCAAGCTTGAAGAAGAAGCTCGCCGCGTCGCCGAAGAAGCGCGTCGCATGGCAGAAGAAAACGAGAAGAACGGTGTGAATACCGCTGAACCAACTGAAGATACCAGCGATTATCACGTCACCACGTCTCAGCATGCGCGTCAGGCAGAAGACGACAACGACCGCGAAGTTGAAGGTGGTCGTGGCCGTACTCGCAGTGCAAAAGCTGCGCGTCCTGCGAAAAAAGGTAACAAACACGCCGAATCAAAAGCTGACCGTGAAGAAGCGCGTGCAGCGGTTCGCGGCGGTAAAGGCGGCAAGCGTAAAGGTTCCGCTCTCCAGCAGGGCTTCCAGAAGCCTGCTCAGGCCGTTAACCGTGACGTTGTGATCGGCGAAACCATCACCGTTGGCGAACTGGCTAACAAGATGGCGGTGAAAGGCTCTCAGGTCATCAAAGCGATGATGAAACTGGGCGCAATGGCCACCATTAACCAGGTCATCGACCAGGAAACCGCACAGCTGGTTGCCGAAGAGATGGGCCACAAAGTTATCCTGCGTCGTGAAAACGAGCTGGAAGAAGCAGTAATGAGCGACCGTGATACGGGCGCAGCGGCTGAACCGCGCGCACCGGTCGTGACCATCATGGGTCACGTTGACCACGGTAAAACCTCTCTGCTTGACTACATTCGTTCTACTAAGGTTGCCTCCGGCGAAGCGGGTGGTATTACCCAGCACATCGGTGCTTACCACGTAGAAACCGAAAACGGCATGATCACCTTCCTGGATACCCCAGGCCACGCAGCGTTTACCTCAATGCGTGCTCGTGGTGCTCAGGCAACGGATATCGTTGTTCTGGTCGTTGCTGCCGACGATGGCGTGATGCCACAGACCATTGAAGCTATCCAGCACGCGAAAGCGGCGCAGGTGCCTCTGGTTGTCGCAGTTAACAAAATCGATAAGCCAGAAGCCGATATGGATCGCGTGAAGAACGAACTGTCCCAGTACGGCGTTATGCCGGAAGAGTGGGGCGGTGAAGCGCAGTTCATCCCTGTATCTGCAAAAGCAGGTACCGGTATCGACGACCTGCTGAACGCTATCCTGCTTCAGGCTGAAGTTCTGGAGCTGAAAGCGGTTCGTAAAGGTATGGCGAGCGGCGCGGTAATCGAATCCTTCCTGGATAAAGGTCGTGGTCCGGTTGCAACCGTTCTGGTTCGCGAAGGTACTCTGCACAAGGGCGACATCGTTCTGTGTGGTTTCGAATACGGTCGCGTTCGTGCGATGCGTAACGAACTGGGTCAGGAAGTGCTGGAAGCGGGTCCGTCCATTCCAGTGGAAATTCTCGGCCTGTCCGGTGTTCCGGCTGCCGGTGACGAAGTCACCGTGGTACGTGACGAGAAGAAAGCGCGTGAAGTCGCTCTGTATCGTCAGGGTAAATTCCGTGAAGTGAAGCTGGCTCGTCAGCAGAAATCTAAACTCGAGAACATGTTTGCCAACATGACCGAAGGCGAAGTTCACGAAGTGAACATCGTTCTGAAAGCGGACGTTCAGGGTTCTGTGGAAGCGATCTCCGACTCCTTGCTGAAACTGTCTACCGACGAAGTGAAAGTGAAGATCATCGGTTCTGGCGTAGGTGGTATCACCGAAACTGACGCAACCCTGGCAGCAGCGTCCAACGCGATCCTGGTTGGCTTCAACGTTCGTGCTGACGCATCTGCGCGTAAAGTGATTGATGCTGAAAGCCTGGATCTGCGTTACTACTCCGTCATCTATAACCTGATTGACGAAGTGAAAGCAGCGATGAGCGGCATGCTGTCTCCTGAGCTGAAACAGCAGATCATCGGTCTGGCTGAAGTACGTGACGTGTTCAAATCACCGAAATTCGGTGCGATCGCGGGCTGTATGGTTACCGAAGGGATCATCAAGCGTCACAACCCAATCCGCGTACTGCGTGACAACGTGGTTATCTACGAAGGTGAGCTGGAATCCCTGCGCCGCTTCAAAGATGACGTTAACGAAGTCCGTAACGGCATGGAATGTGGTATCGGCGTGAAGAACTACAACGACGTTCGCGTTGGCGATATGATCGAAGTGTTCGAGATCATCGAAATTCAGCGTACCATCGCGTAATCTTCGTCAACTGAAGATTAATTAGCGTAGGCCGGGTAAGCGAAGCGCCACCCGGCAGTAATTTTAAAAAGGGGCTTAAGCCCCTTTTTTGTCTGGAGAATTTATTATGGCGAAAGAATTTGGTCGCCCACAGCGCGTCGCGCAGGAGATGCAGAAAGAGATCGCTCTCATTCTGCAACGTGAAATCAAAGATCCACGCGTGGGTATGATGACCACCGTGTCTGGCGTGGAAATGTCCCGCGACCTGGCGTACGCCAAAGTGTTTGTTACTTTCCTGAATGACCAGGATGAAGACGCCGTGAAGAACGGCATTAAAGCGTTGCAGGAAGCCTCTGGTTTCATCCGCTCTCTGCTTGGCAAAGCAATGCGCCTGCGTATCGTGCCAGAGCTGACCTTCTTCTACGACAACTCGCTGGTTGAAGGTATGCGTATGTCCAACCTGGTGACCAGCGTGGTGAAACATGACGATGAGCGTCGTGTTAACCCGGCGGACGACAGCAAGGAGGACTGATGAGTCGTCCTCGTCGTCGCGGTCGTGACGTGCATGGCGTGCTGTTGCTGGATAAACCACAGGGCGCATCCAGCAACGACGTGCTGCAAAAAGTGAAGCGTATTTATAACGCCAACCGTGCAGGGCACACTGGCGCGCTGGATCCGCTGGCAACTGGCATGCTGCCGATCTGCCTGGGGGAAGCGACAAAGTTTTCCCAGTACCTGCTGGATTCGGATAAGCGCTACCGCGTGATTGCCAAACTGGGCCAGCGCACGGATACCTCCGATGCAGATGGCCTGGTGGTGGAAGAGCGCCCGGTGACCTTCAGCGCGGAGCAACTTGATGCGGCGCTGGACAGCTTCCGTGGTGATACGCTACAGGTGCCGTCGATGTATTCGGCGCTGAAATATCAGGGCAAAAAGCTCTACGAATATGCGCGTCAGGGCATTGAGGTTCCGCGTGAAGCTCGTCCGATTACCGTGTATGAGCTGCTGTTCATTCGCCACGAAGGTGATGAACTCGAGCTGGAAGTACACTGTTCGAAAGGGACCTATATCCGCACCATCATTGATGACCTCGGTGAAAAGCTGGGCTGCGGCGCGCATGTGATTTATCTGCGTCGTCTGGCGGTCAGCAAATATCCGGTCGAACGCATGGTGACGCTTGAGCATCTGCACGCCCTGGTTGAGCAGGCGCAAGCGCAGGGCGTTGCGCCAGCCGATCTGCTGGACCCGCTGCTGATGCCAATGGACAGTCCGGCAGTGGACTTCCCGGTTGTTAATCTTCCTTTAACATCGTCCGTTTACTTTAAGAACGGAAACCCGGTTCGCACATCGGTGGCGCCGCTTGAGGGCCTGGTACGCGTGACGGAAGGTGACGAAGGGAAATTCATCGGTATGGGCGAAATGGACGGCGAAGGGCGTGTGGCGCCGCGTCGTCTGGTCGTCGAATATCCGGTCGAAGCGTGACGGTGATAACGCCTCACCTTGCGATAAGCAGGGGAGACGAGTAGAATATCGCCGCTTAACGCCTGGTAAATTGTTTAACAATCTGCGGGGCGTACATGGGATAGCTGAATTAGAGATCGGCATCCTTACATTCTTTATACTTTGGAGTTTGAAAATGTCTCTAAGCGTTGAAGCTAAAGCTAAAATCGTTTCTGAGTTTGGTCGTGGTACTAACGACAGCGGTTCTACCGAAGTTCAGGTTGCACTGCTGACTGCACAGATTAACCACCTGCAAGGTCACTTTGCAGAGCACAAAAAAGATCACCACAGCCGTCGTGGTCTGCTGCGTATGGTTTCTCAGCGTCGTAAACTGCTCGACTACCTGAAGCGTAAAGATGTTGCACGCTACACCGCGCTGATCGAGCGTCTGGGCCTGCGTCGCTAATTCTTGCGAGTTTCAGAAAAGGGGGCCTGATGGCCCCTTTTTTCAACCAGACGGCAGCAATTCAATGGAAACTATTGTATTGTTGCTATAAATGATCTTCATTGCAGAGGTTCGCGCGGCTAATGAGAGGCTTCACCCATGGGGGTGTCGGTTGTCATTAGTCGCGAGGATGCGAAGAAGGTCGGGTTAAATCGTCAGCACACCTGAGGTGTGCTTTCAAACATTTAAGAAAGGACAGAATTTTGCTGAATCCGATCGTTCGTAAATTCCAGTATGGTCAGCATACCGTCACGCTGGAAACCGGCATGATGGCGCGTCAGGCTACTGCTGCCGTTATGGTAAGCATGGATGACACTGCTGTATTCGTTACCGTAGTTGGCCAGAAAAAAGCTAAACCAGGTCAGGACTTCTTCCCACTGACCGTTAACTACCAGGAGCGTACCTACGCTGCCGGTAAAATCCCGGGTGGCTTCTTCCGTCGTGAAGGCCGTCCAAGCGAAGGCGAAACCCTGATCGCGCGTCTGATTGACCGCCCGGTTCGTCCGCTGTTCCCGGAAGGCTTCGTAAACGAAGTTCAGGTTATTGCGACCGTTGTTTCCGTTAACCCACAGGTTAACCCGGACATCGTTGCTATGATCGGCGCATCTGCGGCCCTGTCACTGTCTGGTATTCCATTCAATGGCCCAATCGGTTCCGCGCGCGTTGGCTACATCAACGACCAGTACGTACTGAACCCAACTCAGGAAGAGCTGAAAGAGAGTAAGCTGGACCTGGTTGTTGCCGGTACTGAAGCAGCGGTTCTGATGGTTGAATCCGAAGCTGAACTGCTGAGCGAAGATCAGATGCTGGGCGCTGTGGTATTTGGCCACGAGCAGCAGCAGATCGTTATTCAGAACATCAACGACCTGGTGAAAGAAGCCGGTAAACCACGTTGGGACTGGCAGCCAGAAGTGGTGAACGAGGCGCTGAACGCACGCGTTGCTGCACTGGCAGAATCTCGTCTGAGCGACGCATACCGCATCACCGACAAACAGGAGCGCTATGCTCAGGTTGATGTGATCAAATCTGAAGTGACCGCGACCCTGGTTGCCGAAGACGAAACGCTGGACGCTAACGAGATTGGCGAAATCCTGCACGCCATCGAGAAAAACGTTGTTCGTAGCCGCGTCCTGGCAGGCGAGCCGCGTATCGATGGCCGTGAAAAAGACATGATCCGTGGTCTGGACGTGCGTACTGGCGTACTGCCACGTACTCACGGTTCTGCGCTGTTCACCCGTGGTGAAACGCAGGCGCTGGTAACCGCGACCCTGGGTACCGCACGTGACGCACAGATCATCGACGAACTGATGGGCGAGCGTACTGACAGCTTCCTGTTCCACTACAACTTCCCTCCGTACTCTGTGGGCGAAACCGGTATGGTTGGCTCACCGAAGCGTCGTGAAATTGGTCACGGCCGTCTGGCGAAGCGCGGCGTGCTGGCAGTGATGCCAGAAGCAGACAAATTCCCGTACACCGTACGTGTGGTGTCTGAAATCACCGAATCCAACGGTTCCTCTTCTATGGCTTCCGTGTGTGGTGCCTCTCTGGCGCTGATGGATGCAGGCGTGCCAATTAAAGCCGCCGTTGCAGGTATCGCAATGGGTCTGGTGAAAGAGGGCGACAACTACGTTGTTCTGTCTGACATTCTGGGCGACGAAGACCACCTGGGCGATATGGACTTCAAAGTAGCGGGTTCCCGTGACGGTATCTCTGCCTTGCAGATGGATATCAAAATTGAAGGTATCACCAAAGAGATCATGCAGGTTGCTCTGAACCAGGCTAAAGGTGCGCGTCTGCACATCCTGGGCGTGATGGAACAGGCGATTAATGCGCCGCGTGGTGATATTTCTCAGTTCGCTCCACGTATCCACACCATCAAGATCAATCCAGACAAGATCAAAGATGTTATCGGTAAGGGCGGTTCTGTTATCCGTGCACTGACCGAAGAAACGGGCACCACCATCGAAATCGAAGATGACGGTACTGTGAAAATCGCAGCAACCGACGGCGAGAAAGCGAAATACGCTATCCGTCGTATCGAAGAGATCACGGCAGAAATCGAAGTGGGCCGTATCTACAATGGTAAAGTGACCCGTATCGTTGACTTTGGCGCATTCGTTGCCATCGGTGGCGGTAAAGAAGGTCTGGTACACATCTCTCAGATCGCTGACAAGCGCGTTGAGAAAGTGACCGATTACCTGCAAATGGGTCAGGAAGTACCGGTGAAAGTTCTGGAAGTTGACCGTCAGGGCCGTATCCGTCTGAGCATTAAAGAAGCAACCGAGCAGTCTCAGCCTGCTGCGGCACCGGAAGCCCCGGCTGCTGAACAGCAAGGCGAGTAAGGTTGCCATTTGCCCTCCGCGCAGGCGGAGGGCTTATTATCAGGCAGGACGCCTTGTTAAGCCGCCGGGGGACAGGACGTTCATCAATAGTTGTCTTCGGGAGTGGGAAATGAAGCCTTTTTTGCGCTGGTGTTTCGTTGCGACAGCTTTAACGCTGGCAGGATGCAGCAACTCTGCCTGGCGTAAGAGCGAAGTCCTCGCAGTGCCATTGCAACCGACTTTGCAGCAGGAAGTCATTCTGGCACGCATGGAACAAATACTTGCCAGTCGGGCTTTAACCGATGACGAACGCGCACAGCTTTTATATGAGCGCGGAGTGTTGTATGATAGTCTCGGTCTGAGGGCACTGGCGCGAAATGATTTTTCACAAGCGCTGGCGATTCGACCTGATATGCCTGAAGTATTCAATTACTTAGGCATTTATTTAACGCAGGCAGGCAATTTTGATGCTGCCTATGAAGCGTTTGATTCTGTACTTGAGCTTGATCCAACTTACAACTACGCGCACTTGAATCGCGGTATCGCATTGTATTACGGCGGTCGTGATAAGTTAGCGCAAGATGATCTGCTGGCGTTTTATCAAGACGATCCTAATGATCCTTTCCGCAGCCTGTGGCTTTACATCGTTGAGCAGAAGCTCGATGAGAAGCAGGCCAAAGAAGCACTGAAACAGCGCTTCGAGAAATCGGACAAGGAACAGTGGGGATGGAACATTGTCGAGTTCTACCTGGGCAACATTAGCGAAGCAACGCTGATGGAACGCCTCAAGGCGGACGCAACGGATAACACCTCGCTCGCTGAGCATCTCAGTGAAACCAACTTCTATTTAGGTAAGTACTACCTAAGTCTGGGGGATATGGACAGCGCTACGGCACTGTTCAAATTAGCGGTTGCTAACAACGTACATAACTTCGTTGAGCACCGTTATGCATTGTTGGAATTATCGCTCTTGGGCCAGGAGCAAGACGACCTGGCAGAATCGGACCAGCAATAGCTGACGACATAAACATCAGCCCGTAATCTTTTGATTGCCATCACCTTCACTGGTGAGGGCGTTGTTGTTCGTCAATACACCTAATTTGAGCCGGTTCACACTTTTCAATGAAAATTGCTAATCATTTTCACGATGAGCTAAGTAGACTGGCCGCCATTAATATCGAGGCACTTGTACTACATGGCTGAATTCGAAACCACTTTTGCAGATCTGGGCCTGAAGGCTCCTATCCTTGAAGCCCTTAACGATCTGGGTTACGAAAAACCATCTCCGATCCAGGCTGAGTGTATCCCACACCTGCTTTCTGGTCGTGACGTGCTGGGCATGGCCCAGACTGGTAGCGGTAAAACCGCAGCATTCTCGCTGCCGCTGCTGAACAACATTGATCCGGACCTGCGCGCGCCGCAGATCCTCGTCCTGGCTCCAACCCGTGAACTGGCTGTTCAGGTTGCTGAAGCTATGACGGAATTCTCTAAACATATGCGCGGCGTAAACGTGGTAGCCCTGTACGGCGGCCAGCGTTATGACGTGCAGTTACGCGCCCTGCGCCAGGGTCCACAGATTGTTGTCGGTACGCCGGGCCGTCTGCTGGATCACCTGAAGCGCGGTACCCTGGACCTCTCTAAACTGAGCGGTCTGGTACTGGACGAAGCCGATGAAATGCTGCGTATGGGCTTCATCGAAGACGTAGAAACCATCATGGCGCAGATCCCGGAAGGTCATCAGACCGCTCTGTTCTCTGCAACTATGCCAGAAGCGATCCGTCGCATTACCCGCCGCTTCATGAAAGAGCCGCAGGAAGTGCGCATTCAGTCCAGCGTGACCACTCGC
The DNA here is from genome assembly GCF_053709615.1 of Enterobacter sp. UPMP2061. Taxonomy (NCBI): domain Bacteria; kingdom Pseudomonadati; phylum Pseudomonadota; class Gammaproteobacteria; order Enterobacterales; family Enterobacteriaceae; genus Enterobacter; species Enterobacter sp. UPMP2061. The sequence goes on from NZ_JBSKJP010000004.1 coordinate 121,211, forward strand.
CCGGACATCAGCCAGAGCTACTGGTCTGTATACGGCATGCGCAAAAACGAAGCGCTGGTGCGTTTCCTGGAAGCAGAAGATTTTGATGCGGCGATTATCTTCGTTCGTACCAAAAACGCGACCCTGGAAGTGGCTGAAGCCCTGGAGCGTAGCGGCTACAACAGCGCAGCGCTGAACGGCGACATGAACCAGGCCCTGCGTGAGCAGACTCTGGAGCGTCTGAAAGACGGTCGTCTGGATATCCTGATTGCAACCGACGTGGCAGCACGTGGCCTGGACGTTGAGCGTATCAGCCTGGTTGTAAACTACGATATCCCAATGGACTCCGAGTCTTACGTTCACCGTATCGGCCGTACCGGTCGTGCGGGTCGTGCAGGCCGTGCGCTGCTGTTCGTTGAGAACCGCGAGCGTCGTCTGCTGCGTAACATTGAACGCACCATGAAGCTGACCATTCCAGAAGCCGAGCTGCCAAACGCAGAACTGCTGGGCAAACGCCGTCTGGAAAAATTCGCCGCGAAAGTACAGCAGCAGCTGGAAAGCAGCGATCTGGATCAGTACCGTGCGCTGCTGTCCCAGATCCAGCCTGTCGCTGAAGGCGAAGAGCTGGACATGGAAACCCTGGCCGCAGCACTGCTGAAAATGGCGCAGGGCGAACGTAGCCTGATCGTGCCACCTGATGCGCCGATGCGTCCTAAGCGTGAGTTCCGTGACCGTGACGATCGTTTCGAACGTCGTGGCGACCGTAACGACCGTGGTCCACGCGGTGACCGTCCAGAGCGTGGTGGTGAAGACCGTCCACGTCGCGAGCGTCGTGACGCTGGCGAAATGGAACTGTATCGCATTGAAGTGGGCCGTGATGATGGTGTTGAAGTTCGTCACATCGTTGGCGCGATCGCTAACGAAGGCGACATCAGCAGCCGTTACATCGGTAACATCAAGCTGTTCGGTTCCCACTCCACCATCGAGCTGCCAAAAGGCATGCCGGGCGAAGTACTGCAACACTTTACTCGCACCCGTATCCTGAACAAGCCGATGAACATGCAGCTGCTGGGCGATGCACAGCCACGTCCTGACCGTGGCGGCGAACGTCGTGGCGGTGGTCGCGGTTTCGGTGGCGAGCGTCGTGAAGGCGGTCGCAGCGAAGGTCGCGGTGGTGAAGGCCGTCGTTTCTCCGGTGAGCGCCGCGAAAACCGTGGTCCACGCCGTGAAGAAGGCGCCAGCCGTCGTCGTTTCGGTGACGCGTAAGCCTTTCGCTTCTGACGTAAAGTAAAATATACAGCCCCGATAGTTGCTATCGGGGCTTTTTTTATTCCTTTTGTACTCTTGTACTGGTACAGTGCAACACACTAAAATGCAGAACCACATTTTTCACTGGAGATAAGGCCGCATGGCAACACTAACCACCACCCAAACGTCACCTTCGCTGCTTGGCGGCGTGGTGATCATCGGCGGAACCATCATTGGTGCCGGGATGTTTTCCCTGCCTGTGGTCATGTCCGGTGCGTGGTTCTTCTGGTCGCTGGCGGCGCTGGTTTTCACCTGGTTCTGCATGCTCCATTCCGGGCTGATGATCCTTGAAGCAAACCTGAACTACCGCATTGGCTCCAGCTTCGACACCATCACCCGGGATCTGTTGGGCAAAGGCTGGAACCTGGTGAACGGGCTGTCCATCGCGTTTGTACTCTATATCCTGACCTACGCGTACATTTCAGCGAGCGGGTCGATTCTGCATCACACCTTCTCAGAGATGTCGCTGAACGTTCCGGCGCGTCTGGCGGGTCTCTGCTTCGCGCTGGGCGTGGCGTTTATCGTCTGGATGAGCACCAAAGCGGTCAGCCGCATGACGGCGATCGTGCTGGGCGCAAAGGTCATCACCTTCTTTCTGACCTTCGGCAGCCTGCTGGGGCACGTCACGCCGGCCACGCTGTTTAACGTTGCGGAAGTGAACACCTCCTACACGCCGTACCTGCTGATGACGCTGCCATTCTGTCTGGCGTCGTTCGGCTACCACGGCAACGTACCGAGCCTGATGAAATACTACGGCAAGGATCCGCGCACCATCGTGAAATGCCTGGTTTACGGCACGCTGCTGGCACTAGGGCTGTATGTGATCTGGCTGCTGGGGACGATGGGTAACATCCCGCGTCCGGAATTTATCGGCATTGCGCAGAAGGGCGGTAACATTGATGTGCTGGTACAGGCGCTGAGCGGCGTGCTGAACAGCCGCAGCCTGGATCTGCTTCTGGTGGTCTTCTCGAACTTTGCGGTGGCGAGCTCATTCCTCGGCGTGACGCTGGGCCTGTTTGACTACCTGGCGGATCTGTTTGGTTTTGATGACTCTGCTATGGGGCGCTTCAAAACAGCGCTGTTGACCTTCCTGCCGCCGATTGTGGGCGGCCTGCTGTGGCCGAACGGTTTCCTGTACGCCATCGGCTATGCGGGACTGGCGGCCACCATCTGGGCGGCGATTGTACCGGCGCTGCTGGCGCGCAAATCACGTAAGCGCTTCGGCAGCCCGAAATTCCGCGTCTGGGGCGGAAAACCGATGATTGCGCTGATTCTGGTATTTGGTATCGGCAACGCGGTGGTGCACGTGCTGTCGAGTTTTAATCTGTTGCCGGTATATCAGTAAAACGTGCGGTCTGAACCCCTCACCCCGGCCCTCTCCCCATGGGAGAGGGAGAAAAGAATGTAGGCCCGGTAAGCGAAGCGCCACCGGGCAAAGCAAAAAACTACCCCACCAACTCCTCTTTCACCTGCATCGCCAAATCAAACGAATGCAGACGCGCCTGGTGATCGAAAATCTGGCCGTTAACCATAATCTCATCCGCCTGGGTTTCACGCAGCACCGCCTCCAGCCCGTGACGCACTTTCGCCTTATCACCCACCAGCGACATACTCAGAGCCTGCTGCACGCCATACTGCTCGGAGGCCGACCACAGCTGATGCATATTCTCTACCGGCGGTGGAAGCTGGCCCGTCTCACCGCGACGCAGCTTCACAAACGCCTGCTGCATAGAGGTAAACAGGAATTCCGCGTCGCGGTTGCTGTCGGCAGCAATGATATTGATACACACCATCGCATACGGCTTCTCCAGACGTTCAGACGGTTTGAAGTGCGTACGATAAAGATGCAGTGCCTGATGCAGCATATCCGGTGCGAAGTGGGAAGCGAACGCGAACGGCAGCCCCAGCTGAGCGGCGAGCTGCGCGCTGTACAGGCTTGAGCCTAACAGCCATACCGGGATCTTTTCCCCGTACCCCGGCACAGGACGCACGTGCGGGTTCGGATCCCGCGCGTCAAACCAGTCCACCAGCTCGGCCACATCGCGCGGGAAGTTATCGATATCGCCGCTCATATGGCGACGCAGGGCGCGCATGGTCGGCTGGTCGCTGCCCGGCGCGCGGCCAAGCCCTAGATCAATACGGCCCGGATAAAGGGTATTCAGCGTCCCGAACTGCTCGGCAATCACCAGCGGGGCGTGGTTCGGCAGCATCACACCGCCGGAGCCCAGGTGCAGAGTGGTGGTATTCGCCGCCAGATAGCCAATCAGCACCGAGGTGGCGGCGCTGGCGATGCCCACCATATTGTGGTGCTCCGCCAGCCAGTAGCGGTGATAGCCGCGCTTTTCGGCAAGCTGAGCAAGATCGAGAGAGTGCGTGAAGGCTTCTCTGGCCGAGGAGCCTTGTGGGATCGGCGCCAGATCCAGCACCGAAAACGGAATGGTTTTGTCAGTCATAACAGCTCACTTTGTCGACGGTCAATCTTTAATACTGCATTAAAAAATGATAACCGTTGTTAACAAAGTGAGCCTTTTTTACGCCTGCAATTCCAGCCCGGCGAGACGTCGCCAGTAACCGTTGCAGTCGCTGTTTGCGGTCAACGGTAGCGGCGAGGCGCCGTTTTCGTTGGCGCGGAAGGCGTCCAGCATCGCGAAAACACCGGTATCAAGCGGCGAAAGACGCACCATATCCACCAGCCCGTGCATTGACGCCAGTTCGTTGCCGAGGTTATAGACGTAACCGCTCATGGTCTGAATGCCGTTGAGGACAAACACCTGCTGGTTCTCCTGCGACAGCATACTGCGGCCGTTCGGGTACTTAATGCAGCAGGTTTCGCACTCGTCTTTCGGGCGATCTTCGGAACGTGCGGTGAAGCAGCGGGCAGAGTAGGCCAGCGGCAGATGCCCATAGCTCAGGACTTCCACTTCAAACTTGTTGCGAATGCCCAGCTCTTCGCACTGTGTGAGCAGGTTGGCCAGCCAGTCGCGGGAGAGCTCTACTGGCATGCACCAGCGGGTCATCCCCTGTTTGAGCAACAGGCGCAGGGTCACCGCGTTATAGCAGTTCAGCGCATGTCCGGCGACAAACGGCAGCTTACGCTCGGCACACAGGTTTACCACGCCCAGGTCGCTCGCCTCCAGCAGGAACTCACCGTTTTCGACGTAGCGCTTCAGCTCGCCCAGTTCAGAGGACGCCTGCACCAGCGCCAGCGTCGAGAGCACCACCTGCTTGCCGCTGCCGGCCAGGTTTTTCGCCATATCCAGCCAGTCGCCCACTTTGGTGGCGCGGCGCTTGCTGCACACCGCTTCGCCGAGGTAAATCACATCGGCGCTGCTGTTAGCCGCCTGCTGGTAAAAATCTTCCAGCGTCTCTTTTGGCCAGTAGTAAAGCACCGGCCCTAATGAATATTTCATGATTATCTCACTGCCATTTACGGTGGTACGCGCCGAGCGTAGTTTGGGTGCCTTCAGACATCGCGCCGAGCGTCTCCATCCAGGCCGCTTGTGGAGCATAGTTTTGCGGGTCCGCCATGCAGCGGTCGATGGCCTGACGCCACACCTTCGCCACCTGGCTCACGTAGGCCGGGCTGCGCTGGCGGCCTTCGATTTTCACCGAGGCAATATTGGCGGCCAGCAGTTCCGGCAGCAATTCCAGCGTGTTGAGGCTTGTGGGCTCCTCCAGCGCGTGGTAGCGCTCGCCGTCCACCAGATAGCGGCCCTTACACAGTGTCGGATACCCCGCGTTTTCACCGTCCTGATAGCGGTCAATTAACACGTCATTCAGGCGTGACTCTAGTCCCTGCGGCGTTTGCTGCCAGCGAACGAAGCGGGCAGGCGAGCAGGCGCCGACGGTATTTGGCGATTCCCCGGTGAGATAGGAAGAAAGATAGCAGCGGCCTTCGGCCATGATGCACAGGCTGCCGAAGGCAAAAACCTCCAGCGGCACTGGCGTGACGCGCGCCAGTTGCTTAACCTGATGAATAGAGAGCACGCGCGGCAGCACCACGCGGGCTACGTCAAAGTGTCGATGATAAAAACGCACGGCCTCTTCATTGGTGGCCGATGCCTGAACAGAGACGTGGCGCTCAATATGCGGATAACGTTCTGCCGCATACTCAAGCATGGCGAGGTCAGCCAGGATCAGCGCATCTGCGCCCAGCTGGGCCGCCATATCCACGGCGCGCTGCCAGCGGGCATAGCCATCAGGATGGGCAAAGGTATTGATGGCGATGTGCAGTTTGCGCCGGTGCTGGTGAACGAAGTTAACGGCTTCCTGAAGCTTTTTCTCCGTAAAGTTAAGACCCGCAAAATGGCGGGCGTTGGTATCATCTTTCAGCCCGATATAGACCGCATCGGCCCCATTTTCGATGGCCGCCTTAAGCGCCGGAAGGTTTCCGGCAGGGCAGAGCAGCTCCATAATTTATCCCGATGTTGTCGATCGCAGGGATCGTAAAAAATGTTAACGAGCTGGGATTTTAATTAACCCATACGCGACAATTTTTGATTTAAGGCAGCTAATGGCGTATTGATGGCACCAATAATGAGGTATACCGGACAACGGTTTGTTGATTTACGCCGCTATCTTCTTGTCGGGATATGGCAAAATAGCAGGACTATAGCTATCAGGGAGTAAAGCTCGTGCTGGATAAACTGCGTTCACGTCTCGTACAATTTGGTCCATCAATGCTGAGCGTGCCGGTAAAACTGGCGCCGTTCGCGCTTAAACGCCAGGTGCTGGAACAGGTACTGAGCTGGCAGTTCCGCCAGGCGCTACAGGACGGTGAGCTGGAGTTTCTGGAAGGCCGCTGGTTAAAGATTGAAGTGCGCGATATCGGGTTGCGCTGGTTTACTTCCGTTGAGAACGATCGGCTGATCGTCCGTGAAACCGCCGAGGTGGATGTCAGCTTTAGCGCGGATGCCAGCGATCTGCTGATGATTGCCGCGCGCAAACAGGATCCGGACACGCTCTTCTTCCAGCGTCGTCTGGTGATTGAAGGCGACACGGAGCTCGGTCTGTACGTCAAAAATTTAATGGATGCCATTGAGCTGGAGCAGATGCCGAAAGCGCTGCGTATGATGTTGATGCAAATGGCAGATTTCGTTGAGGCCGGGCTAAAAACCCCGCCGGACAGTAAACACACTTCAGTAGGTGAGCCATGCTGATTCGAGTCGAAATTGGGATTGATGCGCCGGGTATCGATGCGTTGTTACGCCGCTCTTTTGCAGGCGACGCCGAAGCCCAACTGGTTCACGATCTTCGCGAAGATGGCCTGATTACGCTGGGCCTGGTTGCCACCGACGATGAAGGGCAGGTGGTCGGCTACGTGGCCTTCAGCCCGGTGATTGTGCAGGGTGAAGAGTTACAGTGGGTCGGCATGGCGCCGCTGGCTGTGGATGAAAACTACCGTGGCCAGGGCCTGGCTCGCCAGCTGGTCTATGAAGGGCTGGATTCACTGAATGAATTTGGCTATGCCGCTGTCGTCGTTCTGGGCGATCCGGCGTTCTACGAACGTTTAGGTTTTAAGCCAGCGTCCAGATACGATCTGCGCTGCCACTGGCCGGGCACGGAAACATCTTTCCTGGTGCATCCTCTGGCGGATGATGCGCTCGACGGCGTTACCGGTCTGGTGGAGTACCACGATCATTTCAATCGTTTTTAAGCAGGCTTTCGCGTAGCGCCTCGAAAGAGCCGTCCCCGTTGACGAGACGCTCTTTCTGGCGCTTCGTCAGCTGCTTGATGCGGTATTCCAGCCTGAGCGCCAGGGATCTGTCGCCCACGGCGGCTGAAAACGCTAACTGAAGTTCACCTTTCCCCCGCAGCGCCTTCGCCCCTTTCCCCGTTTGATGTTGTAAAAAACGCCGTGCCACATCGGTAGTGATCCCGGTGTAGAGTGCGTTATCAGCGGTTCGGACAAGATAGAGAAACCAGCACACGGTAAACAGATTCAGTATGTTAAGGTGAACGCACCATAGCATGAGAGAGAGCGAAAATGGAAACACTGGCCGCCATTAACCGCTGGCTGGCAAAGCAGCATGTCGTGACCTGGTGCGTCTGTAAAGACGAGGAGATGTGGTGCGCAAATGCCTTTTATTACTACGATCCCGAGCGCGTGGCCTTTTACGTGATGAGCGAAGATAAAACGCGGCATGCGCAGATGACGGGCCAGCGGGCAAAAGTGGCGGGCACGGTAAACGGTCAGCCTAAAACCGTTGCGCTGATCCGCGGGGTCCAGTTTAAAGGCGAAATTCGTCGCCTGGAAGGTGAGGAGAGCGACGCGCAACGTAAACGCTATACGCGCCGCTTCCCGGTGGCCGCGGCGCTAAAAGCCCCGGTGTGGGAAATCCGCCTTGATGAGCTGAAATTTACCGACAACACCCTGGGCTTTGGCAAGAAGCTGCACTGGTTACGCGCCGAGCAGGCGTAGCGCTTCACGGTTAAACGCTGGCAGATCGTCCGGTGTACGGCTGGTGATCAGCTGATCGTTATCGTTCACCACTTCCTGATCGTAGAACTCGGCTCCCGCGTTTTTCAGATCGATAACGATCGGCTTCACCGCGGTGAGCTTACGCCCGCGTACCACCTCGGCGCTGATCAGCAGCTGCGGACCGTGGCAAATGGCAAATACCGGTTTACCGGTGCCGACGAAGTCACGGGTAAAGGTGACGAAACGCTCGTCTCCGCGCAGGGAATCCGGTGAATGACCGCCCGGTAACAGCAGGGCGTCGAAATCCGACGGGCTGACGTTATCAATGGATTCGTCAATGGTCACGCTGGCTTCGCCCTTATGGCCCTTCACGGTTTTACCCGCTTCTTTCTCGATGGTGACCACCTCGTGGCCCGCCTTGCGGAATGCCTCTGCTGGCGACGTAAATTCTGAATCTTCAAACTCGTCGGTAATCAAGACTGCGATTTTTTTACCCATGCTTCCTCCGTTGTTTTCGCTTCAGACTGTTTTTTTCCCGTTTGTGGTAAATACTTACCGGTAACAGACTTTTAAGTGTGGTAGAGCAGGCCCAGAACGCAAACGGACAATTCTGTAAAGGGGATAAGATGAGTCAGGTACTGATTACCGGCGCAACCGGGCTGGTGGGTGGACATCTGCTGCGGCTGCTGATCCAGGATCGGCATATCAATTATATCGCCGCCCCGACGCGTCGCCCGCTGTTGGATATCACCGGCGTCTATAACCCGCACGATCCACAGCTCACCGACGCGCTGGCGCAGGTGCAGGATCCCATTGATATCGCCTTTTGCTGCCTTGGCACCACCCGACGGGAAGCGGGCAGTAAAGAAGCTTTTGTCCATGCGGATTACACACTGGTGGTGGATACCGCCCTGACGGCGAAAAAGCTGGGCGCAAAACATTTCCTGGTGGTCAGCGCGCACGGCGCGAACGCAGGCTCGCCGTTTTTTTACAACCAGGTGAAGGGCAAAATGGAAGAGGCGTTAATCGCGCAGAAATGGGAGCGCCTGACCATCGCGCGGCCTTCCATGCTGATGGGGCACCGTGACGAACGTCGTTTTAACGAGTCTTTTTTCGCTCCGCTGTTTCGCATCCTGCCGGGTAACTGGAAGTCCATCGAGGCGCGGGATGTCGCGCTGGCGATGCTAAAAGAGGCGCTGGCTCCGTCGCAGGAGGGGGTTAATATTATCCCTTCGGCAAAACTGCGTGAAATCGCGCAGGGCGAGGCGTAAACTTCCCCGGCTTATTAAATAACACCTTCCGGGGAATGGTATGACTGGTCAGTCTTCATCTCAGGCGGCAACACCTGTTCAGTGGTGGAAGCCCGCACTCTTCTTTCTCGTGGTCATCATTGGCCTCTGGTATGTGAAATGGCAGCCTTACTACGGTAAAGCCTTCACCGCCGCCGACACCCACAGCATCGGTAAATCGATTCTCGCGCAGGCCGATTCCAGCCCGCTACGCGCGGCGTGGGATTACGCCATGGTCTATTTTCTTGCCGTCTGGAAAGCGGCGGTATTGGGCGTATTGCTGGGCTCGCTGATTCAGGTACTTATCCCGCGTAACTGGCTGGTGAAAACCCTGGGACAGCCGCGCTTGCAGGGCACGCTGCTGGGGACGATTTTCTCCCTGCCGGGCATGATGTGCTCCTGCTGCGCCGCACCGGTGGCGGCGGGTATGCGCCGACAGCGCGTGTCGATGGGCGGCGCGCTTGCCTTCTGGATGGGTAACCCCCTGCTGAACCCGGCAACGCTGGTATTTATGGGCTTCGTTCTCGGCTGGCATTTCGCGTTTATCCGTCTGGCGGCTGGCCTGCTGACGGTGGTGCTTGTCGCTACGCTGGTGCAGCACCTGGTGAAAGACAACGAGGCCGGGCCTGCCTCCGTTGAGCTGGACGTCAGCGAGCCGCAGGGCAATTTCTTTGCTCGCTGGGGCAAAGCGCTGTGGCAGCTTTTCTGGAGCACCATTCCGGTCTATATCCTGGCCGTACTGGTGCTGGGGGCGGCGCGCGTCTGGCTGTTCCCGCATGCGGATGGCGCTATCGACAACACGCTGATGTGGGTGATTGCGATGGCGGTGGCCGGGTGCCTGTTTGTGATCCCAACCGCGGCGGAGATCCCGATTATTCAGACCATGATGATGGCTGGTATGGGGACCGCACCGGCGCTGGCGCTGCTCATCACGCTGCCGGCGGTGAGCCTGCCGTCGCTTATCATGCTGCGTAAGTCATTCCCGGCGAAAGCGCTGTGGCTGACTGCGGGGCTGGTGGCGTTGAGCGGAGTGATTGTGGGGAGTATGGCGCTTGTGTGAAAAAAGCCCGGTGGCGCTAGCGCTTACCGGGCCTGTAGTCAGGTGGTAATTACTTAATGTAAGTAAAGGCGGTGGTGACGTGTTTCACGCCGCTCACCCGGCTGGCGATATCCGCCGCCGCTTTCCCTTCACGTTCCGTCACCAGACCCAGCAGGAACACTTCGCCGTTCTCCGTGGTCACTTTCACGTTTGAGGATTTCACCTGGTCGGTACCCAGCAGCTGGGAACGCACTTTGGTGGTGATCCAGGTATCAGATGACGCGGTGCCGAGACCAATCGGCTGGCCCTGGCGGATCTCGTTAAACACTTCCGCCGTGCCTTCCACACCCATCGCGATCTGTTTGGCGCGCGAGGCGAGTTCAGGATTTGGCGCCTGGCCTGCCAGCAGCACTTTGCCCTGATAAGCCGTCACGTTGATGCGTGCTTCCTTCTTGATCTGCTCGTCTTTCGACAGCGCACTGTTTACGCGCAGCTCAAGCGTACCGTCATCCACCTGCGTCCCAACGGTGCGCGGATCGGTCGCTGCTTTGGTGCCGACCGCTGCGGTGCCGACTACAGCGGCAGCGATGCATCCCTGAAGCAGTAATGCAGACATCACGACTGCAAGGGCCGATAAAACCTTCATGAGAACTCCTTAATCATCCTGGTGAGGGAAAAGCGTGTTATCGATCAGATCGCATAAGCAGTTCACCGTGAGCATATGCATCTCCTGGATGCGGGCGCTACGGTGCGAAGGAATGCGGATCTCCACATCCTGCGGCCCCAGCAGGCCAGCCAGCTCTCCGCCGTCGTAACCGGTCAGGGCGACAATCGTCATATCCCGGGTCACTGCCGCTTCAACCGCTTTAACGATATCCCGGCTGTTACCGCGCGTGGAGATCGCCAGCAGCACGTCTCCGGCATGGCCTAAGGCGCGCACCTGCTTGGCGTAGATTTCGTCATGCAGACGATCGTTGGCAATCGCAGTTAAGACCACGTTATCGGTGTTTAGTGCAATGGCAGGTAAACTCGGGCGCTCGGTTTCGAAGCGATTGATCATGCTGGCAGCAAAATGCTGTGCGTTGGCGGCGGACGTGCCATTGCCACAACAGAGGATTTTGTTGCCGTTGAGCAGCGACTGAACCAGCGTCATCGCTGCACGCGAGATCGCGTCCGGAAGGGCTTCCGCCGCGGCAATCTGCGTTTGAATGCTTTCTGTGAAGCACACTTTAATTCGTTCGAGCACGGTATCCCTTTAAAATCTTATTTATGCGTCTTCGCCAAACGCGTTTTTAAGCCAGTCGATCGCATTTCCGGTGAAGGCTACCACATCGAAACGGCAATCCACAGTATCAAAACTCCCATTATGGCGGGCAAGCCACAAGTGGGCAGTCTGTAATAATTTTTGTTGTTTGGCGAGCGTCACGCTGGCGGCAGCACCGCCAAAACGGGACGACTGTCGGTAGCGAACTTCAACAAACACGATGGTCTGACCGTCTTTCATGATCAGGTCAATCTCGCCGCCGCGCCCGCGAACGTTGGCGGCGACAAAGCGCAGTCCTTTGCCTTCAAGCCAGCGACGCGCCTTTAACTCCCACGCGTCGCCGGTCTGTTTACGGCTTAACTGGCCGGGACAATCTGCCCCTGCTGGTATTTGAGCCATGATAACTTCCTGTTAATCACACAATCCTGATCGGCGGTCAGATCGCCGGTATTCCCGTTAAGCTCGAAGCCCGGTACCTGACGCATCTGGGTGAAGTGGTTTGCCAGCGCCCAGGCATCGACGCCCATCGCGTACAGACGCGCCAGGGAATAGTCATTGCGCACCGCGCCCAGCGCCTGCTGCATCAACTGCGGGTTGCTGCCTGCCAGCATGGGGATCTCGCTGTATTGCAGTCCTTCCATTTCCAGACGGAAATCCGGGCCTGCGGTACCCTGTGCGCTGCGTGAGCTGGCGTAGAGCGTTGCACCGCTCTGGCTGCCGTTACGCATGGCGATCATCGGTTTGATAAAGGCGATCTCTTCCGGCGTAGCGACGATGTACGCCGAATCCACTTTACCGCCGCCGCTGATTTGCGCGTCGGTAGGTGGTGCCGGGATCGTCAGACCGCCGATGGTGACGCTCTGCTGCTGCGGCAGGCTGGCGGATACCGGGCTACCGTTGAGGGCAATACCTGCCCCGCCGTTCACGCCCGCTCTCAGTTCGGAAGCTGAGCCAAATTTCTGCTGCAACACCACGCCACCGCCAAGGGTCTGCCACTCTTGCGCAAACGCGTTGGCAACGCGATCGCCCAGCGTGCTGCGTGGGATCAGCAGCAGCGGCGCCTGCTTGCCCTGCTCGTGAATATGGCGGGCCGCATCGCGGGCTTCATCCTCCGGAGAGAGGGCGAAGTAACAGATATTGGCGCGGTTCTGAACCTGCTCAGGCTGGTTAAGCGCCAGCACGTTCAGCGTGGTGTTGCTCTTCATCAGCGCTTCCACGTTGTTTTTCAACAGCGGGCCGACAACGATGCTGGCCCCGTCCTGCTGAACCTGCGCCAGCACCTGGTCAAGCGGCTGGGCGCTGGTGTCGTAGATTTTCAACTCTGCACCAGGATTAGCGCTGGTGGTGGCCACAGCCTGCGGCTGGGTTGCTGGCTGCTGTTCCGGCTGCGCGGTTTGCGGCTGAGGTTGTTCTGCCGTCGCGGGCGCCGGTGTTTCAGCCGGGGCCTGTGTTGCCGCAGGCGCTGGGGTAGCAGGCTGCGTCGTTGGGGCGGTAACCGGATTCTGCATGGTGCCCTGCGCAGGGGTTTGCGCGGTGGTCAGGTCGCTGGTTTCGGCGGCGGACGGGCTGACAACGTCATTCACATTCGCCGCCTGTGCAGCCTGCGCCGGAACCGCGCTGCCGCTGACGGCGGTGGTGCCGTTTTTCGCGGCTTCAAAACCTTGCTGAATGGCGCGACCAAACACCGCAGCCTGACCGTTTAACGGCAGCAGCAGGGCGATTTTGCTGGTGGAGGCGGGCTTAAAGTTTTGCACGTTCACCAGCTGCGTTGGCAGCATTTTCGCTCCCGGGTTTTGCGGGTAACGCTTTTGCCAGTCGGTAATGCCGGCTTTCAGCATGTTCGGATCGCTTCGGTTGTTGAACCACATCTGTTGCAGATCCAGCCAGCCTTGCAGGACATTTTCATCGGCGTTGATTACCAGCGCCTTGGCCTGATCCTGGGTCATGGAGGCGAGCGCCTGCCAGGTTGCGTCAATATTTTTTTGCTTGTCTGCACCCGCGAGCAGAGGCTCCTGGGCAATCAGCGCGCGGAGTAGCGTCAGGGAAGGGCGACCCTGCTCAGCGGTGATACCGGCCTGCCAGAAACGGGCCTGCTGGTTTTTATCCAGCGTGCTGAGATCGATGGTGCCGAGGATCTTCTTCGCGCCGTCGTAATCTTTTTGCGCGACCTTCAGTTCTGCCGACAGCAGCGTCTGCTCATGGCGCTGAGTGTCGTTAAGATCCTGCGGCAGCTGGCTGAACAGCTCGGCGGCCTGCTGGGTTTTCCCTTCTTTCAGCAGTGCACGAATGGCGAGTAATTGCCAGTTGATCCTGGTATCATTTGTACTCTGCGACATTTGTTGCAGATAAAAGCCAGAATCAGCCTGAGCGGATCCCTGCATATGAGCAGTGCTCTGGTCAGGTGCCTGGGTGCCGCAGCCGGTAAAGATCAGGGCTGCCAGCAGGAGGGGCACGCTGTGCGCGGCTTTTTTTCGAAGAAACGTTAACGGTACCATACTGTATCCAGTGATTTTTTTACGCAATGCTCAATATTAAATCGGCAATACGGACGAAACAATGAAACAACACGAAACGGCAGATAATTCTCAAGGCCAGCTTTATATTGTACCTACTCCTATCGGGAATTTGTCTGATATTACCCAACGTGCGCTCACCGTATTGCAAGCTGTTGATTTAATTGCGGCTGAAGACACCCGTCATACCGGTTTACTGCTACAACACTTTGCCATCAACGCCCGTTTGTTTGCCCTGCACGATCACAATGAGCAACAAAAAGCCGAAACGCTGGTGGCGAAGCTTAAAGAAGGGCAGAACATCGCGCTGGTCTCCGATGCGGGAACGCCGCTGATCAACGATCCGGGCTACCATCTGGTACGCACCTGCCGGGAAGCTGGCATCCGCGTTGTGCCGCTGCCGGGGCCGTGCGCGGCGATTGCGGCGTTAAGCGCTGCGGGTCTGCCGTCCGATCGTTTCTGCTACGAAGGTTTCCTGCCTGCTAAATCCAAAGGCCGTCGCGATGTGTTAAAGGATCTGGAAGCTGAACCGCGTACGTTGATCTTCTACGAATCAACCCACCGTCTGCTGGAAAGCCTGGAAGATATGGTGACCGTCTGGGGCGAAGCCCGCTATGTGGTGCTGGCGCGCGAGCTGACCAAAACGTGGGAAACCATTCACGGTGCGCCGGTTGGCGAACTGCTGGCGTGGGTGAAAGAGGATGAAAACCGCCGCAAGGGCGAAATGGTGCTGATTGTTGAAGGCCACAAAGCGCAGGAAGACGCTCTGCCTGCCGATGCGCTGCGTACGCTGGCTTTGCTACAGGCTGAACTCCCCCTGAAAAAAGCAGCGGCGCTGGCGGCGGAGATCCACGGCGTGAAGAAAAATGCGCTGTATAAATATGCGCTGGAGCAGCAGGGGGAGTAAGCCAAATGAGCCGCTATCAGCCTCCCTTCACCATCACACCCTTTATCCTCAATCAGGTGGTTGAGATTGGTGAACTATTGGGGCATTGGGCGGCACATTCAGGCAGAACTTCGCCACTCCTGCGTAAAGAGAACCGTATTCGAACTATTCAGGCATCGCTAGCCATTGAGCACAACTCGCTGACGACAGGGCAGGTGACGGCAATCATGGATGGCAAACGCGTGCTTGCACCTGAAAAAGATATTCAGGAAGTACGCAATGCTATCCTGGCATATGAGAAACTGCCCGAATGGAAGCCCTGGAAGCTCAACGACTTACTCAGTGCACACCGATTATTAATGATGGGTCTGGTCGATCATCCCGGAAAGCTCAGAAATGGGGACGTAGGGGTGTACCGTGGAAACCAGTTAGTCCACATGGCTCCGCCAGCCTCACAGATGAACCGCCTTATCGACGATCTTCTTTCCTGGCTTAAGCAAACCGATCTTCACCCGCTGATTGCCAGTTCGGTATTTCACTACGAGTTTGAATTTATTCATCCCTTTTCGGATGGAAATGGCCGCATGGGGCGGCTGTGGCAAACGTTGATCTTAAGCCAGTGGCGTGCAGAACTTGCATGGCTGCCCGTTGAAACACTCATTCACTTCCAGCAAGCGCGCTATTATCAGATTTTAGGACAATGCGATCGGGCCAGTGACTGCACGGCATTCGTGGCGTTTATGTTGCAAAATTTGGCCGAAGCTTTGCGGGAAGGCATCGATATGACATCCGCCATGTCGGAAAAAATGTCGGAAGAATTGTCGGAAAAGGAACACACTATCCTTGAATTGCTTACCGTTCAACCGCAAATGACTGCGGTGATGTTGGCCTCTGTATTGGGCGTGACTTCCCGCACCGCGGAACGTTATCTTCGTTCTTTGCAAACAAAAGGTAAATTAAAACGCCTTGGGGCAAGGAAAGGGGGAAGCTGGCAGGTCATGGCTTAACCTGCCAGCTGAACACTTTTTATTTCCCCGGCATCGCCTCAAACACCAGCGTTTCCAGCGGTTGCAGCGTAATCACCACAGCGTTTTTATACTCCTCTGGTACGGTCGAATTACTGCCGTACACGGCTTTCAGGGTAAACTGGGAACGCTCTCCTGCCGGGATCTCAAAATCTTTGGTTAAATCCAGGAAGTAACGTTGCGGTTTATCCGACGGGTTTCGTAAGCCAAAAATCGCTTTGTCTTTACTCCATGAGGCCCAGCCGTAAACCTCAAGCGAAGTTGGGTCACCGCCAATCCAGTGAGTATCCACCAGCACGCTGGCATTCTCACGCGACCATTTCGCGGCCTGCGCCAGGGTATCCCACTTCGCCTTATTCAGCATGGACGGCGTAATGTACAGCTCCTGAAGCTGAGTTCCGGTTGCAAAGTAGCTCCAGACCTGATCGGCAAAATCGCTGTCTGTTTGCACTTTCTCGAGTCCATAGTAAGCGTTCTCTGCGCTGACGATCCCGTGGTACATCAGTGAGTTCAGCGGGAACAGCGGACCTTTACGCACGATGGATCGCCAGGTTTCGGCATCGCGGTAGGTCATCCACTGCTGCACTGGCGTGCCGGGGCCGTACAGGTTGATATCATCGCCCTGACGCCAGATTGAATCAGCATAGAACAGCCAGGACGGGCTGGCGTCGGTGCCGGTGGTCAGGTTGATAAACAGGTTCGGATTTGCGCTGCGCATGTTGTGCAGCAGGGCAATGGACGCGTCAAAATCCGATGCAAATGGGCTGCCCTTGATATGCGAATTGGCGTTACCCATTCCGTCGAGCTTGAACGAGGTAATATGCTCGTTTTTGATCAGCTTGATGATCTGATCGTTAAAGTTTTTAAAATAGTTCGGCCCCGACAGCGCCAGCTTGCCGTCTACGGTTTCGAAACCATACTCTTTTGCATGCGAGACGCGAATATCGCGCGGCTTGTTGTAACCGCCCCACGGTGAAAGCCACAGCCCAACCGAGCTATGCAGGCTGTCGGCTTTTTCCCTGACTTTGCCAAAACCGTTGCTGAATGCCGGGCCAAACAGCCAGCGTCCGGTGCGATCGTCCCAGCCATCGTCCAGCAGGAACGCGTCCAGCGCCACCCCGCGTCCGGCAATAAATTCTTTATTCCATTCGTCCATCCGCCCAATGACATCCTGCTCGGAGTAAGGGGTAAAGAAGCCGATGTCCATCCAGCTGTTGTAGTGCAGGTAAGGCTTATAAGGCCGCGGACGCACGGCATCGATAAACTGGTTTACGCTGCGGCGCAGCTGATTAGTTTCCGGGAAAGTGCCGAACCAGGTGGTAAAACTAACCGGTGTCTCAGGCAGAATTGGCGTTTTCAGCTCCACGTTGAGGTTCGTGGTGGCTTCATAAGCGTAAGTATTCACAATCGGTTTGTCTGGCAGGATGAAGAACGAGTCGGCCACGATTGGCGAGCTGTTAATCGCCCCGTCAACGTAAGGTGCCTGAGACTGCTTCTTCGTCGGGAAGAAGGTAATTTTCGCTACGTCCCGCGGCTGCCCGACGGCGGCGATGGTGTAGCCAATGCTGGCGTATTTTCCCTTCACCAGGTTCAGTTTCACCGTTACGATAAAATCCGGATGCGTAAAGTCGATGACTATCGCATTGTCCTGCTTTTCGACGTGCTTGATTTTGAAATCAGCGGTGTGGATTTTTGTTTCATCCGGTAGCGTCAGAAAGAACAACTCCTGGGGCGTGAGCGGATGGTTAGCTTTGCTGTCCGTTACCACTACCGTTGCGTTTGCATCATCAAACGAAAGGGCAATATTGTCGTTACTGAGCGCGTAGTTTGCTGCTGCCGCACCATGAGAAACACAGAGAGTCAGCAGCGAGAGAGTGAGCATTTTTTTCATCGGGGTAAGATCCTTATCAGTAATGCTTCAGCATTCGGTTGATGGACTGTTCCAGCCAGTAGCGCTGGGTGCCGAAGTTAATACGCAGGTAGTTTTCGCCGTTTTGTACGTAGTGGCTGCCATCTTCAATGACCACGCCAGCCTGTTTTGCGAAATGTTGAGTTAGCGCCGTCGCACTGCGATCGTCCGCACTGACGTCTATCCAGGCGAGATACGACGACTCCGGGTTCATCATCTTCCATGCAGGGAAATGGGTCTGGATGGCATCCGCAAGGTAGCGGGCATTGCCGCGCAGATAACCATTCAGCGCGTCGAGCCATGGCAGACCTTGCTGATAAGCCAGAATAATTCCCCACACGCCGAAGATATTGGGCGAGGTAATGGAGTTCTTCTCCAACTGCTGGCGGAAACGCTGGCGCAGCGAATCGTCTGGAATCATTGAGTAGGATGTTTTTAGCCCGCCAAGGTTGAAGGCTTTATTGGGGGAGGTCAGCACAATCAGGTTGTCCTGGGCGGCACAGCCCGAAGTCAGACAACTGACGAATGTACCGTCCAGAATGTGCTCGGCGTGAACCTCATCAACCACCAGAATCGTGCCGTAGCGCTTACAGAGATCGGACACCTGACGTATCTCATCCGCGCGCCAGATTCGGCCCGAGGGGTTATGCGGCGAGCAGAAGAACCACAGTTTTGGACGGTGAGTTTTGAGCTGAACTTCAATCAGATTAAAATCCAGCTGATAGCGGTTTTCCTTCACGCTCAGCGGATTTGCAAGCACCCGCACGCCCTGTCGCTGTGTCGCCATCGCAAACGGGTCATACACCGGGGTATTCATCATCACGCAGTCGCCGGGTTTGCAGAACGCCTGAACCGTATAGTGCAGCGTGGAAACGGTGCCGTAGGTCAGGGTGATCCATGACTTATGCACCTCAACCTGATGACGGCTACGCTGGAAGGCGATGACCGCATCGTAGAATTCGTCGAAGCACCAGGTGTAACCGAAGGTGCCATGCTCCACGATGCGCTGGAAGCCTTCAATCACGGCGGGTGGCGAGGTGAAATCCATATCTGCTATCCACAGCGGGATAAATCCCTCCGGGACATCACCGAAACGCGAGCACACAAACGTATGATCCCATTTACGGCATTTATCGCTTTTACGCTCAATGATTCTGTCGAAATCAAACACAACGACCCCCTGTTAAATTAAGGCTTCAATGCCGGATTTGACGCTCTGCACCTGCGGGCCGATGATCACCTGAACGCTGTGGGCATCAAGCACCACTACTGACAAGGCGCCCGCGGCCTTCAGCGCCTGCTGGTCGATAAGCCCCATATCTTTTACCACCAGACGTAAGCGGGTGATGCAGTTGTCGAGCGACTCAATATTCTCTTTACCGCCAAGCGCGCGAAGAATAAGCCCATGATCGTATTTCGATTTTCCACGTGCCCGGGTATTGGCCTCCACCGCCTGGAGCGCACCCTGCGCGTCAACCTCACGGCCCGGCGTTTTAATATCGTGCCTGAGGATGTACCAGCGGAAGACGAAGAAGTAGATAGCAAACCAGGCAATACCCACCGGGAACAGCAGATACCATTTGGTCGACATCCCCTGCATGACGCCGAAGATCAGCAGATCCAGAATGCCGCCGTCGGTGTTGCCGATGGTGACGCCGAGCAGCGCCATCACCATCAGCGCCAGGCCAGACATAACGATATGAAACGCGTAAAGTACAGGGGCAATAAACAGGAACAGGAACTCAATCGGCTCTGAAATACCCGTGACAACTGAAACCAGCACGCCTGAAAGCAGCAGCCCTTTGATCACCGGACGGTTTTCCGGGCGCGCGGTGCGGTAGATAGCGTAAGCCACGGCAGGCAGGCCGAAGATAAAGGTCGGCATAAACCCTTGCGATAAAAATGCCGTAACGTGCGGGCTAAACGGCAGGCCAGCTTTCAGCTCGGCGTAGAAAATGTTCAGCGCACCGGCCACTTCCTGGCCGTTAACCATCTCAATGCCGCCCGCCGGGGTGAAGCGCACCATCGCCAGCAGGATGTGGTGCAGGCCAAAAGGTTTGAGCAGCAGTACGCCCACGCCATACAGGAATGGCCCAAAGACGCTGGTGCTCTGGATGATATGACCAATCCCGGCAATGCCCATTGCCACATATTCCCACAGCAGGGGGATGAACAAGCCGACCAGCGACAGGGTGAGGGCAGTAACAATCGGTACAAAACGAATGCCGCTAAAGAAGGCAAACGCGTCGTGCAGCACCGTGTCCTGGAAACGCTCGTGCAGGAAGTAGGTGATCACCCCTACCACAATGCCGCCGAGCACGCCCATCTCCAGCGTTTGAATGCCAAGCACAATGGATTGTCCCACCTGTCTCATGGTGGCGGCATCCGCAAGCTGGTGGGTGGCGGTCAGGTAGTAGTTGATGCTCATGTTCATCAGCATGTAGCCAACGAATCCGGCAAAAGCGCCCACCGCTTTATTACGTCTGGCAAGGCCCATCGGGATCGCCATGGCAAACATCAGCGGCAGATAGGTAAAAGCAAAGCCGCCGACCATGGCGATAAAACCAAAGGTGAGCTGCGTTAACTCGCCGCCCAGAAAGGGAAAACTTTTGATGGTGGAAGGGCTGGTGACAGAACTACCGATACCTAACAACAACCCCATAAAGGCCAACAGTGAGACCGGGAACATAAACGTCTTTCCCAGGCTCTGGAAAAACTCCCACGCTTTCGATTTAAACGACTTTTCCTGTGTCATGTAGGGACTCCTCGGTTTTTTAGGATAATGGAAGGCGCTGTCCGGCTTAAGGACGCGCCTTCATATTTGCGAGGCTTATAGTTATTTTTTTAGGTACTAACGTTATGCGCGATGGGTTCAGGCTTCAGTCGCAAGCAGCAGCCGGTTCGCCGAGCCGCAAACGGTGATTTTGCTTCTGACCACCTCTTTCATGGCATCCATGCCGACGCGCATGTAGAAGCGCGGATCGTTGCCCTGTGGGTTCTCGGCAAACCAGGCTTTGACAGCGTGAGAGAAGGCGATTTTCAGCTCTGTTGCGACGTTAACTTTGCAGACGCCCAGCTCAATGGTGCGGCGCACATCCTCATCCGGCACATCACTCGCACCGTGCAGCACCAGCGGCACTGTCACTACCTCACGGATCTCGGCCAGCCGCTGGAAGTCGATTTTTGGGCGTTTGGTATAAAGACCGTGCGCGGTACCGATGGCAACGGCGAGGCTGTCCACGCCTGTCAGTTCGACAAAGCGTTTTGCTTCCTGCGGGTCGGTCAGGAATGCGCTTTCGGCGTCGACGCTCATGTCATCTTCCACTCCGCCCAGTCGGCCCAGTTCGGCCTCGACGCTACAGTCGTTGAGGTGGCAGAAATCGACGACCGATTTCACCAGCTTGACGTTTTGTTCGAAGGGGTAATGGCTACCGTCGATCATTGCGCTACGTACGCCGGCATGGACTTTGCGGCGAATGTCGTCCAGCGATTCGTGGTGATCGAGGTGTAGCGCCAGCGGCATGTCATAAGTAAGGGAATACGCGTTGCACAAGGCGTAGATCTCTTCCAGCGCAATATGTTTAAACGTCCCCGGCGTACCCGCGAGGATCACCGGCGATCGCATTTCGCTACAGACTTCGAGGATCGCCTGGATCGTCTCGGCGTTATGGATGTTAAAGGCCGGAACGGCATAGCCCTTCGCCTGTGCGTCCTGCAAAAGATATTTGGTAGAAATAATACTCATGAGCCTGTCCTCTTAAGCCTGCCACGGATGAATAACGACGCCCTGGACCACACGGTTAACCGTACCGCTAGCGGATGGCGTATCCGGCGTATTGCCAACGTGCAGAGACTGGGTCAGTGCGAAGACCTGGGCGTACATCAGGAAGCAGAACGCCTGCTCCATATCGTTAAATGAACGGGAAGGCGGCAGCAGGATATGCGGGCCAGCTTCAATGACCGGATCCGTTTCGGCTGCAATGGCTACCACGCGCATAGCCTGACGATCGCGTCGCAGCTCGGCGAGCAGATCCCGATCGTACTGACGCGTATACGGATGGCTGGAGACAAACACGACGACCAGCGTTTCGTTGTCCACCAGCGACTTAGGCCCGTGACGGAAACCCGTGGGCGAATCGTAGAATGCCGCCAGCTTGCCGGCGGTCAGCTCCAGCACCTTCAGCGCAGACTCCCGTGCGGCGCCCTGTAATCCACCGCTGCCCAGATAAACAATGCGTTTCCACGGTTCGTTACCAAAGACGCCGGGACTGAAATCGCCAAGCGATGTGAGGATCGCCTGACAGCGATCGGACACGTCGCGGAACGTTTTGCTGTTGATCGTTTCCGGTGCGAATACCGCCAGGCAGCTCGCCATCATGGTGGTGATGCTGCTTGTCATCGCGAACCCGCGATCGTGCGTTTCGGCTGGCATGAGCAGAGCGCAGGCGTTATCGCTGTCGACGGCATTCTGGTACAGGCTGCCTGCTTCATTACAGGTGATCGACAGGTGGTAGCACTCCGGTACAAACTGATTCGCCAGCTCAACGGCGGCGACGCTCTCCGGGCTATTGCCAGAACGGGCGAAAGAGACCAGCAGCAGCGGGTGCGAAGGGCTGAAATAATCCATCGGGTTGGTGACCAGATCGGTCGTAGGTATCGCGGTGATGTTTTTCCCCGTGTGGCTGGCAAGCCATGGCGCAATGATGTCGCCAATAAAAGCGGACGTGCCCGCGCCGGTCAGAACGATCCGCAGATCGGGCTTGCGCAACAGTGGCGTCAGAAAACTGTCGATCGACGCGCGCAGATTATCAATATTGTTGAGCGAGCGAAGCCAGCTGGCTGGCTGCTGGCGGATCTCTTTTTCGGTCCAGGTGCCGGTGGTGGCGATAGTGGTTTGTGGCATAACTCAGTCCTTAGTCGTGTGAATTCCACATCAGACGCTGGCAAATGTGTCGCTATCTTTCGTTTCGTTTCACTTGTTCACTTTAGCAGTTAAATAAAATTTATAGAAAAGAAATCGAAAGTTCAATGGCGAAAAAGAAATAAAACGAAAAGTGTGATCGCGAAAGGAAAGGCGAAAATCAAGGAAAGGAAAAGAAAGGCCTTACGATCGTCTTCCGTAAGGCCAACAGGGCACACTGTGAAGGGGCTACAGGGAAAGAGCCTGACCCTGGATCCAGATCTGCCGGAGGTGTAAACCCGCATCCAGCGCAAGAACATTGGCGCGTTTGCCTGGCGCTAACGTTCCCAGCAGGTGATCCATACCGAGCAGACGAGCAGGATGCAGCGAGGCCATATGGATTGCGTTTTCTGGGGCGATCCCCGTATGCTCCACCATATTTCGCACGGCGGCATCCAGCGCGAGCGTGCTGCCCGCCAGCCCGCCTGAGGCCGTGCGGACAACGCCGCCCTGCATCTCGACATTTTCACCACACAACGTATAGCGCCCATCAGGCATACCCGCCGCCTGCATGGCATCGGTAATCAGCACCGTACGATCCTTCGCGCAGCAACAACATAACCGCATGGCTCCAGGATGAACGTGATGCCCGTCGGCAATAAGCTCCAGCCACGCGCGTGGGTCCGTAAGCCCGGCGCCAACCATGCCGGGCTCCCGGTGGTGTAACCCCGTCATGCCGTTGTAGCAGTGCACCAGCCCGGCTGCGCCTGCATCAAATGCGGCGAGGGTTTGCGCGTATGTAGCGGCACTGTGGCCCAGCATGACGCGTATCCCTTTTTGCTTGAGGTGATGGATCGCCTTCAGGGCATCCACTTTTTCCGGAGCAAGCGCCACCACCCGCAGCGTGTTCTGCGAAACCGCAATCAGCTCATCAAGTTCCGCGAGATCCAGTTCGCGAAACAGTTCTGGCGGGTGCGCCCCTTTGTTCTGCGGTGTAAAGTACGGGCCTTCCAGATAGCTGCCCAGGATCTGCGCACCGGGGCCACCGGCATGACAGCGCCGGGCAATGCGCCGTAACGCGCCATGGATCGCCTCCAGCGGAGCGGTGACGGTGGTAGGCAGAAACGCCCCCACGCCTTCACGCGCTTTGTGCATGGCTAACCGGTCCAGCACGTCGGGCGCATCATCCATCACATCCACACCCGCGCCGCCGTGGACGTGGATATCAATGTATGCCGGGCAAAGCAGGTCTGCCTCGCGGGTATTAACCCCTGCCGGAATCGGCTCGATGGCGGTGATGACGCCTCTATCCATACGCAGCTGATGGTCATCCAGCCAGCCCTGCCCGGTAAGCAGACGACGCGCGCGCAGCAGCTGGCTCATATCCCTTCCTCGGCGGGCGCTTCCTCGCGACAGCGTGCAAGTTCATCCACCAGGCTGGTCAGGCCGCGATGGCCGCACTCCAGCGCCTGCAAACGAAAGGCTTCACTGCTTAATCCGTCGCGCTCCAGAACCATCTCCAGCAAAAGCTGGAGATTGGTGCCGGTGATCACTTCGCTGCCGGGGCGCTGCATCGCGAGGGTAGAGGCCACACGAAACGGCGTACCGCCGAGAAGATCGGTGAGAAACACGATATCGTGCTCTGCATCCAGTTCATTCACTGCCTGCTCAAGCTGCGCGGTCAGCCGCGCAGTGGTGGAGCTTTCCGGAAAATCGATGGCGATAAACTGCGGCTGTTCGCCGAGGATTTGCTTCATCGCCTGTTCCAGCCCGCTGGCAAAACCGCCGTGACCCGTCAAAATAATGCCTAACATCGCAACCTCTTTGCTTAT
This sequence comes from Enterobacter sp. UPMP2061, assembly GCF_053709615.1. Lineage (NCBI taxonomy): Bacteria > Pseudomonadati > Pseudomonadota > Gammaproteobacteria > Enterobacterales > Enterobacteriaceae > Enterobacter > Enterobacter sp. UPMP2061. The sequence goes on from NZ_JBSKJP010000004.1 coordinate 145,576, forward strand.
TACAGGAAGTGACAGAATTTACCGACAACGCCCAGCACCACGGTGATACCAATCAGGCGCAGCGGGCTCCAGCCACGGCGTACCAGCCAGAACATGGTCAGGGTATAGACCAGCGGCAGAAAGGCGGGCATCAGTTTGTCGATCACATCGGTTTGCAGTTTGACGACTGCATCCCCGGCTTTAATCTCGAGTGTGGTATTCAGGCGCACGTAGGTAGCGACCAGCGCGCCGATCACTGTCATCCCGACAATGGACGCAGCATGACCAACCTTTTTGGTGTTGGCCTTGATCAGAGGGATCGCGGCGACACCCATTCGGTACGCATAGTGCGCCAGACCAAAACGCAGGCCGAGATGCACCACGTTAAACAGCACGATAAAGACCACCGCGCCAAGAATGGAGCCCTGTAGCGCAAGGCTGGCGCCAATCCCCCCGCAGATGGGCAGCAGGGTCAGCCAGAACATGGCGTCACCAATGCCACCGAGCGGTGCGCCGACGGCAATTTTAGTGCTCTGGATGCTGTTCACATCCTGTTTGGAACGCTCCATTGCCAGAATAATGCCGATGACGAAGGTCACCAGGAACGGGTGGGTGTTAAAGAAACCCATATGACCTTTCATGGCGCGCGCCAGGTCCCGCTTATTGGTGTGGATCTTTTTCAGCGCGGGCAGTAGCCCATACAGCCAGCCGGAGGCCTGCATACGCTCGTAGTTAAACGAGGCCTGTAGCAGCATGGAACGCCAGGCGACACGGTTAATATCCTTTTTCGTTAGTTCAGCGCCAATACGCTGGTCTTCGTAGACGTTTTCATTCACGCCGGTCAGCAGTGTCTCTTCACTTTCAGACACGCCCGGCAGGGTGGTGTGATTAGATGCCATCTTCAAATTCCTCTTTCTGGGCCGCAGGCGCCGTGGGTTCAGGCGATTTGCGCAGCAGGTCGATCAGCGCCATCGCCAGCGCAGCCGCGGCAATCGCCAGCACCGGGAGTTTCAGCCAGGCCGCGGCGACAAAGCCGATAATGAAGTAAGGGATGTAAACGTTTTTCATCATGATCTTCAGCAGCACGGCGAAGCCGATCGCTGGCATAATGCCGCCCGCGACGCCGAGACCGTCGATCAGACGTTCCGGCAGCACGTCAATGGCGGTTTTCGCATGTTCAGCCCCGAAGTAGATGGGCAGAAACGCGCACAGGAAGTAGAAGACGCCGAGCGCCAGCAGTGCCAGATAGTTGACCCGTTCAATACCACGGGTGTCTGCGTTAGCCGCCATGCGATCGCAGCGGGACATCACGCCGGACATCACCGAGAAGAGGAAAGTGATCCCCATCTGAACCGCCACGGCAAACGGCACGGCGACCCCAACGGCGACATCCGGCTTCACGCCTGTAGTAATGGCAAATGTGGTGCCAACGATGGTGCCGATAATCACGTTTGGCGGCTGCGCGCCCGCCAGCGGCGCGAGTCCCATCCAGACCAGTTCTAACGTACCGCCGGTCAGAATTCCGGTGTGCAAATCGCCCAGAATCAGGCCAACCAGTGGCCCGAGCACCACCGGACGGTGCATGTGTGTTAAGCCGTTAAACATATCCAGGCCCGCTATAAAGGCGAGAAGCCCCAGCGCGAAAGCCTGCAACAGACTGATTTCCATTGTGAATCCCTCAGAGCAGTTTAAAGAGATCCAAAGCAGTCTCTGTTGGAACGCCCTGAACGAAGCATTCCACTCCGGCCGCCTTCAGGCCGTTAAACGCGGCGATATCGTTCGCGTCTACAGATACCGTTTTGGCAATTTGCTGTTTGCCACTGGCGTAATGCATATTTCCGACGTTAATACGGGTGATGGGCACGCCGCCCTCGACCAGCGTTAAAAAATCAGCCGGTGTTTTACAGACCAGCAGAATTTTCTGCCGGTCGGCGGCGCGATGAATGTTGTCGATCACTTTTTGCAGGGACCAGAAACGCACGGCGATGCCTTCCGCCAGCACCATCTCCATCAGGTTTTGCTGAACCGGATCGTCTGCAACCTCGTCATTTGCCACCAGCACCAGGTTCGCCCCCGCAAACCCCACCCACTGTACGCCCACCTGACCGTGGATCAGGCGTTCATCAATGCGGCATAAGACAATGTTTGGCATAGCGTTTTCCTCTTTTTAATTATGCGTGTTGAGTCGTTACGCCTTCGCAGGCGGCATGGTACTGCTGGAGTATGTCCTGAATGTGGTCGAGGATGAGTTCCCGTGGTGTGGACCTGAGAGCGCCATCGCGAACTTTGCTGTACTGCAACGGCAGATACTGGCTGATCAGCGGCAGCGGGATCGGTTCATCCGCCAGGTTGCGTACCAGCCGCTCAAAGGCGTCGTCAATCTGGCTGTCTGGCCAGTAATAGCGCACGCGGTCGGAATAGCTGTAACCGCGCGCCAGGCGACGGGCATTGCCGTCGCCGTGATAGTGGCTTTGCCAGTATTCCGGGCGATCGAGCATCACGTTTTCCAGGACGTGACGCAGCCCTGAGCAGGCTTTTGCCGGCAGCAGCTCTTCTTCAAGTGCTGCCAGTGAGAACAGCGCTTCGCGCAGCGCGAAGGTTAGCGCAGGGCCGACTTTCAGAATGGCGAAGTGATCTTTCACCAACTGGCGCAGCGCCTGCGGCGTCTGGTAATCGGTAGAGTGTGCTTCAAATACAAGCGTGTCGTAGGCTTCAACCATCTCGCTCAGCGCGACGGCTTTATGCGGTTGATAGTCACAAACCTGCGCATGGTCGAACTCAACGCCAGGCTGAACCACCAGGCCAATAATGCGCGGCCAGATGTCGCTTAACCCTTCCTTCTCGAATGCGTGGCGGTGTGCCTCAAGCGTGGCGCGTGCCGCCTCTGGCGTGGTGACCTCAAGCTCGGTCAGCGTCTCGTGTGCCCCACCGGGAACCGGAACTTCCGTGCCGATAACGTAGACCAGATCGGCTACGCCAAATTGCTCGAGACAGGTGGTTTCGGCAATTTTAGCCAGCCGAGCGGCACGCCCGGCAACGATTGCATCGGTTAACGGAACCGGGTCGTCTTCGCAGGACATGCTGCAATCGAGGTGAATTTTTTTAAATCCGGCCGCCACGTAGCTTCTGATCAGATCGTCGGCGTTCGCCATCGCCTGCGAAGCCGGCAGGTTTTGCCAGCGGTTTGGACCTAAATGATCGCCGCCAAGGATCAGCTGCGAGGTGGGGAAACCAAGAGATCCCGCCAGCTTGCAGACAAACCCATAAAAATCGGCGGGCGTCATACCGGTATAACCGCCAAACTGATCCACCTGGTTTGAGGTGGCTTCTATCAGCAGGGGCGTCTGTTGTGAATGGGCGTAACGTAGTGCAGCTTCAAGTACCAGTGGATGTGCGGAACAGACGGCATAAATCCCGTTTGTATTCCCCCGTTTATGTTGTTCCACCATTTCTGTCAGATGTTTCACTTTCCTCTCCATTTCGGATGGTGTTGGTATTCATCTTTCGTTTTGTTTCATTTGATACTGCATTATGGTGAGGTAAAAATAAAACGAAAGATAATAGTTTTCCGATCTGTTTCACAAAAGAAACATAATGAAAGGTTTCAGCGGCGGTTAAGCTTGCGTCCGCCCACCATACAGGGCTTGCATTCCCTCAAAAGAAAGGCGTTAATAAGCAAAACGAAATGAAACGAAAGTGTATTTACTAAGGAGCTCGTATGAGCAGCACCGATTCATCCGCAGAGAAGCGCATCACCGGCACCAGTGAAAGGCGAGAGCAGATCATTCAGCGGTTGCGGGCGCAGGGAAGCGTGCAGGTTAACGATCTTTCTCTTTTATTCGGCGTGTCGACGGTGACGATCCGTAACGATCTGGCCTTTCTGGAAAAGCAGGGGATTGCCGTTCGCGCTTACGGCGGCGCGCTGATTTGCGAAGGCAATGCCCCCGGCGTGGAGCCGTCCGTTGAGGACAAAAGTTCCCTTAATACGGCAGTGAAGCGCAGCATCGCGCAGGCGGCGGCTGAACTGGTGAAGCCGGGTCACCGCATTATTCTGGACTCCGGCACCACAACCTTTGAAATTGCCCGCATGCTGCGCCAGCACACCGATGTCATTGCCATGACCAACGGGATGAACGTGGCAAATGCACTACTGGAAGCGGAGGGCGTAGAGCTGCTGATGACCGGCGGGCACTTGCGCCGTCAGTCGCAGTCCTTCTACGGCGACCAGGCGGAGCAGTCCTTACAGAATTACCATTTTGACCTGCTGTTCCTGGGCGTCGATGCCATCGATCTCGACCGGGGGGTGAGTACGCACAACGAGGATGAAGCCCGTCTGAACCGCAAAATGTGCGAGGTGGCGGAGCGTATTATCGTTGTCACGGACTCCAGCAAGTTTAATCGTTCAAGCCTGCATAAAATTATTGATACCCAGCGGATCGACATGATTATCGTTGATGAAGGCATTCCGGCGGAAAGCCTGGAAGGTTTACGCAAAAGCGGGATCGATGTGGTGCTGGTCTAAAGAGGCTTTTCCCCTCTCCCTAACCCTCTCCCCATAGGGAGAGGGTTCCCCAGTAATTTGAAAGCAAAAGCGATAACGTTGCCTCAGAATAACTGAGGGCTTTCAGCGATGCCTCGGTCCGGCTGTAAATCGCTGAGGCGTTTCCTGTAGGCCGGGGCGAGGCGCAGGGATGCGCCGAGAGGGCGGGCTTTACAGGGATGTTACCTCCGCCCGTCCCCGATAAGCCGGAAGGAATAAGCCGAAGGCACCGCGAAGCGGCGATTTACCGCCGGAAGCCCGGGTCGCCAGGGTGGTGGCGACTGAGCCACCCTGGCACGTTCACCGGTCATGTCGTGACAGAGTAGCAAGGAACATAAAGTGAACGGAATGACCACCAGAGCCGTATGTTCCCCCTCACCCCAGCCCTCTCCCTCAAGGGAGAGGGGGCCGTCTGTGCAGGCATTATTTTGTGGGGAACCCTCAGCTCCATAGGGGAGAGGGGACTGCCCGGTGCGGTTTTTTACCCTCTCCCTGGTGGGGAGAGGACAGGGTGAGGGGCCATCACGTCACCGGCGCCGGGTTAAACACCGCCAGCGAGTTATGCAATCCCCATTGATCGGAGAAGGTTTTCTTCCGCCCGCTTGCCACATCCAGAATGAAGTGGAACAGCTTCCAGCCCACCTCTTCAATACTCTCTTCCCCGGTGGCGATGGTGCCCGCGTTGATATCCATTAAGTCATACCAGCGGTTTGCCAGCTCGGTGCGGGTCGCCATTTTGATCACCGGTACCGCCATCAGGCCGTACGGCGTGCCGCGCCCGGTGGTAAAGACCTGTACCGTAATGCCGGATGCTACCTGCTGGGTACCGCACACGAAATCACTGGCAGGCGTTGCCGCGTAGATCAGACCGCGTTTGGTTGGTCGCTGGCCAGGGGAGAGCACTTCCACAATCGCGCTCTGGCCGGATTTGGCAATCGACCCGAGGGCCTTTTCCACCACGTTGGCCAGACCGCCTTTCTTGTTACCCGGAGACGGGTTGGCGCTGCGGTCGGTTTTGCCCATGTCGAGATAGTTATCGTACCAGGCCATCTCCTCCAGCAGGCGTTTGCCCACCTCTTCGTTGACGGCGCGCGGCGTGAGCAGGTGGATAGCATCACGTACTTCGGTGACTTCGGAGAACATCACCGTGGCGCCGCAGCGCACGAACAGATCGGAGGCATAACCGACTGCCGGGTTGGCGGTGACGCCGGAAAACGCATCGCTGCCGCCACACTGTGTCCCAACGACCAGTTCAGAGGCCGGGCAGGTTTCACGCTGGCGTTTGTTCAGCTTCTCCAGATGGTGCTCTGCCACCTGTAAAATGTCGTCGACCATCGATCTGAAGCCGACATGGTGTTCATCCTGAAGTCGCACAACACTGGCATCGTCAACCGGAATGGCTTTCACATCCTCAGTACCCTGCAACAGGCGTTCTGGCTGCAATTTTTCACAGCCGAGACCAATCACCATGACCTCACCGCCAAAGTTTGGGTTAAGGGCGATATTGTGAATCGTGCGGATCGGCACGACCGCTGCGGGCGCGTTGATCGCCACGCCGCAGCCGTACAGGTGGTTAAGACCCACCACGCCGTCAACGTTGGGGTATTTCGGCAACAGATCGCGCTCAATAATTTTCACCACATAATCCACTACGCCCGCCACGCAATGCACGCTGGTGGTGATGCCAAGCAGGTTTTTGGTTCCCACGCTGCCATCCGCGTTGCGGTAACCCTCGAAGGTATAACCCTCCAGCGGAGGCAACGGCTCAGGGACGCGGGTAGCCAGCGGCAACGACTCCAGCGGCGGGGCGGTGGGCAGCTCAACCAGCGACTCCTCAATCCAGCTACCCTGCGGGATAGCGCGCACCGCATAGCCGATGACTTCGCCGTAGCGCACGATTTCGCCCTGCGCCGGGATATCGACCAGTGCGACTTTATGCCCCTGCGGAATGTGCTCAATCAGCTCCAGGCCATCCGGAAAGCGGGTGCCAGCTTTTAAGCCATTGTCGTTGACAATAATCGCCACGTTATCGGTATCGTGCACTTTTATATAGAACGCCGTCGGCGACGCCTGTCGAATTTCAATATCGGCCATTGTTCACTCTTCTCCAGCAAAATATCTGATACTAAATATAGCCAGATGGTTAATTGTTTCTTATTGAGGAAATAAAGAATGCCAGGAGAGGAAAGGTGAGAATGTGATCGCGATCGCTCCCGAACCACTAATCGTTGATTCTGTGCATCAGCGCCCACTGTGTTGGGCATATGCTCAAAATAGCGTGCCACTCCCGTTGGATAATTGAGCATTGAGACAATGTGCTGCCGGGTGGTGACGATTATACTGAATGACGATTTTATAACGCCAAAATTCAGTCAGGAAAATAAATATAACGCTGACGCTGAGTCGGAATAAATAAGAAAAGCTACTGGCTAAAACTGCGGAATTAAAAAAGGTATAAGTAATGAGTAACGACATCTTCCCGAATAAATTTAAAGCGGCCCTCGCGGCGCACCAGATTCAGATTGGCTGCTGGTCTGCGCTGGCCAACCCCATCAGCACCGAAGTGCTGGGCCTGGCCGGGTTCGACTGGCTGGTGCTGGACGGCGAACATGCGCCAAACGATATCAACACGTTTATTCCGCAGCTGATGGCGCTGAAAGGCAGCCACAGCGCGCCGGTGGTGCGTGTGCCCACCAACGAGCCGGTGATCATCAAGCGTCTGCTGGATATCGGCTTCTACAACTTCCTGATCCCGTTTGTTGAAACGGAAGAAGAAGCGGTGCTGGCCGTGGCGGCGACCCGCTATCCACCGGAAGGGATCCGCGGCGTGTCCGTCTCGCACCGCGCCAACATGTTTGGCACCGTGCCGGACTATTTCGCTCAGTCCAACAAGAACATCACCATTCTGGTTCAGATCGAGAGCCAGCAGGGGGTCGATAACGTCGACGCTATTGCCGCGACGGAGGGGGTAGACGGCATTTTCGTCGGCCCGAGCGATCTGGCGGCCGCCTTTGGTCATCTGGGCAACGCCAGCCATCCGGACGTGCAGCGCGCAATTCAGCACATTTTTGCCCGTGCCAAAGCGCACGGTAAACCGTGCGGCATTCTGGCGCCAGTGGAAGCCGATGCCCGCCGCTACCTGGAGTGGGGCGCAACGTTTGTCGCCGTGGGCAGCGATCTCGGCGTATTCCGCGCCGCCACGCAGAAATTAGCGGACGCTTTTAAAAAATAACCATCATTGAGGAAACAGATTATGACGCTGAAAGTGGGTTTTATTGGCCTGGGTATCATGGGCAAACCAATGAGCAAAAACCTCATCAAAGCAGGTTACTCACTGGTGGTTTTAGATCGTAATTCAGACGCGGTGGCAGAGGTGATTGCGGCTGGCGCAGAAACGGCGACAACCGCAAAAGCGATTGCTGAGCAGTGCGACGTGATTATCACCATGCTGCCAAACTCCCCGCACGTGAAAGAGGTGGCGCTGGGTGAGAACGGCATTATCGACGGCGCGAAGCCGGGTCTGGTGGTGATCGACATGAGTTCTATCGCACCGCTGGCAAGCCGCGAAATCAGCGAGGCGCTGAAAGTGAAAGGCGTGGAAATGCTGGATGCGCCGGTCAGCGGCGGCGAACCGAAAGCCATCGACGGCACCCTGTCGGTGATGGTGGGGGGCGATAAAGCTGTGTTCGACAAATACTACGACCTGATGAAAGCCATGGCTGGCTCCGTGGTGCACACCGGTGAAATTGGTGCAGGCAACGTCACCAAGCTGGCAAACCAGGTGATTGTGGCGTTGAACATCGCGGCCATGTCCGAAGCGCTGACGCTGGCCACCAAAGCGGGCGTTAATCCGGATCTGGTCTATCAGGCCATTCGCGGTGGTCTGGCGGGCAGCACCGTGCTGGATGCCAAGGCGCCGATGGTGATGGATCGTAACTTCAGGCCGGGCTTCCGCATCGATCTGCACATTAAGGATCTGGCGAATGCGCTGGATACCTCCCACGGCGTGGGCGCGCAGCTGCCGCTGACTGCCGCCGTCATGGAGATGATGCAGGCGCTGCGTGCGGACGGTCTGGGCACCGCCGATCACAGCGCGTTAGCGTGCTATTACGAAAAACTGGCGAAGGTTGAAATTGCTCGCTAATGACGTCCTGCCCGGTGGCGTTACGCTTACCGGGCCTACGGCTCAGGCATACAACTATGAAAATCGTAATCGCGCCAGACTCTTATAAAGAAAGCCTGTCTGCCACCGAGGTGGCGCAGGCGATAGAAAAAGGATTTCGGGAAATTTTCCCCGACGCTCATTACGTGTCTGTTCCCGTTGCTGACGGCGGAGAAGGTACGGTTGAAGCGATGATCGCTGCGACGCAGGGCACCTGGCAGCAGGCTGTCGTCACCGGCCCGTTAGGGGAAAAGGTGAAGGCCAGTTGGGGGATCTCGGGCGACGGTACCACCGCGTTTATCGAGATGGCCGCCGCCAGCGGCCTGGTGCTTGTTCCTCCCGCGCAGCGTAACCCGCTGGTCACGACGTCGCGCGGGACGGGGGAGCTGATCCTCAGCGCGCTGGATAAAGGCGCGCGCAACATCATTATCGGTATCGGCGGGAGCGCAACCAACGATGGGGGCGCGGGTATGATGCAGGCGCTGGGCGCGAAGTTTACGGATGCGAACGGGACGGAGATCGGCTACGGCGGCGGCAGCCTGATGGCGCTTAACCGGATTGATATTTCCGATCTCGATCCGCGTCTTCAGGGATGCGCAATCCGCGTCGCCTGTGACGTGACGAATCCGCTGGTCGGTGAAAGCGGCGCGTCGCGTATCTTTGGCCCGCAAAAAGGCGCCACGGAGGAGATGATCCTCGAACTCGACGCCAATCTTAGCCACTACGCCGGGGTGATCAAAAAATCGCTGCGCATTGACGTCAACCGGGTTCCGGGGGCTGGCGCCGCGGGCGGCATGGGCGCGGCGCTGATGGCCTTCCTGGGCGCTGAGCTGAAAAGCGGCATCGAGATTGTCACTCAGGCGCTCAATCTTGAAGAACATATTCACGATTGCACGTGGGTGCTGACCGGGGAAGGGCGCATCGACAGCCAGAGCATTAATGGCAAAGTGCCCGTCGGCGTGGCGAGCGTCGCCAAAAAATACCATAAGCCGGTGATCGGGATTGCCGGAAGTCTGACGCAGGATGTGGGTGTGGTGCATCAGTACGGCATCGACGCGGTGTTCAGCGTACTGACCAGTATCGGTTCACTGGAAGAGGCGTTCCAGGGAGCATATGACAACATTTACCGCGCCTCGCGGAATATCGCGGCCACATTGCAGGTAGGCATGCGTAGCCAGGGGTGACAGCGGCGCGCAAACCCTCTATACTGCGCGCCGAAGCTGACCAGACAGTCGCCGCTTCGTCGTCGTCCCTTTCGGGGGAGACGGGCGGAGGGGAGGAAAGTCCGGGCTCCACAGGGCAGGGTGCCAGGTAACGCCTGGGGGGGAAACCCACGACCAGTGCAACAGAGAGCAAACCGCCGATGGCCCGCGCAAGCGGGATCAGGTAAGGGTGAAAGGGTGCGGTAAGAGCGCACCGCGCGGCTGGTAACAGTCCGTGGCACGGTAAACTCCACCCGGAGCAAGGCCAAATAGGGGTTCACATGGTACGGCCCGTACTGAACCCGGGTAGGCTGCTTGAGCCAGTGAGCGATTGCTGGCCTAGATGAATGACTGTCCACGACAGAACCCGGCTTATCGGTCAGCTTCAACTTCTTACGAAACCCCGCTTCGGCGGGGTTTTTGTTTTCTAAAGGTTGCAGGCCGGGTAAGCGAAGCGCCAAACGACATTAATTCTCAATTTTGCGATGCTAAGCACATTTCACTATTTGCCTGACTGTGTGTTCCTCTCATCTGCTGCGCATGATCGTAATCACAAAATTTAACGCTATAAAATTAGAAAATTTTAGTGTTGAGCAGATGTTGTAAATGTTTAGTCAGTGATGCCGAATGTTATTCATTTGATAATTTAATATTGAATCTAAAAACATTCTTCTGGTGAATGTGTGATATATCCCACTCTTTAACCGGAAATTGAATAAATATTCCTGGTAAAGTTGATAAACCACAAAAATGTTTTAAAGGAACAATGGTGTTTTATTAACCTTTAATTGCCTGAAAGATAGCCTTTATTAATATTTTTAAGGCAAAAAAATTCACGCTGGTTATTGCCATAAAATAAATTTATTACCGCGTTTTTTATTGATCAATATCAGCGTAAATGCGTATTTTTATTGTAATAAGTATTTGATTTATAAAGACATAAATAGATTTCGGGTGCGGTTGAAAACAGAGCGTCCTGGCAAATTGTGAGTAACAGCACATACCCCCTGAAACAATATTGGGTAGAATCCGCTGCGTCATAGGGAAATAAGCGCAGAATATTATGAATACTATTATTCTACCGAAAACACAGCACCTCGTGGTATTTCAGGAAGTCATCAAAAGTGGCTCCATAGGTTCTGCTGCAAGACAACTGGGGCTGACGCAACCTGCCGTCAGCAAAATCATCAGCGACATCGAATCCTACTTTGGGGTGGAAGTGATGGTGCGTAAGAACACCGGCGTAAAACTCACTGCCGCCGGTCAGGTGCTGCTGTCCTACGCTGAGTCGATCACCCGCGAAATGAAAAACATGGTGAGCGAGATTAACAGCCTCAGTTTCAGTACCGTCATGGACGTCTCTTTTGGCTATCCGTCGCTGATTGGCTTCACCTTCCTGTCCGGGATGATCAAAAAATTCAAGGAAGTGTTCCCGAAAGCGCGCGTCTCAATGTATGAAGCGCAGCTCTCTTCATTCCTGCCCGCCATTCGCGATGGCCGGCTGGATTTCGCCATCGGCACGCTGAGCGACGGGATGCAGCTTCAGGATCTTCACGTTGAGCCACTGTTTGAATCCGAGTTTGTGCTGGTGGCGAGTAAATCACGAACGTGCACCGGCCCGACCAGACTGGCATCGCTCACGCACGAGCAGTGGGTGATGCCGCAAACCGATATGGGCTACTACAACGAACTCCTGACCACCCTGCAAGACAACCACATCAGCATTGAAAACATCGTCCAGACCGATTCCGTCGTCACCATCTATAACCTTGTCCTCAATGCCGATTACCTTACGGTGATCCCCCGTGACATGATTGCGCCATTCGGCTCGGACCAGTTTATTGTTCTGCCGGTGGAAGATGAATTACCCGTGGCGCGTTATGCCGCCGTGTGGTCAAAAAATTACAGTATTAAAAAATCGGCGTCAGTATTAGTTGAACTGGCAAAACAATATTCTTCGATGAATATCGAAAAACGACGATAGAAATAATGATGATTTAAAACACCCGGAGCGACGCTTTTTAACGCTCTGATACCCTGACTTTGCCTGAAAACAATGAATTATTATAACGAGGATATTATGCACATTACTTACGATCTCCCGGTGACCATTGAAGATATTCAGGACGCCAGAAAAAGACTGGCGGGAAAGATCTATAAAACCGGTATGCCGCGCTCGAATTATCTGAGCGAACGGTGTAAGGGTGAGATATTCCTGAAATTTGAAAATATGCAGCGTACCGGTTCGTTTAAAATACGTGGGGCGTTTAATAAATTAAGCTCGCTGACCGATGCGGAAAAACGCAAGGGCGTGGTGGCCTGTTCCGCAGGGAACCACGCGCAGGGGGTCTCTCTCTCCTGCGCCATGCTCGGCATCGACGGCAAAGTGGTCATGCCGATGGGCGCGCCGAAATCCAAGGTTGCCGCCACGCGCGACTACTCCGCCGAAGTGGTGCTGCACGGCGAAAACTTTAACGACACCATCGCCAAAGTGAGCGAAATCGTCGAGATGGAAGGGCGCATTTTTATCCCGCCTTACGACGATCCGAAAGTCATTGCCGGGCAGGGCACCATCGGCCTGGAAATCCTCGAAGATTTATATGACGTGGATAACGTGATTGTCCCCATCGGCGGCGGCGGTTTAATTGCCGGTATTGCGACAGCAATTAAATCCATCAACCCAACTATCAATATTATCGGCGTGCAGTCTGAAAATGTGCACGGAATGGCGGCATCGTATCAGGCCGGAGAAATAACCAGTCATCGTGTTACCGGCACATTAGCTGACGGCTGCGACGTGTCTCGCCCAGGTAATTTAACCTTCGAAATTGTTCGTGAATTAGTCGATGACATTGTGCTGGTCAGCGAAGACGAGATTCGCAACAGCATGATCGCGCTTATTCAGCGAAATAAGGTGGTCACGGAAGGTGCCGGTGCGCTGGCGTGCGCGGCGTTATTAAGCGGCAAGCTGGACCACTATATTCAGGGCCGAAAAACCGTCTGCATTATTTCCGGCGGCAATATCGATCTCTCCCGTGTTTCCCAAATTACCGGCTTCGTTGACGCATAAAGGATGACTTATGAGCAACACAGAAAGCATTATCGTTGGCCAGACAAAAACGTCCACCTGGCGTAAATCGGATACCACCTGGACGCTCGGCCTGTTTGGTACCGCCATTGGCGCAGGCGTGCTGTTCTTCCCTATCCGTGCAGGCTTTGGCGGCCTGATCCCTATCCTGCTGATGCTGGTACTCGCGTTTCCGATTGCGTTTTACTGCCACCGCGCACTGGCGCGTCTGTGTTTGTCCGGCAGTAACGTCTCCGGCAACATCACCGAAACGGTGGAGGAGCATTTTGGTAAGACCGGCGGGGTGGTGATCACCTTCCTCTACTTCTTTGCCATTTGCCCGCTGCTGTGGATTTACGGCGTCACCATTACCAACACCTTTATGACCTTCTGGGAAAACCAGCTCCAGATGCCCGCCCTGAACCGCGGCGTGGTGGCGCTGTTCCTGCTGCTGCTGATGGCCTTTGTTATCTGGTTCGGTAAAGACCTGATGGTGAAAGTGATGAGCTACCTGGTGTTCCCGTTCATCGCCAGCCTGGTGTTAATTTCTCTCTCGCTGATCCCGTACTGGAACTCGGCGGTGATCGACCAGGTTAACCTGAGCGATATCGCCTTCACCGGTCATGACGGCATTCTGGTCACGGTATGGCTGGGGATCTCCATCATGGTCTTCTCCTTCAACTTCTCGCCTATCGTCTCCTCGTTTGTGGTCTCCAAACGCGAAGAGTACGAACCAGAGTTCGGGAAAGAGTTTACCGAGCAGAAATGTTCCAAAATCATTGGTCGCGCCAGCCTGCTGATGGTGGCGGTGGTGATGTTCTTCGCCTTTAGCTGCCTGTTTACGCTCTCTCCGCAGAACATGGCGGACGCCAAAGCGCAGAACATTCCGGTGCTCTCTTACCTGGCGAACCACTTCGCGTCGATGTCAGGCAGTAAATCCACGTTCGCCACGGTGCTGGAATACGGCGCCTCCATCATCGCGCTGGTCGCTATCTTTAAATCCTTCTTCGGCCACTATCTGGGCACGCTGGAGGGGCTGAACGGTCTGATCCTCAAGTTCGGTTACAAGGGCGACAAGAAGAAAGTCTCCGTGGGCAAGCTGAACACCATCAGCATGGTCTTCATCATGGGCTCCACCTGGATTGTGGCCTACGCCAACCCGAACATCCTGGACCTTATTGAAGCCATGGGTGCGCCAATTATCGCCTCTCTGCTGTGCCTGCTGCCGATGTACGCCATCCGCAAGGCGCCTGCGCTGGCGAAATACAAAGGCCGGACCGAGAACATCTTCGTAACCGTGGTCGGCCTGCTGACCATTCTGAACATCGTGTACAAACTGTTTTAAACCAAAGCTCAGGAAGAGCGGAGCCATACCATGATTGAGTTTCCGGTAGTACTGGTCATTAACTGCGGATCGTCCTCTGTTAAGTTCTCGGTGCTGGACGCCGCAGGCTGCGATGCCCTGATGACGGGCATTGCGGACGGCATCAACACAGAAAAAGCCTTTATTTCCGTGAATGGGGGTGAGCCGGTCAGACTGGCTCACCAGGACTACGAAGGGGCGCTGGCCGCCATCGCCCTTGAGCTGGAGAAACGCAACCTGATGGGCAGCGTGGCCTTGATTGGTCATCGCATTGCCCACGGCGGCGACCTCTTCAGCGAGTCGACCCTGATCACGGAAGAGGTGATGGCGCAGATCCGCGAGGTCTCCCCGCTGGCGCCGCTGCATAACTACGCCAACCTGAGCGGCGTGGAAGCCGCCGGGCGCCTGTTCCCCGGCGTGCAGCAGGTGGCGGTATTTGATACCAGCTTCCACCAGACCATGGCGCCGCAGGCGTATTTGTACGGCTTGCCGTACCGCTATTTTGAAGAGCTGGGCGTGCGCCGCTACGGTTTCCACGGCACCTCTCACCGCTACGTGTCGGCGCAGGCGCACGCGCTGCTCGGGCTCTCTCCCGATGACAGCGGCCTGGTGATTGCCCATCTCGGCAACGGGGCGTCCATCTGCGCGGTGCGTAACGGCGTAAGCGTGGACACGTCCATGGGGATGACGCCGCTTGAAGGACTGGTGATGGGCACGCGCTGCGGCGACGTGGATTTTGGCGCGATGGCGTGGATTGCCCGGCAGACCGGCCAGTCGTTCGAGGATCTGGAGCGCGTGGTCAACAAAGAGTCCGGGCTGCTGGGGATCTCTGGCATCTCCTCCGATTTGCGCGCGCTGGAGAAAGCCTGGCATGACGGCAACGAGCGGGCGCGGCTGGCAATAAAGACCTTTGTCCACCGGATTGCGCGACATATCGCCGGTCATGCCGCGTCCCTGCACCGTCTGGATGGCGTGGTGTTTACCGGCGGGATCGGTGAGAACTCCGTGCTTATCCGCGCGCTGGTGGTGGAGCATCTTAAGGTGTTTGGCATCATCCTCGACGAGTCCAAAAATGCCCTGCCGGGCAGCGCGGGCGAGCGCGTGATCTCCACCGAGTCGTCCCGCGCGGCCTGCGCGGTGATCCCTACCAATGAAGAAAAAATGATCGCACTGGACGCCCTCCGTCTTGGGAAGGTTACTCCGGCTGCGGCTTACGCCTGATAAAGCGAGAATCTGATGAAAGTAACAATCGATACGGGCGTCGCGCCTTACAGCGACGCATGGGCCGGGTTTCGCGGTGAAGAATGGAAAAACGCCATTAACGTGCGCGATTTTATTCAGCATAACTACACCCCTTATGAAGGCGATGAAGCTTTCCTCGCGCAGGCGACGCCAGCAACGACGGCGCTGTGGCAGAAGGTGATGGTCGGCATTCGTCAGGAGAATGCTACTCACGCTCCGGTGGATTTTGACACCAACATCGCCACTACTATTACCGCGCACGGGCCGGGCTATATTGATCAGGAGCTGGAGACGATCGTTGGCCTGCAAACCGACAAGCCGCTCAAGCGCGCCCTGCATCCGTACGGCGGGATCAACATGATCCGCAGCTCGTTCGAAGCCTACGGTCGCGAGATGGATCCGCAGTTTGAATATCTCTTCACAGACCTGCGCAAAACCCACAACCAGGGCGTGTTTGACGTTTACTCCCCGGAGATGATGCGCTGCCGCAAATCGGGGGTGCTGACCGGTCTGCCGGACGGCTACGGGCGCGGACGCATCATCGGCGACTACCGTCGCGTGGCGCTGTACGGCATCAGCTATCTGGTGCGCGAGCGTGAACTTCAGTTCGCCGATCTCCAGGGGAAACTGGAGCGCGGAGAAGATCTGGAGGCCACGATCCGCCTGCGCGAGGAGCTGGCGGAGCATAAACGTGCGTTGCTCCAGATCCAGCAGATGGCGGCGAACTATGGCTTTGATATTTCACGTCCGGCGATGAATGCGCAGGAAGCGGTGCAGTGGGTCTACTTTGCCTACCTTGCCGCAGTGAAATCCCAGAACGGCGGGGCGATGTCGCTGGGGCGCACGGCCTCGTTCCTCGATATCTACATTGAACGCGACATGCAGGCAGGAAGGCTGAATGAGGTGCAGGCCCAGGAGCTGATCGACCACTTCATCATGAAGATCCGCATGGTACGCTTCCTGCGCACGCCGGAGTTCGACACGCTCTTCTCCGGCGATCCGATCTGGGCCACGGAAGTGATTGGCGGCATGGGGCTGGATGGCCGTACGCTGGTGACCAAAAACAGCTTCCGCTACCTGCATACCCTGCACACCATGGGGCCTGCGCCGGAGCCAAACCTGACGATCCTCTGGTCCGAACAACTGCCGATCGCGTTCAAGAAATACGCCGCGCAGGTGTCGATCGTCACCTCCTCGCTGCAATACGAGAACGACGATCTGATGCGCGCCGACTTCAACAGCGACGACTACGCCATTGCCTGCTGCGTCAGCCCGATGGTGATCGGCAAGCAGATGCAGTTCTTCGGCGCACGCGCCAACCTCGCCAAAACGCTGCTGTACGCAATCAACGGCGGGGTGGATGAGAAGCTCAAGATCCAGGTGGGGCCTAAAACCGAGCCGCTGCTGAATGAGGTACTGGATTACGACACCGTGATGGCGAGCCTCGATCACTTCATGGACTGGCTGGCGGTGCAGTACATCAGCGCGCTGAATCTCATTCACTACATGCATGATAAATACAGCTACGAAGCCTCGCTGATGGCGCTGCACGATCGGGACGTCTACCGCACCATGGCCTGCGGCATTGCCGGGCTGTCGGTGGCGGCGGATTCCCTGTCGGCCATCAAGTACGCCACGGTAAAACCGGTGCGCGACCACACTGGCCTGGCGGTCGATTTCGTCATCGAAGGCGACTATCCGCAGTACGGCAACAACGACGATCGCGTGGACAGTATCGCCTGCGATCTGGTTGAGCGCTTTATGAAGAAAATCCAGGCGCTGCCGACGTACCGCAACGCGGTACCGACGCAGTCGATCCTGACCATCACCTCCAACGTGGTTTACGGGCAGAAGACCGGCAACACGCCGGACGGACGTCGCGGCGGCACGCCGTTTGCGCCTGGCGCCAACCCGATGCACGGGCGCGACAGAAAAGGGGCGGTGGCGTCGTTAACCTCGGTCGCCAAGCTGCCGTTCACCTATGCCAAAGACGGGATCTCCTACACCTTCTCCATCGTGCCGCAGGCACTGGGCAAGGACGAGCCGGTGCGCAAAACCAACCTTGTCGGGCTGCTGGACGGATACTTCCACCACGAAGCGACCATTGAGGGCGGGCAACACCTGAACGTCAACGTGATGAACCGGGAGATGCTGCTGGATGCCGTCGCCCATCCGGAGAACTATCCGAACCTGACGATCCGCGTTTCTGGTTATGCGGTGCGGTTTAACGCCCTGACGCGCGAGCAGCAGCAGGACGTGATTTCGAGGACGTTTACGCAGGCGATGTAATACAGGCTTCATCTTCAGCCTCCTCAAATGGGGAGGCTTTTAATTTTGTGAACGTCGTCAATTTTAGAAAACTTACTCTCCTTTCTGCTATCCCGAAGTAATATTATTCTCTCGCTTTAGAAAATCCCTATAAAAGTTGTGACTTTTTTCTCCCGCGCTCCGGATATGATCTTCCCATATCAATAACTCACACCTGCACCCTCTGACTCGCAATCGCTGGCGATCGGAACCTTATAAAAACAACCAGTTACCCTACAAAATAAGCGAGTGCCCAATGAATATGGCAACAAACAGCAGTGTGATTGTGAGTGATTCCCCTGCGGCAAGGCGGGCGGGAATGAGCGAAAGCGAATGGCGAGAGGCGATCAAATTCGACAGCACCGATACGGGCTGGGTCATCATGAGTATCGGGATGGCTATCGGCGCGGGCATCGTTTTTCTTCCTGTGCAGGTCGGGTTAATGGGGCTGTGGGTGTTTTTACTCTCGTCGATAATTGGTTATCCGGCTATGTACCTGTTCCAGCGCCTGTTTATTAATACGCTGGCGGAATCACCGGAATGCAAAGATTACCCGAGCGTCATTAGCGGTTATTTAGGTAAAAACTGGGGCATCTTATTGGGTGCGCTTTATTTCGTGATGCTGGTGATCTGGATGTTTGTCTATTCCACGGCTATCACCAACGACAGCGCATCCTACCTACACACCTTCGGCGTAACCGACGGTTTGCTGTCGGAAAATCCGTTCTACGGCTTATTCCTGATCTGCATTCTGGTCGCCATTTCGTCGCGCGGTGAAAAATTGCTGTTTAAAGTCTCCAGCCTGATGGTGCTGACCAAATTATTTGTGGTGGCGGCGCTGGGGCTTTCGATGATTGGCCTCTGGCATTTAGCCAACGTCGGTATGCTGCCGTCGATGGGCCTGCTGATTAAAAACGCCATTATTACGCTGCCTTTCACCTTAACCTCCATTCTGTTTATTCAGACATTAAGCCCGATGGTGATTTCCTATCGTTCACGGGAAAAATCCGTAGAGGTGGCGCGTCATAAGGCGCTGCGGGCAATGAATATCGCTTTTGGCGTGCTGTTTGTGACGGTCTTTTTCTACGCGGTCTCCTTTACGCTGGCGATGGGGCACGACGAGGCGGTAAAAGCCTACGAGCAGAATATTTCCGCCCTGGCAATCGCAGCACAGTTCATCAGCGGTGACGGTGCGGGCTGGGTCAAAATCGTCAGCGTGATCCTCAACATTTTTGCCGTGATGACCGCGTTCTTTGGCGTCTATCTCGGCTTTCGTGAGGCGACGCAGGGCATCGTGATGAACATCCTGCGCCGCAAAATGCCGGCGGAGAAAATCAATGAAAGCACCGTCCAGCGCGGGATTATGCTGTTCGCTATCCTGCTGGCCTGGAGCGCGATTGTGTTAAACGCGCCGGTGCTGAGCTTCACCTCCATCTGTAGCCCTATTTTCGGGATGGTGGGCTGCTTAATTCCGGCGTGGCTGGTCTACAAAGTGCCCGCACTTCATAAATATAAAGGCGTATCGCTGGTGATTATTGTGATTACCGGGCTGCTGCTTTGTGTTTCTCCTTTCCTCGCCTTCTCATGAGGTTAAATAAGGTCGTAACGATGTCTGAGCAAATTAATCCTTTATGGAACCATTTTATTCGCGCTGTGCAGGAAGAGGTAAAGCCTGCGCTGGGCTGTACCGAACCCGTCTCGCTGGCGCTGGCGTGCGCGATGGCTGCCGGACAGCTTGACGGTGAGGTGACGCGTATCGAGGCGTGGGTATCGCCGAACCTGATGAAAAACGGGCTTGGCGTAACGGTGCCCGGCACCGGTATGGTCGGTTTACCCATCGCGGCCGCGCTGGGGGCGACAGGCGGTAATGCACACGCCGGGCTGGAGGTGTTGAAAGACGCGTCGGCCGAGGCGCTAACGCGCGCCAAAGCACTGCTGAACGCGGGTCTGGTGCAGGTGAAATTGCAGGAGCCGTGCGAGGAGATCCTTTATTCACGCGCCTGCGTTTACGTCGGTGAATCCTCGGCGACGGTGACCATCGCTGGCGGGCACACTCGCGTGGTGGAGGTAGTTTGTCAGGGCGAAACGCGCTTCAGGCTTGACGATCGTCAGAGCCAGAACAACGACGATCCGCTGGCGGTACTCTCGACCACCACGCTGTCGCAGATCCTTGAGTTTGTAGAGCAGGTGCCGTTCGACGCGATCCGCTTTATCCTCGATGCGGGGCGGCTGAACGATGCGCTCTCCAGCGAAGGTTTGCGTGGCAACTGGGGGCTGCATATTGGCGCGACGCTCAATAAACAGCGCGCACGCGGCTGGATGGCGCAGGATCTGGGTTCAGACATTATTATCCGCACCAGCGCAGCCTCGGATGCCCGCATGGGAGGCGCGACGCTGCCGGCGATGAGCAACTCGGGTTCCGGGAATCAGGGCATCACCGCCACCATGCCGGTAGTGGTGGTGGCTGAGCACGTTCAGGCCGATGACGAACGGCTGGCGCGGGCGCTGATGCTCTCGCATCTGTCGGCTATCTATATACACTACCAGCTTCCGCGCTTGTCCGCGTTATGCGCGGCGACAACGGCCGGAATGGGGGCAGCGGCGGGGATGGCGTGGCTGATGGGCGGATCTTACCAGACCATTGCCATGGCGATCGGCAGTATGATCGGCGACGTGAGCGGGATGATCTGCGATGGGGCCTCTAACAGCTGCGCAATGAAGGTCTCGACCAGCGTCACCAGCGCCTGGAAAGCCGTGATGATGGCGCTGGATGATACTGCCGTGACGGGTAACGAGGGGATTGTGGCGCACGACGTGGAACAGTCTATCTCTAACCTGTGCGCCCTGGCGTGCCGCTCAATGCAGGCGACGGACCGGCAGATCATTGAAATTATGGCGAGTAAGGTGTTGTGATTTAATCCAACCCGTTACCCCTCACCCTAACCCTCTCCCATAGGGAGAGGGAACCGATCGAGCGAGGGGGCGTGTTGATCTTAAACCGGCAAATCAATCAGCAGCGCGCGCAGCGGCGTATCGGCAACCAGGGTGATATTCGCTTCGTCACGAATAAACGCCCCGTCACCGCAGGTGAGCGCTTCTTTCTCTTCAGTATGCGTGACCGCATGCACCGTTCCGTGAATGGACTGCAAATAGGCACGCGGGCCATGAAGCTGGAAGCTCGCCTGTTCACCTTTTTTCAGTTCGATATGGTGCAACCACACCTGCTGGCGCAACTGCAAGCTGCCTTTGCTGCCGTCTGGCGAGGCAATCAGCTGCTGTTTACCGCCCTTCAGATCGATTTTTTGCACCAGCGGATTTTCCCGCTCCGGACAGGCATCCAGCCACAGCTGCATGCGGGTCAGCGTTTTATCTTTGCTGAGGTTATGCTCGCTGTAGCTAATACCTGGCTGCGTGGAAATTAACAGCGCCTCGCCAGCCTTCGCCTGGACATGATTGCCCTCGCTATCGCGGTATTCTGCCTCGCCTTCCAGGATCAGGTTCAGGATATCGACTTTAGGGTACGTGCGCGGCTGGAAGGACGCGCCCGGGGCGAGCACTTCCTGATTCAATACGCGCAGTGAAGCGTAACCGAGGAGTTTAGGGTCAAAGTAGTGTCCAAAGGAAAAGGTGTAGCGGGCCTGCAACCAACCGAAATCGGCTTGTCCGCACTGTTTCGCTGTTCTTGTCGTAATCATAAACTTGACCTCTCTTTACACTAAATCAATGGTAAAGGTATGGACGCTGCATTGTTAGCCAGATATTCTGCCTGGTATGTTCAAATTTCCTGAATGAGAACGAGATGGCTAAAGAGAGAGCATTGACGCTTGAGGCGCTTCGCGTCATGGACGCGATTGACAGGCGCGGCAGTTTTGCCGCGGCGGCAGATGAACTGGGGCGCGTTCCGTCTGCCCTGAGCTATACCATGCAAAAGCTGGAAGAGGAGCTGGATGTTGTGCTCTTTGACCGTTCCGGTCATCGAACAAAATTCACCAACGTTGGGCGGATGCTGCTGGAGCGCGGCCGCGTATTGCTGGAAGCGGCGGATAAGCTGACGACGGATGCCGAAGCGCTGGCCCGCGGCTGGGAAACCCATCTGACGCTGGTGACCGAAGCGCTGGTGCCCACCGAGGCGCTGTTCCCGCTGGTGGACAGACTGGCCGCGAAAGCCAATACCCAGCTGTCGATCATCACTGAGGTGCTGGCCGGGGCGTGGGAGCGTCTTGAGACGGGCAGGGCGGATATCGTGATTGCGCCGGACATGCATTTCCGCTCATCGTCAGAAATCAATTCGCGCAAACTGTACAGCGTGATGAACGTCTACGTCGCCGCCCCGGATCACCCGATCCATCAGGAGCCGGAGCCGCTCTCTGAGGTCACGCGCGTGAAATACCGCGGCGTGGCGGTCGCGGATACCGCCCGAGAGCGCCCGGTGTTAACGGTACAGTTGCTGGATAAACAGCCGCGACTGACGGTAACGTCGCTGGAAGATAAGCGACAGGCACTCCTGGCGGGGCTGGGCGTGGCGACTATGCCGTATCCGTTTGTCGAAAAGGACATTGCAGAAGGGCGGCTGCGCGTCGTCAGCCCGGAATACACCAGCGAAGTGGATATCATTATGGCGTGGCGTCGCGACAGCATGGGCGAAGCCAAATCGTGGTGTTTGCGTGAAATTCCCAGGCTCTTTGCCCACCACAACAAATAAGCGTAGGCCCGGTAAGCGTATGCGCCACCGGGCAGAATTTACGCGCTTGCCTTAGGATCCGGACCAAAGCGGTTTTCGCCCGGCGTTCCGCTCTGACAGTTGAAAATCAAAATCACGATCCAGCCGATAAGCGGGATCAACAGCAACAGCAGCCACCACGCCGAACGATCGGTGTCGTGAAGACGACGAAACAGTACGGCCCATGATGGCAGCAGAACTAACACACCATAAATGGTGGTGAGAATGCCTTCACCCCCCTCGCGTTCCCAGCCGAGGATCTTGTCCACAATGCCCAGCACCATAATCAGGACGAAGTTCACCAGAACGAACATCCAGTACTCTTTACGGCGGGCACGGCCACCAAATCCAACGTAGTTGCGCAGTACTTTTAAATACCAGTCCATTTTTCCTTGCCTCTTAATCAGTCAATCACTTGTTTTCTAAGCGATCGAGGTAAGGATAGATGTATGCTGTGAATTAAAAAAGGGAATCAATTGATTCCCTAAATAATTATCCGAAACGCACGTCGCGCCCGTGCGGTTCATCCAGGTCCTGCCACGGGCCAATGGAGATAATGCCCGTTGGGTTGATGGTCTTATGACTGCGGAAATAGTGGGTGCGAATATGGTCAAAATTGACCGTCTCCGCAATCCCCGGCATCTGATAGATGTCGCGCAGGAAACCGTGCAGGTTCAGGTAATCACTGATGCGATGCTTGTCGCACTTGAAGTGGGTGACATATACCGGATCAAAGCGGATCAGCGTCGTCCACAGGCGGATGTCTGCTTCGGTGAGGCGATCTCCCGTTAAATAACGATGCTGGCCGAGGATCTGCTCCAGGCGCTCCAGGGATCCAAACACGTTGCCGACCGCTTCGTCGTACGCTTCCTGACTGGTGGCAAAGCCCGCTTTGTAGACGCCGTTGTTGACGTTGTCGTAGATCCAGCCGTTCAGCTCGTCAATTTTATCGCGCAGCTCAACCGGGTAGTAATCCCCGGCGCGGGCACCGTGCGCGTCAAACGCGGTATTGAACATGCGAATGATTTCAGCGGATTCATTGCTGACGATCGTCTGGTTTTTCTTGTCCCACAGCACAGGCACCGTTACGCGTCCGGTGTAGTGCGGATCGGCGCGCAGATAGAGCTGATACAGGAAATCGTGATGATAAAGCTCATCACCCGTCGCGGCCGGGAAGCCACTGTCGAACGTCCAGCCGTTTTCCAGCATCAGCGGGTTGACCACCGAAACCGGAATTAACGATTCGAGACCTTTAAGTTTGCGCACAATCAGCGTGCGGTGCGCCCACGGACAGGCGAGAGAAACATACAGATGATAACGATCTTTTTCCGCCGCAAAGCCCCCTTCGCCACTCGGGCCGGGTGCGCCGTCGGCGGTCAGCCAGTTACGGAAGGCCGAAACAGAGCGCTTAAAGCGTCCACCGGTGGATTTGGTGTCATACCAGACATCCTGCCAGACGCCGTCTACGAGTTGTCCCATTTTTTACTCCTCCGTCAGATAGCAAAAGCGAGGAGATGTCTCCTCGCTTTGAATGTAATCAGTATAGCCTGCTTACCACTTCTTATTCAGAAGACGGTCGATGCTGTAGGCGCCCGGACCCGTGATAGCCAGCAGCAGGAAGCCGCCCGCGATGATCAGGTTTTTCATGAACATCAGGGAGTTCACGCCTTCCGCAAAGTTGCTGTGGAAGATGAACGCGGTCAGCAGGGTAAAGCCTGCGGTGAACAGCGCCGTAGTGCGGGTCAGGAAACCGAACAGCACTGCCAGGCCGCCGCCGAACTCAAGCAGAATGGTCAGTGGCAGCAGGAACCCCGGCACGCCCATCGCTTCCATATACTGCTGAGTACCCGCATAGCCGGTAATTTTGCCCCAGCCTGCGGTGATGAACAGAACAGGCATCAGAATACGCGCTACCAGTACACCAACATCTTCTAATTTTTTCATTTTACTCTCCAGGAAACCACATCAGCGGCTAAACGTTATTTGCGTGCAAATTCGGGTAGATACCGCGTCTTTGCTGTCGATGGAGAGGAGTGTAAACGGGGCGGATGGCAAATGTTAGCAAGGAAAACTGTTAATCTTCTTCAAAGATATTGAGTAAGGGAGGGGGTTTTGCCGGGTGGCGGCTACGCCTTACCCGGCCTACACGCAATCGTAGGCCGGGTAAGCGCAGCGTCACCCGGCAAGAAGGCTAGCGCAACTGCTGTTGTCGCAGCGTGGTTTTCACCAGACGCCAGGCGCTCCAGGCGCCAAAGCCGCGGCGTGCCCAGCGGATCAGCACGTTAGGATGCCGAACCGACCAGATCGCCATCACGCTGCTGCCGACCAGCGCCCATGAGCGCAGGCTCAGGACCGTGTTCCAGCCGCGGTCAAACCGATGCGTGGCTTCAACCCAATCTCGACGGCTGGCAGACAAATCCAGCCGCTGCTGCTGGATTTGGCTCAACAGATACGCTTTCCGCTTTTGACGTTCGGCTTTGTCGCTCACGACTTATCATCCTCCAGCAGGGCGCGGTCGTTGGCCAGCTCCTGGCGCGTATGGCGCAGGAAGGTCGACGTGCGCGCTTTATGCAGGGTCCAGATACCGCCTATCAGCGCCGCCACCAGCAGAACCACGGTAGTCGCAATCATCGCGTTCAGACGATACTGTGGATCGATAGCCCAGATGATTAACACCATCAGGCTCATCAGACCAAACGCGGCAAAGAGCATCGTAAGCCCAAGCATGAGCAGCATCTGGAAGAGGTTGGCTTTCTCCTCTTCCAGCTCCACTACCGCAAGCCGGACGCGCGTTTCGGCAATCCCGACCAGCGTCGTAAGAATACGCTGGCCGATGCCGAGGACGTTTTTAGCAGGCCCTTGTGCGTGACGTGGATCTTCCATAATCAACGACGCGTCAGCAGGACACCCAGCACCACACCCACTGCGGCGCCAATACCTACACCCGTCCATGGATTATCACGTACATATTCGTCTGCGCGCGCTGCCGCTTCGCGGGTTTGTTTCGCCAGCGCATCACCGGTTTCGCCCAGACGGTAACGGCTCTCTTTCAGTGCCTGCTCCGCTTTGCTGCGCAGTTTACTTACTTCTTCTTTCGATTTATCCGCAGAAGAGTTCAGCACCTCTTCCAGGGTGTCCGCCAGGGATTTCAGTTCAGCGCGCAGATTTTCTGAAGTTGTATCTTTTGACATGATTCTCTCCTGTTGAGATTTCCGTTAACTCAATAATCGCGAGCTTCCAGCGCTTTCAGTTCGTCCTGCGCCTCTTGCAACTTCCTCTCGCGCTTGGCAATTTTTTCCGCATCACCTTTCTCTTTCGCTTCCTGTAGGTCTTGACGGCGCTCGGCTATCTCGTCCTTCTGTTCAGCGATTTTTTTCTGATGATCGGCACGCAGCTTGCTGTCCGTACAGTTGTCTTTCACTTCGCTCAACGCTTTTTTCAGCCCGTCGATCCGGTGCTGATTGTTATGCTTTTCGGCATAACTGATTTCGCGTTGGATATCCTGTTCTTTCTCCTGACAAAGAGACATAGCGAAGGAAGCTGTGCTTAAAGGAAAAAGGGCCAGAGCCAGAGTGATGCGGTATTTCATTATAGAAACCTTCCATTGTGTTACGGCGTAAGCCGTGTTCCAGAACTATGCGGAGAACATCTGATGGGTGCTCCGCGTACTTAAGCATAGTAAGTAAACGGGAGTTTCACCAAAGTAGGTGAAAATATTCGGAATCTTAGTCGTTAACCAAATCGATGCGACGTGTCGCGTAACCGTGACATCCAGGAGGCTACGTGGCTGTCATCATCCTGTTGCGCAATGATGTAACCCTGCGGCAGCGTGCGGTCCAGCACGGCTTTCGCCGCGGCGCTTTGCGCACTGGAGTCAAATTTTATCAGCAGCACATCGTCTTGCGGCGTGATGCTCTTAAAGCGGATCCCGTTTGCGTCCAGATGATGCCAGATGGAAAAACCATCCGGCACGCTGGTTCCCTGGCTCACAGGACGGATAGCCAGCGTCGACTCCTGATGCTGTAGCGCAGACCACAGCAGGATAAGAGCGCTGAACATCATCAGCGCGACGATAGCGTAAGAGAAGCGGCGCAGCGCGAGCGGGGAGATAACCATCGTTAACCCCTGGCTCCGTATTTCTTCTTCCACAGTACGACCAGGGACCCGACCAGGCCAAACACCAGCAGAACGACGGGCAGCAGCATCAGGCAAGACATCAGCTGATCTTCATATTTCATAAAGACCGGCGTTTTACCCAGCGCGTAGCCGAGCGTGGTCAGGATCAGCACCCACAGCAAGCCGCTCATCCAGTTAAAGAATTGGAAGCGCGTACTGCTCAGGCCGGACAAGCCCGCAATGGTGGGCAGCAGGGTGCGTACGAATGCAATAAAGCGGCCGATCAGTAAGGCGGAAAGCCCATGCTTATGGAAAAGGTGGTGCGCTCGCTGGTGGTAATGGGCCGGAAGGTGCGAAAGCCAGTTCTGAACGATTCGCGTGTTACCCAGCCATCGCCCCTGAATGTAACTCACCCAGCAGCCCAGGCTGGCGGCAATGGTCAAAAGCAGGACCGTTTGCGGGAAAGCCATCGCCCCTTTTGCACAGAGCACCCCGACCAGCACCAGCAGGCTGTCGCCGGGTAAAAAGGCAGCAGGCAGCAGACCGTTCTCAAGGAACAGGATCATAAATAACACAAAGTAGAGCATGCCAATCATGGACGGGTTGGCCAGCGTTTCGAAATCCTGAGCCCAGAGGGCGTTCAGTAGTTGGGTCAAAAGTTCCATTCAGTGTTCCTGGAAATCGGTTAACGTCACGCCTGTCATTCGGGAAAACAGCACGGCGACATTGTTATGATTTCATTATGGTCGCTCGCGGACACATTGATGTGTGGCCAACACTGTTCCCTGTTAATTGGCTGGTTAGCAAGCACTAACTTACAAAATAACGAAGTGAATCCAATTGTAACAAAGCCCGACGTTCTGCGTCACAGAATTTGAGGGGAAACACGATTTTGGCGTAAGCCACGGAGGGGAGCGAGAAATTTTACAAAGGCTGACACTATAGAGGTTTTCTTACCCTGTCTGGCCGGAAGGCGCGGCGGTGCGCCTGCCAGCAGTTCGGGGAGTTATTTTGCGAGATTGGTCGCGGTATCGAGGTGAACGACCGGATTATCGGCAAAAAGATAGCGGTCAGCGTTAAATTCAAAGTCATCACTTGTTTCATTAAACAGCATCTGTTTGGTGTTCTCCAGGTGCTGCCACATTGCCAGTTTCGCCGCATGCGGATCTTTACGAATCAGAGCCTTAAGAATCTGGTCGTGGTCGTCACACCAGTTATCTACCGTACGGGAATCAATGTGATCGTGCAATTTCTTCCAGTACGGGTTGTGAACGCGCTGAGTCCACATTTTTTCAACGATTGCCGCCAGCGCCGTGTTCTGAGTCGCAAGGGCGACCTGGACGTGGAATTGCAGGTCCCATTCGGAATCGCGGAAACATTTTTCTTTACGCGCATGATCCTGGATTTCCATCAGCTTCATGATGTCCTGCTTGGTCACCTGCGTCGCAGCAAATTCCGCAATGTTGCTTTCAATCAGCTGGCGAGCCTGGAGAAGCTCAAACGGACCGTAGCTGGCAAACTCCAGACTTTCGTCCGGGGTGGGGGAGTGTTTCGCCTGGCTGGAAATCACATGAATGCCGGAACCTTTGCGTACCTCAACATACCCTTCCACTTCCAGCATGATGATGGCTTCGCGGACCACCGTACGGCTGACGCTTTTTTCATCCGCAATGAAACGCTCAGCGGGAAGTTTATCACCGACAAGATAGACCCCTTGCTCGATGCGATCTTTCAGCTCGGCGGCAAGTTGTTGATATAAACGACGTGATTCGGTGATTTCCATATGCGCTCCAGGCAGGGTACGGCGAATGATTTGTTATACCACTTTTGCGTGCCACTCTCCAGATTTCACCATGAAAAAAGCCGCCCGTAGGCGGCTTTTGAGAAGATTTTGCCGGGTGGCGGCTCCGCCTTACCCGGCCTACAAAACCCAATAAAATCGTAGGCCGGGTAAGCGCAGCGCCACCCGGCACAACAACGCTAACTCTGCGTCGCCGGTCCCCCAAGGGACTCTTTCGCCAGTTCATCGGCGGATTTGCTCTTCAGCACCGTCCAGATAACCACCGCACCCATCAGATCGAAGATAGCCAGTACCGCGAACAGCGGGCTAAAGCCAATGGTATCTGCCAGCGCGCCGACCACCAGCGCAAACAGGGTACTTGCGGTCCAGGCGGCCATCCCGGTCAGGCCGTTGGCGGTAGCGACTTCGTTACGACCAAACACGTCGGACGAGAGCGTAATAAGCGCACCGGAAAGAGACTGGTGAGCAAAGCCCCCGATACACAGCAGGGCGATAGCCACGTAAGGGCTGGTGAACAGGCCGATCATGCCCGGGCCGATCATCAGCAGGGCACCCATGGTGACCACCATCTTACGGGACACAATCAGGTTCACGCCAAACCAGCGCTGGAACAGCGGTGGCAGGTAGCCGCCGACGATACAGCCCAGGTCTGCAAACAGCATTGGCATCCAGGCGAACATCGCGATCTCTTTCAGGTTAAAGCCGTAAACTTTAAACATGAACAGCGGGATCCAGGCGTTAAATGTCCCCCAGGCCGGTTCTGCCAGGAAGCGTGGCAGGGCGATACCCCAGAACTGACGGGTGCCCAGGATCTGCCAGACGGACATCTTTTTGCCGTTGTCGGTCTGATGCTGAGATTCCTGACCATTAATAATGTAGTCACGTTCTTCGTCAGACAGCTTTTTCTGATCGCGCGGGTGTTTATAGAAGATCAGCCACGCCATGGCCCAGGCAAAGCTCAGCACACCGGAGATGATGAACGCCATCTGCCAGCTGTGCATCACAATCGCCCACACCACCAGTGGCGGAGCAATCATCGCCCCGATGGAGGAGCCCACGTTGAAGTAACCGACAGCGATTGAACGCTCTTTTGCCGGGAACCATTCAGAGCTGGCTTTCAGACCCGCGGGGATCATCGCTGCTTCGGCAGCACCTACCGCACCACGCGCCAGCGCCAGTCCGCCCCAGCTGCCGGCCAGCGCGGTCGTCCCACAGAAGACGGCCCAGGCTACAGCGAAGAAGGCATAACCAATTTTTGTACCCAGAATATCAAGAACATAACCTGCAACAGGCTGCATTACGGTGTAAGCGGCAGAGTAAGCCGCAATGATGTAAGAGTATTGCTGCGTGGAGATATGTAACTCTTCCATCAACGTTGGCGCCGCTGCTGCCACGGTGTTACGTGTCAGGTAGCCCAGCACGGTGCCGAGCGTCACCAGTGCGATCATGTACCAACGTAACCCTTTAATTTTACGCATGTAAAACCTCATCGTTATGTTATTTCCGTGTCGGGACACGGCAACAACTCAACCGTTGCCGGGAGCTGTTCTGTAACGGGAGGGGCGTAACCGGGAACCTGTCCCGGAACGGCCCGAACCTTGCCATAAGTAATCGTGCTAAGTCGGCTTCCGTACCGTTAAATCCGATGTATCAAACACCGGTAATGCATTCCGTCGGCTTATAGTTTGCGACGGCGAAAAGATAACTTGTCATACAACTTTAAAAGGTGAGTGACATCACAAAAGTGTGAATCTTTGTAGGGACATTATGCGGCGCGCGTAAAGCCAGAAATGGCGCGGCCTGCGAGAGGGTTTACCCCTTTGAGGGTAATTTATTTGTCGACGTTTATTGATCTAACTCACGAAAAAAACGTCGGACTCTGGAAATTGGTGTGATAACTTTGCAGCATCTGAACATAAGCTTTCTGACGCTCCCGTAATGAGGAAGACGATAATGACACCGTTTATGACCGACGATTTTCTGCTAGATACCGAATTTGCTCGCCGCCTGTACCACGACTACGCAAAAGACCAGCCAATTTTCGACTACCACTGCCATTTACCGCCGCAGCAGGTTGCCGAAAATTACCGTTTCAAAAACCTGTATGATATCTGGCTGAAGGGTGACCACTATAAGTGGCGCGCAATGCGCACCAACGGCGTGGCCGAGCGCCTGTGTACCGGCGACGCGACCGATCGCGAGAAGTTTGACGCCTGGGCCGCTACCGTTCCTCACACCATCGGTAACCCGTTATACCACTGGACGCACCTCGAACTGCGTCGTCCGTTTGGTATCACCGGCAAGCTGCTCTCTCCCGCCACGGCGGATGAAATCTGGGATCAGTGCAACGAACTGCTGGCGCAGGATAGCTTCTCGGCGCGCGGCATCATGCAGCAGATGAACGTGAAGATGGTGGGCACCACCGACGATCCGGTCGACTCTCTGGAGCACCACGCTGTTGTCGCCAAGGACAGCACGTTTGACATCAAAGTGCTGCCAAGCTGGCGCCCGGATAAAGCCTTCAACATCGAGCTGCCGACCTTTAACGACTACATGGCGAAGCTGGCGGAAGTTTCGGATACCGACATTCGTCGCTTTGACGATCTGCAAACCGCGCTGACCAAACGTCTGGATCACTTTGCCGCACACGGCTGTAAAGTGTCTGACCACGCGCTGGACGTAGTGCTGTTCGCGGAATCCAGTGAAGCTGAGCTGGACAGTATTCTGGCGCGTCGTCTCTCCGGCGAAGCCCTGAGCGAGCACGAAGTGGCGCAGTTTAAAACCGCGGTGCTGGTGTTCCTCGGTGCGGAATATGCCCGCCGCGGCTGGGTTCAGCAGTATCACATCGGCGCGCTGCGTAATAACAACCAGCGTCAGTTCAAACTGCTGGGCGCGGACGTAGGCTTTGACTCCATCAACGACCGTCCGATGGCGGAAGAGCTGTCAAAACTGCTGAGCAAACAGAACGAGCAAAACCTGCTGCCAAAAACCATTCTGTACTGCCTGAACCCGCGCGATAACGAAGTGCTGGGCACTATGATCGGCAACTTCCAGGGCGAAGGGATGCCGGGCAAGATGCAGTTCGGTTCCGGCTGGTGGTTTAACGATCAGAAAGACGGC
This sequence comes from Enterobacter sp. UPMP2061, assembly GCF_053709615.1. Taxonomy (NCBI): domain Bacteria; kingdom Pseudomonadati; phylum Pseudomonadota; class Gammaproteobacteria; order Enterobacterales; family Enterobacteriaceae; genus Enterobacter; species Enterobacter sp. UPMP2061. Next base: position 177,195 of record NZ_JBSKJP010000004.1, read on the forward strand.
ATGGAGCGTCAGATGACGCAGCTGGCGCAGCTCGGCCTGCTGAGCCGCTTCGTTGGCATGCTGACCGATAGCCGCAGTTTCCTCTCCTATACCCGCCATGAATATTTCCGCCGCATTCTGTGCCAGATGATTGGCCGCTGGGTGCACGCGGGCGAAGCGCCAGCGGATATCCAGCTGCTGGGCGAAATGGTGAGAAACATCTGCTTTAACAATGCGCGTGACTACTTCGCCATTGAACTGAACTAAGGCCGTTTGAGGTTGATATGCAATACATCAAAATCCATTCGCTGGATAACGTTGCCGTCGCGCTGGCCGATTTAGCCGAAGGGACGGAAGTGACCTTCGACAACCAGTCGGTGACGTTACGCCAGGCCATTGGATGTGGACATAAGTTTGCCCTGATCCCCATCGCGAAAGGGGAGAACGTGGTGAAGTACGGTTTGCCCATCGGTCATGCGCTGGCGGATATTGCGCCGGGTGAATACATTCATTCCCACAATACCCGCACCAATCTCAGCGATCTGGACGAGTACAGCTATCAACCTGACTTCCAGGCAGAAGAAGGACAGGCGGCCGATCGTGAGGTGCAGATCTACCGCCGCGCCAGCGGGGAGGTGGGGATCCGCAATGAACTGTGGATCCTCCCGACCGTCGGCTGCGTGAACGGGATCGCGCGTCAAATTCAGACGCGTTTCCTGAAAGAGACCAACAATGCTGAAGGCACCGACGGCGTGCATCTGTTCAGCCATACCTACGGTTGTTCCCAGCTGGGCGACGACCACATCAATACCCGCACCATGCTGCAAAATATGGTGCGCCACCCGAACGCGGGGGCGGTGCTGGTGATTGGCCTCGGCTGTGAAAACAATCAGGTCGACGCCTTCCGCGACACGCTGGGCGAGTTCGATCCTGAGCGCGTGCACTTTATGGTGTGTCAGCACCAGGACGACGAAGTGGAAGCGGGCGTTGAACAGCTGCACCAGCTGTATGAGGTGATGCGTCACGACAAGCGCGAGCCGGGCAAGCTGAGTGAACTGAAGTTTGGCCTGGAGTGCGGCGGATCTGACGGGCTTTCCGGCATTACCGCTAACCCGATGCTGGGCCGCTTCTCAGATTACGTGATTGCCAACGGCGGCACCACGGTGCTGACCGAAGTGCCGGAGATGTTCGGCGCAGAGCGCATTCTGATGAGCCACTGCCGCGACGAAGAGACCTTTGAGAAGACCGTCACCATGGTCAACGATTTCAAACAGTACTTCATCGCCCATAACCAGCCGATTTATGAGAACCCGTCGCCGGGTAACAAGGCGGGTGGGATCACCACGCTGGAAGAGAAATCCCTGGGCTGCACCCAGAAAGCGGGCGCCAGCCAGGTAGTGGACGTGCTGCGTTACGGTGAACGGCTGAAAACGCACGGTCTGAACCTGCTGAGCGCACCGGGCAACGATGCGGTCGCCACCAGTGCGCTGGCGGGAGCGGGCTGTCACATGGTGCTGTTCAGTACCGGGCGCGGCACGCCGTACGGCGGATTTGTGCCAACGGTGAAAATCGCCACTAACAGCGAGCTGGCGGCGAAGAAAAAACACTGGATCGACTTTGATGCCGGCCAGCTGATTCACGGCAAAGCGATGCCGCAGCTGCTGAGCGAATTCGTGGACACGATTGTGGAATTTGCCAGCGGCAGGCAGACCTGCAACGAGAAGAACGACTTCCGCGAGCTGGCGATCTTTAAGAGTGGTGTGACGCTATAAGTGCTTTGTCGGGTGGCGCTAGCGCTTACCCGACCTACTGAACCCTGTAGGCCCGGTAAGGCGTAGCCGCCACCGGGCTTTTCTTTTTAACTGCGCAGGGCGTTCTTCGCTAAACGCGCATCTTCCGCCTGACAGGCCGCCGCGGTAAACAGCACGTCGGTAGAGGAGTTCAGCGCGGTTTCGCAGGAATCCTGCAATACGCCGATAATGAAGCCGACCGCGACAACCTGCATGGCAATCTCGTTCGGAATACCGAACATGTTACAGGCCAGCGGGATCAGCAGCAGCGAGCCGCCCGCCACGCCGGATGCGCCACAGGCACACAGTGATGCAACGACGCTCAGCAGCAGCGCGGTTGGCAGATCCACCGGAATGCCCAGCGTATGCACCGCCGCCAGCGTCAGCACGGTGATGGTGATCGCCGCACCTGCCATGTTCACGGTTGCACCCAGAGGAATCGACACCGAATAGGTATCGCGATCCAGATTCAGCTTCTCCGCCAGCGCCATGTTGACCGGAATGTTTGCCGCCGAGCTGCGGGTGAAGAAGGCATACACGCCGCTTTCACGCAGGCAGGTCAGCACCAGCGGATACGGGTTGCGGCGGATCTGCCAGAACACCAGCAGCGGGTTGATCACCAGCGCCACCAGCAGCATACAGCCGACCAGGACGACCAGCAGCTGCGCGTAGCCCCACAGTGCATCGAAACCGGTGGTGGCCAGCGTCGAAGAAACCAGACCAAAGATCCCGACTGGCGCAAAGCGAATCACCAGCTTCACCATAAAGGTGACAGCGTTGGACATATCGTTCACCAGGTTTTTCGTGGTCTCGTTACCATGACGCAGCGCGAAGCCCAGACCGATCGCCCAGACCAGGATGCCGATGTAGTTCGCGTTCATCAGCGCGGTGACGGGGTTAGAGACCATGCTCATCAGCAGACCGCGAAGCACTTCCACAATCCCGGACGGCGGGGTGATATCACCGGCCGCGCTGGTCAGGTGCAGCGTGGACGGGAACAGGAAGCTAAACACCACGGCCGTTAAGGCAGCAGAGAAGGTTCCCAGCAGATACAGGAACAGAATAGGGCGAATGTTGGTTTTTTGTCCGTGCTGGTGGTTGGCAATCGACGCCATCACCAGCATCAGCACCAGTACCGGGGCGACGGCCTTCAGTGCGCCAACGAAAAGGGTGCCGAGCAGCCCCGTCGCTTCCGCGGCAGGTTTTGACACCATCGCCAGCAGAATACCCAGTACCAACCCGACCAGAATTTGTTTTACAAGACTGCCCTGCGCCAGGCGCGCGAACAGACCGCGTGATTGTGTGCTCATACGTTATTCCTGAGTGAAATTGCGTTCCATCCTGGATGTGCTCTAAGTCACATTTGTGTCCGGATGTAAGTATTTGTTTGCCTGGTTGAGTATCAGGGAAAGCAGCGAAAGGCGGAAGCGTAAAATGCTGGATTTTACGTGTTGCGTCATGTTTTTTAACTATTGCTTAACGAAAGTGCCGGGTGGCGCTGCGCTTACCCGGCCTACGGGGTGACGTTGTAGGCCCGGTAAGCGTAGCGCCACCGGGCAAAACGCACTAAGCCTGCTGCTTCTTATCGTGCTGGCGGTTAACCCAGGTATTGATAATCAGCGTCACCAGCAGAATGCCAAACACCACGCCGAGCGAAATGGCGATCGGAATATGGTAGAAATCGACGATCAGCATCTTGATACCGATAAACACCAGAATCACCGACAGACCGTACTTCAGCATTGAGAAGCGCTCTGCCGCACCCGCCAGCAGGAAGTACATCGCACGCAGGCCGAGGATGGCGAACAGGTTAGAGGTCAGCACGATGAACGGGTCGGTAGTGACCGCGAAGATAGCCGGGATACTGTCCACCGCGAAAATCACGTCGCTCAGTTCGACCAGAATCAGCACCAGCAGCAGCGGGGTGGCGAACAGCAGGCCGTTCTTACGCACGAAGAAATGCTCGCTCTCGATCTTGTCCGTCATGCGCAGATGACCCCGGATCCACTTCACCAGCGGCTTATCACCGATACCGGTATCGTCTTCTTTCGCCAGCGCCATTTTTACCCCGGTGAACAGCAGGAACGCGCCAAACACATACAGCAGCCATTCGAACTGGGTAATCAGCCAGCTACCGGCGAAGATCATGATGGTACGCAGGACAATAGCGCCCAGCACGCCGTACACCAGCACGCGACGTTGCAGAGCCGCAGGTACGGCGAAGTAGCTGAACAGCATCAGCCAGACGAAGACGTTATCAACCGCCAGCGCTTTTTCAATCAGATAGCCGGTGAGGAAGGCGAGTGCCTGAGGATCGGCCACCGCGCGGCCTTCGGTTGAGGCCAGATACCACCAGAAGGCGGCGCAGAAGAGGAGTGAGAGGGTAACCCATACCAGCGACCAGACGGCGGCTTGCTTGACGCTCATGCCGTGCTCGCCGCGACGACCCTGCAAAAAGAGGTCGATTGCCAGCATGATGAGCACGACAACCGCGAATCCGCCCCACAGCATTGGAGTGCCGACAGAATGCATACTATTTTCCTTACACATAAAAAACAAAAACGGCCATGGTCAGAAGACGATAGCCGTTAGCTTTTTATGCATAGACCTCGCCTTCCGGCAAGGTCTCACTTACAACCACGAAGGTTGCCCGGCGACCGGATGCGGTTTTGCACGCATCGTAATGACGATCCACCGGCGAAGAAGTTACTCCCCTTTGCAGGTAACAAATTATGTCAGACCATCGGTTTCGTCAATGGTCTGCACGATTTCATTACACAGTTTTACGCGACGGCTTCCACATTCACGCCGTCTGCGGGGAAGATCACGCCAGTCTGTCGGCGGATCTCCGTTTGCAGCTTCGCCGTGGTGCGGCTGATCGCCAGCCCCGGGTGGTTCACTTCGTTGTCTTCTACCAGACGGGCGAAGACCTCTGCCTCATAGAGCATAGTGTTAATATGCTGAGGCTGCGTCAGCTCCTGCGCTTTGCCGCCGCGGGGAACGATGCTTAGCTTCTGGCATTCGGAGATTTTTTCGATCACCAGCGAGCCGTCTTCGCCCTGAATTTCGCTTGGCAGTACGGAGTCACTGACCTTCGAGTGCTGCAACGTCACGCTAAAATCACCGTAGTCCAGCACCACAACGCCGTGTGCATCCACGCCGCTCTCCAGCAGGCTGGCGGTGGCGGTTACGCCGTGCGGTTCACCCCACAGGGCGACCGCAGAGGCCAGGCAGTAAAAACCGATATCCATAATCGAGCCATTCGAGAAGGCCGGGTTAAAGGTGTTCGGGTTTTCGCCGTCCAGGTAGCGCTGGTAGCGCGAGGAATACTGGCAGTAGTTGATAAAGGCTTTACGCACTTTGCCAATTTTCGGCAGCGATTGCTGCAACAGCAGGAAGTTCGGCAGGCTGGCGGTTTTGAACGCTTCAAACAGTACCACCTGGTTTTCGCGGGCAAGCGCAATGGCGGCTTCCACTTCCTCAATATTCGAGGCGAGCGGCTTCTCGCAGATCACATGCTTTTTGTGGCTGAGGAACAGCTTAGTTTGCGGGAAGTGCAGAGAATTCGGGCTGGCGATATAGACCGCGTCAATGGCGTCGCTTTGCGCCATCTCATCAAGCGAGGTGAACAGATGTTCAACCAGGTAGTCATTCGCAAAACTCTGCGCCTGCTCAAGGCTGCGGGAATAGACTGCGGTGAGCTTATATTTGCCGGTTTCGTGGGCGGCGTCGACGAACTGGCGCGTGATCCAGTTCGTACCGATGACTGCGAAACGTATCATAAACGTTTACGTACTCCGTAGCAGGGAACCTAAAGCCACTGTAGCACGTCATCATGACATTTCGCGTGCGCTACTGCGCATTACTCTTTAACGATAAATGCGTCAGCCACAAACGGGTATCAAACTCCAGCTGGTGGTACTGCGGCTCCATATGGCGGCACAGGGAGTAGAACGCTTTGTCGTGCTCTTTCTCTTTCAGGTGCGCCAGCTCGTGCACCACGATCATCCGCAGAAAGGCTTCCGGCGCATTGCGAAAGACGGTCGCGACGCGGATCTCCGCTTTGGCCTTCAGCTTGCCGCCCTGTACGCGGGAGATGGCGGTATGCAGGCCGAGCGCGTTTTTCAGCACGTGGATCTTATTGTCGTACATCACCTTGTTGATCGGCGGGGCGCTCTTAAGATACTGGTTTTTCAGATCCTGCGTATACTGCCAGAGGGCTTTGTCAGTCGCGAAATCATGCGTGCCCGGGTAGCGTTTTTCCAGCACCGCGCCGAGCTTTCCCGCGGCAATCAGGTCACGAACCTGGGAAAGTAAATGCTCCGGATAGCCCTGGAGATAAGTCAGCTGGTTCATCAAAACCCCAAAATAGTGTGAAAACGGGTATACTCACGCACCCTTTTCAGGGATACGCCAAATTTTACCATTCAGGAGGGCCGATGAGCCACTTAGACAACGGTTTCCGTTCACTCAACCTTAAACGTTTCCCGGAAACGGACGACGTTAACCCGCTTCAGGCGTGGGAAGCGGCGGATGAATATCTGCTGCAACAGTTGGATGGGACTGAAATCAGCGGCCCGGTTCTGATCCTGAATGACGCGTTTGGCGCGCTGGCCTGCGCGCTGGCGGAACATGCGCCTTACAGTATCGGCGATTCTTACTTAAGCGAGCTGGCGACGCGTGAAAACCTGCGTCACAACGATATCGAAGAATCCAGCGTGAAGTTCCTCGACAGCACCGCGGACTACCCGCAGGCGCCGGGCGTGGTGCTGATTAAAGTGCCCAAAACCATGGCGCTGCTGGAGCAGCAGCTTCGCGCGCTGCGTAAGGTCGTGACGCCGGATACGCGTATTATCGCGGGTGCCAAAGCGCGCGATATTCACACCTCGACGCTGGAATTGTTCGAGAAAGTGCTCGGCCCGACCACCACGACGCTTGCCTGGAAAAAAGCGCGCCTGATCAACTGTACCTTCAGCGCACCGGCGCTGGCCGACGCGCCGGAGACGCTGAGCTGGAAGCTGGAAGGCACCGACTGGACCATCCACAACCACGCGAACGTTTTCTCCCGTACCGGTCTGGATATCGGCGCACGCTTCTTTATGGAACATCTGCCGGAAAACCTGGAAGGGGAAATCGTTGATCTCGGCTGCGGTAATGGCGTGATTGGCCTGACGCTGCTGGCGAAGAACCCGGAGGCCAGCGTGGTGTTCAGCGACGAATCGCCAATGGCGGTGGCGTCCAGCCGTCTGAACGTGGAAACCAACCTGCCGGAGGCACTGGATCGCTGCGAGTTTATGATCAATAACGCGCTGTCGGGCGTAGAGCCTTTCCGCTTCAACGCGGTATTCTGTAACCCGCCGTTCCACCAGAAGCACGCCCTGACGGATAACGTCGCGTGGGAGATGTTCCACCACGCGCGCCGCTGCCTGAAAATCAACGGCGAGCTGTATATCGTGGCCAACCGCCACCTGGACTACTTCCACAAGCTGAAGAAGATTTTCGGCAACTGCGTCACCATTGCCACCAATAACAAATTCGTGGTGCTGAAATCGGTGAAGCTGGGGCGTCGTCGGTAAGATTGGGTATGTGCGGCCTGATGCCCGGTGGCGCTTCGCTTACCGGGCCTACAATGGCCTCGAACCCGTAGGCCGGGCAAGCGAAGCGCCGCCCGGCAATGCCCTAGATCGCCAGAGCTAACTTCGTCCCCTGCGCAATTGCCCGCCGCGCATCCAGCTCCATCGCCACATCGCACCCGCCGATCAAATGCACCGTTTTTCCCGCCTCACGCAGCGGATCCGCCAGATCCCGCTTCGGCTCCTGCCCGGCGCACAAAATCACATGATCCACGCGCAGCAGTTGCGGTTCGCCGCCGATCAGCACGTGCAGCCCGTCGTCGTCGATCTTCTGGTAGCTCACCCCCGGGATCATCTTCACCCCGCGTGAGAGCAGGGTGGCGCGGTGGATCCAGCCCGTGGTTTTTCCCAGACCTTCACCCGGCTTGCTGGCTTTACGCTGGAGCATCACAATCTGACGCGGGCTTTTCGGCAGCTGCGGACCTTCCGGGCGTAAACCACCGGACTGACTGAGGCTGGTATCAATGCCCCATTCCACGCAGAACTCAGCGATGTTCTGGCTGGTGGCTTCGCCCGGCTGGCTTAAATACATCGCGGTATCAAAACCGATCCCGCCGCAGCCGATGATCGCCACCTTCTCGCCAACCGGCGCTTTGTCCCTTAATACATCCAGATAGCTCAATACCTTCGGATGATCGATGCCTTCGATCGCAGGCGTGCGCGGGGCGATCCCACTCGCGAGGATCACCTCGTCGAAACCGATCAGATCCGCCGCGCTGACAAACTGTTTAAGCCGCAGATCGACGCCCGTCACCTCGATCATCCGGCGGTAATAGCGCAGCGTTTCGTAGAACTCCTCTTTGCCGGGGATCTGTCTGGCGATAGTAAACTGCCCGCCGATTTCCGCCAGCGCATCAAACAGCGTCACGCTGTGCCCGCGCGAGGCGGCATTGACTGCAAACGCCAGGCCCGCCGGCCCTGCACCCACCACGGCCAGACGCTTCTTGTTGACCGCAGGAACGATCGGCATTTTGGTTTCATGGCAGGCGCGGGGGTTAACGAGGCAGGAGGTGACCTTGCCGACGAAGATCTGATCCAGACACGCCTGGTTGCAGCCAATGCAGGTATTAATCTCGTCCGCACGGCCGCTTTGCGCTTTGGAGAGCAGTTCGGCATCCGCGAGGAACGGGCGCGCCATCGATACCATATCGGCATCGCCGCGTGAGATCACATCCTCCGCCACCTGCGGATCGTTAATGCGGTTGGTGGTGACCAGTGGAACGGAGACTATGCCTTTCAGCTTGCGCGTTACCCAGCTGAACGCCGCGCGCGGCACCGGCGTGGCGATGGTCGGGATGCGCGCTTCGTGCCAGCCAATTCCGGTGTTGATAATCGTGGCGCCTGCGGCTTCGATCGCCTGCGCCAGCTGTACGGTTTCGTCGAATGTGCCGCCGCCTTCCACCAGGTCAAGCATCGACAGGCGGAAGATGATAATAAAATCCGCACCCGCACGTTCACGCACCGCGCGCACCACCTCCACGGCAAAACGCATCCGGCGGGCATAGTCGCCACCCCATTCGTCGTCGCGCTGGTTGGTGCGTGCGGCGAGGAATTCGTTGATCAGATAGCCTTCCGAGCCCATCACCTCAACGCCGTCGTAGCCCGCTTCCCGCGCCAGCGCCGCGCAGCGGGCAAAATCGTCTATCAGCGCCAGGATCTCGTCGTGGCTGAGGGCATGGGGAGTAAAGCGGTTAATCGGCGCCTGAATAGCCGAGGGGGCAACCAGGTTCGGCTGATAGCTGTAGCGTCCAGTATGCAGAATTTGCAGGGCGATTTTGCCGCCCTCGCGGTGGACCGCGTCGGTCACAATGCGGTGATGCGGCAGCTGTGACGCATCGTTCAACACTGCGCCGCCCTCCATCGTCACCCCGGAAGGGGCAGGGGCTACGCCGCCGGTGACAATCAGCGCCACCCCGTGGCGCGCGCGCTCGGCATAGAAGGCTGCCAGACGTTCAGCCCCGTCCGGACGCTCCTCCAGCCCGGTGTGCATCGAGCCCATCAGCACGCGGTTTTTGAGGGTGGTGAACCCCAGATCGAGAGGGGCGAATAACGACGGGTAGCGGCTCATAGTCTCTTCCAGTGTAAAATTATTGTTATGTGGTCGGATGAGTTACTAATTTAGCCAGCGGCAGCGGAAAGGTAAAAGCGGGATCGAATGATTGTGATAGATCTCAAAGAACTTCCCCGGTTGCGCTGCGCTTACCGGGGCTACAAACCGTAGGCCGGATAAGCGCAGCGCCATCCGGCGTATTTTACGGCGCCGCTGCCCGCACCAGCCCCGGCGCCTGCCACATCGACGTCGTCAGCCCGCTGTCCACCAGCCCAAGCTGGTCGGCATACACCGCCTGCCATTTCTGCATCATGCCGTCGTACAGCTTGCGGTGCTGCGGGTTCGGCGTGAACTCGCGGCTCCACTTCACCAGCCGCTCGCCCGTCGAAGCCATATCCGCAAACAACCCCGCGCCAGCACCTGCCGCAATCGCGCAACCCAGCGCCGTCGCTTCCTTCACTTCCGGCACGCGCACCGGCAGCCCGGTAACGTCGCTTAAAATCTGGCTCCACAGGGCGCCTTTGGCCCCGCCGCCCGCAAACACCAGGCTCTCAAACGTCACGCCGGAGAAGCGCGAAATCTGCGCCAGGTTGCAGGCCGAGACGATGGCCGCGTTCTCTTCCAGCGCGCGGAACAGCGTCGCTTTGTTGCACTTTTCCGGGTCGATGGAGAGGTTAATAAACGACGGCGCTGCGTGATACCACTGCTTAAAATGCATCGCGTCGGAGAAGATCGGCATTACGCCGTGGGAGCCCGCCGGGACGCGGCTCGCCATCTCTTCGAGCAGGGAGTAGGTGTCCATTCCCATTCGTTCGGCAATCAGCTTCTCTTCGGCGCAGAAGGCGTCGCGGAACCAGCGCATGGTTAGCCCGGTAAAGAAGCTGATCGACTCCGCCTGCGCCATGCCGGGGATGACGTGCGGGTTTACGCGGATGTTCATCTCAGGGTCGGTGCGCACCTGCGGCAGATTCACCACCTGCTGCCAGAAGGTGCCGCCGAGAACCGCCGTTTGTCCGGCGCGGACCACGCCCAGCCCCAGACAGCCCAGCTGCACGTCGCCGCCGCCCATCACCACCGGTGTGCCTTCGCGCAGGCCGCTCTGCTGCGCGGCCTCTTTGGTGACAGCGCCCAGCACGGTGCCGGTCTCTTTCACCGGGGAGAGGATATCGGCGCGCAGCCCGGCCATGTCGAGCAGCGCCGGACGCCAGTCGCGGGAGAAGAGATCCAGCATGCCGGTGGTGCCCGCATTGGACGGATCGACCGCCAGCTCACCGGAGAGCTTCGCCGCCAGCCAGTCGCTGATCATGGTGATGGTGGCGGCTTTACGATAAATATCCGGACGATGGTGCGCCAGCCACAGCAGGCGCGGCATGGCGCTGAGGGCAAGCGTCTGGCCGGAAACATCATACACTTCGGATTCAAACCGGTAGTTGTGGATCTCTTTGAGTTCAGCCACCTCGCGGCTGGCGCGGGCGTCGACGTTGGCGCAGGCCCAGATAGCCTCGCCGTTGCGGTCGTACAGCACAATCCCTTCGCGCATCGAGCAGCAGGCGACGGACTGAATATCCGCCGCGCTCAGGCGTGCGCGCTCCAGCGCCTGATGAATACACCGGCAGGCCAGCCGCCAGTTGGTGTCGAGGTCGAACTCCATCGAGCCCGGCACGTTCTCCACGCTCAGGTGCTTCCACTCGGCCTGGCCAACGGCAATCTGGTTGCCCCGTAAATCAAAAATCACGGCGCGAACGCTGCCTGTCCCTGCATCTAACGCTAAAAGGTAACTCATGAGCTTGCCTCGTGTCAGGCGCAGGGCTGCTCTTATCCGGCCAGAGCCAGCACCGCGCGGGCTGTCGTCTCTTCCGTCACCAGGCCATTAATACGGCGACCTTTCAGTGCGGCATAAATCGCATCGGCTTTCTCTTCCCCTCCGGCCACGCCTACGATGGTGGGCAGCTGCGCCAGTTCATCGAGCGTGACGCCCAGTAATTCTTTGTGGATCTCCAGCTCCTCAACGCATTCCCCTTCGGCATTAAGGAAATAGCCAAGGATATCGCCCACCGCGCCTTTACGGGCGTACATCAGCTGTTCACCTTCGCTGATATAGCCGGAGCGCAGTATCGTCGCGTCACGGCGCTGGTTTACCGAGCCAATCCCGACCACCGCCACGTCAGCCGCGGTGGCGGCGAGGATCACGTCCCGCACGCTGGTTTCGCGCTTTAAGATCCCGGCGACTTCAGCGGATGACACGCGAAGCGGGGCGGGGATCATGCTGACGCTACAGGCTGCATCCAGCTGGCCGATACCGGTCATATACGGCCCGACGCCGCCGGAGAGCGTCACCAGGCGGATCTGCTGCGAGCTGATAAAGCCGCTTAAGTGTTGCAGACTGCTCATGGTGGTTTCACCGAAGCCCACCGCTAACAGCTGGCCGGGTTGCAGTACGCCCATCAGCGACTGTGCCGCGCCAATGCCCAGCCGCACGTTCATCGGCGGCGTATTCAGGGCGGGCATCACGCGCACCAGCTTCAGGCCAAATCGTTGTTGCAGCTCGGTTTCCAGCGCCAGACAGCCCTCGTAGCGGGAGTTGATCTGCACGCGGATCACCCCGGACTGACGGCCTTTCTCCAGCAGGCGGGAGATCTTCAGGCGCGGCAGCCCGAGCCGTTCGCCGATGTCGTTCTGGGTCAGCCCGTCGTGGTAGTAGCACCAGGCCACGCGCGCCACCAGCTCCTCTTCCGCCAGTGCCAGCCCGGCAAACCGTCCTTCTTCCGCAGTGCGTTTATCGCTCATAATTGAACTCTTATAAAAATTTAGATCATATGTTCGTGATGGTGCGACGTGAAAATGTGAGCCACGCGACAAAACGGATCTTTTCGATCGTTTCCGCTTTATCTGAATCTCAATCGATAAAACTGTGATCCCTGCACGGTTGTAAATATAGTTCACCGTCTACGCTTTTGAACATTATTAAATCTAAAAATCATTTGTTCAATAGCGGAGCGATGATGACACCACTTCTCGACGCGCGTGATATCAGCAAGCAGTTTTCAGGCGTACCGGTCTTAAAAGGCATTGATTTCACGCTGCTTGCGGGGCAGGTGCATGCGCTGATGGGCGGTAACGGCGCGGGAAAATCGACGCTGATGAAGATCATCGCCGGGGTAGAAACCCCGGATAGCGGTGAACTTTCGGTGGCGGGTGAGTCTTTTGCACGGCTTACCCCGGCGCAGGCGCACAGGTTAGGCATTTATCTGGTGCCGCAGGAGCCGCTGCTATTTCCCAACCTGACGGTGCGGGAAAACATCCTGTTTCGTCTGCCGCGAGAGCGCGATCGGGAAAAACGCCTGGCGGAAAAACTCCGGCAGCTGCAATGCCAGCTTAACCTCGACGCTACCGCCAGCACCCTCGAGGTGGCGGACCAGCAGATGGTGGAGATCCTGCGCGGGCTGATGCGCAACGCCAGAATTCTGATCCTTGATGAACCCACGGCCTCGCTGACGCCCGGTGAAACCGAACGGCTGTTTCGCCAGATCCGCGCCTTGCAGGATCTTGGCGTCGGGATTGTTTTTATCTCGCATAAGCTGCCGGAGATTCGACAGCTGGCGAGTCACGTCTCAGTGATGCGCGACGGCGCGGTGGTGCTCAGCGGCGAAACTGCGCATTTTGACGATAACGCCCTGATCGCCGCCATGACGCCTGTAAGCCGGGAAGCATCCCTGAGCGATACGCAAAAGCTGTGGCTGGCGCTGCCGGGCAACCGCCGCACCCAGGCGCAGGATTTTCCCGTGCTGCGCGTGGAAGCGCTCACCGGGGAGGGCTTTATCGATCTCAGCCTTGAGATTTACGCCGGGGAGATTGTCGGTCTGGCCGGGCTGGTGGGGTCCGGGCGCACCGAGTTTGCCGAAACGCTCTACGGCCTGCGTCCGGTTCGCGGCGGGCGGGTGTGGCTGGAGAGCCAGGAGATCACCGCCGATCCGGTCAGTTCACGCCTGCAAAAAGGGCTGGTCTATCTGCCGGAAGACAGGCAGGTGTCCGGCCTGTTTCTCGACGCGCCGATCCGCTGGAACACCGTGGCGCTAAACGAGCCGTCGCTCTGGCAGCAGCGAAAGCGGGAGTCTGCGGTAGTGGAACGCTATCACCGGGCGCTGGGGATCAAGCTCAACCATGCGGATCAAACCGTGCGCACGCTCTCCGGTGGTAATCAGCAGAAGGTGCTGCTGGCGCGCTGTCTTGAGGCCAATCCGCTGCTGCTGATCGTCGATGAACCGACGCGCGGCGTGGACGTATCGGCGCGCGCTGATATTTATCAGCTGCTGAAAAGCGTGGCGGCGCAGAACGTGGCGGTGCTGATGATCTCAAGCGATCTCGATGAGTTTCCCGGCCTCGCGGATCGGGTGCTGGTAATGCACCAGGGCGTACTCAGCGGCGAGCTGCCGCGCCAGGCCGTCAGCCTCGACCGGATGATGGCGCTGGCGTTTGGAGGGCAATCATGAAGATCTTACTGAAAAACCGCGAGCTGAGCGCATTTCTCGCCATTCTGGCGCTCTTTGCCGTGCTGGTGGCGCTGAACCCGTCCTACCTGAGCTTACAGACGCTGGGGATGATATTCGCCAGCTCGCAGATCTTGATCCTGCTGGCTATCGGCGCGGCGCTGGTGATGCTGACCCGCAATATTGACGTCTCCGTCGGCTCCACCGTCGGGCTTTCCGCTATTGCCGTCGGCGTGGCGCTGAACGGCGGCTACAGCCTGCCCGTTTCCATTCTCTTCGCGCTGTCGCTCGGCGCGCTGGCGGGGGCGTTCAACGGTTTTCTGGTGGTGGGCCTGCGCATTCCGGCGATTGTCGCCACCCTCGGCACGCTGGGGCTGTATCGTGGGGCGATGCTGCTGTGGACCGGCGGGAAGTGGATAGAAGGGCTGCCGCCGGGGCTGAAATCTCTCTCTGAGCCCGCCGCCGTCGGCATTTCGCCGCTCGGCATACTGGTGTTGATTATCGCGGCCATCGGCGCGTGGACGCTGTCGCGCACCGCCTTTGGACGTGATTTTTACGCCGTGGGGGATAACCTCGCCGCCGCGCGCCAGCTGGGCGTGGCGGTGAACCGCACCCGCATGATCGCCTTTACCCTCAACGGCATGCTGGCGGCCTGCGCCGGGATTGTGTTTGCCTCACAGATTGGCTTTGTGCCCAACCAGACCGGCAGCGGGCTGGAGATGAAGGCCATCGCCGCCTGCGTGCTCGGTGGCATCTCGCTGCTGGGCGGCACCGGCACGCTGGTCGGCGCCTTACTCGGCGCGTTCTTCCTCACCCAAATCGATACCGTGCTGGTGCTGTTCAGGCTCCCGGCGTGGTGGAACGACTTTATCGCCGGGCTGGTGCTGCTGGGTGTGCTGGTGCTCGACGGGCGGCTGCGTCAGGCGCTCTCACGGCATCAGCGGGCGCTGAAATACAGCCGTTTCCAGCCGGGTAACAAAGGGGGAAAGCACGTTACCCCGTTTCCGAAACGCAAAAAAGAGGTGGCGTAAATGAGGCTTAACTGGGAAAGCGCGCTGCTGATTTTACTGGTGCTGGAGATCCTGCTCTTCGGCGCCATCAACCCGCGCATGCTTGATATCAACATGCTGCTGTTCAGCACCAGCGACTTTATCTGCATTGGCATCGTGGCGCTGCCGCTTACGCTTGTGATTATCAGCGGCGGGATCGATATTTCCCTCGGCTCAACCATCGGCCTGTGCGCCATCGCGCTGGGGGTGATGATGCAGGCAGGGTGGCCGATGGCGGTTGCCATCCCTCTGACGCTGCTGCTCGGCCTGCTGTGCGGGCTGGTGAATGCGGCGCTGATCCACTACACCGGCATCAGCCCGTTGGTCATTACCCTCGGCACGCTCTACCTCTACGGCGGCGGGGCGCTGCTGCTCTCCGGCATGGCGGGGGCGACGGGCTACGAGGGGATCGGCGGCTTCCCGGATGGCTTCACGGCGTTCGCTAACCTCACGGTGGTGGGCCTGCCGATCCCGCTGGTGCTGTTCGCGGTGATTACCGCTTTCTTCTGGCTGATTACCCACCGCGGGCGCTTTGGTCGGCATCTGTTTTTGATTGGGCAGAACCCGCGCGCGGCGCGCTATGCGGCGCTGTCGGTGAACGGCATGCCGTATGCGCTGTACGGCCTGGTGGGGGTAGCCTCGGCGGTTGCCGCCCTGGTGATGGTTTCCTATTTCGGTTCCGCGCGCTCGGATCTGGGGCGCGATTTACTCATGCCCGCGCTCACCGCCGCCGTACTCGGCGGGGCCAATATCTACGGCGGGTCAGGTTCGGTTGTCGGTACGGCGCTGGCGGCGTTGCTGGTGGGGTACCTGCAACAGGGTTTACAGATGGTCGGCATCCCCAACCAGGTGTCGAGCGCGCTGTCAGGGGCGCTGCTGGTTGTGGTGGTGATGGGACGTTCGCTGAGTCTGCACCGCGAATGGGTGCGTTCTCTCTTCAGAAAACTATCCGGAGCGTAAGATGAAAACAAAACTATTCGTCCTGGCAATGGCCCTCAGCTTCGCTTCGGCGCAGGCGGCGGACCGCATTGCCTTTATCCCGAAACTGGTAGGCGTGGGATTCTTCACCAGCGGCGGCAACGGCGCGAAAGAGGCGGGGAAAGATCTTGGCGTGGACGTCACCTACGACGGCCCGACCGAGCCGAGCGTCTCCGGCCAGGTGCAGCTCATCAATAACTTCGTCAACCAGGGTTATAACGCCATCATCGTCTCTGCCGTGTCGCCGGACGGTCTCTGCCCGGCGCTGAAGCGCGCGATGCAGCGTGGCGTGAAGGTCCTGACCTGGGACTCCGACACCAAACCGGAATGCCGCAGCATCTATATCAACCAGGGCACGCCGGAACAGCTCGGCGGCCTGCTGGTGGAGATGGCAGGCAAGCAGGTCACCAAACCGAACGCGAAAGTGGCGTTCTTCTACTCCAGCCCGACCGTTACCGACCAGAACCAGTGGGTGAAAGAGGCGAAGGCAAAAATCGAGAAAGATCATCCCCAATGGCAGATCGTCACCACCCAGTTTGGTTATAACGACGCCACCAAATCCCTGCAAACCGCCGAGGGGATCTTAAAAGCGTATCCGGATCTGGATGCGATTATCGCCCCGGACGCCAACGCCCTGCCAGCCGCGGCACAGGCGGCGGAAAACCTGAAGCGGGAAGGGGTGGCGATTGTCGGCTTCAGCACGCCGAACGTGATGCGTCCATATGTTGAGCGCGGCACGGTGAAAGCCTTCGGCCTGTGGGACGTGGTGCAACAGGGCAAAATTGCGGTCAATGTCGCCGATCGTTTACTGAAAAAAGGCGATCTTAACCCTGGCGACAGCGTCGACGTGAAAGATATCGGAACGCTGAAGGTCGAGCCGAACAGCGTGCAGGGCTACCAGTATGAGGCGAAGGGCAATGGCATTGTGCTGCTGCCGGAGCGGGTGGTGTTCACCAAAGAGAACATCAACAAATACGATTTCTGACGGGGGAGCAAATGGCTGATTTAGACGACATCAAAGACGGCAAGGATTTTGGCATCGGCACGCCGCAGCAAAATGTGCCGTACACCCTGAAGGGCTGCGGCTCGCTGGACTGGGGAATGCAGTCGAGGCTTTCGCGCATCTTCAATCCGCAGAGCAACCGCACGGTGATGCTGGCCTTTGACCACGGCTACTTTCAGGGGCCGACCACCGGTCTTGAGCGTATCGACCTCTCCATCGCGCCGCTGTTTGGTGAGACCGACGTGCTGATGTGTACCCGCGGCATCCTCAGGAGCCAGGTACCTGCCGCGACGAACAAACCGGTGGTGCTGCGCGCCTCCGGCGGTAACTCGATTCTGGGCGAGCTGTCCAACGAGTGCGTGGCGGTGGCGATGGAGGACGCCCTGCGCCTGAACGTCTGCGCGGTGGCGGCGCAGGTGTATATCGGAAGCCCGTTTGAACATCAGTCGATCAACAACATCATCAAGCTGGTGGACGCGGGGGCGCGCTACGGCATGCCGACGCTGGCGGTGACGGGCGTCGGCAAGGAGATGGCGCGCGACGCGCGCTATTTCTCGCTGGCCAGCCGCATCGCGGCCGAAATGGGGGCGCAGTTCGTCAAAACCTACTACGTGGACGAGGGCTTTGAAAAAGTGACCGCCAGCTGCCCGGTGCCGATTGTGATCGCCGGGGGCAAAAAGCTGCCCGAGCACGAGGCGCTGGAGATGTGCTGGCGGGCGATTGACCAGGGGGCGTCCGGCGTGGACATGGGGCGGAATATCTTCCAGTCCAGCGCGCCACTCGCCATGCTGAAAGCGGTGAAGAAAGTGGTTCACGAGAACATGAGCGCCCGGGAGGCGTTTCAGTTCTGGCAGGAAGAGAAACAGGGAGAAGCAAAATGAACGTGACGTTAGTGGAGATCAACATCAAGCCCGAGCGGGTGGACGAGTTTCTGGAGGTATTTCGCGCCAACCACGAGGGGGCGATCAAGGAGCCGGGCAACCTGCGCTTTGATGTCTTGCAGGACCCGCGGGTGAAAACCCGCTTCTTTATCTACGAAGCCTATAAAGACGAAGCGGCGGTGCTGGCGCATAAGCAAACGCCACACTATCTGGCGTGCGTGGATAAGCTTGAAGAGCTGATGTCAGAGCCGCGCAAAAAACGCTGTTTTGTGGGGTTGTTGCCGGAGTAGCGGCTTTGCCCGGTGGCGCTGCGCTTACCGGGCCTACGGGGGCGAGATGGTGCGGTATTTGCCCGGTGGCGCTGCGCTTACCGGGCCTACATATGCAGTATTTGTAGGCCGGGTAAGCGAAGCGCCACCCGGCGTTGTTCACGCCAGCTCCAGCAACTGAATACGCGCCGTCGCGCCCGGCATCAGCTTTTGCAGATTGCTCACCAGCTCATCGCCAGCTTCCTGTAATGCCGCCAGCGGCATCGACGGCAGGCTTTCGAGAATAAACCACATGGATTGCGCCTGGCTGTCCAGACGCGTGCGTACCCCCTGTCGCCAGTTCCAGCGGCGGCAGGTGACGCCGAGATCGTCACGCCAGATAACTTCGCCTGGCTCCGGATTTTCTACAACCGGCTCACCTTCTTTAAAGGTATCAAACGGCTCGCTGCCGTCGGCCAGCGTCAGGCGCGGCGCTCCCGAGTAAGCCGCCAGATTTTCTCCCCCTACCGGAATAGCGTAGCGGATACTGATGGCATTATAGATATCCACCACCGGGTCGAGCGGCGGCAGCGAACCGTCTCTCATCACGCGCTTGCGCAGGGCCGAGGCCGAGCAGGGCGTACGTTTGGGTTTTGCACCAAAGGCTTTAAACACCTCATCCCAGGCGGCGAGATGATTTTCTGCCCAGGGCACATCATCATTGAGCATCTGCTGGCAGGCCTGCGCCAGCGCAGCGGGCGCAACCTCCGGTTGGGTAATCGGGGCAGCTTCAACCAGAATGCTCAGCGCCCGAAAGCCGGGCGCGATCCCGACAAGTCGCGAATCTATTGACGGTGTTAGAAGAGACATAAATAATCCTGTATTGACTGTTTTATACCATGGTAGTGACCAATGACTGATAAAGTCAATATAATGACCGATGCGGGCGCCGATGTTGCCCAGGTAAGCCTGGCCGTGGCGAACCGTATCCGCAGCTGGCGGAAAGAGAAAAAGCTGTCGCTGGACGAGCTTTCCCGCCGCGCCAGCGTCAGCAAAGGCATGCTGGTGGAGATCGAAAAAGGGGCTGCCAACCCCAGCATTGCCATTCTGTGCAAACTGGCCGCCGCGCTTGGCGTCTCGGTGGCAGACATCGTTAACGTCTCCAGCGAGCCGCAGATACACATTATTCAGGAAGAGGCGATCCCGGTTCTGTGGCAGGGCGCACAGGGCGGTTATGCCAGATTGCTGGCAGGCACCGCAGGCCCCGACATGATTGAGCTGTGGCAGTGGGAGATGCATCCGGGAGAGACTTTCACCTCTCCGGGACATCCGGCGGGAACGTTTGAGCTGCTGCACGTGAACGAAGGCGTATTAACCCTGACGGTGGACGAGACGGTGGTACAGGTTAATGCTGGCGCGTCGGCGGTAGCGAAAACGGAAGCGGCGCACGGCTATGCCAATGAGGGAGAAAAAGTGCTGCGCTTTACCATGACGGTAGCGGAGTTTCACCGCTAGTGTCGGTCCGCTGCCAGGATACCCCCGCGAGCAATTATTTCACCGTGCGGGCGATCGAGGGCAATATCCGCCCCTCGTCGCTCAGCGACTGCCAGGTGAGCTGGCACCTGGCAGTCCCTTTACACCAGTCCGTTTGTCGCTGGCTCAGAGGGGCGATAACGCCGGCGTTATCCACCCGCGTTCCGTTAACGGAAAGCTGATACAGCGTGACGTAATAAGGCGACGGGTTTTCAACCGTCAGCCCGTCGGCGGTCAGCTGCCAGCGTAGCTGACGATAGGCCAGCGCCGGTTCGCCCTGAAGCCCCTCCGGGCGATAGATAAACTTCATGCTGGAACGTACCGCCATCTGAACGTTATCGCTGTGACGCTGGCTGGCCGGAATGGAGGCAATGCTTAGCGTGAAAAGCGTTTCGCGATCGGCAGGAAGCGGCGCATCGGCGCGAAACAGACGGATCTTATTCTCACGTCCGGGCTGGAGTGCAAAAAGTGGCGGCGTCGCGGTAAACCACGCGGTGGCCGCTTCGGGGGGCTGCTGCGCCCCCGGCCATCGGCCGCCGCGATAAATTTTTGTGCCAATCAGATACGGCAGCGAGGACTTATTGCGCACGGTGACGCTGATAGCGCGCTGATCCTGAGGATAAACAAACCGCGTGCCGCCAATCACCACCCCGGCCTGAGTGGGCAAGAGCCAGAAAGACGCGGCGGTCAGCAGGGCTATCTCCGCTTTTTTCAGCAGGCTGGCCTCACGCATAGGTCAGCACAAAGGTGGCGGCAGCGTTAGCCACCCCCGGCGTAACGGCGTTCGTCACGGCGAGGTAGCGGGCGTAAAAATGCAGCGCCAGGGTGGTCTGGTCATTGCTTAGCGCGAACGGCAGGCTTTCATCCCCCATGGCGATCAGCGATTTATCAGGATTATAGAGGCCGATAGCCACGCCGGTTGCATAGTCCGGCCCGCCGGTCAGGGCCAGCAGATCGCTATTGTTACCGTCCGGCGTGCCTTCAAAATGGGTGCTGACGGCGGATAACCCGGCGCCGCAGGCTTCAAGGTTAATAGTGAACGGCTCATAGGGCGT
Organism: Enterobacter sp. UPMP2061; assembly: GCF_053709615.1. Classification (NCBI taxonomy): domain Bacteria; kingdom Pseudomonadati; phylum Pseudomonadota; class Gammaproteobacteria; order Enterobacterales; family Enterobacteriaceae; genus Enterobacter; species Enterobacter sp. UPMP2061. The sequence goes on from NZ_JBSKJP010000004.1 coordinate 197,881, forward strand.
TTCGTTTTTTTGCCCGGCCAGCTGGCGGGCCGCCACATCATGCATCTCCACTACCAGCTGTTCCGAGCCGGGGGAGACAATACAGGTTTTGCCTTTCACCACGCCGGTAATATAGACCGTGCCGTCATGGGCGAGCGTCTTGCCTGACAACAGCAGCGCGCAACAGATAAATAACCTGTTCAGGATCGTCATTCTGTCTCCTTACTGGTAAAGCAGATCGAAATACATCACGGCGGTGGCGTTGCCGGTGGTGACCGTCGGCAGCGTAGATTTATAGCGCAGGAAGAAGGTCAGCGTGTTATCGCCCGGCAGCAGGGGATATAGCGGCGACTCGGTATTATTGATCGGGACAGACGCCCGCGCGCTGTCGAGCAGCTCGACTGCCAGTCCGGTCGCCATCATGTGCTGCGTCCCTTTTCCCGTATCTGATAAGGCAAGCAGCTTGGGATCGTTGGCGTCCGCGTCGCCGGTAAACCAGACGGTCGTGCCGCCGATTGCGCGGGTGCAGTTTTTGAGCGTGATGGCAAACTGCTTTTCCGGTGTCGTGGCGCCCACGCGCGGAAATTCCTCTGTCGTAAATTCACCCAGGTCGATCGTTTGCTCTGCGCTGTTAGTATCGACGTTACAGGATTCCCCAACGATGGTGCCGATAAACTGCACGTTAAAGCTTGTGTCGTCAGCCTTCACCAGCGGCGGGTTTAACAGGGCCACGCTCAGCCATACGGTGTTTTTCCATGAAATGGTCATTACGCTTCCTCAGGCGAAATCAATGCGTAACAGCGCCAGCGCCCTGAAGACGCCCAGCTCTGGCGACTGCCCGGTGGTGCTGATGGGGTAGGCTTGCAGCGTCACGTCCGCGCGTCCTGACATATCCGTGGTAAAGGGGACGCTGCTTGAGAACACGTTTGGCCGCAGGATCTCGCCCTGCGGGCTGGTCACGACGACGGCCACGTCCGGGTTATCCGTCGCCAGCGCGTTGGCGAAACGAGCGTCTGCCGTCCCCTGTACCCGTAGGGTGAGCTGCGCCGGTGAGTTGACATCAGCGTTGCATTCGATCGGCACGGTAAAGGTTTTTGGCGCTACGCTGTCGGGTCGCTGTCCGGCCTGGGTGAAATCGCCGTGGTAGAGTGCCCCAAAATCGACGGTGACGGTTTGCCCGGCGTTAATCACGCAGTTTTGCGGGACGGTTATTACGCCGCTGTAGGTGATCTGATAAACGATTACGGTGGGCCGGTCATTTTCCGTCGTGGTGACATAGACGTTAAACATCAGTTTCGGCGGGATCACGACCGAGCCGATGAACGGCCTGACAATCTGTATTTTGAAGGTCAGATTGCTGTCGTTCACCGGGAAGACGCCGCCCGTATCCACCTCTTCGTGCCCCCCCATGTGGACATACTCCACCGGCGGATAAAAATCGCCGATGGTGGCATCATGGATTTTCATCGCACCGATAATATAATCCGGATCAAGCTGTAAATATTTCCACTCGCCTTCCGTTTTGACCACGGGGAAAGGTGAGATATAGGTACGATAGGTGCGCTTCTCCCAGTTGCCTGGGGGACAGGTGGCGTTGACGTGGATATCCTGGGTTCGGTTCAGCTCTGTACCGTTGCCCTTGATGTTTTGATCCGTGGTGAGCGTGGTGGTCAGATCGTAATTCACCATGGAAATTCCGCCGTTAGCGTTTTTGCACGTTGCGGCCAGGCTGCTCAGCGAAAAAAGTAGCCCAGCGGCAGAGAGAAGCATCATCCTTAATTTCATTTATGAACACTCCATGATGATCCGCAGCAGCGGCTGTTTGCTTTCAGGTAAGTGGTAGTTGGCCGTACAGCGCTTATCCGCCCCTTCTCCCCATTGCGCCTTCAACACTCCCTTTTGGCTCAGGCCGGAGAGGTAGGTTTCGCCTTCTTCGCCTACGATGGTGTCGCTGCCGTTATCGTCGCGGGAAACCATGGCGCCAAACGGCACCGGCTTGCCGTGGTAGCGCAGCGTTACCAGCGCGCGTGCGCCCAGACGGGCGTTAAACGTGGCGCGCACGATGGCGCCGTGGGTCGGCACCACGCTGGTGACGGCATCATCGATATCCATGGCGTCTGAGAGGGAGTTAATGTCCAGCGCCATCCTGTTCAGATGGTAGGCCGAGGCGTAAGGCACCACCGCATAGCCGCGTCCGTCGGTATGGATACCGGGTTCATTCTCGACGCTGACGTCCGCTGCGCCCGGTACGGCAATCAGCACGTTGGTATCACCCAGTGGCTGGCTTAAGGTGATGCCGTTGCGGTGGGCTACCACGCCTCCGCTCAGGCCGTAGGTCACTTCCCGATAATCGCCGTTATCGCTGTAGTTGTAGCCCAGGCTGGCGTTGCCGTAGGCGGCATCGTATTCCAGACTGGCGGAACCTTGCGAGCCAGCCCCCTGGCTGGCATAACCTTCCTGCACGCTGTAGTTAAGGTTGTTCTCCGCCAGCAGCGTGCCGTTAATCCCCGCGTTCTGAGATGTTTCTCCATGTTTATTGGCGCTCATGCCGTAGGTGGCATAGGCGTAGTTCCGCTTCTGGCTGACGTCATTGGCAGGTGAAAGCCACTGGCTAAGCGGGAAGGAAAGGTTAATCGCATAAATCTCATCGCTATCCGACATGCCCGGCGATTTGTTGTAGTTGTAGGTCAGGCTGTATGAGATCCCGGCCCAGGTACCGCTGTATCCCACCTGGACGAGCGTGTTTTTGTCGTCCGTGTGCCAGTAGCTCTGCTGGCTTCCGGTCACGAACAGCGAGCCGAGCCCGCCTAGCTGCTGCGAAATATTGAATTGAAGCTTGCCGCGTTTAGTCCAGTTGAGGTTGTAGTAGTCCAGCCAGTTCGTGGCCTCATTCGCGTCATCCTGCTCCGCATCGCCCGTATAGCCCTGCATATGGGTGTAGGTTGTCTCATCCAGGTTATAGAACCCGGACGTGGAGTAGCGGTAGCCCAGCAGCTGGAAGTTCGTACCCATCTTGTTGAGGGATTTGGCATACAGGAAACGAAGAGACTGCCCCGTATGGCTGGTGTCGTCGGCCAGCGTACTGCGCGCGTGGGTAACGTCGAAAGAGACGGCGCCAAAGTTGCCCATATTGAGGCCAGCGCCAAGAGCCAGCGCGTGATAATCGCCGGAAAGCTGTGAGCCGCCATAGACGGTTACGCCCTGCGGTAGCCCCCAAATCAGCGTGCCCTGGGCAAAATTCACCTCGTCCTGCTGACCGTTATTGCTGCGGTACTGTGCCGCCGTCAGGGCATACTTCACCCGCCCTTCGCGCTGGAGGAGCGGTACGGCGGAGTAAGGAACGGAATAGCGGGAGATACTGCCGTCCGTCTCCTTCACTTCTACCGTGAGGTCGCCGCTGGAGGAGGTTGGGAAGAGATCGTTAATGGCGAAGGCGCCGGGCGGAACGTAGCTCTGGTAAAGACTATAGCCGTTCTGCTTGATGGTGACCTGCGCGTTGCTTTTGGCAATTCCGCGAATGGTGGGCGCAAAGCCTTTCATGCTGTCTGGCAGCATGTTGTCGTCCGAGGCGATCTGCGCGCCGCGAAAGGGAAGGCTGTCGAAAATTTCCGACGAGGTATAGCTATCGCCCACCGTCAGTCTGCCCTTTAGCGGAATCACCGTCCGCTCAAGATAGGTGTTGATATGTTCCCATTCGCTATGGCGGTTCTCGTCGCTGTTATAGTAGTTCCACGTCGAGTAGTCCCGCAGACGCCACGCACCAAGATTCACCCCGCTGTTCAGGCCGAGGAAATAGCTTTTGTGGGTTGTGCCGTTTTCGCTGCGATCGCGGCTGTATGAGCCGCTAAAGTTATAGTTCAGCAGCAGAGCGTTAATACCTTCATCCCACTGCTCTGGCGGGATATAGCCGCGCGCGTTGTTGCGTAATGCGGCCTGCGGAATGCTGATTTCCAGACGCTGCTGTTCGAAATTAAAGAGAGTGGCAGCGGCCGGAATAATGGCGGCAATGTCCACGCAGCTGTCGGCTTTCGCGGCGGCCAGCGCCGGGAATGCCTGAACGTTGACGCCCAGGTTTTCATACGCTTTGGGCGTCAGGCAGGCCATTAGCCCCGTGTCGTCGCCCTGTACGGCTCCGTCCGTTACGGTTCTGGCGATAAAGTTGATATCGCGGGTGGTGACAAATGTCCCATTCAGCCAGAGATCCACGCGATAGACGCCCGGCGCCTGGCCATTTGTTGAAAAACGGGAGAGATCCGCCACGGCGGAAGGATCGCTCGACAAAAATGCCGGGTTAAAAAAATACTCCGCGCGCACGGTGATGGACGAAAGGAGTCCCGCAATCGTCAACGCCAGCGGCGTTAGCGACGCTCTGACGAGCGCGTTAAATCTTCGTGGCTGAACACGCTTCATGTCTTCCCTTACCTGCGAGGCTTTTAATGACAAAACGTCATACGTAACGCCGTATACGACTTATTTCGCGCATGACTGAACGGGCGTGTTGGCACCAAAGTCATTAACGGTCTGAAACCTCACGCTGCCAGTGCCGCCACCGGGGATCTCCACCACCAGGTTATTTTTGGGCGCTACCATGTTATTTGCCAGATGCGTGCTGCCGACGAAAAACTGAACCAACGAAACGTAATAAGGCGATGGATTGGTAATAGTGACTTTTCCATTGGTGACTGAGCAGGTTAATGTTTTGGGCGCATCAATAGAGAGCGACGGCAATTTTTTCGGCCGGATAAAAAGTTTAATAACGCTCTGGGTGGCAATTTGTAGCGTATTACCGGAAAGCTTATTTTTCTCGACGGAAGGAATGGCTTTGCTGTTCAGATAGAAAACGCTTTCACGATCGACAGGCAGATCGGGGCCCACGTACATAATACGCAGGGTATTCTCTTTTTTAGGATGGATAACAAACAGCGGCGGCGTAATGACAAAATCCGCTGATTTTGCCCCTTCGGCGTTGGACACCCAGCTCTGAATTAAAAAAGTGGTATTCGTTGAAGAGTTAATAATGGCTAATGAAGCCTGCTTATCACCCTGGGGATAAATCACCCGGGTTCCCCCGAGCGCGATACCGCCTGCGCTGGCAGAACCGGCCATCCCCATCGCGAACAGAGCCGTTAGCGCGCCAGCTATCAGACGAGTCAGTTTACAGCGTGATGTAATGATACGCATTGTTCCCTCAGTTTCTCATGTGTCAGGCTTCTTGCCTGTGAGTCAGTTATTGGTAAAAAACGATGAACCAGACCTGCGCGTTCGCGGTACCAGCGTTGACGCTATCTTCGGTAGCGCGATACCTGGCGATATAGCTCAGCCGGTTTTCACCGTCCTGCAAAGGTCTGTACCAGGGGGGCGCGGTGTCTGGCTTTACCAGGTTCCCCATCGCATCGAATAGACCGATACCAATCCCGGTGGCGGCGCCAGGCCCATAGCCCGCGCGAAAAACCTGGGGATCGTTGCCGTCAGACTCGCCGCTAAACAGCACCCCGGCGCGCTGGCTTACGCTGGTGTCGCATGCTTCCAGCGTGATGAAGAAGGGTACCGGTTTGGCCCAGTCACCGGCGGCGATGAACTGGCTATTGCGTACCTGTCCCATATGCACGATTTGATCCTGGGAATCCATGCTGACGGAACAGGCCGCATTGACGACCTGACCCTGAAAGGTCACGCTTCCATCGTCCTTTGCTGCGGCTGGCAATACGGCAAAAAGCGCAGTGCCGGCTATCAGCAGCGCCCGATTTATGGATTGCTGCATTGCGAACTCTCTAACGCTTGCCGGACAACGCTTCTCCGCCCGCAGGCGAAGAAGCGAGATCGGCTAACGAATCAGGAATAAACCATCTGGAACGTTGCGACGGAGGAGACGTTGCCCGGCTCGGCCGCGCCTGTGGCCACGTAATCCACGCTCAGCGGGATGATGTTTTCGCCGTTGATCAGCTTAACGTTGGAGGAGGTATCGCCAATGTTCAGCGCCTGGCCGTCCGGCCCGAACAGTTGCAGCGCAACGTTTTTGGCCGAGCCAGCGCCAGCGGTGTTCGCCAGGCTGCCTTTTACAGCAGGGTCCTGCTGGCCGTTAAAGATCACGGCGGCATTCTGGCTAACGGTGGCGTCGCAATCTTCCAGAACGATTTTAAAATCTTCTTTCTGGTTGGCCTGCATGCCGACCGTTGTCAGCTTGACGGTACGCACCTGGCTCAGGGTAACGGTCTGGTCTACGGAGTCAGCCGCGACGGAACAGGCGGCGTTTACCACCTGGCCGACAAAGTTGACGGTCCCGCCGGAAACGGTAACGGTATCGGCCTGCGCATTAATTGCCATGCCACCAGCCAGCGCGCCGGCAACAGCCATTGCTATAACTTGCTTTTTCATACAAATCCTTTTTAGATAAACATCATGCTGTCAATTGAAATAATATATTCACAATGTCATGTGAATCTTTTTTCGAGGCAGTGGTATAGGATATGTTTTTAGATTAATATATTATTTTTACCCAGGGCGTTGTTACTGGTTTTATATCATCCGCCACTGCGCTGATGAATGAGGGGATTCTACGGATTAAATAATATTATATCAATGTGATAATGGGTTGATGTTTTATTAGTTTTACTAAATATAAAATTAACTCATAATTTATTTGTTTGAATGATATTGCACGCCGTCAGAACCGCATTTCTATTCGCTGGTCGGTTTTATTAATGTCTGCGATGAATGTCATCGTGGTTTTGTTAATAATGCAAGACGTTACGGCTGTCATTATTCGGACATGCGTTGGGAATGCGGTGGTGTTATTATCCGGCTGCTTTTACAATCTGATATTACATAAAGAAATATTTTAAATTTATATGATGAACCGTGTTTGCACTTATGCACATTATTCCTCAGTCTGACTGCATAAAGAAATCCCTGGCGTATCCCAGGGATTTCTTTGCATATCGCCCTGATACTGCTAAAAGGGCAGGAAAAATAAATGCTCAGGCGGATGTTACGGCAATATGTAATGCCGCCAGCGCCTTACGCGCCGCCTTCAGCACCTGCTCACACTGCTCAATGGTAAGCGTCAACGGTGGCTCAATGCGGATGGTTTTCGAGTTGTTAAGCGTTCCCGCCACCAGTACCCGCTGGCGGAACATCTCGCTTGCGAAGCTATAACCGGTTTCGTTATCAACGAACTCAATCGCCATCAGCATCCCTTTCCCGCGCGCATCCTGTACCAGATCCGGATATTCCCGGCCCAGCTGACGGAAGCCGTCCAGCAGCATGTCGCCTTTCTGCTCCGCTTGCGCGGGCAGGTTTTGCTCCAGCAGCACGTTGATGGTGGCCAGCGCCGCCGCACAGGCCAGCGGGTTACCGCCAAAGGTGGTGGTATGTAAGAACGGGTTATCGAACAGCACCGAGAAGACCTCCTCAGTGGCGACCGTTGCGCCAATCGGCATCACGCCGCCACCGAGCGCTTTCGCCAGGCACAGAATGTCCGGCTGAACGTTCTCGTGCTCGCAGGCGAACATCTTGCCGGTGCGCCCCATCCCGGTCTGCACTTCGTCGAAGATCAGCAGCGCGCCAAACTCATCGCACAGCTGACGCACGGCGGGCAGATAGCCCTGCGGCGGGAGGATCACGCCGCCTTCACCCTGAATCGGCTCCAGGATCACCGCCGCCACGTCGTCGCCGGTTTTACGGCATTCACTCAGCACGATGCGCATGGCGTTGATGTCGCCAAACGGCACGTGGCGGAAGCCCGGCAGCAGCGGCATAAACGGCTTGCGGAAGGTAGATTTAGCGGTCGCCGACAGAGCGCCCAGGGATTTCCCGTGGAACGCGCCGCTGGTGGCGATAAAGGTAAATTTCCCGCGCGGCGACTGGTACGCTTTGGCGAGTTTAATCGCCGCTTCGACCGATTCGGTGCCGCTGTTGCTGAAGAAGCTGTATTTCAGCTTACCGGGCGTTAAGGCTGCCAGCGTTTTCGCGAGCATGGCGCGAAGCGGATCGAGCAGTTCCTGGCTATGGAGAGGTTGTTTCGCAAGTTGATTCTGTACGGCGGAAACCACAACTGGATTACGGTGCCCCACGTTGAAAATACCAAAACCCCCCAGGCAATCGATAAACTCCTGTCCCTGGGTGTCGACAAGCGTATTCAGACTGCCCGCTTGCCACTCTACGGCTCCGTAATCCCCGCCGGCGGTAACAGATTTGCGATACTCCAGAAAACCTGGATTCACATGCTCCTTAAAGTAATCAATGACCTCACGGTTAAGTTGTTTCATCTCCTCATGATCAAGCGTTCGCTTCTCAATGAGATTCAGTGCGTGCGCGGTACAGGCAAGAGCCGAGGCGCTGGAAGGTAACCTGTTCAAAATATGCTCCCGGGGATCGCGTATCACATGATACTGAGTTAAGTATTGCAGGGATTACGCCACCTCAGATGCCTTAACAAAAATCGGGATAAACGCCAGGTGAAATCAAAGTTGCACAATATTTAATCATGCCATCGCGCGCCGCACGGGATAAGGGATAACGAGCCGGGGATGGGGTGTCGTCAATTGCACTGCTCCAGGGCAGGGAATGCGCCTTAAGTGTGCACCGGGGTATCATGCTTTGTAGGTAGTTTCATGCCGAAAGTATTTTAAATCAATTAATTAGAAAAACGTACGAAAAGTGCGGTTTAACCGAGATTTGCGATCTCAATCATATTTAACAACTAAAGATAAATTTTTTATCGCCGAAAAAACATAAGCCACAAAATTAACATTCAAATAACCTGCAAGGGATGCTCACTATGTCCTCTCCTGACTATGTCACCCAGAATGAATATCCGCTGGACGATGACACCACGCTTATGTCGACCACCGACCTCCACAGCTACATGACCCACACTAACGACACCTTTGTGCAAGTGAGCGGCTTTACGCTCCAGGAGCTGCTCGGGCAACCGCACAACATTGTGCGTCATCCGGATATGCCGAAAGCGGCTTTTGCCGACATGTGGTACACGCTGCAAAAGGGCGAACCCTGGAGCGGGATTGTCAAAAACCGACGTAAAAATGGCGATCACTATTGGGTACGCGCCAATGCGGTACCAATGGTGCGTAACGGCCAGATGACGGGCTATATGTCCATTCGTACCCGCGCCACCGAGGACGAGGTCGCCGCGGTGGAGCCGCTTTATAAGGCGCTCAACGAAGGACGCTGCAAAAAACGCATTCATAAAGGGCTGGTGGTGCGCAAAGGCTGGCTCGGCAAACTACCGGCGATGCCGCTGCGCTGGCGCGTGCGTAGCGTAATGGCGGTACTTTTCGCGGTGATGGCCGCAACGCTGGTTGCCAGTGCCGCGGGCTGGGCTTCGCTGGCGGCGGCAGCCGTGGTGATGCTGCTTGGCACCCTGGTGTTTGAGCAACAGATTGTCCGCCCGGTGGAAAACGTCGCACGGCAGGCGCTCAGGGTCGCTACCGGAGAGCGTAACAGCGTGCAGCATCTTAACCGCAGCGATGAACTGGGGCTGACGCTGCGGGCCGTCGGACAGCTGGGGCTGATGTGCCGCTGGCTGATCAACGACGTCTCCAGCCAGGTGGTGAGCGTGCGCGACGGCAGCGACAGGCTGGCGCAGGGCAATGAAGATCTCAACGACCGCACGCGCCAGACCGTGGCTAACGTGCAGCAGACCGTGGCAACAATGAACCAGATGGCGGCGTCGGTGCAGAGTAACTCTGAGACCGCAGCCGAAGTCGACAAGCTATCGATGGCCGCCAGCAGCGCGGCCACGCAGGGGGGCACCGTGATGCAGACCGTGGTGAAAACCATGGATGACATTGCCGACAGTACCCAGCGCATTGGCTCTATTACCTCGCTTATCAATGACATCGCCTTCCAGACCAATATTCTGGCGCTGAACGCCGCGGTTGAGGCGGCACGCGCAGGCGAGCAGGGGAAAGGTTTTGCGGTGGTGGCGGGCGAAGTGCGTCATCTTGCCAGCCGCAGCGCGAACGCGGCTAACGATATTCGCAAGCTGATCGACGCCAGCGCCAGCAAAGTGCAGTCGGGCGCCGATCAGGTCCACGCCGCGGGACGTACCATGGATGATATTGTCGAGCAGGTGAAAAACGTCACGCAGCTTATCGCGCAGATCAGTCACGCCACCTCAGAGCAGGCGACAGGCCTGACAGAGCTGACCCGTGCCGTGGCAGAGCTGGACAGCATTACGCAGAAAAATGCTGACCTGGTCGAAGAGAGCGCGCAGATTTCCGCGATGGTTAAGCACCGGGCCGGACGCCTTGAAGATGCGGTTACCGTGCTGCATTAAGAAATACATGCTTCGATAAAGCCGTTTATTCCTCCTGGGTAAACGGCTTTTTTGTTTTTCAGAATAAGTTATGTTGTTAATGAAATATTAAGTAACTAAAAAAAGCGCCCGGTTTTTAATTGTTACAATCCAGATTCATTGAGAGTGAAAAATAAAAAAACGATCAAAGTCATAAAGTTAGCGTGTTTCCTGTCGATAACAGCGATCGTCTGAGAAATAATCACATCGATGGGGTAAATATGTTCATACATGACGTAAAGATCGGCACGAAATTATTTCTGGCGTTTGGATTATTTATTGTCCTGATGGTCGTCAGCGCAAGCTTGTCTCTGATGAGCCTGAATCGGGCAAACAATGGAATGCAAACCATCCTTACCAGCGACTATCCAACGACGGTAAAAGCGAACCAGTTAATCGACAACTTCCAGGAATTTATAAGCACGCAGCAGCTCATGCTGCTGGACGAACAGGGGACGTACACGGCGCAATCAGAGCAGCGTCTGAAGGCGATCAGCGACCGCATCTCCGCAATCCTGAGCGAGCTGGACAACGCTCTCAAGGATAAAAAATCCCAACAGGTGCTGGCCGATATCCACGGCGTACGCCAGCAATATCTTGACTCGCGCTACCGCATTTTGCAGGCCGTGCAGAATAACGACCATGCGGGCGCGATAAACGAAATGATGACCAACACCCTGAATCTGCAACAGTCCTATAAAGCGAAAGTGCAGGCGCTGATTGCGATCCAGGACCATGAAATGCAGAGTGCGGGCGAGCAGGTGGAAGGCGATTTCCGCACCAATCGTCTCCTGCTGGTCCTGATTACGCTTTTCAGCGTCGCGGCAGCCAGCCTGACTGGCTGGTTCATTGTGCGATCCATTACCCGACCGCTGAACGACGCGGTGAATTTTGCGGAGGCCATTGCCGATGGCGATCTCACCGGCAGCATTACCTCGCACGGTAAAGATGAAACCGGACTGCTACTCACCGCACTGATGGAGATGAAAACGCGCCTGCTGGAGATTGTGCAGCAGGTGCAAACCGGATCGGAAAACATCTCCAGTGCCGCCGCGCAGATTGTCGCGGGAAACCAGGATCTGGCTGCCCGCACGGAGGAGCAGGCCAGTTCCGTTGAACAAACGGCCGCGTCGATGGAGCAGATCACCGCTACGGTGAAGAACACCGCGTCCCACACCGGAGAAGCGACGAACCTGTCTGCCGATGCGGCTGCTGTGGTCAAAAACAACGGCGAGATGATGAAGCAGGTCACCAGCAAGATGCGCCTGATTAACGAAACATCGAACAGGATGTCCGACATTATCGACCTGATCGACGCCATTGCCTTCCAGACTAATATTCTGGCGCTGAATGCGGCGGTCGAAGCAGCGCGCGCGGGTGAGCATGGTCGTGGCTTTGCGGTGGTGGCGGGCGAGGTACGCCAGCTCGCGCAGAAAAGTGCAACATCTGCGAGTGAGATCCGCCAGCTGATTGAAAGCTCCACAAGCCAGACGCAGGACGGCATGAACCTTGTGGAGAAGGCCAGCGGGCTTATCAACGGCATGGTCGGCAACGTAGAGGAGATGGACGTAATCCTGCGTGAGATTCGCCAGGCCAGCCACGAACAGACGGAAGGCATCTCGCAGATCAACAGCGCGATTGGCCTGATAGACGCCACCACCCAGCAGAACTCCGCGCTGGTGGAGGAGTCCGTTGCGGCGGCGGCATCCCTTAACGAACAGGCGATGCACCTGAAAGAGCTGGTTCGCGTGTTCCGCGTGAGCGACGGCGTGCTGGCTTAATCCAGCTGGGAGATCTCCAGCGCCGCGCGGTCAATCACGCCGATAATCTGTTTCAACTGCGCGTCGCTGAGCTCTCCCTGATTAACCTTCAGATCCAGAACCGCTTTGAAGTTATCCAGCGCCCGCTTCATCTGCGGGTTTTTGCGCAGCTGGAAACCGACGGAGCGCGCCTTGATACGCGTCTGGATCTGCTCCAGCTGTTCCCGGTTGTCATCCAGCCACTGTTCTCCGGCGGCGTTAATCGCAATCCGCTTACGGCCGTTCTCTTCTTCGGTAATGGTGATAAGCGCCTGATCCTGCAAGTAATCCAGCGTCGGATAGATCACGCCAGGGCTAGGCGTGTAATGTCCCTGCGTCAGGTTTTCGATCTCTTTGATCAGCTCGTAACCATGGCTCGCGTTGCGGGTCAGGATATCCAGGATCACCAGCCGCAAATCGCCATGACCAAAAAATCGTGGCCGGCGTCCGCCGCCGTCGTGTTCGTGTCGCATGTTTTTCCCTCAATTTGATATATCTAAACTATATCTAAGATATATTCAGATGTAATCTAAAAAATCTTGATTTCTTAGTTAATAGCAATCATTATCATTAAAAATTCATTCCGATATATCGTATTCACCTGAGAAGGGCATCAACATGGCATCTACCCGTTACCCTCAACGTGTCCGCAATGACCTGCGTTTTCGTGAGCTGAACGTGCTGCGCACTGAGCGAGTCAGCGCAGGATTTCAGCGCATTGTGCTAGGCGGCGAGGCGCTGGAGGGCTTTAGCTCTCGCGGCTTTGACGACCATACCAAAGTCTTTTTCCCGGCACCGGGCACCACTTTCGTGCCGCCTGTGGTGACCGATGAAGGCATCGACTGGGGCGACGGCGCGCGTCCGCAGGCACGTGACTATACCCCGCTGTACGATGACGAAAAACATGAGCTGGCGCTCGATTTCTTCGTTCATGATGGCGGCATTGCCAGCAACTGGGCGGTAGAGGCTAAGGTGGGCGACAAGCTGACCATCGGCGGGCCGCGCGGTTCGCTGGTGGTGCCGGAAGATTACGCCTGGCAGCTGTACGTGTGCGACGAGTCGGGGATGCCCGCGCTGCGCCGGCGCTTAGAAGGCATCGCAAAACTGCCTGTTCGCCCGGCGATCCACGCCATTGTCACCGTGGGCGATGCGGCGTATCAGGACTATCTGGCGCACCTGAGCGGGTTCAACATCACCTGGGTTATCGGCCACAACGAGCAGGCGGTGGCCGACCATCTTGCAGCGCTGGACGTGCCGGAAGAGGATTACTTTATCTGGCTGACCGGGGAGGGGAAGGTGGTGAAACGCCTGAGCCGTCAGTTTGAAAGCGACGCAATTGACCCACAGCTGGTGCGTGCCAGCGCGTACTGGCACGCCAAATAATCAGGCAGCGGGATCCAGCTGCGCTTCGCTCACCTGATGTTCGAGCGAGGCGCATACCTCTTTCAGCGCTTTCTCCTGCTGGGCAAAGTAGGCTTCCATATTGCTGAGCGACGAGACGAGCAGCCAGGACTCTTCTTTCTCCAGCTCTGCCAGCTCGTTCACCAGGGTATCGATTTGCTCACGCACCTGCGCCATCTTTTTACGAATACGTTCCAGGTCGTTCAGCCTGTCGCTCGCCATCATCGGTTCGAATCCTTGTTGCAGACGGGCGACCAGCGAGCGAATGGCCTTCACGTCGCCGCGCTGTTTGGCCTGGTTGAGTTGCACCATCATCCTGTTGGCTTCCTCTTTTAAATCATCGGCAACCAGATCCGGGTGGCATAGCTTGCTCGCCTGACGCCAGAGCCGCTTCAGCTCGTTCCGATCCTCTTCAGAGAGATCCTTGCCTTTACGCAGGCGAACTTCGGCATCATGATGCTGTTCGCGATACTTCCTGTACTCTTCATTGGCCTCATCGCGCGCCTGACGTGCCGGCTCTTCTTCACGCGTTAAACCGGTCTCCAGCTCCATCGCTTCGGCCAGCAGGTTGGCAATCAGATTGCTTTGCTGCTGAAGATGCTTGCGCACCTCTGCCGCCTGAACGGAATCCGCAGGCAGATCTCGCCAGCGCCGGGTGAGCGTTGTCAGAACCTCTACGGCCTGCGCCATATAGTCCTGGCAGCGGCGGTAATCCTCTTCCCGACGACGCGTCTCCGCCTGCTGACGACGCAGGTTAAGCTCCGCCAGCGTTTTACGCAGGGCGAGGATCTGCTGCATCAACGGCCCGAGGCGGGAGAAATAGAGATCGTTGAACTCATCAAGCTGCTGTACCCGGGCGTTACGGCGATCAATCAGATCGCGCAGACGCTCTTCCAGGGCTTTCAGCTCCAGCTTGCTGGCCGCCAGCTGTGGGTCACGCCACGGGGTAACGGCGCGCTGGCTTTGCAGCCAGGCGGTGATAGCGCGAAGGGCTGCGGTGTAGTTTTTCTGCTCAAGCGCCGCGACGATGGACAGGAGATCATCGTCAAAGGCTTCCTCTTTGAGACGTTTCAGCTGGCTCCGGATGATGTCGTCATCTTCCAGCTCAATGGCATTTTTAATGATTTCTAGCCGTTTGATCGGTGTGCTCATGATGCCTTTCGCTCTGGCGCTTAAGTATTTGAGTTAAGGTTAGTTGTTGTAAAAGCTACAGGAAATAATACACACGGATGATGATCGGCGCGATGGGGGATTTCTTTAGTTTTTAGGGTTTGTGAAAGAGTGAGAGTTATTGAATCTTCCTTCTGGAACGGGGTGCGCGAGGTTAAATGTGACCTTAGAGTTCACTTTTGAATGCGGGAGCCGAGAAACTCGAAAATTTGGCGTTCTGGAGGCGTGCAGCGGCAGCGGTACGCCGCAATAACTGCCAGAGAATGCTTAACAGCATTAAGCATGATTAAAATACCCCAAATGTATAAGAAGTGCGGAGAGCTGGAACCGGGTTATCTTGCCGGTGTTGTTATCGGTCGGAACTAACAAGCCGTGACTAAAAGAGAGGATCTCTATACTACCTTCTCTATTTTGAACATCCACAGAACCCTTAATCGGGTTGCCGCCATCATCCTTAAGCCATAGATAAGCAGGAATAGCCATTTTTAAAACTCCATTTCCATTGAGGGTAAACCCTCATTAATGACTAAATACGGATCGCAGGTGATACAAATTGTGTTATAGGTTCGTGTTATTTAATTTCGTTACTTATTGATGTTGCAAATAAAATTAATAAATTGATCTTCAGCAGTACGCATTACCGTTATTGCTCTTATGTTGCCCTTTTTGCCTGGCAGAAAGGAAGAACGATGGCATGTATACCGATTTATCCACCCCGCGGGCTGGAGATATTGCGCGAACACATAAGGCTCGCGCGGGCGCGTCACGAAGTCCAGAATATGGCCGCCCCGCTTACGTATACGTGGTTTTATGAGCGAGTAAGAAACGGCGGGCCGTGGGATTACAAACAACATAAACGGGCTTATGCTGACTTCGGGAATTTCCATTACGGCGCTGTGGGTTATGCAGCGTGCATCCCTGCAAAGATTTTGCTTATTGCTGCCGGCGCGGCGCAGTGGAAAGCCGGCACATCAAGACCCGAATGGGGTAATTTCACGGGGACCCCGCCGTTTGGTGATGATCCGATTGACCAATTTTGGATAAAGCAAGGCATCGACTATGTTAAACAGCATCACTTTTAGGACGCTGCACTGGATCGCCACTATTCTTATGGCCCTGGCGGTCGCGGGGTACTGTTATTTCCAACATATACAGCGTTTAACTGTTAGTGATCGGCTATATCAAGTTCGCCAGCTCACGCCCCGGACCTGGTTATACATTACTGAGCATGACGGCTCGAACATGACCACCGGGGAAGTGTATCGTTATTTTTTAGCGAGTAAGATTGACGGTGATCCGCTGGTGGCTCTCGAAAAACAACATATCGCGCCCACGCTTACAGCGAATACCGCCCGCGCAAAAGTTGAAGGCATAGGCAACAATATCTCATTTACTGTTCACGGCACTGTGTACAGCTTTACAACGTCCGCATTTTTTTATGATGCTGAGGGAATAGCGGCCGCGCCGTCAATTGACTTAACGGCCCGTGGCGAGAGCTGGGACAAGGGGAAATTTAGTCGATAGATAAATATTTATTTAAAAATCCCTTGCGGTCGGGTCAATGATCCGATGAGCCGCGTGTAAGTTTTCACGGCGTACCCGTGCGATTTTTGGGAAACAGCTGCATCCACCGGGCAAAGGTCTGCCCCATATCAGCCAGGCGATTCAGCAGCGGATATCCAGCCAGACAGCGGCGGCGATACACCGATCTGGTGTTGCGCTGGTTTACCGGGTACGTGGAACGCTCGCAACCTGCTGAAAACGGCTTTCAGCGTCTGTTTGTTCGTAAACTGGTCGGCGTATTCGAACGCCTCTGGCCATGTTCCTTCCAGCCCCCCACGCTGCGCGAAGTGGCCAGCTGGCTGACAGAGCACAGCGGCCTGACCTTCAGCGTGCCGGATGCAGATTATTTAGACCGTCCGATCCCACATTTCACCCACAGCGGAACGGGGTATCAGCTACTGGATAATCTCGGAAAGACCTTCGGCATACAGCGCTGAGCTGCCTGATGTTGTGCGCAGGCTGCACACCCGCGCCGGTTGCGCCTCCGCCGGTCATTGTTTACAGCGCCTGCCCGAAAGTGAGCTATTGCCCGATGCCGGGAAACGACCCGGCCACTAATGGCGACCTGAGTGCAGATATTCGCAGGCTTGAGCACGCGCTCGCCGCCTGCGCGTTACAGATTGAAACCGTCAAAGACTGTCAGGATAAACTCGATGAAGAAAGCAATCAGCCTGCGAAAAGCGCTAACTGACGCCGTCCCGCAGCTTAAAACCAATCCCGAGATGATGCGCATTTTTGCCGACGAGGGGAATATCGATGCACGGCTCGCGGCCTCCCTGTCCCACGAGAAAATTTACACCCTGAATGTGATCGTGTGCGATTTCGTAGGCGACCCTGATTTGATTTTCGTGCCGGTAGCCGCGTGGCTCAGGGAAAACCAGCCGGATATCTGCACGCTCGATGAGGGGCATAAAAAGGGCTACCGCTTCCAGATGGATTTAAACGACGGTGATACGGTTGATATCAGCATTAGCCTCCAGCTCACCGAGCGCACCATCATCAGGGAGGAAAACGGCGCGCTGCATGTGAGCTATGCCCCGGAGCCGCCACCGCCTGAACCCGTCACGCGTCCAAAAGAGCTCTATATCAACGGCGAACTGGTGAGCAAGTGGGATGAGTGACTTTAAACCCTTTGATAACAAGCTCGCCGGGCTGCTTGCCGCCCTGTCACCCGCAGGGCGCCGGAAGCTTGCCGGTGAGATTGCGAAGCAACTCAGAACGGCGCAACAGCAACGTATTAAACAGCAAAAAGCCCCGGATGGCTCACCGTATCAGGCGCGAAAGCGCCAGCCACTGAGAGCCAAACAAGGTCGAATTAAACGGGCGATGTTTCAAAAACTGCGCACTAACCGGTACATGAAAGCCAGTGGCCGCGAAAACGGTGCTGTGGTGGAATTTACCGGAAAAGTGCAGCGTATCGCGCGTGTCCATCAGTACGGCCTCAAAGACCGGCCAAACGCGCACGCTCAGGATGTTCAGTATGCAGAGCGCCAGTTACTCGGATTTAGTCAGACGGATAAACAACGTATTGAGAGTCTTATTGTCGAATATTTAAAAAGTTAGCAAAGCCTGATGATTACTGGTTTTTAAGGTCAAGTTAAATATCTCAAAGCCATGAGGAGCTGTTATTTATGTGGTCAGCCTCATCTTGACTGGTAAATACGGAGCTTATTATTCTTGATGCGTTAATAATTACGCAGAGGCAAAGGGAATGTTTGAAAGTTTGTTTAGTGTTGGATCGCTGGTTGCACTTTCAGTTGGTGCAATATTCAGTTTTAAAATTGCCAGGGTTAATCTGAATCTGCGCAACGATGTCAGGAACCAAAGCCCTGACATCCATGGAGATAACAATACTGTTATCTTCACTCAAGCAATGACAGGCGTCAGAAAGGAGATGGCATTCTCTGTGAAGTTGAGCGCGTTCTTAATGGCGATTACATTTCATATGTTTCCTCCGTTTTACGTCAACCTCCTCAGCTCACTGGTATTCATTCTTCCATTGCTAAGCCTTGTTGGCGTGTTTTATACGATTAGGGCTAATGGCTTTTACAGGGGATGGGATGTCATGTACCTTCTGGCATCCATCATTTTAAGTGTGATTTTTTATTGCTCATCAATAGCTATAGCTCATTACAGTCACCTTTATCCTCAGTTGTACTCGATTTTTGAGTCTGTCTTTGGTAGTGGTTTTAGGTTGATATCTACCTCATCGACACAACAGTGGAGTTTTCTGCTGATTATTGTGTCGAGCATTGCATGCCCTGCTTTAATTGTCCTTGGTTTTTATCTGGCCTTTGGTTGCACAGTTGCAAGGGATGGCAACGATATATTCAGATATTGTGTCAGGTCGATAGGTGGAGGGTATCTTGCTTATGTTTTCTTATCGGGTGTGATGTTTTCTGCTTCTCAGGGTAATGTCGATAATTTTGTGAATGTCCTGCTTTACCCCGTATTTACTCTCAGAGACCTTTTTACTTTTTAAATCGTTGTGCTGTAAGTCATACATCCAGCCCTAATTGCCGCTGGCCTTTCCCAGCGGCATCCTTCCCGTATGAATAATTTAAATTCTCTACAATAAATCGCACGCGCGATCCGCAACCTCATCCGCACCGGCATCGTGACCAACGTCGACCACGACGAGGGGCTGTGTCGTGTCCAGACCGGCGGCATGCAAACCACCTGGCTTAACTGGCTCACCTGTCGTGCCGGTCGCTCTCGCGTGTGGTGGGCTTCGTCCATCGGCGAGCAGGTGTTATTGCTGGCCATCGGCGGTGAACTCGATACGGCCTTTGTGCTACCAGGCATTTTCTCAGACGACCATCCTGCGCCATCAGCCTCACCTGATGCGTTACATGTGGCATTTCCCGATGGCGCTGTCATTGAGTTCGAACCCGAAAGCGGCGCGCTCACCGTGTCAGGTATCAAAACCGCCAATGTCACCGTGTCGGATTCCATTACAGCCACCGTGCCGGTGGTGCTGGTTAGAGCCTCGACCCGTATCACTCTCAATACACCCGAGGTGGTGTGTACCAACAAACTGACGACCGGCACGCTCGAAGTGCGGAAAGGCGGGACGATGTCCGGGAATATCGAGCACACTGGCGGGTCACTGTCGTCTAATGGCAAAGTGCTGCACCTTCATAAACACCCGGGCGATAGTGGCGGAACAACGGGGGCACCGATATGACATTGCGTTATCTCGGAATGAACAGCCAGACCGGCCTCAGTATCTCTGAGGTTGAGCATATCAGGCAGAGCGTGCGCGACATTCTCGTCACACCGGTTGGCTCGCGCGTCATGCGCCGTGAATACGGCTCGCTTCTGTCGGCACTGATTGACCAGCCGCAGACACCGGCACTGCGATTGCAGATTATGGCCGCGTGCTATTCCGCGATCCTGAAGTGGGAGCCGCGTGTCAGTCTGACAACCATCACCTTTGAGCGGTCGGAGACCGACGGCGGGCTGTATGTCGATATCACCGGCACGCGATCGGCTAACGGCCAGCCCTTTTCCCTCACCATTCCACTGAGTTAAACGCTATGGCAATTGTTGACCTTACGCCTGATGTCGTGGAAGTGCTGGACTATGAGACCATCCTCGCAGAGCGAAAGGCGACCCTCGTCTCGTTATACCCGGAGGAACAACAGGGGGCAGTCGCGCGCACGCTGATCCTCGAATCAGAGCCGATTGTTAAGCTGCTGGAGGAAAACGCCTACCGGGGAGTTATCTGGCGACAGCGCGTCAACGAGGCCGCGCGTGCGGTCATGCTGGCTTACGCTGCCGGAAGCGATCTCGACCAGATTGGGGCGAATTACAATGTCCCGCGACTCGTCATCACCCCGTCAGACGACACGACATTTCCGCCCACGCCAGCGGTGATGGAGTCTGACACTGACTAACTCCCGCTCCACCTCACCCGACTGTGGGTGGTCAGCGGCCATTATGGCTGTGATAAATTCCTGCTAAGTGCCCGCCCTGTGCGGGTTTTTTTATGCGCCGAGGAAAGTCGTGTTAAAAATTTACCGCCATTTCATCGCCACTTAAAATTCAGACAACAAAAAAGCCACTCAATCGAGTGGCTTAACTGGATGATTCTAAAGCTAAAATTTGGTGGCCCCTGCTGGACTTGAACCAGCGACCAAGCGATTATGAGTCGCCTGCTCTAACCACTGAGCTAAGGGGCCGTGGCGGTGAATTATAAAGTAACTCCCCTCAGCAATCCAGCCATTCACACCTGCCTGCTGTTTTTATAAACAACGCATAATCAATCCTTTATACTTACCTTAAGATGCATAGACAGGAGTAGAGATGATCAACGATATTCTGGCCCCTGGCCTGCGGGTGGTGTTCTGCGGTATCAATCCGGGTAAGTCATCGGCGCACACCGGTTTTCACTTTGCTCATCCGGGAAATCGCTTCTGGAAGGTGATCCACCAGGCCGGTTTTACCGACAAACAGCTTAAGCCGGAAGAAGAGCAGCAGCTGCTGGATACGCGCTGTGGCATCACCATGCTGGTCGAGCGACCCACGGTACAGGCAAGCGAAGTGAATCTGCATGAGCTGCGCGCTGGCGGGCGTGAGCTGATCGCGAAAATTGAAGACTATCAGCCCGCGGCGCTGGCGATCCTCGGCAAGCAGGCCTACGAGCAGGCGTTCAGCCAGCGCGGCGCCAGCTGGGGTAAGCAGAACATTACCATTGGCGTAACGCAGGTGTGGGTGCTGCCAAACCCGAGCGGGCTGAACAGGGCGACGCTGGACAAGCTGGTGGAGGCGTATCGGGAACTGGATGAGGCGCTGGTGGTGAGGGGGCTTTAGCTCCTCTGCGGCTTGATGCCCTCATCCTGACCCTCTCCCACAGGGAGAGGGAATAAACAAAAAAAAAGCTCCCGATTGGGAGCTTTTTCATTTCAGGACCGATTAATCGTCCAGGAAGCTACGCAGCACTTCAGAGCGGCTCGGATGGCGCAGCTTACGCAGCGCCTTCGCTTCGATCTGACGGATACGTTCGCGGGTAACGTCAAACTGTTTACCCACTTCTTCCAGCGTGTGGTCGGTGTTCATGTCGATACCGAAACGCATACGCAGCACTTTGGCTTCACGGGCGGTCAGGCCAGCCAGCACGTCGTGCGTAGCGGCACGCAGGCTCTCGGTGGTGGCAGAGTCCAGCGGCAGCTCGAGGGTGGTATCCTCGATGAAATCACCCAGATGCGAATCTTCATCATCACCGATTGGCGTTTCCATGGAGATTGGCTCTTTAGCGATTTTCAGCACTTTACGGATCTTGTCTTCCGGCATCAGCATGCGTTCAGCCAGCTCTTCCGGCGTCGGCTCGCGGCCCATCTCCTGCAACATCTGGCGAGAGATACGGTTGAGTTTGTTGATGGTCTCAATCATATGCACCGGAATACGGATGGTGCGCGCCTGGTCTGCGATAGAGCGGGTGATCGCCTGACGGATCCACCAGGTAGCATAGGTGGAGAACTTGTAACCACGACGGTATTCAAACTTATCTACCGCTTTCATCAGACCGATGTTGCCTTCCTGAATCAGATCCAGGAATTGCAGGCCACGGTTGGTGTATTTCTTGGCGATAGAGATAACCAGACGTAAGTTCGCTTCAACCATCTCTTTCTTCGCACGGCGGGCTTTCGCTTCACCGATGGACATACGACGGTTGATGTCTTTCACCTGCTCGATGGTCAGGCCGGTCTCTTCTTCAATCTGATGCAGTTTTTGCAGGCCGCGCTGTACGTCTTCTTTCACGTCGTGCAGCTTTTCAGACCACGGCTTGTTCATCGCGATAGCGGCGTTGAACCAGGTTTCGCTGGTTTCATTGCCGGTGAAGAGGGTAATGAAGTTCTTCTTCGGCATTTTGCACTGTTCAACGCACAGCTTCATGATGATACGTTCCTGGGTACGTACGCGATCCATCATCACGCGCATGCTGTTCACCAGGTAGTCGAACTGTTTTGGCACCAGGCGGAACTGTTTGAACACTTCAGACAGCTTCAGGATCTCTTCCTGAGCGGCGGCATGGCTGCGGCCTTTCGCTTTGATGGTGTCACGCGTCACTTCGTACTGGGTACGCAGCTCGGCAAACTTCTCACGCGCCAGTTCAGGGTCGATGCTGTTGTCATCGTCGCTGCTGTCGTCCTCTTCTTCTTCATCTTCGTCTTCGTCGTCATCCATCTCTTCCTGAGACAGCTCAGAACCGACGTGAGTGGCGGTTGGCGCCATATCTTCTTCAGCGTTCGGGTCGACAAAGCCAGTGATCAGATCGGACAGACGCGCTTCTTCCGCTTCAACGCGATCGTACTGCTCCAGCAGATAGGTAATCGCTTCCGGGTATTCGGCAACAGAGCACTGAACCTGGTTGATCCCGTCTTCGATGCGTTTTGCGATGTCAATTTCGCCTTCGCGGGTCAACAGTTCAACGGTACCCATTTCGCGCATGTACATACGGACCGGGTCAGTGGTACGCCCGATTTCAGATTCCACGCTGGACAGGACCTGTGCAGCAGCTTCTTCCGCATCTTCGTCAGTGTTGTTGGAGGTTTCAGCCAGCAACAGATCATCGGCATCCGGTGCTTCTTCCATCACCTGAATGCCCATGTCATTGATCATTTGGATGATATCTTCGATCTGATCTGAATCGACGATATCTTCCGGCAGATGGTCATTGACCTCGGCATAGGTCAGATAGCCTTGCTCCTTACCGCGTTGGACAAGAAGTTTCAGCTGTGACTGCGGGTTTTGCTCCATAAGACGGTATCCACACTTAATTCGTTTGATTGGTGTCGGCGATGGGCTGCCAACCTTTAAAGCGAGGGCGTACTTATATTTTTGCCGCTGCCTCTCAGTGCGGCTGCCGGGGGCTTCCCGATCGATATTCGGCACTTAAGCCGTTAAATTTTTTATTTCTTCGCCAGTTCCTGGTTAATCATCCAGAGCTCCCGGCGTTCTTCGCTGCTCAGGCCATGGGTGCGCTCGCGAGCTATCAACTCTTCCTGGCGCAACTCAAGCATCGAATCAAACATATGGTTGAGCGAGTCGGTGAACGTTTTTTCTGCGATATCCTTATCTGCTATATCGTCCCACATCGACAGTTTTTCAAGGGTAGCGGCCTCTTTTGTGCCGCGATAATGCTCTAAAAGTTGTCCGGTGGTCAGACCTGGCTGAGACAAACAAGTGTTGACCAATTCTGAAAATAAGCCAAGCCCGGGCAATTTTTCGTGGTTCAAACCCGCCAGCGACGGCACTTGCGGAGCAAGTTCGGGGTTTTGCACCAGCAACCCTATCAGTATACGCATGGTTGTGCGTTTTAGCTGAGGCGCGGGGCGTACCGTGCCGTTTTCAGCCTGTTTCGGCATTAAACGTTCAAGCTGGCTGTCATCCAGAATGCCGAGCTTGTTGCCTAACTCCTGACGCAGATAGATGCGCAGCGTTTCGCCGGGCACCTGGCTGATTAACGGCAGCGCCAGCGTGCTGAGCTGCGCGCGCCCGTCAGGGGTACTCAAATCAACCTGCGGCATCAGGCTGTTAAACAGAAACGTGGAGAGCGGCTGAGCCTGCTCCATCCGCGCTTCAAACGCCGCTTTGCCCTCTTTACGCACCAGCGTATCCGGGTCTTCACCGTCGGGCAGGAACATAAAGCGTAGCTGACGCCCGTCGGTCATATACGGCAACGCGGTTTCCAGCGCTCGCCAGGCGGCGTCGCGTCCTGCGCGGTCACCGTCGTAACAGCAAATCACGTTGTTGGTGACGCGGAACAGCAGCTGGATATGGTCCGCCGTGGTGGACGTTCCCAGCGACGCAACGGCATAGTTAATGTCGTACTGCGCCAGCGCAACAACATCCATATAGCCTTCGACGACCAGAAGACGCGGAGGTTCCGCATTATCCTGCTGTGCCTCATAAAGACCGTAAAGCTGGCGGCCCTTATGGAAAATATCGGTTTCCGGGGAGTTAAGGTATTTCGGCAGGGCATCACCCAGCACGCGACCACCAAAACCTATCACCCGGCCACGCTTGTCGCGGATCGGGAACATCACCCGTTCACGGAAGCGGTCGTAGCTTCGTCCCTGGTCGTTGGTGACCAGCATGCCTGCGTCGATGAGGGATTTACGATCTTCGCTATTGCCGCCAAAACGCTTTAACACGTTGTCCCAGCCGGGCGGGGCGTAACCAATAGCGAAACGCGCAATCACATCGTCACTCAGTCCGCGCTTGTTCAGATACTGACGCGCAGGCTCAGCCGCAGAGTGCTTAAGAGACTGTTGGTAAAACGAATTCAGGCCATCCATCAGTTGGTACAGCGTTTGCCGCTGATGGCGCTCGATCTGACTTGGCCCACTGCCTGCTTCATACGGCACTTCAAGGTTATGCATCGCCGCCAGCTCTTCGACGGTTTCAACGAACTCGAGCTTGTCGTAGTTCATCAAAAAATCGACGGCATTACCGTGTGCGCCACAGCCGAAGCAATGGTAGAACTGTTTTTCACCGTTTACGGTGAAAGAGGGGGTTTTTTCGTTATGGAACGGACAGCACGCATGGTAGTTCTTGCCCTGCTTTTTTAGCTTCACCCGCGCGTCGATGAGATCGACGATGTCGGTTCTGGCAAGCAGGTCATTGATGAAAACGCGTGGGATTCTTCCGGCCATATGCCCCAAAAATTTAAGCGACTTATAAACGAAAACAAGCCGCGCATTCCTTCCGGAAGCACGGCCTTACGACTACAACTCTGTCTGTCAATTGAGGGCTGTGGCCCTCAACAGATTAGTACAGACGAGTACGGCGTGCGTTTTCGCGAGCCAGTTTCTTCGCGTGACGTTTCACAGCGGAAGCTTTAGCGCGCTTACGTTCGGTCGTTGGTTTTTCATAAAACTCACGACGACGAACTTCAGCCAGAACACCTGCTTTCTCGCATGAACGTTTGAAGCGACGCAGTGCTACGTCGAACGGCTCGTTTTCACGTACTTTAATTACCGGCATGTAACTCTCACCTTTAATAAATTCGGTTTGCCGCTGGCATCAACGCCAGCTTATTTCAAAATGGTGCGGAATTTTACTGCAAATGCTGCTGCTTTGTAAAGCACCGATGCGATTTTGAAAGGGACTTTAATAAGGGTGAGGAGTATACACGAGGCTTCTTCCTGGGGCGAACAAAGTTTTACAACAATCCGCCCAGGCTCTACACTGCGCGGTATTGAAACGAGGTAAAACAAGTCATGCGTGTACTGGGTATTGAAACATCCTGCGATGAAACCGGCATCGCGATTTACGACGACGAAAAAGGGCTTCTGGCCAACCAGCTGTATAGTCAGGTGAAATTGCACGCTGACTACGGCGGCGTCGTGCCTGAACTGGCCTCTCGTGACCACGTGCGTAAAACGGTTCCCCTGATTCAGGCGGCGCTTAAAGAGGCCGGGTTGAGTGCAAAAGATATTGATGCCGTGGCCTATACCGCAGGGCCGGGCCTGGTCGGCGCGCTGCTGGTCGGCGCAACGGTAGGGCGTTCGCTGGCCTTCGCGTGGGATGTTCCGGCCATTCCGGTTCACCATATGGAAGGGCACCTTCTGGCGCCGATGCTGGAAGACAATCCGCCAGAGTTCCCGTTTGTGGCGCTGCTGGTTTCCGGTGGGCATACCCAGCTGATTAGCGTAACGGGCATTGGCAAGTACGCGCTGCTGGGCGAGTCGATCGACGATGCTGCCGGTGAAGCCTTCGATAAAACCGCCAAGCTGCTGGGGCTGGATTACCCGGGTGGCCCGATGCTGTCGAAAATGGCGTCGCAGGGAACGGAAGGGCGCTTTGTCTTCCCGCGGCCGATGACCGACCGTCCGGGGCTGGATTTCAGCTTCTCTGGCCTGAAAACTTTTGCGGCCAATACTATCCGCAATAATGACGACAGTGAGCAGACCCGTGCCGATATCGCCCGTGCGTTCGAAGACGCGGTGGTGGATACGCTGATGATCAAGTGCAAGCGCGCGCTGGATCAGACCGGCTTTAAGCGCCTGGTGATGGCCGGTGGCGTCAGCGCTAACCGCACGCTGCGCGCGAAGCTTGCTGAGATGATGCAAAAGCGTCGCGGGGAAGTGTTCTATGCGCGTCCGGAGTTCTGTACCGATAACGGGGCGATGATCGCCTACGCCGGGATGGTGCGTCTGAACGCCGGCGCAACGGCTGACCTGAGCGTGTCTGTGCGTCCGCGCTGGCCGCTGGCGGAGCTGCCGGAGGCGTAACCCTCACCCTAACCCTCTCCCACAGGGAGAGGGGATCATGGCTCTACACCCGCAACATTCCTTTCTCTTCCAGAAACGCAATAATCGTCGCTAAACCGTCACCCGCTTTCAGGTTGGTAAAGGTCCACGGACGCTCGCCGCGCATGCGGTTAGTGTCGCGTTCCATGACCTCCAGCGACGCTCCCACGTACGGCGCGAGGTCGGTTTTGTTGATCACCAGAAAATCGGATTTAGTGATCCCCGGCCCGCCCTTGCGCGGGATTTTTTCCCCTTCGGCCACGTCGATGACGTAGATGGTGAGGTCCGCCAGCTCCGGGCTGAAGGTCGCGCTCAGGTTATCCCCGCCGCTTTCCACGAAGATCAGATCCAGATTGCCGAACTTCTCGCTCAACGCTTCCACCGCCGCCAGGTTCATTGAGGCATCTTCGCGGATGGCGGTATGCGGGCAGCCGCCCGTTTCCACCCCCACGATGCGCTCTGGCTCCAGCGCACCCGCCTCGGTCAGGATGCGCTGATCCTCTTTGGTGTAGATATCGTTGGTCACCACCGCCAGGTGATAGGTGTCGCGCATCGCCTTGCAGAGCGCTTCCAGCAGGGCGGTTTTGCCCGACCCTACCGGGCCGCCCACGCCAACGCGCAGGGGATGTTTGTAATCAGCCATGTTGACTCCTCAGGAACGGAATAGTCGTGAATATTGGGTTTCATGGCGCGCGGAGGCGATGGCCGACAGCGGCGTAGCGGCCCCCAGCGCGTCGTCGCCACGTAAAAATGCCTGTTCAAACCCGGCGGCAAAATGGTCGCTCAGGTCGATAATCAGCTGTTGTGCGGCCTGCTGCCCAAACGGTACCAGCTTGACGCCCGCCATCACCGCGCTCTCAATCCAGCTGTAGCCGAGGCTCAGCGCCAGCTCGCGCGCGCTAATGCCCCAGCGCACGCCGAGCCACGCCATGCCGCCGAGCTGGCTTCGCATCAACAGCGGCAGCCATTCTGGCGGGCAGGCGGGTTCCCAGCTTTTAATCAGGCGCGTAAAGGCCGCCCCACGGTTGCGTTCTTCATCGCGCAGCTCGCGCGTTTCCCGACAGGCGAGCAGGTATGCCGTCCAGCGTTTTACTGCCGCGACGTCCTGCTTCTCGCAGGCACAATACAGGCGGATAAACAGCGGCAGGTCGACGCAGAAAAAGCTCTGCTCCATCTGCTGGATCTGCCAGCGCCTGAAGGCCTCAGCGTCCGTGACCCACCCGGCCTCGACAGCCCACTCCAGCCCCTGCGACCAGGTAAACGATCCGACCGGCAGGCTACTGCTGGAGAGCTGCATCAGGCGCAGCCGCTGGCGGGCGTGCTCCATCAGCTCATCAGCGCCAGCAGGGCGGAGACGATCAGCCCGCCACCGAAGGTTTTACGCAGGCCGTCGTGACGGCGCAGCAGCAGCCCTGCCGCGAAGCTGGCACACAGCACCGTGGCGCTGGCTAACATAAACCCGCTGGTGAAGAGCCAGAAGCTGTGGCCGGACATCTCCACGCCGTGCGCCCAGCCGTGGAACATCGCCAGGGCTGGCACCGCCAGCAGCAGGCGATTTTCAGTCTTAAACATCATCACGCCGCAGACCGCCAGCGAGGCGATAATCAGCATCTCCATGCCGCTAAAGCCGCCGAGCAGGCTGCCCGCAACGGCACCAGCAAGCATCATGCCGAGCGTCGCTAACGGCAACAGCAGCTTGCGGCCGCTCAGGGCGGAGAGCACGCCAGCCCCCGTCAGCATCAGCAGGTGATCCAGCCCGGTCAGCGGATGGAGAAATCCGGCCTGGAAGCTGTCGGTCCCGTGGCCGGGATGGGCGAGCGCGGGAACGGAAAAAGCCAGCAGTAACAGCGGTAAGTACTTGCGCATGATGAGTCCTTAATGTGAATGAGCGTGAGAGTGGCTATGGCTGTGGGCATCGCTGGTGTAAGCGCCCGCTTCCGGTTCAAATGGCAGGCTGGCGAAGGTCACCTCCAGCCCGAACTGACGCAGCATATCGTCGAGGACGTGGTCGTGGTGGTAGCGCAGTTCGCCAGGCATTATTTGCAGCGGTACGTGACGATTGCCCAGGTGATAACAGGCGCGGGCGAGCAGGAACGGGTCGGCGCAGCGCACCACGGAAACCGACTCCGGGGCGGCGATCACTTCGATCACCTCGCTGCCATCGTCGGTAGTCAGCAGGTCGCCCCCGCGCAGCAGCAGGCCGCGCGGCAGCATTAGCCCGGCTTCGCGGCCGTCGTTCAGCGCCACGCGGGCGCGGCTTTTTACCCGCACATCAATCGGTAGCGTGACGCTGGCGGTAATCGGATGCGCATGGTCCAGGCGTTGGGTTAAATAGATCATCATGACTCCTCAAAACAGAAAATAGCGTTGCGCCATCGGCAAAACCTCTGCCGGTTCGCTGGTGATCAATTCGCCGTCGACGCGTACCTCATAGGTTTGCGCGTCAACGGTGATATTCGGCTGTAAATCGTTGTGGATCATGTCGGCCTTTTTCACCGACCGGCAGCCTCTCACCACCGCGGTGGCGCTTTGCAGTCCGAGCCGTTGCGGAATGCCGCTGGCATCAGCAGCCTGAGAGACAAACGTCAGCCGCGTGGCGTGGCGTGCGGCACCAAGGGCACCAAACATCGGGCGGTAATGTACCGGCTGCGGCGTGGGGATCGAGGCGTTGATGTCGCCCATCGGCGCGCAGGCGATCATCCCGCCTTTGACGATGGTGGCGGGTTTGACGCCAAAGAAGGCGGGGGACCAGACCACCAGATCCGCCAGCTTGCCCGCCTCAATAGAACCGACCTCATGGGCGATGCCGTGGGTCAGCGCCGGGTTGATGGTGTATTTGGCGACATAGCGCTTCACGCGGAAGTTATCGTTATCGCCGGTCTCTTCCGGCAGTGCGCCGCGCTGCACCTTCATGCGGTGCGCCACCTGCCAGGTGCGGATAATCACTTCCCCCACGCGGCCCATTGCCTGTGAATCTGACGAGGTGAGCGAGAACGCGCCGATATCGTGCAGCACGTCTTCGGCGGCGATGGTCTCCCGGCGAATGCGGGATTCGGCAAACGCCACGTCCTCGGCGATATCCGGGTCGAGGTGATGGCAAACCATCAGCATGTCCAGGTGCTCGTCGATGGTGTTGACCGTGTAGGGCAGCGTCGGGTTGGTGGAGGAGGGCAGAATATTCGGGTGCGCGCAGGCGGTGATGATATCCGGCGCATGGCCGCCGCCCGCCCCTTCGGTGTGGAAGGTGTGGATGGTGCGCCCGGCGATGGCGGCCAGCGTGTCTTCGACAAAACCGGACTCGTTCAGCGTGTCGCTGTGCAGCGCCACCTGAATATCCATCTCTTCAGCGACCTCCAGCGAACAGTTGATGGCCGCAGGCGTCGCGCCCCAGTCTTCGTGGATCTTAAGCCCGATGGCACCTGCCGCGATCTGCTCGCGCAGCGCGTCCGGGTTGGAGCCGTTCCCTTTACCCAGCAGGCCAATATTCACCGGTAGCGTATCGGCTGCCTGCAACATGCGGGCGATATACCACGGCCCCGATGTGCAGGTGGTGGCGTTTGTGCCTGCCGCAGGCCCGGTGCCGCCGCCGATCATGGTGGTGACGCCAGACACCAGCGCCTCTTCCGCCTGCTGCGGACAGATCCAGTGGATGTGGGTGTCGATCCCGCCGGCGGTGACAATCCTCCCTTCGGCGGCGATCACCTCCGTTGCCGCGCCAATCGGGATCGTCACGCCGGGCTGAATGTCCGGGTTTCCGGCTTTGCCGATGGCGAAGATCCGCCCATCTTTTACGCCGATATCCGCTTTCACGATCCCCCAGTGATCGACGATTAGCGCGTTGGTGAGCACCAGATCCACGCAGTCGTCGGCGGTCATCTGCCCCTGTCCCATACCGTCGCGGATCACTTTTCCGCCGCCGAATTTAACCTCTTCGCCGTAGATCGTGAGATCGTCTTCCACTTCGATCCACAGCTCGCTGTCGGCCAGCCGCACTTTATCCCCGGTAGTGGGGCCGAACATATCGGCATACGCCTGGCGTGAAATCTCAGCCATGTTTCACCTCGCCCATGACCTCGCCGCGAAAGCCGAAAATGCGCTGTGCGCCCGTCACCTGCACCAGCGTCACTTCCCGCTTCTGGCCGGGCTCGAAGCGCACGGCAGTGCCGGCCGGGATGTTCAGCCGGTAACCTCGGGTGGCTTCGCGATCGAACTTCAGCGCCGGGTTGACCTCGTAAAAGTGGTAGTGCGATCCGACCTGGATCGGCCTGTCGCCGTGGTTTTCCACGATCACACTTCGGGTTTCGCGCCCGACGTTGAGAGCAATGTTTCCGGACTGGATCCGGTATTCGCCTGGGATCATCACGCGCTCCTTACACGATCGGGTTGTGGACGGTGACGAGCTTGGATCCGTCCGGAAAGGTGGCTTCCACCTGGATATCCGGGATCATCTCCGGCACGCCTTCCATCACCTGATCGCGCGTCAGGACGTGGCGGCCGGCTTCCATCAGCGAGGCGACGGTTTCGCCATCGCGCGCGCCTTCCATAATAAAGGCGCTGATCAGCGCGACCGATTCCGGGTAGTTGAGCTTTACCCCGCGCGCGAGGCGGCGTTCGGCAACCAGCGCGGCGGTGAACAGCAACAGCTTGTCTTTTTCTCTGGGAGTCAGTTCCATAGCGTTTCTCTTATGTCTGCCAGATGCGCGGCGAACAGGCGGTTTTGGGAGTTAAAAGCGGGCGAAGCGACTGCCAGATATCGCGCATCACCCGCTGACAAATCAGGTTGTCGTGGGAGAGAAAACGCACCGACAGCAGATCGTCGGTGAGCGTCGCCCCGCCAACGTTTTCCAGCGGGGCGAGAAGCGCACGCACCGCGTCGAGAAGTGCTTCCCGGGCCGGATAGAACAGCAGCGTGCCGACCCACGGATGGTCCGCGACGGGCGTCAGATCGCCACCGCTGAGATGCAGTCGCTCAATCAGACGCGGCTCGCCATCCACCCACACCTCAAGGCGGTTCTCCAGCGTGCCGTGGCTGAAGGTTTCGTTTATCACCGGACGGCCCAGACAGTACAGCTCCCACGCCAGCAGCGTGCTGGTGGCGTGCAGGTGAAAGACGGAACGCAGCGCGGCGTTAGCGCCGGGGAAAATAATGGTGTCCTGCGGCAGCCACTCCAGCGTGGCCTCTTCGTCGAGGTAAAAATGCTGACTGAGGCAGGCCAGCGGGCCGTTGCTGCGATAGAACTTACTGGCGCCGGGCATGGTGATGAGGGCATGGCTTTTGGCGTCGAGCCGCACGGAAATATCCAGCGTATCTCCGCCCACAATTCCGCCTGGCGGGTGCAGCAGGTAAAGGTGGCAGGTTTCCCCTTCGGGATAAAACGGACGCTGAACGGTGAGCGGCCCGCTGTGACGCGCGGAATGGAGGAGGGTTTTCTCAGGGGTATGACAAAACTGGAGGGCAAGCGAGGCCTGCCAGCCTTTGTATGAATTATCAGTGACCTGAGTTGCTAACATGGTGCTTCCATTTCCACACTATCGGGGTACGTTTCAGTATGCCCTGGCGGAAATGAAGGCTGTCATATGAGTCGC
Organism: Enterobacter sp. UPMP2061; assembly: GCF_053709615.1. NCBI lineage: Bacteria > Pseudomonadati > Pseudomonadota > Gammaproteobacteria > Enterobacterales > Enterobacteriaceae > Enterobacter > Enterobacter sp. UPMP2061. Next base: position 229,956 of record NZ_JBSKJP010000004.1, read on the forward strand.
TTATGGATAAAAAAACGGCTCATGTGAGCCGGTTTCAGTAATGTAGGCCGGGTAAGCGCAGCGCCACCCGGCAAGAAAGGCTACCGATAATCCTCTGCATCCACATCATACCCCGACGGCTCCCAGCGGATCGCCAGCAGCGACGCCAGACCGATAAACGGCGCCAGCGCAATCACCCAGAACACGGCGGTATCCAGCGAGGCGACCAGCAGCGGGAACAGAAACAGTGACAGCGTTGAACTGCTGCGCATCAGCGTCTGGTTAAGCCCCACGCCCACGCCGCGCAGCGAGGTCGGGTAGCTCAGGGAGGCAAACGTCATGGTATGCGCACCTGGACCAAAACCCTGACCAAACAGGAACAGCGCCAGCATCGCGACGGCGAACACGCCTTCCGTGGCCCCGTCAGGCCGGCCAATCAACGCCAGGCCGAGCAGTGCCGCAAGCTGGCACGCATAACCCGCCAGAGACATCCGCCATGCGCCGAAGCGCGGAACATAGCGCACCGCCAGCAGCCCGCCGACAAATGCGAACAGCAGGTTAAGCGCCAGCGAGATCAGAATGGTGGTCAGCATCGACTGCACAAAGAAGCTGGAGATGATCACCGGCAGGCCAAAGGCTACGGCGTTATAGGCGAACGAGGAGACCACTGACAGCAGCGTGGCGAGCGTGGTACGCCGCAGATAGATACCGCGGAACAGGTTCAGGTAGTTCGACCATTTTGCCTTGTTCACGACAGGCGCGGGCTGGTCGAGCGCATCCTGCGGTACGTGGGCATTAATATTGTAAGACTGCCGCAGGATGGACGCCGCCTCCTTCAGATTGCCCTGATTCGCCGCCCAGACCGGGGATTCGCTCATATAGCGGCTGCGGATGGCGATAATCACCAGCGCGGGCACCGCGCCAAAGCCAAGGATCAGACGCCAGAGCCAGTCGCTGTGGCTTTCCGGCAGCACGGCGTAAAAGAAGAGCACCAGAAGATAAGAGATGCTGATGGCCGCGTACCAGGTGGGGCACCACATTGCGACGCTGGAGGCTTTATTCCCCGGGCCTTTCAGCCTGGCGAACTCGCTGAGAAACGCCATCGCGACGGGAAGGTCGATCCCAACGCCAAGACCCATCACAAAGCGCGCGCCCGCCAGCACATATTCGTTAGGGGCCAGCGCACAGGCGATAGCGGCAACGACAAAGAACACCATGTCGGCCATAAAGACGCGGTAGCGCCCGATTTTATCCGTAAGATAGCCGCCGAGCAGCGCCCCGACAATCGCGCCAAAGGTAATCGCCGAGGCCACCATGCCGGTACCGGCGGGCGTCAGGTTAAATTCGCGGGTGATGTCTTTGATGCCGAATGCCAGCGCGCCGAGATCGTAGGCATCGAGGAAAATTCCCCCGAGTGCGATACCGATCACGATGCGGGCATTGGCCCGGCCCTGAGAGCCGTCATTAACGAGACGTGAAACGTCCGATGCGCTACGCACCCACTTGATGTCGCCATCCGGGGTATTTCCTGCCGTTGGAAGGGGAGTTGAATCTGTGATTTCTGCCATTTTCTTTTTGTGTGGTTGTGTTGTGTCTCTAACAGTTACCACAGGCAGAAGGTGACAAAAATCACATTTGGTTATAAGGCATAACGAACGGTTTACTGAGCGTCTTTCTTTTTACGCCTGAGCTTCGTCCAGATCTTCGTTTCCTTACGCCGCCACAGGCGCTGAATGTTGTCGTGGTGGCGCAACAGGATCAGACACGAGAGCATCGACACCGGGAAGGTAAACTGCGGTTTAAACCACCAGACATAAAACGGGGCGATCAGTGCGCTGACGATGGCGCCCAGCGACGAATAACCGCTCAGCAGGATGGTCAGCAGCCAGGTGCCCGCCATCACGCCGGTGAGATCCCAGCCGATCGGCGCAATCGCGCCAAACGCGGTGGCAACGCCTTTACCGCCTTTAAAACCAAAGAAAACGGGCCAGATGTGGCCGACGCAGGCGGCGATGGCAATCAGCCCCAGCCAGAAGGGTGTGACGCCGAGCGCATACGCGCCCCAGACGGGAAGCATTCCTTTCAGAACATCAAAAATCAAAACCGCTACGGCTGCTCCCTTGCCGCCAATTCGTAGTACATTGGTCGCCCCCGGATTCCCGGAACCACTTTCACGCGGGTCAGGCAACCCGGCGATGCGGCAGACCAGAATGGCGCTGGAGATTGAGCCGCAAAGGTAGGCGAGGATAATGATTCCAGGCGCGATTGCACTCATAACGCTGTTCCGTTTTGAAAATGTATCTGTATTCTCAGCATCTGTGGATAATACGCATAATTCGCCGGAAGTGGTATCCGGTTTAGCCAAAAAGCAGGCAGGTCGTGATGGATATTGTATTTATAGAGCAACTTTCGGTAATCACCACAATTGGTGTTTACGACTGGGAACAGACCATCGAGCAGAAACTGGTGTTCGATATCGAAATGGGCTGGGACAACCGCAAGTCAGCAAAAAGCGATGATGTGAATGACTGTCTGAGCTACGCCGACATCAGTGAAACGGTCATCGCCCATGTTGAAGGGCAACGTTTTGCGCTGGTAGAACGCGTGGCGGAAGAGGTAGCAGACCTGCTGCTGAGCAAATTTAACTCCCCATGGGTGCGCATTAAGCTAAGCAAGCCGGGAGCGGTGGCGCGCGCCGCCAATGTGGGCGTGATTATCGAGCGTGGCACAAATCTGAAAGGAAAGATTTAACGTCATAATAGCTAAACCATTTTAGGTTATATCGGTCTTAAAGCTGTATCTTTCACGGTTGTCCGCGTGGGACACCGTTTTTTTATATCTTTTTAGGGGTTTATAGATGAGCGATATGCACTCGCTGCTGGTGGCGGCAATACTGGGTGTGGTCGAAGGATTGACGGAGTTTTTGCCGGTGTCCAGTACGGGCCATATGATTATCGTTGGCCATCTCCTGGGCTTTGAAGGCGATACCGCAAAGACGTTTGAGGTGGTGATCCAGCTGGGCTCTATCCTGGCGGTGGTCGTGATGTTCTGGCGTCGTCTGTTTGGTCTGATCGGTATCCACTTCGGGCGTTTGCCGCAGCGTGAAGGAGAGGGCAAAGGGCGCCTGACGCTGATTCATATTCTGCTCGGGATGATCCCGGCGGTGGTGCTGGGGCTGGTGTTCCACGACACCATTAAATCGCTCTTCAACCCGATTAACGTGATGTACGCGCTGGTTGTCGGCGGCTTCCTGCTGATTGCCGCCGAAGTGCTGAAGCCAAAAACCCCGCGTGCGGAAGGTCTGGACGATATGACGTATCGCCAGGCGTTTATGATTGGCTGCTTCCAGTGTCTGGCGCTGTGGCCGGGCTTCTCCCGTTCAGGGGCAACCATTTCCGGCGGGATGCTGATGGGCGTGAGCCGTTACGCGGCGTCTGAGTTCTCGTTCCTGCTGGCGGTGCCGATGATGATGGGCGCCACCGCGCTGGATCTCTACAAAAGCATCGGCTTCCTGACCGTGGGCGACATTCCGATGTTCGCCGTGGGCTTTATCACCGCCTTTATTGTGGCGTTGATCGCCATCAAAACCTTCCTGCAACTGATTAAGCGTATTTCGTTTATTCCGTTCGCGATCTACCGCTTTATCGTCGCGGCTGCCGTGTACGTGGTCTTCTTCTGATGACCGACCGCCCTCAGTCTTTCGGCTGAGGGCAACGTTTTTCCTTCCACGCTGCAACCGCATCAATCCGCCGCTTCGTCAGCTCTTCGCGGATCGCCGGGCCTTTAAATCCTGCCTCCACCACCTCTTTCGTTGGCACCGCTTTCGCCACGTCCCACGCCTCACGCAGCAAACGTCCCTGCGGATAATCGGACGCTTCAAACCCGGTGCGGCCGCGCACGTCGGCTTCGCTGGTCAGCGCAATTTGCTCCACGCGCTGCGGTTTGCGCCAGGCGTCGATGTTATCAAACAGCCTGACGATGGTGGCGGGTTTCAGGATCGGGAAGGTGTGGATCAGGTCGTGAAACTCGGCGACCAGTTTTGCCAGATCGCGAATGTCATTCGGCACGCGCAGGCGCTGGCAAAGCCCTTCAACCAGCTTCACGCCAGCCGGACCGTGCCCGTGGTGGCGTGGCCACAACTCCTTTGGCGTTAACCCTTTGCCGAGGTCATGGCAGAGGGTAGAAAAGCGCACGTCCACCTCCGGGCTGAGCATGGCGGCCATGCTCAGCGTCATCAGGGTGTGAATGCCGGTATCAATTTCCGGGTGCCATTTCGCCGGGGCGGGCACGCCAAACAGCGCATCTATTTCCGGGAACAGCACTTTCAGCGCCCCGCAGTCGCGCAGAACCTGGAAAAAGACCTGCGGATTACGGGTAGTCAGGGCGTTTTCGGTCTCTTTCCAGACGCGTTCTGGCGTCAGGTGTTCCAGCTCGCCCGCGTCGGTCATGGCCGTCATCAGCGCCATCGTCTCGTCGGCGATGCGGAAGCTGAGATGGGCATAACGGGCGGCAAAACGCGCCACGCGCAGTACGCGTAACGGATCTTCAGAAAAGGCGGGGGAAATATGGCGTAAAAGACGGTCGCGCAGATCGTTCTGGCCGCCGTAGACGTCGATAATATGGCCTTTTTCGTCCTGCGCCAGGGCATTAATGGTGAGATCGCGGCGCAGTAAGTCCTGCTCCAGCGTCACATCCGGCGCGGCATAGCAGGTGAAGCCGGTATAACCGGAACCGGATTTCCGTTCGGTACGCGCCAGGGCGTACTCTTCCCGGCTTTTCGGATGGAGGAACACAGGAAAATCGCGGCCTACCTGCTGGTAGCCCGCGTCAATCATCGCTTCGGGCGTGGCACCGACCACGACCCAGTCTTTATCTTTGACCGGCAGACCTAATAACGCATCACGTACCGCACCACCGACCAGATAACTCTTCACGCCAACACTCCCGTTTTCTCTTTTCGCAAGATGATACGTAAGTGTGGCAGAGAAGACGAGTTAGTTCATCCAGCGGTCTTTACGTTTACGGCTCGGGATAAGGTGAGGAAGCACCAGACCCAGCACCAGACCGACGCCAAGCACCCCGCCGCCATACATAAACCACTGCATGATGATGGTGCGTTGTTTGTCATCCAGCTGTAGATTCGCGGCGTTCACTTTCTTCTGCGCGACGATGAGCTCATTTTTCAGCTTCTGATTTTCATCTTTCAGACCGGCGATCACGCTGTCGCTTTGCGCCACTTTCTGCTGCATCTCTGCGGTGCGCTGGTTCCAGGTGCCGTCAATGTTGTTCAGCTTATCGGTCAGGGTTTTCACCTGATTTTCCAGGTCCGGCACGCGGGTGCGCAGGCTTGGCACCGTGCTCAGCTCTTTCAGCGGGATCCATGAGGTGCGGCCAGAGCTGTCACGAACCTGACCGTAATTGGTGTCTGCATTGGTTTGCAGCAGAGTCACTTCCTCGCCGGCATTTACCGTACCCACGAGGCGATAATTGTCTCCAGGGCCGCTGCGTACCCAGGTATTCAGTTCATCAGAAACGTAACGTTTCTCTTCAGCGTGGACCGCGGTTGCGGCGCTAAAAGCGAGTAAAGTAAGTCCAATCAGGCGTAATTTAAGCATATCAGTCGTTATTTTCATAAAAAGTGGAACGATAGTAGTGGTATCAGTGTCGCTACGCAAAGGATTCATCATCAATCGGAATCATCTGTGTCATGATTTCCACCGCTTTAAACTTTTACGCCCGTCAAATTGCTCATTGCGTGGCAATTTGGCGCAAAATACTATGTACTGACAAACAAATGGCGAGGAAGTTCGCCTTCATCGACGCGTCTGTGACGCACGCAAAAGTACAAGGCTATGGCACAAGAGATCGAATTAAAGTTTATCGTCGAAAAAGACAGCGCTGACGCGCTCCGCCAGCATCTGAATACGCTGTCCGGCGAGCACCATGAACCCGTACAGCTGCTCAACATCTATTACGAAACGCCGGACAACTGGCTGCGCAACCACGATATGGGCCTGCGCATCCGGGGTGCGAACGGGCGCTACGAGATGACGATGAAAATCGCCGGTCGCGTGGTGGGCGGTTTGCACCAGCGTCCGGAATACAATATCGACATCAGTAAGCCAGAACTTGAGCTGGATCGTTTTCCGGCGGAAGTGTGGCCGGAAGGAACGCTGCCCGCAACGCTGTCGGCAGAGGCGCAACCGCTGTTCAGCACCGATTTCTGGCGCGAAAAATGGCTGGTGACGGAAGGCAAGAGCCGCATTGAGATCGCGTTTGATCGGGGTGAAATTAAGGCGGGTGAAGAGCAGGAGCCGATCTGCGAATTGGAACTCGAACTGCTGGAAGGCGAGGCGAGCGACGTGCTGAAGCTGGCGCACAAGCTGGTGAACCAGCCTGGCCTGCGTCAGGGCAGCCTGAGTAAAGCGGCACGCGGCTATCACCTGGCCGCCGGGAATGCGCCGCGCGTGCTGCGAGAAACCCCGATTCTGCGCGTTGTGCCGAAAGCCTCCGTTGAGCAGGGCATGGAAGCGGCGCTGGAGCTGGCGCTCTCTCAGTGGCAGTACCACGAGGAGCTGTGGGCGCGTAACGTGAAAAATGCCAAAAAACAGGTGCTGGCCGCTATGGGGCTGGTGCGTCATACCCTGACGCTCTTTGGCGGCATTGTACCGCGTAAAGCCAGCACTCACTTACGTGATTTGCTCACTCAAACCGAAACGCTGATGCTTTCCGACGTGTCGGCACAAACGGCGATCTACAGCCCGCAAAACGCCGGCGCGAAACTGGCGCTGACCGAGTTTCTGGTGACGCGCGGCTGGCGCACGTTCCTCGATGCGAAAGGGCAGACCAAAATCGCGGAAAACTTCAAACGTTTTGCGGATATCCACCTCTCCCGTCACGCGGCCGAGCTGAGAACCACCTTTGCGCATCCGCTGGGCGACCAGTATGGCGATCAGCTTCCCCGCCTGGCGCGTAACATCGACAGCATGTTGCTGCTGTCAGGTGCGTATGAGGGCGTGAAGGCGCAGGCCTGGCTGGAGAACTGGCAGGGGCTGAAGCATGCCATAGAGACCCGTCAGCAGATCGAAATCGAGCATTTCCGCAACGAGGCCATTTCGCAGGATCCGTACTGGCTGCACAGCGGAAAACGTTAATTCTGGCAAGGAACCCCTGATATGCCGCTTTCTTCGCAGTTACAGCAGCACTGGCAGACCGTTTGCGAACGCCTGCCTGAGTCGTTACCCGCGTCATCGTTAAGCGAGCAGGCGAAAAGCGTGCTCACGTTCAGTGATTTTGTGCAGGAGAGCGTCAGCGCCAACCCGGACTGGCTGGCAGAGCTGGAAAGCGCGCCGCCGCAGGCTGACGAGTGGCGGCATTATGCTGGCTGGCTGCAAACCGCGCTGGCAGAGGTGGCAGACGAAGCCACGCTGATGCGCGTACTGCGTCAGTTCCGCCGCCGGGTGATGGTACGCATTGCCTGGGCGCAGGCGCTGGAGCTGGTGAGCGAAGAGAGTACCTTGCAGCAGTTGAGCGAGCTGGCGCAGACGTTGATTGTCGCCGCGCGGGACTGGCTCTACGCCGCCTGCTGTAAAGAGTGGGGCACGCCGTGCAGCGAAGACGGGGTTCCGCAACCGCTGTTGATTCTGGGGATGGGCAAGCTGGGCGGCTGCGAGCTCAATTTCTCCTCAGACATCGATCTGATTTTTGCCTGGCCGGAGAACGGCTCCACGCGCGGCGGTCGTCGCGAGCTGGACAACGCCCAGTTCTTTACTCGCCTGGGGCAGCGGCTGATTAAGGCACTGGATCAGCCCACCCAGGATGGTTTTGTCTACCGCGTGGATATGCGTTTGCGTCCGTTTGGCGACAGCGGTCCGCTGGTGCTGAGCTTTGCCGCGCTGGAAGATTATTACCAGGAGCAGGGTCGCGACTGGGAGCGTTACGCGATGGTCAAAGCGCGGATCATGGGTGACAGCGACGATGCCTGGGCCAACGAGCTGCGCGCCATGCTGCGCCCGTTTGTGTTCCGCCGCTACATCGACTTCAGCGTGATCCAGTCCCTGCGAAATATGAAAGGGATGATTGCCCGCGAGGTGCGTCGCCGTGGCCTGAAAGACAACATCAAGCTCGGCGCGGGCGGTATTCGTGAGATCGAATTTATCGTCCAGGTCTTCCAGCTAATACGCGGCGGGCGTGAACCTTCTCTGCAATCCCGCTCGCTGCTGCCGACCCTGAGCGCTATCGAACAGCTGCATCTGCTGCCGGAAGGCGATGCGCAAACGCTGCGTGACTCTTATCTCTTCCTGCGTCGTCTGGAAAATTTGCTGCAAAGTATCAACGACGAACAGACCCAGACGTTACCGGGCGACGAGCTGAACCGGGCGCGTCTGGCCTGGGGGATGCGGGTGGATGACTGGGCGGCGCTGACGGAACGGCTGGAAGCGCATATGGCGGGCGTGCGCCGCATCTTTAACGATCTGATCGGCGACGACGAAAGTGAATCGCAGGACGATGCGCTCTCCGAGCACTGGCGCGAGCTGTGGCAGGACGCGCTCCAGGAAGATGACACCACGCCGGTGCTGGCGCACTTAAGCGACGATGCCCGCCATCGCGTGGTGGCGCTGATTGCCGATTTCCGCTTCGAACTGAACAAACGCGCCATTGGCCCGCGCGGTCGTCAGGTGCTGGATCATCTGATGCCGCATCTGCTGAGCGATGTCTGCTCCCGCGAGGATGCGCCGGTGCCGCTGTCGCGCATGATGCCGCTGCTGAGCGGGATCGTCACGCGTACCACTTACCTTGAGCTGTTAAGCGAGTTTCCCGGCGCGCTGAAGCACCTGATTTCCCTCTGCGCCGCCTCGCCGATGGTGGCGAACAAGCTGGCGCGTTATCCGCTGCTGCTGGACGAACTGCTCGACCCGAATACGCTGTATCAGCCTACGGCGACGGATGCCTACCGCGACGAGCTGCGTCAGTATCTGCTGCGCGTACCGGAAGAGGACGAAGAGCAACAGCTTGAGGCGCTGCGTCAGTTTAAGCAGGCGCAGATGCTGCGCGTGGCGGCGGCAGATATCGCCGGTACCCTGCCGGTAATGAAAGTGAGCGATCACTTAACCTGGCTGGCGGAAGCGATCATCGACGCGGTTGTCCATCAGGCGTGGGTGCAGATGGTGGCCCGCTACGGGCAGCCGAAACACCTTGCAGAGCGCGAAGGCCGCGGTTTTGCGGTGGTGGGTTACGGCAAGCTGGGCGGCTGGGAGCTGGGCTACAGCTCCGATCTGGATCTGATTTTCCTCCACGACTGTCCGGCAGACGTCATGACCGACGGCGAACGTGAGATTGACGGGCGGCAGTTCTACCTGCGTCTGGCCCAGCGCATTATGCACCTGTTCAGCACCCGCACCTCATCCGGCATTCTGTATGAAGTGGATGCGCGTCTGCGCCCGTCCGGCGCGGCAGGCATGCTGGTCACCTCGACGGAGGCTTTCGCCGACTATCAGAAGAACGAAGCCTGGACGTGGGAGCATCAGGCGCTGGTGCGCGCCCGCGTGGTATACGGCGATCCGCAGCTCAAAACGCAGTTCGATGCGATCCGCAAGGCGGTCATGACGACCCCGCGCGAGGGCAGTACGCTGCAAACCGAAGTGCGGGAAATGCGGGAGAAGATGCGCGCGCACCTTGGCAACAAACATCGCGATCGCTTTGATATTAAAGCCGATGAAGGCGGCATTACCGATATCGAGTTTATCACTCAGTACCTGGTGCTGCTGCACGCGCACGATAAGCCGAAGCTGACCCGCTGGTCGGATAACGTGCGCATACTGGAACTGCTGGCGCAGAACGACATTATGGATGAGCAGGAGGCGCAGGCATTAACCCGCGCCTACACCACGCTGCGTGATGAGTTGCACCATCTGGCCTTACAGGAACAGCCGGGCCATGTGGCGCTGGACTGTTTCGCCGATGAACGCGCGCAGGTGACCACAAGCTGGCAGAAGTGGCTGGTGGAACCGTGCGTAACAAAACAAGTGTGATATTATCGCGCGCAAATTGTGAATCTTTCTGGAGTCAGGAATGAAAGTAACACTGCCAGAGTTTGAACGTGCTGGAGTTATGGTTGTCGGTGATGTGATGCTGGATCGCTACTGGTATGGGCCGACCAGCCGTATCTCTCCGGAAGCGCCGGTGCCGGTAGTTAAGGTCGACACCATTGAAGAGCGTCCAGGCGGCGCGGCAAACGTGGCGATGAACATAGCCTCGCTGGGCGCGCATTCGCGTCTGGTGGGCCTGACCGGCATTGACGATGCGGCGCGCGCCCTGAGTCAGTCGCTGGCGGACGTGAACGTGAAGTGCGACTTCGTTTCTGTTCCGACCCACCCAACCATCACCAAGCTGCGCGTCCTGTCGCGTAACCAGCAGCTGATCCGCCTCGATTTCGAAGAAGGATTCGAAGGCGTTGATCCTGAGCCGCTGCACGAGCGTATTAGCCAGGCGCTGGGCAATATCGGCGCGCTGGTGCTGTCTGATTATGCCAAAGGCGCGCTGGCGAGCGTGCAGACCATGATCCAGCTGGCGCGTAAAGCCAGCGTACCGGTGCTGATCGATCCGAAAGGCACCGATTTTGAGCGCTATCGCGGCGCAACCCTGCTGACGCCAAACCTCTCTGAATTCGAAGCGGTGGCGGGCAAGTGCAAAACTGAAGAAGAGCTGGTTGAGCGCGGCATGAAAATCATCGCTGATTTCGAGCTGTCTGCGCTGCTGGTGACCCGTTCCGAGCAGGGCATGACGCTGCTGCAACCGGGCAAGGCGCCGCTGCATATGCCAACCCAGGCGCAGGAAGTGTACGACGTGACCGGTGCCGGTGATACGGTGATTGGCGTGCTGGCGGCGACGCTGGCGGCGGGTAACTCCCTGGAAGAAGCATGCTACTTCGCGAACGCCGCGGCGGGCGTGGTCGTTGGTAAACTCGGGACCTCCACCGTTTCGCCAATCGAGCTGGAAAACGCGGTGCGTGGGCGTGCGGATACCGGCTTTGGCGTCATGACCGAAGACGAGCTGAAAGTGGCCGTTGCTGCCGCGCGCAAACGCGGTGAAAAAGTAGTGATGACTAACGGTGTGTTCGACATCCTGCATGCGGGTCATGTCTCGTATCTGGCGAATGCGCGCAAGCTGGGCGATCGTCTGATTGTGGCGGTCAACAGCGATGCCTCAACCAAACGTCTGAAGGGTGAAACGCGTCCGGTGAACCCGCTGGAGCAGCGTATGATCGTGCTCGGCGCGCTGGAAGCGGTGGACTGGGTGGTCTCATTTGAAGAAGACACCCCGCAGCGCCTGATTGCCGGAATTCTGCCTGACCTGCTGGTGAAGGGCGGTGATTACAAACCAGAGCAAATCGCAGGTAGCGAAGAGGTCTGGGCAAATGGTGGTGAAGTGATGGTGCTCAACTTTGAGGACGGGTGTTCAACCACCAACATCATTAAGAAGATCCAGAAAGACAGTCAGTAAAAAACGGGCCAACAGGCCCGTTTTTTTATGTCGGGTGGCGGCTGCGCCTTACCCGACCTACGCGTTCATGTAGCCGCCACCGGGCACAGCAGGCCGCACTTATGCCTGGTCATCCACCGGTGGAATAGCTGGCGCTGGCTTCACTTCTTCCGGCGCATTGCGGCTCTCCAGCTCGCTCAGACGCTGTTCCAGCAGCGCCAGTTTCTCGCGGGTGCGCAGCAGCACCTGAGTCTGCACATCAAACTCTTCGCGGCTGACTAAATCAAGGCGAACCAACTGTGCCTGCAACGTCTGGCGGATTTTCTTCTCAACGTCATCACCAAACTCACGAATACCTTTCGGCATGGACTCATGAACCTGACGCGCGATCTGCTCAATTTTCTTTGGGTCAATCATTGTCGTTTCCCTTGATGAAAAGGTGTTAGTGCCTATTGTAGCGCGTCATGCCGTGGGTTAAACAAAATTGTTTGAAGCTTATGCATTGCCCAGGGTAATCAATAGCGTTATAGTTATCTCGCTTATTCTCAGGGCGGGGCGAAATTCCCCACCGGCGGTAAATCAGCTTAACGCTGAAAGCCCGCGAGCGCTTTGGGTGAATTCTCAAAGGTCAGCAGATCCGGTGTAATTCCGGGGCCGACGGTTAGAGTCCGGATGGGAGAGAGTAACGATCCAGTCGGGCATGGCCCGCTCACGTTATTTTTTTGCCGCTAGTACGGCGCTCCTAAGACTGCCCTGATTCTGGTAACCATAAAGTTAATGAGGTTTTTTTACCATGAATCAGACGCTACTTTCCTCTTTTGGCACTTCAACTCAACGTGTTGAACATGCACTGGATGCACTGCGCGAAGGCCGCGGTGTGATGGTGCTTGATGATGAAAACCGTGAAAACGAAGGCGACATGATTTTTGCCGCCGAGAACATGACCGTTGAGCAGATGGCGCTGACCATCCGTCACGGTAGCGGCATCGTATGCCTGTGCATCACCGAAGACCGTCGCAAGCAGCTTGATCTGCCGATGATGGTTGAAAACAACACCAGCGCCTTTGGTACCGGCTTCACCGTGACCATTGAAGCAGCGCATGGCGTAACCACCGGTGTGTCGGCGGCTGACCGCCTGACTACCGTGCGTGCAGCGATTGCTGATGGTGCGAAACCATCCGATCTGCACCGCCCTGGTCACGTCTTCCCGCTGCGCGCGCAGCCGGGCGGCGTGCTGACCCGTGGTGGTCATACCGAAGCGACCATCGATCTGGTGACGCTGGCTGGCTTCAAACCCGCAGGCGTGCTGTGCGAACTGACCAACGATGATGGCACCATGGCGCGCGCGCCGGAGTGCATCACCTTTGCGCGTCTGCACAATATGCCAGTGGTGACGATTGAAGATCTGGTTGAGTACCGCCGCGCGCACGAGCGCAAAGCCAGCTGAACATGCTGATGTGAAAAAGCCGGGGAAACCCGGCTTTGTTGTTTCTAGTGGTAGTTAATTTTGAACAGTACCACGGTTTCAAACGGCCCGGACTGAATCGCTTTCCCTTCCTCCCGTGAAAGTTCAGCCGTGTAGTTTTGCTCAACATTCATCTTATCGCCCGTAAAATCGGCGTACTCCTTGTACTGGTTAAAGGTGTAAGGCTCCGTTCCGTTAAGAATACGCAGCTTTAACCCATTCCCTATCAGTACTGCGGTGTCGTCTGCGCTAAGCGTTTCGGTTGTGTAAAACGACGAGTCCATCTTAAATCCGTCCGAGCACTGGGCATCCTGCACTTTGGTGGTTCGTATTGAAAACGTGCGCATACGCGTCTGCTGATTCACAATGTCGCGCGCGCTGAAGGCGCCGAAGTCGATCTCCTGATTTTCAGGGAAAATGCTAAACGTCGCTCCACAATCAAGCACCGTAATGTTTTGCAGTCCGTTGATGTGATACTTGAGGTTCTTCGCGTCGGCCATCTGATTAACGCCACCCTTACCGTCAAACTGCACAACGATGTAATCGCTGAGCGAACTGATATAACCATGTGGCGGCATAGCCTTAATTCGCACGAAAAGTCGTAATCGGGCGACGAACGTGCGTGAAATATGGATATCATCCGGATTGCCGGAGCAGATGCGATTCTCCCAACCCATCTGGCGGATTTGATCCGCGGTGTAAATGGTGATGTTATCGTTGTCCAGGCACTGGCGGGTATCCACGCCGTTGGGCTGGCCCGTGGCATCGTAATCTATGCCTTCATAGGTGACGCCCAGTTCATAATAGGGATCGGTTGCGGCAGGATAAGGGTTCACCCATGCAAAGACATCTTCCGGCTCAAAATTGCTCGTGACGTTGTTATCACACGTCACCGGAATTTTAATGTCATCAGACTCCCATATTTTTTGACCAACCTGAGCGTTGCTGGGTATCGCAAAAGGGGTGATCGTTTTTGTCTCCTCGACGGGGCCGCCAGATCCACCCAGATAGCAGTTAAGCGCCAGCGCATCTTTCAAAGGCAGCGCTGAAAGCAGCAGTGTAAACAGGAAACTAGCGAGCTTTTGCATCTTTATCGATTTTCCGTTCGGTAAGTTTACATAGCGCCGTTCCGGTGCACTGCACGTCGACTTTTTTTAGGGCGCCGTAATCGTCGATATAGCCGATGCTGTAATAACTACCGTGGTAATCACCGGTAGAGGCGGTTGCCGTGGCGAAAGGCGCAATCATCAGACTGTCAAAACCCGGCAGCATGGTTTTGGCATTTTTGCTCAGCCACGCCAGCGTGATGTAGTACGGCGTAGGGTTGTGGACCGTGAGTTCTTTCGCGCTGGCGGTAATTTCCATGCGCATTTCAGCCAGTTCGCCGGATTTTTTGCTAATCGCTTCCGGACGCCAGAACAGCTTGATTCGGCTCTGCATGGCAACCTGCATCACGCTGCGCTCCTCGCTGGCGCTGATGCTTTTTGGCGGTACTTCACGCAGGTTGAAATAAAACAGCGATTCCCTGTCTTTTGGCAACTGGCGGGTGGCGGCTTGTTTAACAATTCTTACCTGCGACGAGGCGCCCGCTTCGATACGTTGAATGGGGGGAAGCGCCATAAAGTGCGCATCTTCTTTATGCCCCTTTTCATCTTCAATCCAGGAGAGCGCCAGATAAGGCAGCGCCTTGCTCTGGTTGTCCACTTTCAGGCTGCTGGCCTTGTCGCTTTCTGGAAAAACAATGCGCGTGCGGTCCAGATTAATGGCCGCATGGGTGGTAAATGCTGTGCTGATTAGCATCAGGCACAGGCTTTTAATCGGCGTTAATTTCATGATGATTTCTTACTGACACGGCAGTATCAACTGCATACTGTTTTCTAAGTGAGAAGGTAACGAGAAGCGACACTGTTGGTTGTCGCCCCATGTCACGCGAAACTGCTGTTCTGGCTCAACGGCGCCGAGCCAGACGTGGCCTTCATCGGCCACCATCCCAACCTGCAAATCGTTTGCTTCCAGGCGAACAATCGCCCCGAGCGGTGGCGTTCCTGATGACATCCGCAGAACACCTGCCACGTCCCGACCTGCACGCGTGGCAATCTGACGAAAACCAATGGCCCCCTCAGTCCAGGTTGAGGTCACGACGCGGTTGTCCACGTCCACGCCATCCGGAAGGTTGTTCATATTGATCTGCACGCTGGAGGGGGAATAGCTGGAGAATGACGGTAAAACGCCGATGCCAAAACGGTTGGTCTCATCTCGCGACATGTTCAGCGGGATATTGCCTACCCCGTCGGTGCTGACCATTACGCGGGGTTCATTACCGTAGCTGCGCCGGTGCAGCGCGGCGCCTTTCACCGTTGAGGTGAAGGAACCGCTCCAGCTTGCGCTGAGGGAGTTATATTCGTCAGCTTTATAGCTGCCGGAGAGATTAAGATCGCCGTACGCAGAATAATGCTGATAATTCCCGCTGAACTGCGCCCCGGAGTCTGGCTTCCCGCTCTCCGCGCCCGCGGAAACGCCCCAGGTGTTATTGCGATCCGACGTGTCGTACCACGACACGTTATGGCTCAGCGTGTCGCGGTTACGCAGGTCATAGTTAAGTCGATGATCGGGATCGAGCGGTACGCTGAGCGAGAGATAGAACTGAGTATCGTCACTTTCGTCTTTCTCATCGTAATGCGTTTTACTCCAGGACAGGGTTACGCCAAGGTTCTTCCAGCGGCCCATATCAAAGTTGTAGCCCGCCGTGATACTGCCGGTCGTGGAGGGTGAATCATTCCACCATGTCTGACGCAGCATATTGACGTACAGGTTCAGGGATAACGCCGAAATGTACTGGCTTGCCGTCACGCTCAGGGTTTGTTTTTCCGACTGGCGGTCACCGTCGTCATAATCAAGGTAGCGGGCGTAGCTCAAAAACTGTGGATCTGAGTAGCGGTAGCTGGCGAGCGTAAGCTGACTGCCGGTGGTATCGAAACGCTTGCTGTAGTTAATGCGATAGCTGTAACCCGTCTGGCTGCGCTGGTGTGGCAGCTGGCTGGTGGCCTGCGTGACGTCAAAAGAGAGCGCCCCCAGCCAGGCCATATTCTGGCCGATTCCGGCAGCGACGGAACGATAGCGGTCGCCATCGGCCAGCGTACCGCCATACAGGGAGGTGTGCGACAGCATGCCCCAGGAAAATTCGCCGCTCATGAAGGCGTTATCTTCAACGTCATGGGAGGCGCCCTGGCGCGCTTTACCCGCCGCGAGCTTGTAGCGCACCTGACCCTTGCGCGTTAAAAATGGTACGGATTCGGCCGAGACCTGGAAGGTGCTGACGCGTCCATCCTCTTCCGTGACTTTGACGTCCAGCGTGCCCTGAACCGACTGGTTAAGATCCTGAATAACAAAAGGACCTGGCGGCACTTTACTCTGGTAAATCACGCGATTGGCAAGGCTTACGGTTACCGTGGCGTTGGTTTGCGCTATCCCGGTAATCTGCGGGGCATAGCCGCGCAGCGACCATGGCAGCATACGTTCATCGCTGATTAGCGATGCGCCGGTGTAGGTAAAGGCGTCAAAAATTGCGGACTGGAAATCCGTTTCACCCAACGTCAGTTTCGCACCGATCGAGGGCAGAGGGCGGAACATATACACGCGTGAAAAACGTCCATTATGCTCCGAGCCTGCGTCAGTATGGCTTTGCGTGTACTGGTAATCGCTGCGTAGCCGCCACGCGCCCATGTTCGCGCCGGCGGTGCCATAGGTATTGGCGTTGTCATTGTTGCTGCCGCTATTGGGCTGATAATGGCTGGCAAAAAGATTGTAATCCAGCAGTACGCCCGGCACGCCGATGTCCCAGGTGGATGGCGGCATCCAGTCAACCGCACGGTATTGCAGCCACGCCTGGGGGATGGTCACTTTCAGGGTCTGGCTGCCTTGCTCAAAAGTAAATCGGATGTCGGGTCTGGCGGAGAAATCAACGCATCCCTCTTTCTCAGGCAAAGCGTGGCGAACGTCATCCTGCAACGCAAAGGTATCGACCAGCTCGGGGGGAATACAGACCTGAACGGCGTTATTTATTTCTCGCCAGCGAAGCTGCCAGCCATTTGCCAGCGGAATATCATTGACGGCAACCGTAACGAAATAGCTTCCCGGCGTAACCGATATTTGATCTTTAAACAGTGATAAATCGACGCTGCCGCGCTGATCTTTATCGATGGCGTTTATATTAAACTCGGTGGCAGAGGCAACTTTCGTCATTAACAGGGACGCAATGATGATTATCCATTGTAATTTGTATGTCATCATCCTGTTACTCGAGTAAATAGAGAGTGCCGACCGGTATGAATTACCAGTCGGCTGGTGCCGTGACGTAACAGAATTATTTGTACATCAGGACGTAGTTAGCCGTGGCTTCAACCTGGCCTGCCGTCGCAGTTTTACCTGTAGGGACTTCCATAACCGCTTTGAAATGCAGCGTCTGGGTGGTTGAACCCGCCAGCAACTCAACCTCGTTGGCCTCTCCCAGCGTGATAGCAGACTCCGCGTTATCCAGCAGACGCACCCCCACGTTCTGCGCACCGCTTGCATAGGTGTTGCTCATCAGGCTGGTATCCGCCGCGTCTGTCGCTGCGCTGGTAAAGGTCACATCCACTTTGGTAATTGGCGTGTCGGTCTCGTCTGCCGGATCGTCAAGCTGGCAGTTTTCCAGATTGATATCGACCGGTACCGGGGTAGATTTTTTGTTGGCGTTGATAACAGCCGTGGTCACTTCACCCAGATCGACTTCTTTATCAACGCTGTCTGGTGCGATACTGCACGGTGCGTCAATAACAATACCTTTGAATGTGATTTTTCCTGAGCCTTGATCATCTGCAAAAGCAGCACCCGATACAATGACTGCCATAGCCGTCGCTAACAGTAGTTTTTTACCCATATACATGAAAATATCCTTTTTCAGAGTGATTCATAATGTGAATATTAATTTCAGAATACTCGCGAAGTATACGAATTGGGGTGGGGAGACGCGATTAACATGACTTAAATATATTTTTAGATGGTTTTAATTAATATTTGCAGGCTATCTTAAGAGGCGTGGTTTTTCGGGATTTTAACAGGACTATATTTTTCAGGTTATTATAGGTGAAATATATAGGATTGTTTTTTTGAATAATATATAGCCTCCGTATAAAACGGAGGCATAAATTCTTAGCCAATACCGGCCGTTTGCAGCAGTACCAGACTCATCCCCATCACTGACATTCCACACAGTACGCCGTAGCTGGGGTTATTGTTGGGATCGATCTCTTTCGCCAGCGGCATCAGCTCATCGACAGAGAGCGCGACCATAATCCCGGCCACGGCAGCCATAATCGCAGCCATCACAATCGGGGAGACGAGGCTACCGAGGATCAGCCACGCCAGCACGCCGCCGAGAATTTCAGCCATCCCGGAGATACCCGCCCAAAAGACAGCCGTACGTTTTGAACCCGTGGCGGCATAAACGGGCCCGGCAACGGCAAGTCCTTCAGGAATATTGTGCAAAGCCACGGCCAGCGCCACACCAAAACCCATTTCCAGGTTGCTGCTGGCCGTGACATAGGTGGCGATACCTTCCGGAAAGTTATGCAGGCTGATACCCAGCGTCAGCAGAATGGCCGTGCGTTTGATATTGCCCGGGATGGGGGTAACGCTTTTTTGCATTAAATCCTGCGGGTGCGCGTGAGGAAGAATACGGTCAAGCGCAAAATAACCCAGCAGTCCAATGATAAACATGCCATAGCCCAGAACAGGCGACATACCTTCGGTGTGAAGCGCGGCGGGCAGCATCTCCATCAGCGAGATAAGCAGCATGATCCCGGCGGCGAAACCCAGCGAGAAGGCCAGAAGGCGATTAGAGGGTTTTTGCCCGAGTACCCCGAGGAACGCACCGATAAAGGTTGCGGCGCCCGCGAGTAAGGTCAAAATCAACGGTACTGACATGCATTCTCCTTAAGCGATATCTGACATTCAAATTTCCTGATGATGATCTTCACGGTTATCTGCGTTCATCTTCACCTGAATGCGCGTAATGTAGGCCCATCACATTGCCACCTCCTCTAAGGATATCACCATGTCTTCTTCTCGTATGCCAGCACTGTTTTTAGGCCATGGCAGCCCAATGAACGTCCTGGAAGATAACGTCTATACCCGCGCCTGGCGTCAACTGGGTGAGACGTTACCGCGTCCGAAGGCAATTGTGGTGGTCTCTGCGCACTGGTTTACCCGGGGTACCGGTGTGACGGCCATGGAAGCGCCAAAAACGATTCATGATTTTGGCGGCTTTCCGCAGGCGCTGTATGACACGCATTATCCTGCTCCGGGCTCCCCCGAGCTGGCGCAGCGGCTCGTTGATCTGCTCGCCCCTGTTCCGGTTGCGCTGGACAAAGAAGCCTGGGGCTTTGACCACGGCTCATGGGGGGTGTTGATCAAAATGTATCCGGATGCCGATATCCCGATGGTGCAACTGAGTATCGACAGCACCAAACCGGCTGCCTGGCACATGGAGATGGGGCGTAAGCTGGCTTCGCTTCGTGATGAGGGCATCATGCTGATTGCCAGTGGCAACGTGGTACACAATCTGCGTACGGTACGCTGGCACGGTGAAAATACGCCGTACCCCTGGGCAACAGCCTTTAATGACTATGTAAAAGACAACCTGACCTGGCAAGGGCCGGCCGAACGACACCCTTTGGTGAACTATCTGGATCACGACGGCGGTTCGCTCTCTAACCCGACGCCGGAACACTTCTTGCCATTGCTGTATGTACTAGGCGCGTGGGATGGTCAGGAGGTTATTACAATCCCGGTCGACGGTATTGAGATGGGGAGCTTGAGTATGCTGTCGGTGCAGGTGGGGTAAAAACATGTCGGGTGGCGGCTTCGCCTTACCCGACCTACATATTGAGCGTAGGCCCGGTAAGCGTAGCGCCACCGGGCAAGTCTTACTCGACGAAAATATGCGGATAGAAACGCGACAGATCCTGCGTAATCAGCGCGCGATCTTCGCGAATGCCAATCCCAGCAGGCTGATCGTTAATAAGCCAGCTGCCGATCAACGTATAGCTGTCGCCAAACTTCGGCAGTTGATAAAACGCCTGGACGATCATCCCTTCTTCACCGTACGGCCCTTCAACCGCTTCCAGCGTTTTACCGTTTTCGATAATCGAGACGTTTGCCCCTTCTCGGGAGAAGATTGGCTTAACGACGTATTTCTCCATCGGTGGGAAATCATCTTCAGCAAAGTAAGCAGGCAGCAGGTTCGGATGATTCGGGAACATCTCCCACAGCATCGGCAGCAGGGCTTTATTGGAGATAATGCTCTTCCAGGCCGGTTCCAGCCAGCGCACGCCGGCGTCTTCCAGTTTGGTAGAGAACATTTCCCGCAGCATGTATTCCCACGGATAGAGCTTGAACAGGTTGCTGATGACCTGATCCTGCATGTCCGTAAACTGACCTTTTTCACCTAAACCGATATCTTCGATATAGAGGAATTCCGTCGCCACTTCCGCTTCGGCTGCGCAGTCCTGCAAATACTGAACCGTACCGCGATCTTCTTCGGTATCGCGGCAGCAGGCGAGGTGCAACAGGTTGAAACCGTGCTGTTCACGCAGTTCGACGAAACGCTCAATCAACTTTTCCTGAAGGCTGTTGAACTGGTCGCTGCCTTCGGGCAAGTTTCCGGCATTTGCCTGATCTTCCAGCCAGATCCACTGGAAGAACGCGGCTTCGTACAGAGAGGTTGGTGTATCCGCGTTGTTTTCTAAAAGCTTCGGTTCACCCACGCCATCCCATGCCAGATCGAGGCGAGAGTAGAGCGAAGGCTGGTTCGTTTTCCAGGACTGACGAACAAAACTCCAGGTGTGCTTCGGAATGCGGAATTTGGTCATCAGCTCATCGCTGTCGATGACTTTTTCTACTACCTTCAGGCACATCTGGTGCAGCTCTGCGGTTACCTCTTCAAGCTTTTCGACCTGAGCGAGCGTGAGCTTATAGTAAGCATCTTCACACCAGTACGGCTCGCCGTACATGGTGTGAAAGTTGAAACCGTATTCGGTGGCTTTTTCGCGCCAGTCCGGGCGCTCAACAATACTGACTCGTTCCATGATCAGCCGCCCATTGAGCGGGTTGAGGAGCCGTTCGCACTACGCTGCATGGTGGTTTGTTTGGCAACAGACTCACCAAAGCCGCCACGGGTAATGGTGCTGGTGGTGGCTGGTTTCGGCGCCATTGCGGTTTTCGGTACGGTCATCGTACGGCCTGGCGTTGCAGCACCGTAACCCTTGCCGGTGGCATCGGTGTATTTACCGTAGGCCGGGCTGTTCGGGTTTTTGGAGCTAAACAGCGGCTGCTGCTGGTAGCCCGCACCGCCGCTCATCAAACGGCCCATCATATAACCCGCCATCAGCGGCATCCAGAAGCTGCCGCTGGACTGTGCCTGCGCCTGGTTTTCCGGTGCCATACCCGCCTGAGCAGGTGCCTGCTGGCACTGGCCTTCACCGAATTCGGCTACACAGTCTTCGCGAGAGGCATATTTCGGCGCGGTACGTTCCGCTTCTTTGAGGGCGTTGTTATAGGCCGTCGTACACTCAGCGGCTTTACCGGTTGCGCTCGCGCAGTCGTCGGCGTTTTGATACAGCGAAACCGTTTCGTCGTTTTGCTCACAGCCTGCCAGCATAAAGACGGCGGTGACCGCCAGCGCGACAGGTGTCAGGTGGCGTGCGTTCCAGCTTTTGCGGAACGACGCGTGATTCATCGTTTTTGTCCGTTTCATATTTGTCTTCCAGGACCCAGTGGTAATAACGCTCAGGATAGAGGATGAGTGGTTGAAAATGAAGCGAAGAGGGGCGAAATGCGGGGGATCTTTACGTTGGCTTACGTTCAGGTGTGATTTTGCGCCGGGTGGCGCTGTGCTTACCCGGCCTACGGTTAAGTAGGCCCGATAAGCTCAGCGCCATCGGGCAAGGCTTAATGACGGAACGGATTCGTACCGCTGCTGGCAGGTGCGGTGCTACGCGCTGCCGCTGGCTGCGCAAGCGGGGCGCTGCTGTTAGGGGTGAAATTATCAACGGCGGCATCCTGCTGTGGATTTTCCGGCGCGACGCTGTCAGGCGACGTAGGGACCGGTTTGCCTAGCGTGCTGTTCAGCATTTGCAGATCCTGCTCGTTCAGCGTACCCAGCGCCTGCTTGATGTTCAGCTGGTTAATCAGATACTGATAACGTGCGCTGGAGAGCTGCTGTTTCGCGTTATACAGCGTGGTCGTTGCGTCTAACACGTCCACGATGGTACGCGTACCTACGGAGTAACCCGCTTCGTTCGCATCCAGTGAGCTCTGGGCAGAGACGACGGCCTGTTTATAGGCGTTGATGCTGCTGATAGAGGCATTTACGTTGTTGTAGGAAGAACGCACGGTCTGCACCACGTTGCGGTGTGCGCTTTCCAGCTGCTCGCTGGCGCCCACAAAGTTGTACTGCGCCTGTTTCACCTGAGAGTTAACCATCCCGCCCTGGTACAGCGGCAGAGAGAAGCTGAGACCCACTTTGTTCTGGCCAACGTTGCTGTCGTCATAGGCCTGAGAGGTCGTTTTAGACCCGCTGTAGCTGGTGTCCGATACGCCGGTAGAGGCGCTCAGGCTCAGAGTTGGCAGGTGACCATCCTGTGCAAGACGGATCTGTTCGCGCGCCAGATCCTGGCTCAGGCGTGCCTGCAACAAGGTCAGGTTGCGGTTTTCCGCTTCTTTCAGCAGGGCGTTAACCGCCTGCGGTTTGTCCGTTTTGAAACTGTCCACGTTCAGAGAGGCCAGCTCAGGATAGTAGTTACCGGTGACCTGACGCAGTGCTTCCAGGGCGTTGTCGAGGTTGTTACGTGCGGTCACTTCGTTAGCCAGTACGGTATCGTACTGTGAACGGGCGTTCTGCACGTCAGTAATGGCGACCAGGCCCACGTTAAAACGCTGGGTGGTTTGATCTAACTGACGGTAAACCGCCTGTTTCTGCGCTTCGGTGTAGGAGAGGGCGTCAATCGCGCTCAGAACCTGGAAATAGGCGGTCGCGGTATTCAGGATCAGCGTCTGCTGATCGGTTTGATAGGTGACATCCTGAATGCCGGCGCTCTTTTCCTGCAAGCTCAGTTCACGCCATTTGGACATGTCGAACAGGGTTTGTGTAAGCTGTAAAGAGGCGCTGGTGGCATTCGAATCGATGCCATTGTTATCGCGAAAACCGTTAGTGTAGGTATAATCTGCACCTAAGCCTAACTGCGGCAGCAGTGGACTACGTGCTTCGTTAATCTTTTCAAACGCAGCATCACGATCGGCCGCTGATTTACGTAAATCAGGGTTGCCCAGACGTGCCTGCTGGTAGACCTGTAACAGGTTTTCTGCCTGGCTCATTGCACTGAAGCCCGTCAGGCTCAGGCCGATAAGGATGGGGAGCAATTTCTTCATTTGCATTCCTTGTTGTGAAGCAGTATTAGCGCTGATCTAATTAAAAATAATTGCCGATTCTAACAGAATCATCCACACCAAAAGGTTGGCGTAACGTGCCATCTGGCGGTAATTTGCTCCAATCTACCATATAGCCATACAAACGGCAGCCAAACAGCCTTGAAATTCACAATTTCATCACCATTGCTACCAGGACTCGACCGATGCAAAAACCAGAAAACGTGCCTGTCACCTTCGCCAAAAACGATGTAGAAATTATTGCACGAGAAACGCTTTATAGCGGTTTTTTTTCAATGGAACTTTACCGTTTCAGGCATCGTCTGTTTAACGGTGAGATGAGCGGTGAAATCAAACGCGAAATTTTTGAGCGCGGGCATGCGGCTGTGTTGCTACCCTATGACCCAGTGCGTGATGAAGTGGTGCTGGTCGAACAGGTGCGTATTGCGGCTTATGATACCAGCGATACGCCGTGGTTGCTGGAGATGGTGGCCGGGATGATCGAAGAAGGTGAGTCGGTCGAAGACGTCGCTCGCCGTGAGGCGCTGGAAGAGGCGGGCCTGGCGATCGGCCGGACGAAACCGGTGTTGAGCTACCTGGCAAGCCCGGGTGGGACAACGGAACGTTCATCTATTATGGTGGGCGAAGTGGACGCCAAGACAGCGGAAGGGATCCACGGTCTGGCAGATGAAAACGAAGATATTCGGGTTCATGTGGTGAGTCGGGAGCAGGCTTACCAGTGGGTAGAAGAGGGGAAAATCGACAACGCAGCGTCTGTCATCGCCCTGCAATGGCTACAGCTGCATTATCAGACATTACGATACGAGTGGAAAAAATGAAGCGTTATACACCTGACTTCCCAGAAATGATGCGCCTGTGCGAAACCAATTTCGCCCAGCTGCGCCGCCTGCTGCCGCGAAACGACGCGCCCGGCGAAACGGTGAGCTATCAGGTGAGCAACGCGCAGTATCGGTTAACGATAACAGAATCAACGCGCTACACTACGCTGGTGGAGATTGAGCAAACGGCGCCGAGCATCAGCTACTGGAGCCTGCCGTCGATGACGGTACGTCTTTATCATGACGCGATGGTCGCTGAAGTGTGTTCAAGCCAGCAGATCTTTCGCTTTAAAGCGCGGTATGATTACCCGAATAAAAAGTTGCATCAACGCGACGAAAAGCATCAAATTAACCAGTTTTTAGCCGACTGGCTAAGATATTGTTTAGCACATGGAGCAATGGCGATTCCGGTTTGTTAGCGTCATAAACCTACCTAAGGACACCATTTGGAAAGCCTGTTGAACCTGACTGTTGCTGGTGGGGCGCCAGTCAGGATATTACAAATCACCGACACCCACCTTTTTGCCGAAAAGCATGAGACGCTTCTGGGCGTGAACACCTGGGAGAGTTATCAGGCGGTTCTTGACGCGATCCATGCTGAAAAGCGGCCATGCGATCTGATCGTCGCGACGGGCGATCTGGCGCAGGATCAATCCTCCGCAGCCTATCAGCATTTTGCTGAAGGGATTGCGAGCTTTAGCGTGCCTTGCGTCTGGCTACCGGGCAATCACGATTTTCAACCCGCTATGTACAGTTCGCTTCAGGATGCGGGGATTTCACCGGCAAAATGTGTCTTTGCGGGGGACCAGTGGCAAATTCTGCTCCTCGACAGTCAGGTGTTTGGCGTTCCCCACGGTGAGTTGAGCGACTATCAGCTTGACTGGCTGGAGACAAAACTGGCCGCCGAACCGAATCGCAATACGCTGCTGTTGCTGCATCATCACCCGCTGCCGGCGGGCTGTAGCTGGCTCGATCAGCACAGCTTACGCAACTCTGCGGCGCTGGACGGCGTACTGGCGAAATTTCCGCGCGTGAAAAATTTGCTGTGCGGGCACATTCACCAGGAACAGGATCTCGACTGGAATGGTCGCCGCCTGCTCGCGACGCCCTCTACCTGCGTGCAGTTTAAGCCGCACTGCGCCAACTTTACGCTGGATACCATCGCACCGGGCTGGCGCTGGCTGGAGCTGCATGCCGATGGCTCGCTGACCACCGAAGTTTGCCGTCTGACCGGGGCTCAATTCCGCCCGGATACCGCTTCGGAAGGCTATTGATGTCGACGCTTCTCTATCTGCATGGGTTTAACAGCTCACCACGATCGGCGAAAGCGACGCAGCTTCGCCAGTGGCTGAGCGCGAATCATCCCCACGTGGAGATGATTATTCCGCAGTTGCCCCCTTATCCGGCGGATGCGGCAGAGATGCTGGAATCGATCGTGCTTGAACACGGCGGCGAATCGTTTGGCGTTGTCGGGTCGTCGCTCGGCGGCTACTACGCCACCTGGCTGTCGCAGTGCTTTATGTTACCCGCTGTCGTCGTCAACCCGGCGGTCCGGCCATTTGAGCTGTTAAGGGACTTTCTTGGCGAAAACGAGAACCCCTACACCGGCCAACAATATGTGCTAGAGTCACGCCATATTTACGATCTCAAAGTTATGCAGGTCGACCCGCTTGAAGCGCCCGATCTTATCTGGCTGCTGCAACAGACGGGAGATGAAGTGCTGGATTACCGCCAGGCAGTGGCGTATTACGCATCCTGCCGCCAGACTGTAGAAGAGGGCGGTAACCATGCTTTCACGGGCTTTGAAGATCATTTCACCCAGATTGTCGATTTTCTTGGACTGCACAGCCACTGACAATCAATGCGAATTGCTAGCTTAAATCATGACGCAAACCTATAACGCTGATGCCATTGAGGTACTCACCGGGCTTGAGCCGGTTCGCCGCCGCCCGGGGATGTACACCGATACGACGCGCCCAAACCACCTGGGCCAGGAAGTAATTGATAACAGTGTGGACGAAGCGCTGGCAGGCCATGCCAGACGCGTGGACGTTATCCTGCACGCCGATCAGTCGCTGGAAGTTATCGACGACGGCCGCGGCATGCCGGTAGATATCCACCCGGAAGAGGGTGTTCCCGCCGTTGAGCTGATCCTCTGTCGTCTGCACGCGGGCGGTAAGTTCTCCAACAAAAATTACCAGTTCTCAGGCGGCTTGCACGGCGTGGGGATCTCCGTGGTTAACGCCCTGTCAAAGCGCGTGGAAGTGAACGTTCGTCGCGATGGCCAGGTGTATAACATCGCGTTTGAAAACGGCGAAAAAGTGCAGGATTTGCAGGTCGTCGGGACGTGCGGTAAACGCAACACCGGCACCAGCGTCCATTTCTGGCCTGACGAAAGCTTCTTCGACAGCCCACGCTTTTCCGTTTCTCGCCTGACGCACCTGCTGAAAGCCAAAGCGGTGCTGTGCCCGGGCGTGGAAATCACCTTTAAAGATCACGTAAACAACACCGAACAGAGCTGGCGCTACGAAAAGGGTCTGAACGACTACCTGTGCGAAGCGGTTAACGGCCTGCCGACCCTGCCGGAAAAACCGTTCGTCGGGAATTTCGAAGGTGACACCGAAGCGGTGGACTGGGCGCTGCTGTGGCTGCCGGAAGGCGGTGAGCTGCTGACGGAAAGCTACGTCAACCTGATCCCAACGCTGCTCGGCGGGACGCACGTCAACGGCCTGCGTCAGGGGCTGCTGGATGCGATGCGCGAGTTCTGCGAATACCGCAACATTCTGCCGCGCGGCGTGAAGCTTTCCGCAGAAGATATCTGGGACCGCTGCGCCTACGTGCTCTCCGTGAAGATGCAGGATCCGCAGTTTGCCGGTCAGACTAAAGAGCGCCTGTCGTCACGCCAGTGTGCGGCGTTCGTCTCCGGCGTGGTGAAAGATGCGTTTACCCTGTGGCTGAACCAGAACGTTCAGGCCGCAGAAATGCTGGCTGAAATGGCCATCTCCAGCGCCCAGCGTCGCCTGCGCGCGGCGAAGAAAGTGGTGCGTAAAAAGCTGACCAGTGGCCCCGCGCTGCCGGGCAAGCTGGCGGACTGTACCGCCCAGGATCTCAACCGCACCGAGCTGTTCCTGGTGGAAGGGGACTCGGCAGGCGGATCGGCCAAGCAGGCGCGCGATCGTGAATATCAGGCGATCATGCCGCTCAAGGGTAAGATCCTCAACACCTGGGAGGTCTCGTCTGATGAAGTGCTGGCCTCGCAGGAAGTACACGACATCTCCGTGGCGATCGGCATCGATCCGGACAGCGACGATCTGAGCCAGCTGCGCTACGGCAAGATCTGTATCCTCGCGGATGCGGACTCCGATGGTCTGCACATCGCCACGCTGCTCTGTGCGCTGTTCGTGAAGCACTTCCGCACGCTGGTGAAAAACGGTCACGTCCACGTGGCGCTGCCGCCGCTGTACCGTATCGACCTTGGCAAAGAAGTCTACTATGCGCTGACGGAAGAAGAGAAAGCGGGCGTGCTGGAGCAGCTCAAACGCAAGAAGGGCAAACCGAACGTTCAGCGCTTTAAAGGGCTGGGCGAGATGAACCCGATGCAGCTGCGTGAAACCACGCTGGATCCGAACACCCGCCGTCTGGTGCAGCTGACCATCAGCGATGAAGACGAACAACAAACCAACGCCGTGATGGATATGCTGCTGGCCAAGAAACGTTCTGAAGACCGACGTAACTGGCTCCAGGAGAAAGGCGATATGGCGGATATTGAGGCCTGATGTCCCCTCACCCTAACCCTCTCCCACAGGGTGGGGGTTAGGATCGTAGGCCCGGTAAGCGTTAGCGCCACCGGGCTTTTTTACGTCAAAACTCCATCTTCACCGTAAACTGCACTTCACGCGGGTCGCCAATCTGGTTGCCCAGGTTGTTGGTCGCAATCGACGACGTGTAGTAGGTCTTATCGAACAGATTCTTCACGTTCACCTGTAGCGTCACCGGATATTGCAGCTTCATTTTGTACGCCGCAAATGCATCCGCCACGAAATAGCCCGGCAGATAATAATCCGCACCGTTAGTCGCTGAACGACGGCTTACGCCGTGCCCGCCGCCGCCAATTGTCAGCGTATTCCCGGCAAACGCATTGTGAATATCGTACGTCAGGAACAGGGAGCCGGTATGGCGCGGTACGTTCGGCAGCGGTTTGCCCGCGTAGTCCGGGTCTTCCAGCACCTTCGCATCGGTATAGCCGTAGCTGGCGATAATGTTGGTGTTCTCGGTCAGCGATCCGGCGAGATCCACTTCGACACCCTGCGAGCGCACGCGGCCCGCGGTTTTGGCGACGGTTTCATCACCGACGTTCTCGGTGTACAGCACGTTGCGCTTGTGGATATCAAACAGCGCGATGTTGGCGGTAATGCCGTCGAACAGGTCGAACTTAGCGCCTATTTCATACGCGTTCGACGTTTCCGGCGGCAGGTCGCCGATGTAGCTCGCAATGGACGACTGCGGCATAAACGTCTGGGAATAGTTGGCAAACAGGGAGACTGCCGGCGTGAGCTTGTATACCAGGCCCAGCTTCGGCGTCCACTGGTCGTCGCGGCTGTCGGTGTTGACGTTAAACGGACGGCCTTTGCCCGCGTACTGGGTGTAATACTGGTAGCGCAGTCCGGCAACGGCGATCCATTTATCGGCCAGGTACAGCGCGTCCTGCGCGTAGGCGGAGTAGCTCTCCTGCTTGATGGTTTGATCGCTGTCGGCTGCCGAGACGGTGGTGCACTTGCCGAGGCTGCCGTAGCTCGGGTTGTAAATATTGAAATCCTTAACGTTCTTACAACGGATCATGTCCGTGCGCAGCAGATCGTAATTCTCATACGACACGCCGGTCAGGATCTCATTGTAAAAGCCCGCGATGTCCACGTTCCCCTGCAAATCTGCCCGCGTTGTGTGCATACGCTGGGTCGAACCCTGGGTCGCATCCACGCGGCGGGTCAGGTTGCCGGTTTTTGAATCGTAGGCCATCACGCGAGCCTGGTTATCGCTGTACTTATCCTGGCTGTAGCTGTAGTCGAACTTCGCGGTCCACTGGCTGTTGAGCCGATACTCCGCGTTAAGCTGAGCGAGGTCGGACTGACCGTCGGTCACGTTAAATGGCTCATCAAAGCGGGTTTTGCGATCGACGTCGACGGCCTTTTTGGTGTTGAGATCGAAGATCGTTCCGCGATCGAACGGCGTTTTATAGTCGCGATGCGAATAGAGCACGGTCACGGTGGCATCATCGCCGAACCAGGTCAAAGACGGGGCGATAAAGGTGCTGCGTTCGGTGCCGAAATTACGCCAGTAATCCTCGTCCTGATACTCCCCCGTCAGGCGATAGGCCAGACGCGTACCTTCAATTGGACCGGTGACGTCAAACTGTCCGCTACCGCCGCCAAAGCTGGTTGATGTGGCAGAAATCGAGCCGCCGAAGGTTTTCTCCGGGCGTTTGGTCACCACGTTAATCAGGCCGCCGGGGTCGAGAATACCGTAAAGGGTCGAGGCCGGGCCTTTTAGCACCTCCACGCGCTCGGTTGCGGCATTGAAGCTGCGCGGCAGCACGGTGCGCAGGCCGTTGGTCATGATCGAGCCATCGCGGTTTGCGCCGAAGCCACGGCGCACGAAGGCATCCTGCGTGCCGCCCAGGGTGTTGGTCTGCACCACGTTGCTGACGTTATACAGCGCCTCGTCTAGCGTGGTCGCGTTTTGGTCTTCCAGCACTTTATCGCTGACGGTATTGACCACCTGCGGGATGTCCAGCATCGGCATGTTGGTCAGCGTGGCGGTGGAGGTGTTCAGGGGCTGATAGCCGCTGGTGGCGTCGGTGGAAGCGTAAGGATCGGCAGTGACGGTAAGCGTCTCACCGTCTTTTGCTGCTGCGTGCACCAGAGGCGCCATGAACAGGAGTGAAAAGAGCGCGCGCCCTTTTACCCCGGCGAATGAAGGTGTGAACTTAGCCATTACATCTGTTTTCCCAAAATATCCTGCGATGAAATGCTCGCGGAAGAATGTGTGAGTCATTGCCCTTACGCTCTGTCCGTTAGCCTCTACGGCATCGGACTTGTAATTGAGAATCATTCAAGCATGAGGGCATGTAGTAGTAAATGGAATAAATAAAAATTTCGCTACAGAGGTTTCTCTCTGGCTAACACGCTTCGCTTTCTTCCTTAAGCTATTGAAAATAATTAATAAAAATGAATTTTAATTTGTGCGGTGACGCTCAATTATCCCTGGGATTTACAGGGTATATCTTCGCTTGACTACTACATGGAGCGGCGGCAAACTCACAAAAGAGAATGAGTTTTATTTTTATTTGTTGGTTTTTTTTCTTACGTTGGCGTTCACGTGGCTCACTACATCAAAAAGCCGGGACTGGTTCTTGAGAACCTCTCCGCGGGTTACCAGAAAAAAATCATCGTTGATGATATCTCCCTTGCGATCCCCCAGCAGAAAATGACTGTTCTGGTGGGCGCAAACGGCTGCGGAAAATCGACGCTGTTAAGTACCCTCGCACGGCTGCTTCAGCCGCTCGGCGGCAGCGCGGTGCTGGACGGCAAAGCCATCCACTCGCAGCCAACCAAAGCGGTCGCCCGCCAGCTCGGGATCCTGCCGCAGTCTCCGCTGCTTCCAGAAGGGTTAACCGTATTTGAGCTGGTCTCGCGCGGACGTTTCCCCTGGCAGAACGTGATGCGCCAGTGGAGCGAGGAAGACGAGCGGGCCGTGGAAGAGGCGTTACGCCTGACCGGAACGGCAGAGTTTGCCCATCATCTGGTTGAAAGCCTGTCCGGCGGCCAGCGCCAGCGCTGCTGGATCGCTATGGTGCTGGCGCAGCAAACGCCCTATATCCTGCTGGATGAACCCACGACGTACCTCGATCTTCGCTACCAGGTGGAGATCCTCGAACTACTGCACACGCTGACGCGCCGGCACGGGCGCACCGTGGTGGTGGTTCTGCACGATCTCAACTTCGCCGTGAATTACGGTGATTCGCTGGTCTTTTTACGTCAGGGAAAGGTCGAGGGGGTACTGCATGAGGGCGACGCCTGCACGCCGGAGCTAATCAAAGCGGTGTTTGACGTCGACGTGCATATGTCGGTTAACCCGCTGACCGGCAAGCCGTTCTTTATGCCGTTCCGTCAGGCTGACGACAAACCATGATGCGCACATCTGTGGCCTTTATTCTCTTTACGCTGCTGCTTCTGGCAGGCGCGATTGCGCACCTGAGCATCGGGGCGCGCGTTATCGCCCCCCGGACGGTAGTAGACGCATTTTTCCACTTCGACCCGCGCAATTTTGAGCATAGCGTGATCGTCAGGCTGCGCTTGATGCGGCTATGCGCCGCCCTGGTGGCGGGCGCGGCGCTCGGCGTCGCGGGCGTGCTGCTGCAATCAGTGATCCGCAATCCGCTCGGCGAGCCGCATATCCTGGGGCTGAATGCAGGGGCGGCGCTGGCGGTGGTGCTGACGAGTGCCCTCGGGCTGTCGCTGCCGTTTGGCCGCCCTCTGATAGCCGCAGCTGGCGCCGCCGCGCTCTTTTTGCTGGTGCTAACGTTCTCCTCATCCGGGCGTACCGGTCTCACGCCGATGAAGGTCACGCTGTGCGGCGTGGCAATGTCGGCATTTGCCTCATCGATAACCGCCACGGTGTTGATTCTGGATGAACAGACGCTGCTGGCCATGCGGACCTGGCTTGCGGGGGATGTGGCGGGAGTCATCGGCGAGACGATCGCTAGCGCCGCGGGGGCCGCTGCCGTGGGTTTTGCGCTGGCGCTCTGGCTGTCGCCGTCGCTGAACATGCTGGCGCTGGGCGAGAGAATGGCGCAGGGGCTTGGCGTGTCGCTGCTGAAAACGCGCCTGCTCGCGCTGCTGGCCATCGCCCTGCTGTGCGGCGCGGCGGTTTCAGTTGCCGGACCGATCGGGTTTATCGGACTCGTGGTGCCGCAGCTGATTCGCCGTCTGGTATCGGTGGACCTGCGCGTGATGGTGCCGCTTTCAGCCCTCTGCGGGGCGCTGGTTCTGCTGATGGCGGATATCGCCGCCCGTACGCTGTTTACGCCGTATGAGCTGGCAACCGGCGTGATGACTGCGCTGGTCGGCGCGCCGGTCTTTATCCTTATGGCGTCAAGGATGTTCAAATGAACCGGGCTGGATTGAGGGCAGTACGATTTTTCTCCTTCTCGGCGCTGGTTCGCCCGAGGGCGCTGCTGTATCTGGCCGTATTATCACTTGCCGCTCTCCTGCTGCTAAGTTTTGGCCTGACGCACGGTTCGCTGCCCATTCCTGCTTCCGCCATCGGACGTGCGCTGTTTTATCCTGAACGTCTGACGGCGGATGCGCATTACATTGTGATGGATATCCGCCTGCCGCGCCTGCTGATGGCCGTGCTGTGCGGCGCGATGCTCGGCATGGCGGGGGCGGCCATGCAGTCCATTACCCGCAACGGCCTTGCTGACCCCGGTCTTATCGGCGTGAAAGAGGGCTGTAGCGCGGCGGTGCTGCTGCTGATTTTTCAGTTTCCGGGATTGGGGCCGTACTGGCGTCCACTTATCGGCATGGCCGGTGGGCTGCTGACCGCGCTGCTGGTAGTGGCGCTGGCGCGTGATATCTCGCGCCCGCGATTCATCCTGATCGGCATCGGCGTGTCATGGGCGTTTGCCGCCGCGATGGGGGTCTTTATGACGACCGCCGACGTGCGCGACGTCCAGACGGCGATGCTGTGGCTGGCGGGGAGCCTGCATACGGCAAGCTGGACGCTGGTCAGCATCGCTGCTGCCTGGACAGTGCCGGCGTTTGCGCTGCTGCTCTTTACCGCACGCGCCGCAGACGTAGCCTTGCTCGGCAACCACACTGCGACGGGGCTGGGCGTGCGGACTTCACGCCTCGCTCTGCTGCGCGTGTTTGCCCCCGTGGTGCTCACCGCGGCCTGCGTCTCCTGCGTGGGGAGTATCGGCTTTGTCGGGCTGATTGCCCCGCACATGGCGCGCCTGCTGCTGCGCGGAGGGCAAACGGCACTGCTGACGGGAAGTGCCGTACTGGGCGCGCTGCTGGTGCTGCTGGCGGATAACGTCGGGCGGCTGGCATTTCTCCCGTTGCAGCTGCCGGCGGGAATTGTCATTTCACTGATTGGCGGACCGTTTTTCCTGCTGCTGCTCTGGCAGCGTCGGGATCGATTTTAGGGGATAAAAATGCGCGTATTTTTTGCAATGCTGGTGCTGGTGGGTTTTGCTGTAGGAGCCGCAGAGCCAACGCAGACGTTTACTGACGACCTGAACCGCAACGTGGTGGTGCCGGTTAACCCGAAGCGGATTGTGTCCCTGCACGACCTGGATATCACCATTCCGCTGATCGAGCTTGGCGTACCGCCGGTTGCCAGCCATGGCCGCACCCGACCGGACGGCAGCCATTTTCTGCGTTCCAGCGGTATGCTGACGGGCATCGATTTTGATAATTCCGACATCACATTCATCGGCACCGCGGATATCGATATTGAAGCCATCGCCGCGGCGAAGCCGGATCTTATCATCACCGAGCCGACCCGCAACACGCCGGTCGAACAGCTGGAAAAAATTGCCCCGACGGTGAGTATCGATCACCTCGACGGCGGTGCGCCGGAGATCTACCGCAAGCTGGCGCAGCTTACCGGGACAGAGGCGCGGCTGAAGATTCTGGAGCGTCGCTATCAGGAGCAGATCGAGGCGCTAAAGGCGACCATCGATACGAGCAAACTGACCGTCTCGGTGATTCAGGCCAATCAGGGCAAAATCAACGCCATGCACAGCTACCACTCGCTTGGGCGCGTGCTGCGCGACGCAGGGTTCAGGTTCCCGCCGCTGATTGAGAGCATCCCGGAGGGCGGGCGCATCGACGTCAGCGCCGAGCGCCTGCCGGAGCTGGATGCTGATTTTGTCTTTGCCACCTGGCGCGGGGACACTGGCGGAAAACCGCAGGACGAGCTGGCGGCGATGGATGCGGTGATGCCGGGCTGGTGTCAGTTTCTCAACGCCTGCCGAACCGGGCATTACGTGCTCATCTCCCGCGAGGAAGCGATCTCAAATTCATTTGCCTCGCTGGGGCTGATGGCCGCGCAGGTGCAGTCGCAGATAGCGGGCCGTCCGCTGCCGGAGGCCGCACGATGATCCGAAAAATTGATGTCTACGGCGACCGCCTCCGCTCGCGGGCGCACCAGCTGACGCCGCGTCTGCTGCAGGTGGCGAGCTATATCAATGAAAATCGTGAAGCGGTTATGGAGCAGACGGCAATGGAGATTGCCGCTGTGCTACACACCTCGGACGCCACCGTGGTGCGTGCCATTCAGGCGCTTGGGTTTGGCGGGCTGCGGGATCTCAAGCAGACCCTGGAGCAGTGGTTTGGCCCGGTGGTCACCTCCAGCGAGAAGATGTCCACCACGGTAAACACGCTTACCAGCGACGTCGACGCGAGCATCGATTTTGTGCTGGAAGGCCATCAGCACACCTGCGCGGTGTTGTCCGAACCGGGCAACCGCTACGCGATGGCGCAGGCCGTGTCGCTGCTGGCGCAGGCGAGACAGGTCGCTATTTTTGGCATTGGCGCATCCGGCATTCTGGCCGAGTACACCTCGCGACTGTTTAGCCGTATAGGCCTGCCTGCGATCCCGCTCAACCGCACCGGTATTGGCCTCGCCGAACAGCTGATTGCCCTACAGCGCGGTGACGTGCTGGTAATGATGGCGCAAAAATCCGCGCACCGGGAGGGGCAGACCACGCTGCGCGAAGCGAAGCGCCTGGGTATTCCCACCATTTTGCTGACCAACGCCACGGACTCGCGCTTTAGCAAAGAGGCAAGCGTAGTGATCCACGTCCCGCGCGGCGGCGAGAAGGGCAAAATCCCGCTGCACGGCACGGTGCTGCTGTGCCTGGAGATGATTATTCTGTCCGTCGCCTCCACCGAGCCGCAGCGCACCATCAAGTCGATGAAGCGCATCAACGAGTTACATCGCGGATTAAAGCCGGGGAAAAAGAGCGGTTGATCTTCCCCCTCTCCCCGTGGGAGAGGGCTGGGGTGAGGGCGTCAAACCGCACGATGGTTCTTCCTGTACTGCAACGGCGTCTCGCCAATCCCCTTTTTAAACGCGCTGATAAACCACGTCACGTCGGAAAATCCCGCCTGTGCGGCAATGTCTCGCACGCTCGAATCCGTGTGGAGTAAACACTCGCACGCCTTACGCAACCTTAGCGTGTTCAGGTAGTCGTGAATTTTTTCGCCCGTTTCCGCATGGAATTTTCGCGATACGTAACTGCGCGATTTACCCAGCTCTGCGGCCAGCGCATCCAGACGAAATTTCTCCTGATAATGCTCGTCGAGCCAGAACATGACCTGGCTGGCGATCCCCTGGCTGTTGCCCGGTTCGCCGTCGCGATCGTCGGGCAGCATCGCGAACAGGCCGATCAGCAGGCTGGCGATGCTCTCGCCGTTCATCGGCGGTTTATAGCAGCTAAAGAGATGGTCGATATGGTGGTGACAGTGGGCTAAATCGGCGACCCACGCTTCGCCGCCACGGCGTGACAGCCGCTCCAGGCGCTGCCGGGTCTGGGGAAAATCCCGCAGGATCTTCAGCACCGCGTGCTGGTCGAGATGAATAATGGTGCGGCGGTAAATTGCCTCCGCCTGTTCGTCCACCATGACCTTATGCAGCGTAAAAGGCGGGAAGAAAAACAGTCGTCCGGGGCGCATGGTGTAGTGACGATTATCGACAATCGCCACGCCAAAGCCCTCTTCCACATAGAGGATCTCCAGACACTGATGCCAGTGATGGTAGCGCACCGTATTGGCAAACAGGCGGCTGAACGAGGCCACGGTATCGTTCAGGGCGATCAGTTCCAGAAGGTCGGATGTCGGCGTGTCGCGCATAGTGCAATAAAACTCAACTTTTTCCCGTCTGATCGTCTTTATAAACCACCTTTTTAAATTTTCTCAACTGGAGGTTTATTCATCGTTCATGCCTGTGACATGGCTAACATTTCTGCCCCTTGCGGATTCACTATGCTTTGCCGCAGTTGATTACGAGGGCGAACCGATGTGGGCGGCAAACAAAGAAAAATCAAATCCGTTGTCTTCACGCCAGGAGGTAGTGGCGTCGTTGTATGCACTTTTACAGGCGCTGGACACGCAATTTCCGGCGAACCTTTCACGATTCCCGCTGGGCGACACCTGCGCCCATTACACAGCGGATATTGCGCAGATGGAGGGACTTTCTCGCGCGCTCTGGGGTCTGTTTCCGCTGATGGCGTCCGGCGAAAGCACGCCGTTCAGCGAGAAGTACCTTACTGCCATTAAGCTTGGTACCGACCCGCAAAGCAGCGGCTACTGGGGTGAAACCGGCCCGTACGATCAGCGTCTGGTGGAGATGGCGGCCTACGGTCTGGGGCTCGCTCTGCTGGGGGATAAACTCACCGCGCACTTTACCGGGCGCGAGGTGATGAACCTGCACGCGTGGCTCAACCAAATCACCGACGCGCAGATGCCGGACAGCAACTGGAACTATTTTGCCATTATGGTCCAGCTCGGCTTTAAGCGCGCCGGCCTGCCGTACGATCGGGCCGCCATTGACCACCGCTTTGCGCTGATGGACGCCTACTACCTCGGCGACGGCTGGTATTCCGACGGTCCCGGCCGCCCGAAAGATTACTACATCTCCATGGCTTTCCATTTCTACGGCCTGATTTACGCCACGCTGAGTGACGACGAGGCGAGGGCGAAGGTGCTGCGCGAGCGCTCGCGTCTGTTCGCGGAAGACTTTATCTACTGGTCCGCCGCCGATGGCGCCTCGGTGCCGTTTGGCCGCAGCCTGACCTACCGCTTTGCCATGGTTGCCTTCTGGAGCGCGGTGGCCTTTTCTCAACTGGACGTCTTCACCCCGGGCATCGTGAAGGGCATTGTGCTGCGGCATCTGCGCTGGTGGCAGCAGCAGTCGATTGTCGATCGCGACGGTATTCTCACCCTCGGCTTTGCGTATCCGAACCTGGCGATGTGCGAGGATTACAACTCCCCCGGTTCACCGTACTGGGCGCTGAAAACCTATCTGATCCTGGCGCTGCCGGAAGCACACCCGTTCTGGCAGGCGGAAGAACAACCGCTGCCCGCGCTTGCTGGAAAACATGTGATTCCGCATGCGCAGCAGATCCTGATGCATTCGAAAGATTCGCAGCACGTCGTCATGCTCACCGCCGGTCAGCTGGAGCTGAACAACTACGTCAACACCGAAGCGAAATACACCAAATTTGCCTACTCCAGCCGCTTCGGATTCACCCTTGAGCGCGGGCGTTTTGGCCTGAAGCATGCCGCCTGCGATTCCATGCTGCTGCTGGCGGACGGAGATGACTATTTCCGCGGTCGTCGCGAGTGCGAAGAGGTTCGGGTGGATGAAAATTACATTTTCTCGCGCTGGTCGCCGTGGCGCGACGTGCAGATTGCGACCTGGCAGATCCCGTTCGGGGAGTGGCACCTGCGCCTGCACCGTATCAACAGCGCGCGCACTCTGCAAACCGTCGAGGGCGGCTTTGCGGTGATGAAAACCGCCCACCAGGTGCGCGAACGCGGTTGTTATCTGTTGGCTGAAAACGGCAGCAGCGTCATTGTCGATCTTTCGCCGATCATTCATCGCCAGCCAGACAGCATCGTCACGCCGCCGAACAGCAGCATTATGTTTGCGGAGTGTGCCTCCATTCCGCTGTTAAAAGCTGACCTCCCGCAAGGGGAAAGCTGGCTCTGTTGCGCCGTTCTGGCTGGCGGAAAACAGCCCGCTGCGGCGACGCCGCAGCTGAATATAACCCATAACCAGGTCGTGATTAGCGAACCCGGAAGCGAACGTAAGCTGTCGTTCACATTATAAAAATCTGGCCCTACACCCCGGCGAGGATGATATGAAAAGCACATCGACAACCAACAGAACTGAATATTACAAAATCAGCAGCTTTATCTTTCTCTATTTCTTTACCTGGTCTGCCAGTATTGGTCTGCTGGCAATCTGGCTCGGTCAGAAAGCCAACCTGAGCGGATCGGTGATTGGAACCGTCTTTGCGGTGAACGGGATATTCTCCGTTATTCTCAAGCCGATCTACGGCTATATTCTCGATAAGATCGGCATGAGCAAATATCTGCTCTATTTTGTGGTGATCATGTCGGCCCTGATGGCGCCATTCTTTATTTATGTTTACCAGCCGCTGTTAATGTCTAATACCCTGCTGGGGATTATTATCGGCGCGCTCTATTTAAGCTTTGCCTGGTACGCGGGCGTGGCGGCGTGTGAATCCTATTCCGACCGCTTTAGCCGTTTGAATGGCATGGAGTTCGGGCAGATCCGTATGTGGGGATCGCTCGGCTGGGCGGTGGCGTCATCTTTCTCCGGCCTGCTGTTCAACCTCTCACCGGCGTATAACTTTATTCTCGGCAGCGTGGCGTCGGTGGTGATGCTGATTGTCCTGCTGAGCCTGAAAGTGAACACTAACTCCGCTCACGCAGGCGAGGTGCTGACGAAAGAGAAAATTGCCCCGTCCGACGTTTACGCCCTGCTGCGTAACCGTAAATTCTGGGCCTTCTGCCTGTACGTGGCGGGCGTGGCGTGGATGATGTTTATCGCCGAACAGCAATTCTCGCGCTATTTCGTCACCTTCTTCGATGATATTCATGAGGGCAACGCCGTATTCGGCTATCTCGGGACCGTACAGTCGGGCATGGAATTTGTCATGTATATGGTGGTCCCGTTGTTTGTGAACTTTATTGGCGCCAAACGCGGGCTGTTAATTGTCGGGCTGGTGGTTGGGGCGCGTCTGATTATTTCCGGCATGTGTGATTCACACCTGTTAATTTCAGTACTTAAGCCGCTGTACGGTCTGGAAATTTGTCTCCTGCTTGTGTCGGTATTTAAATATATCGCCGAGCATTTCGACAAGCGTGTCAATGCCACCATGTATTTACTCGGCTATCAGGCGATGCTCTACGTTGGCAACGTGGTGGTCTCTTCCCCTGCCGGCTATATGTATGACCGTATTGGCTTTGAGCACACCTATATCATCATGGGCGCAACGGCGCTGACCTTTACCCTTATTTCTGCTTTTACGTTATCCGCCTGTCAGAGCAAATGGCGCGGGGCTCGTGCGCTGAACGTAGCAGAAACGCCAACACGATAAATTACGCCGTCAAAGAAGGAACCGAAATATGTTAAGTCGTATCAAAGAAGAACGTCTGCCTGTTATCGCTGCGCCCGTTGACTCCCGCGCATTCAGCGATGAACTGAATTCGGCGCGCAGCCACGTTCTCGACCTGATTAGCCGTCATTTAACGGAGTTCGGCGACAAATTCCCGGCGGAAACCTGTCAGAACGG
The DNA here is from genome assembly GCF_053709615.1 of Enterobacter sp. UPMP2061. NCBI lineage: Bacteria > Pseudomonadati > Pseudomonadota > Gammaproteobacteria > Enterobacterales > Enterobacteriaceae > Enterobacter > Enterobacter sp. UPMP2061. The sequence goes on from NZ_JBSKJP010000004.1 coordinate 269,575, forward strand.
TTTTTACCCGCTGACTGACAACGTGGAGTGGACCACCAGCTTCTGGACCGGGCAGCTGTGGCTGGCGTGGGAGATGAGCGGCGAGGAAAAATTCCGTGCGATGGCCGAAAAACACGTGCGCTCGTTTGGCCTGCGCATCGCCGGGCGCAACGACACCAACACCCACGATTTAGGCTTCCTCTACACGCTCTCCTGCGTAGCCGCGTGGCGGCTGACCGGAAATCGTGAGGCGCGCGGCTTCTCGCTGCTGGCGGCGGAAGCCCTGCTGGAACGTTTCCACGAGAAGGCGAAAATCATCCAGGCGTGGGGCGATCTCTCCGATCCGGAGCAGGCCGGGCGGATGATCATCGACTGCAACATGAACCTGCCGCTGCTCTACTGGGCAACGGAGCAGACGGGCGATCCGCGCTTTGCCGACGCTGCAAAAGCGCACGTCATGCAGGCCGCGACGTACCTCATTCGTGACGATGCCTCCACCTTCCACACCTACTATATGGATGTGGCAACCGGCGCACCGCGCTACGGCAACACCCAGCAGGGCTACGCCGACGACTCCTGCTGGTCGCGCGGGCAGGCTTGGGGCATTTACGGTTTCCTGCTGAGCTATATCTATACCGGCGACGAAACGATGATCGCCCTGTCAAAACGGCTGGCGAACTACTTCCTCAATCGCCTGCCGGAAGACTACGTCTGCCACTGGGATCTGGCGCTGGTGGGCACCGACGCACTGCGTGATTCTTCCTCGGCGGCAATTGCGGTGTGTGGACTGCTGGAGCTGGTGAAACATCTGCCGGTCACAGATCCGGATCGCGAACGTTACCTCGAATGGGCGAAAGGGATTATGTCCTCGCTGACAAAGCACTATCTGATGGGCAAAGAAGAGAAGGGCAACGGGCTGCTTAAGCACTCGGTGTATCACCTGGCGAGCAATAAAGGCGTGGATGAGTGCGCGAGCTGGGGCGATTACTTCTACGTTGAGGCACTGGTGCGTTTTACGCAGAGCTGGAAACTGTACTGGTAAAAACAGTCGGGGGGTAACCCCCGACTTATCGATCACGCTTTCGGAATACGCAGCGTCTGACCGGGATAGATCTTATCCGGGCTGGAGAGCATTGGGCGGTTAGCCTCAAAAATCTTATTGTACTGGTTGGCATCGCCGTACACGGTTTTAGAGATTGCGCTCAGGGTATCGCCGGATTTCACCGTATAGTAGGTGGCTTCATCTTTGGCATCCGTGGCGGTGATATTGTTTTCCACTTCGCTGACGCCCGCAATGTTGCCGACGGCGACCTGGATTTTTTCTTTCTGCTCCTGCGTCAGCCCGTCGCCCGTCACGCTGGCCTTGCCGTCAGTGACGTTAACCTGAACCTTATCGGAACCGGGAATGTTGAGTTTCTTGAGGTGCTCGGTGATTTTGTCGCTCTGACCTTTATGATCGGTCAGGTTATCCCACAGCTTTTCGCCTGCTTCTTTTACGAAGTTAAAAAGTCCCATTCCATCCTCCTGTTAACAATGAAGTCAGAATAAGCATAGCAGTTGAGTATTAAGATGATACAAAAAGCCCGGTGGCGCTAGCGCTTACCGGGCCTACGAGTCAGGTTTTGTAGGCCGGGTAAACGCAGTGCCACCCGGCAAATTTCACAGAAATTAAACCCCTTGCTCCAGAATACGGATGTGGGTTTCCAGAACGTCCCCTTTCACCGCGTCGCTCCACGCTTTCATATGCGCGGTCTGCAAATGCGCTTCAAGGTGCGCGACGGTTTCCCACTGCTCAACCATGATGATTGAGTCTGGTGCGGTCGCCTGAAAGCTTGCGCTGGTGGCGGCGTCCACCATCGGCGCGTAGCCGTGGCAGCCTTCTTCTTTCAGTACGGTCGGGATGATCTTCGCGAACTCATCCAGTACCGCCTGGCGGTGATGTTGGCCAGGACGCGTACGGATTTCAGCAATAACGGTAAGCATAATTAACTCCTTCTAATTCCAGGCTACCAGTTAAGCAAAAATTTCCGCGAGATGCTTGCGATATTCTGCGATATAGCGCGGGACGTCCGGCATTTTAATCACGTCGTTGACGATAAAGGTCGGCAGCGGCTCCATTCCCAGGAACTGATTCGCCTTGTGGAACGGCAGATACGCGCCGTCTACGCCCACGCCTTCGAAGAACTGATCTTGCTCAGTGAACGCTTCTAGCGGGGCATTCCATGTCAGGGAGAGCATGTATTTCTTGCCCTGAATCAGGCCGCCGGAACCGTATTTTTTAGACGCGTCTGAGCGGGTGCGGCCGTCGCTGGCATACAGCGAACCATGACCTTCGGTAAACACATCGTCCATGTATTTTTTCACGGTCCACGGTGCGCCCATCCACCAGCCCGGCATCTGCCAGATAACCACGTCGGCCCACAGGAAGTTCTGCACTTCGGCCTTCACGTCGTAATCGCTGTCCGCGCGCACGACCTTAACATCATGTCCGGCGTCGCGCAGGAAACCATCCGCGACCTCGGTCAGGGTGTCATTCAGTTGGCCTTTAGAGTGCGCAAATTCTTTCGCGCCGTTGATAATCAGAATATTGCTCATTATTTGTCCTCGATGCTGAGAGTATGCCGGGTATTCTACGCGCGAGGACGGAGCGGAAAAATAAGCAAAATGTGCAAAGTCTTTTGCGCTGAGCGCAATAATGGCTACCAGCTGACGGTCACCTCAAAGCCCCCTTCCGGCGCATTGCCCAGCGAGACGCGCATCCCATGTAACGCCGCGATACGCTTGACGATAGACAACCCCAGACCGCTGCCGGTGGCGTCCTGGCCCGGTGGACGATAAAAGCGCTCGCCGAGACGCGCCAGCGCATCGGTTGAAATGCCCGGGCCGTTGTCGCGCACGGTAAAACTTTGGGTATTCAGCGTCACGTCCACCACGCTGCCGCGCGGGCTGTAACGAACGGCGTTGTCCAGCAGGTTACGCGCCAGAAGACTAAGCAATAGCGGCTGTCCGTGACGTATCACCTCGGGCGCGTTGACGTTGAGCCGAATATCAATGCCCGCCTGCTGCGCCGGATGCCAGATATCCAGCACCGCGGATTGCAGCAAATCGGCCATCATCACGGGTTCGACGTCATCAAGATTATCCAGTGAATCCAGGCGCGACAGGGTGAGAAGCTGGTCCACCAGCCGGGAGGCGCGGTCGATACCCGCATGCAGCTGCCCCAGCGCTTTAGACTGCGCCCCGGGATCGTCAAAGGAAAGCTGCGCCACGTCGGTTTGCACCTTCAGCGCGGCCAGCGGACTGCGCAACTCATGGGCGGCATCCGAGGTGAAGCGGCGCTCGCGGGCCATCATCTCCTGCGTACGGGCGAAAAGATGGTTAAGCGCATCAAGCAGCGGGCGAACCTCCGTCGGCACGCCGTGGGTGGGTAGCGTATCGGTCGCATCCGGCGAGCGCGAGCGCAGGGTCCGCGCCAGATTTTTCAGCGGTTTCAGTTCCCGGCTCAGCAGAACAATCAGCAACAAAAGCATGACGGGCAGCGCCACCAGCCACGGCGTCAGCTGCGAGCTGACCACGTCCAGCGCCATATCCTGTCGGTACTCCCACTCCTGGCCAACCACCACGCGGTATTTCCCGTCCGGAGAAGTCAGCCACAGGAAACGCCATTCGTCGTTGTCATCCTGCAACCGACCGTCATCAAACCCGTCCCGGCGGTAGAGGTAAGGTATGTCGCGCCCGTTTTCGCCGTCGTTAAGCACCATGCTACCGTCGGCGTTGAAGATTGCGAAGGCCAGCGCATCGTCGTCCAGATGGCCGTGTTTGGCTTTTTTCGGTACCTCGCGCATGCGTTCCGGGGCGCGGAGTTCGTCCACGTCCATCGTCAGCAGCCGTTTGGCAAACAGCATCTGCTGGGTATCGAACAGCTTATCGAGCTTGTCGGTCGTCTGGTGCCAGGCCACCACGCTTGCGGCAAACCAGGCCGCCAGGGACAGCAGCAAAAAGAGGAGCGTCAGGCGCAGTTTCAGGCTCAGGCGTTGGGTCAGTTTCATGCGTCACCCAGGGTATAACCGATGCCGTGCACGGTGCGGATAAATTCGCTGCCGAGCTTGCGGCGTAAATGATGAACGTGGACTTCGACGGCGTTGCTGGAGACGTCATCATCCCAGTTGTAGAGTTTCTCCTCGATGGTCTTGCGCGGCAGCACGCGGCCCGCGTTGCGCATCAGCAGCTCCAGCAGGGCGAACTCTTTGGGTTTGAGCACCAGCGTTTCGCCCTCCAGTGTGGCGACAAGGCTTGCCGGATCGAGCGTGACCTTGCCGTGACGCAGCTCGCTGCGCGCCTGACCGTGGCTGCGGCGCATCAGCGCTTCAAGGCGGGCCGCCACTTCAATCAGCGCGAACGGCTTACACAGGTAATCATCCGCCCCCAGGCGTAACCCTTCGACGCGCTGATTCAGCGCATCCCGCGCGGTCAGGATCAGCACCGGTTCGCTCTTACCGCTTTCGCGCCAGGCGCGCAGGATCTCAAGCCCGTCGATTTCTGGCAGCGTCAGGTCCAGCACCACGGCATCATACGGCGCGGTGTACAGGGCCGACTGCCCGGTTTTACCGTCGGTAAACCAGTCCACGTTAAAGCCCATTTTGCTTAAGCCCGCTTTGATGCCGTCGCCGATGAGCCTGTCGTCTTCTACCAGTAAAATGCGCATATTTCCTCCTTGATGCCGTCAGTAAACCTTCTGCAAGCGCCTGCTGTACAGTAAAAATAAATAAATTTTCCCCTTAAGAAGTTGTTAAGGTTTACCCTGTTTAATGGATTGTGAAACGACATTAAAGGGAGAGATAAAGATGAAAAAATTCGCTGCAATTGCTGCCATCATGATGATGACCACGGCCCCTGTCTTTGCTGCACAGGGTGGCTTCTCTGGCCCATCTGCGACACAGAACCAGACGCAAACCCAGCAGGGTGGCTTTGTCGATAACAACGCCAACCTCACCACCGCGGCTAAAGTGAAAGACCTGAAGGACGATGCCTGGGTGAAGCTGCGCGGGAACATTACCGAGCGCCTGTCCGATGACCGTTACACCTTCCGCGATGAGAGCGGCACGGTGGTGGTGGAGATCGACCACAAGCGCTGGAACGGCGTGACGGTGACGCCCCAGGATAAAGTCGAACTCCAGGGTAAAATCGATAAAGACTGGAACGAGTTTGAAATCGACGTGAAGCAGGTTATCAAGCTGAACAAATAACCCGGAAAGGGCCGCTTATGCGGCCCTTTTTCTTTGTGACTCAACTCGCCAGATGAGGTAGTATCTGCGGCAATATTGCCTGAAACCCATCGGTTTCTGAGTTGAGGAATCACACGTAATGAGCGATATGGCAGAGCGCCTCGCGCTACATGAATTCACGGAAAACGCCTACCTGAACTACTCCATGTACGTCATCATGGACAGGGCGTTGCCGTTTATCGGGGATGGCCTGAAGCCCGTTCAGCGCCGCATCGTCTATGCGATGTCCGAACTGGGACTGAATGCTACCGCCAAGTTTAAGAAATCCGCCCGTACCGTCGGCGACGTGCTGGGTAAATACCATCCGCACGGCGACAGCGCCTGCTATGAAGCGATGGTGCTGATGGCCCAGCCGTTCTCTTATCGCTATCCGCTGGTGGATGGCCAGGGGAACTGGGGGGCGCCGGACGATCCGAAATCCTTCGCGGCAATGCGTTATACCGAATCCCGCCTGTCTAAATATGCCGAAGTGCTGTTGGGCGAGCTGGGGCAGGGGACGGTCGACTGGGTGCCAAACTTCGACGGTACGATGCAGGAGCCGAAGATGCTGCCTGCGCGTCTGCCGAACATCCTGCTGAACGGCACGACCGGTATCGCCGTGGGCATGGCGACGGACATTCCGCCGCACAACCTGCGTGAAGTGGCAAAAGCCGCCATCACCCTGATTGAGCAGCCGAAAACCTCGCTGGACGATCTGCTGGATATTGTGCAGGGGCCGGACTACCCGACCGAAGCCGAGATCATCACCTCGCGCGCGGAAATCCGCAAAATCTACCAGAACGGTCGCGGCTCCGTGCGCATGCGCGCGGTGTGGACCAAAGAAGACGGGGCTGTGGTGATCACCGCGCTGCCGCACCAGGTGTCCGGTGCGAAGGTGCTGGAGCAGATCGCCTCCCAGATGCGCAATAAAAAGCTGCCGATGGTGGACGACCTGCGCGACGAATCGGACCACGAAAACCCGACCCGTCTGGTGATCGTGCCGCGCTCTAACCGCGTGGACATGGAGCAGGTGATGAACCACCTGTTCGCCACTACCGATCTGGAAAAAAGCTACCGCATCAACCTGAACATGATTGGTCTGGACGGTCGTCCGGCGGTGAAAAACCTGCTGGAGATCCTCACCGAATGGCTGGCCTTCCGCCGCGATACGGTGCGCCGTCGTCTGAACCATCGTCTGGAAAAAGTGCTTAAGCGCCTGCATATCCTCGAAGGTTTGCTGGTGGCGTTCCTCAACATTGACGAAGTGATCGAGATCATTCGTACCGAGGACGAACCTAAGCCTGCCCTGATGTCGCGCTTTGGCATCAGCGAAACCCAGGCCGAAGCGATCCTCGAACTGAAATTGCGCCATCTCGCCAGACTGGAAGAGATGAAGATCCGCGGCGAGCAGAACGAGCTGGAAAAAGAGCGCGATCAGCTTCAGGCGATTCTGGCATCCGAGCGCAAGATGAACACCCTGCTGAAGAAAGAGTTGCAGGCCGATGCCGACGCCTTTGGCGACGACCGTCGTTCTCCGCTGCATGAGCGCGAAGAGGCGAAGGCGATGAACGAGCACGACATGCTGCCGTCCGAGCCGGTGACCATTGTGCTTTCCCAGAGTGGCTGGGTGCGTAGCGCCAAAGGCCACGATATCGACGCGCCGGGTCTGAGCTACAAATCCGGTGACAGCTTCAAGGCGGCGGTGAAGGGCAAGAGTAACCAGCCGGTGGCGTTCATCGACTCCACGGGCCGCAGCTACGCCATCGACCCGATCACGCTGCCGTCTGCGCGCGGCCAGGGCGAACCGCTAACTGGCAAGCTGACGCTGCCGCCGGGCGCCACGGTGGACCATATGCTGATGGAGGCCGACGATCAAAAACTGCTGATGGCGTCTGATGCGGGCTACGGCTTTATCTGTACCTTCAACGATCTGGTGTCGCGTAACCGTGCTGGTAAGGCGCTGATTAGCCTGCCGGATAACGCACACGTCATGCCGCCGCTGATCATCGAGAACGAAAGCGACATGCTGCTGGCGATCACCGCTGCCGGACGCATGCTGATGTTCCCGGTCAGCGATCTGCCGGAGCTGTCGAAAGGGAAGGGCAACAAGATCATCAGTATCCCGTCAGCGGAAGCGGCAAAAGGCGTCGATGGCCTCGCGCATCTCTTCCTGCTGCCGCCGCAGAGCACGCTGACCATTCATGTCGGCAAGCGTAAAATCAAACTGCGTCCGGAAGAGTTGCAGAAGGTGGTGGGTGAGCGTGGACGTCGCGGCTCACTGATGCGCGGCCTCCAGCGAATCGACCGCGTGGAGATCGACTCGCCGGCGCGCAGCAAAGCGGACGACAGCGAAGAGTAACCTGTTTCATCCCCCCTCTTTCCGGAGGGGGAATTACCATAAAATTTCCCGTAAAAACGTTGTTAATTCGTGCGTTGCGATTAACAATACGCGCTCGTAATAAAGTCCTTACCTGGCCACAGGTGAAGTATAATTGTCAGCTGTCAGGGCTTCAGAGGTCGCTATGCTATACATTGTTCGTCTCATTCTTACCGTTATTTATTGCATTCTGGTCTGTATTTTCGGATCGATTTATTGCCTGTTCAGCCCGCGTAACCCAAAGCATGTCGCGACGTTTGGCCACATGTTTGGTCGTCTTGCGCCGCTGTTTGGCCTGAAGGTTGAAAAGCGTCTGCCTGAAGGGGCGGAGAATTTCGGTAACGCCATCTATATCGCTAACCATCAGAACAACTACGATATGGTGACGGCCTCAAATATTGTTCTTCCGCCGACCGTAACCGTGGGTAAAAAAAGCCTGCTGTGGATCCCGTTTTTCGGTCAGCTGTACTGGCTCACCGGTAACTTACTGATTGACCGTAACAACCGCGCCAAAGCGCATGGCACCATTGCGGAAGTGGTGGATCAGTTTAAAAAGCGCCGGATTTCCATCTGGATGTTCCCGGAAGGGACGCGCAGCCGTGGTCGCGGCCTGCTGCCGTTTAAGACCGGCGCGTTTCATGCTGCAATTGCGGCAGGCGTTCCAATTATTCCCGTGTGTGTTTCCAATACATCGAATAAGATTAATCTTAACCGTCTGAATAACGGACTGGTCATTGTCGAAATGCTGCCGCCGGTAGATACCTCAAAATACGGTAAAGACCAGGTGCGCGAGCTGGCCACGCACTGCCGCGAGCTGATGGCTCAGCATATTGCGCAGCTCGATAAAGAAGTTGCAGAGCGAGAAGCCGCCGGTAAGATTTGACCCGGTGTCGTGTAAGGGAAAACGAATTCCCGCGTTGTTAGTCGTTTCAGATGGAGCTTATATGTCACTCAGTCGGCGTCAGTTTATTCAGGCTTCGGGTATCGCCCTTTGTGCGGGTGCGATGCCGCGGACAGCCAGCGCCGCCGGGCAGCAACAGCCGCTGCCTATTCCGCCGTTGATTGAATCCCGTCGCGGGCAGCCGCTATTCCTCACGCTTCAGCGTAGCCACTGGTCCTTTACCCAGGGAACGCGCGCGCAGGTATGGGGCATTAACGGACGCTACCTCGGGCCGACCATTCGCGTGTGGAATGGCGATGACGTTAAGCTCATCTACAGTAACCGTACGACGGAAAATGTCGCGATGACCGTCAGTGGTTTGCAGGTTCCGGGGCCGCTGATTGGCGGCGCGGCACGCATGATGTCGCCGAATGCCGACTGGGCGCCCGTCCTCCCGATTCGTCAGAGCGCGGCGACATTGTGGTATCACGCCAATACCCCGAACCGCACCGCCCAGCAGGTCTACAACGGCCTGGCCGGAATGTGGCTGATTGAAGATGAGGTCAGCAAAACGCTGCCGATCCCGAATCACTACGGCGTCGATGATTTCCCGATCATTATTCAGGACAAGCGGCTGGATAACTTTGGTACCCCGGAGTACAGCGAGCCGGGCAGCGGTGGTTTTGTGGGCGATACGCTGCTGGTTAACGGCGCGCAAAGCCCGTATGTCGAAGTGTCTCGTGGCTGGGTGCGCCTGCGTCTGCTGAATGCCTCTAACTCGCGCCGCTACCAGTTGCAGATGAGCGACGGCCGCGCGCTGCACGTGATTTCAGGCGATCAGGGGTTATTACCTGCGCCGGTGTCGGTAAAACAGCTGGCGCTCGCACCGGGCGAACGTCGTGAGATCCTCGTGGATATGACCAACGGGGATGAAGTGTCCGTGACCTGCGGCGAAGCGGCAAGCATTGTTGACCGTATTCGCGGCTTCTTTGAACCGTCGAGCGTGCTGGTCTCCACGCTGGTGCTGACGCTGCGCCCGACCGGCCTGTTGCCGCTGGTGACCGACAGCCTGCCGATGCGCCTGCTGCCGCAGGAGATTGTGACCGGCCCGGCAGTACGCAGTCGCGATATCAGCCTTGGCGACGATCCGGGCATCAACGGTTCGCTGTGGGACGTAAACCGCATTGATATCACCGCCCAACAGGGAACATGGGAGCGCTGGACCGTCCGCTCGGAGATGCCGCAGTCGTTCCATATTGAAGGGGTGTCATTCCTGATCCGCAACGTCAACGGGGCGATGCCGTTCCCGGAAGACAGGGGCTGGAAAGATACCGTCTGGGTGGATGGCCAGGTCGAACTGCTCGTCTACTACGGCCAGCCTTCCTGGCCGCACTTCCCGTTCCTGTTCCACAGCCAGACGCTGGAGATGATGGACAGGGGATCGGTAGGGCAGATGCTGGTGAATCCGGCACCATAAAAAGCTTTCTCCCTCTCCCTGTGGGAGAGGGTTGGGGTGAGGGCAACAGCCCGCACAATACCCCTTCATTTCCCCCGGTAAACCAGCGTATAATCCCGCTCCTTTTGTCTATTTTTTCTTCGGAAGCATTATGAGCGCTATTTCCCTGATCCAGCCGGATCGCGACCTCTTCTCCTGGCCCCAGTACTGGGCAGCCTGCTTTGGACCGGCGCCGTTCCTGCCGATGTCCCGGGAAGAGATGGATCAACTGGGCTGGGACAGCTGCGATATCATTCTGGTGACGGGCGATGCGTATGTCGATCACCCGAGCTTTGGCATGGCGATCTGTGGCCGTATGCTTGAAGCCCAGGGCTTCCGCGTGGGGATCATCTCCCAGCCTGACTGGAACAGCAAAGACGACTTTATGCGTCTGGGCAAGCCTAACCTGTTCTTCGGCGTGACCGCGGGCAACATGGACTCGATGATCAACCGCTATACCGCCGACCGTAAGCTGCGCCATGACGACGCTTACACGGCTGACAACGTGGCGGGTAAACGTCCCGATCGCGCGACCCTCGTCTACACCCAGCGATGCAAAGAAGCATGGAAAGACGTGCCGGTGATCCTGGGCGGCATCGAGGCGAGCCTGCGCCGCACCGCACACTACGACTACTGGTCTGATACCGTGCGCCGTTCGGTGCTGGTGGATTCGAAAGCCGACATGCTGATCTTCGGCAACGGCGAGCGTCCGCTGGTGGAGGTGGCGCATCGCCTGGCGCAGGGTGAACCGGTCAGCGAGATCCGCGACGTGCGCAACACCGCGATCATGGTGAAAGAGGCGCTGCCGGGCTGGAGCGGGGTGGATTCCCGCATTATCGATATGCCGGGCAAAATCGACCCTATCCCACATCCGTACGGTGACGATCTGCCGTGCGCGGATAACAAACCGGTTGAGCCGAAGAAAGCGGAAGCAAAGGCCGTGGTGGTGCAGCCGCCGCGTCCGAAGCCGTGGGAAAAAACCTATGTGCTGCTGCCGTCTTACGAAAAAGTAAAAAGCGATAAAGTACTCTACGCCCACGCATCGCGCATCTTACACCATGAAACCAACCCCGGCTGCGCGCGCGCTCTGATGCAAAAGCACGGCGAGCGCTATATCTGGGTTAACCCACCGGCGATCCCGCTCTCTACCGAAGAGATGGACAGCGTCTTTGCTCTGCCGTACAAGCGTGTGCCGCATCCGTCATATGGCAACAGCCGTATTCCGGCGTACGAGATGATCCGTTTCTCAATCAACATCATGCGCGGCTGCTTCGGCGGGTGCTCATTTACTCTTGTTTTTATGTATTTAGAGTTAAACTCTACTTTTCTATTTTTAGAATTCAAGCTATTCATCGTAATTGAGAGATATCCTTTTAATGTTCAGCAAGCCTGTTAAAAGCACTTTATCTGAACCGCGTTTTGCCTAAATCCTGCTCAATATATACTCTCCCTGAGTTCTGAAATCCTCAAATTCCCCAATCTTAAAGCATTGATACATAGATGATGTCAGATAATGCGCAATCATCTCACCGCCAATATGGATCCGTTCCGGGTGTGGGTATGTCGCCTGTATAGCCCTTTGTTCATTCATCATTACAGGAATTGTCTGCAACAAATCCCCATCCAAGATTTGGCACTCAGGTTTTACTCCTGTTCCGTATTGTAATTGCTCTGATTCGAAATCATGGACTGAGCGATAGGCGAACGAAACGATATTTCCTGTTTCCTCGCAAATTGCGAACTGATAAACACTGGTTGTCACCGTTGAAGAAGAGGGAATTGCATGGTCATGCTTGTATTGTTTCCACAGCCTCCTTAGACAGGCCGATGTATGATAATTGAGATTTTGTATACCTGATACGACCATTCTGGTTGATGCTTCAAGCAACCAGGTGTTAGAAAATCCACCTGCCCCCGTTCCTGCTATGATGGTTCTTAGCTGGGGGATGTAACCTGCTTTGGAAACAAAAGATAACGGCTCCCCATTATCGGTGACGGCAAGGGTATCTGTTACAATCAGTGCTTGTGCTTCGTCTGTATAAAATATCAGTGATGACATATTTTCCTCATCCAGAAAAGACATTACATGAATCACAGAACAGGTCACTACAACCACGTGAAAGGGAGTCAGACCATTTTCCAGAGGTAAATATATTCTTGTGTTTGGACGCGTTGCGGTTCTCTGTAAAAAATATATAGCACAAACAAAAGTCCCCGCAGGGATAAATATAGTTATATGCGCTTTTTCTGCTGGCTTTTACAATTGAAAGTGACAGGTAAACGAAATGTGTTACAGGTTTCTTTTGCTTTTCGTTGGGTTCTGTATATGCGAATTTACCCTGTGTGTTATTTTTGCAATGGACTCAGGCTGTATTCAATCAATTAAGGTTTACTTCTGGCATTAAGATGTATCCGTTGCCTGTTTTTTAAGGGCACGGTTTGTGCCGGGAAATGAAAATCACATCTTAAGTTCTTCACTCAAAGGATTTGTGATGTTTATCACGTATGGTCCGGGTAACGTGTTGAGGTCAATGTATTGCATCGTGATGGTGTCGTTACATCTTTTACTTTCCTCCTGATTTGCATATTCACTCCCGGCAACCTGGTTGTTTGTTTTTTCTTCTTCCGGATTTATAGTGTAGGCATGAGGTGGCGTTTCAGGGCGACAGACTGTGAGGATAATCACTAACATTCATGCGCGTTATGGGCGTGTCAGCAAACTGGATGCAACAGAGCCGAAACTGAAATTTGAACCCGGATTTCTGTATGCTGAAATACCTTATATTAGCGGCATCCAGAATCGAAAACTGAGCCGATATGTACACTTTTATCTTATGGATAAAGCTATCCTGCAGGCCAGGGATTTAAAGCCTTTAGCCCGGGCATTTTTACGCTGGATAAGGTGGCTGGAGGATAACGGACTTGACCCTTTCACCCCGGGAACGTTGAAATACCAAAGCCCTACATATGGCTTCAGGGAGTATCTTCTGGGGGCCGTAAGGCAGGGGCGCATCGCCTCATCCACCGCGGCGGTGTACATCAGCGTTATCCGACGGTTTTACGTATTTCTGGGCAAGTGTGGTGAGCTGGCTGCCAGCTCATTTTTTACGTTGGTCGAAAAAGTCGTTGACGGGCGACGCAAGGTGATAAGTTCGGATCTTGCCATCAGGATAACCAGCACAACAAAAAGGACAATCAACCCACTGAATGATGCAGAGGTTCATATCCTGGATGAGGCACTGAAATCTGAGTCCGGGTTGTTCAGTTTAATGATTGTGCTGATGAAAAATTGTGGGCTACGGCTGGATGAAATGCTGACCCTGCCGTCGTCACTCTTTACTGAAGAGTACCTTGCCAGTGTCCCTGTATCTGAGTTGACCATCAGGGGGCTTCATATTGGTCCGAGATGCGGAGTTCATACGAAGTTTGGGATGACGCGAGAACTCTTCATCACCAGACGATTGTACGAGCAGGTTCTGGATTATCTGGCGGATGAGGAGTATGAAAAGAAGATCCAAAAATGGCGTGCACGACAGGGTGGGGAAGGGCGGCACGAGCCTTTATTTTTAATGGCAAACGGGAAACGGATGTCTGAAAAAGCCTTTTACTCCCGCTGGTACAGTTTTCGCCATCGCCTGGCCCGGTCTGCTCCGGGAAATGTGTTCAGACATAAACCCCATGATTTGCGGGCAACGTTTGCGACCCATTTTTTACGCTCGGCACTGAGTTGCTATCCCGATCAGGCCGCAAATGCGCTGGGTACAGTAAAATACTGGATGGGCCATAAAAGCGAAAATACGACGATGAAATACATCGTCTTTCTTCAGCAAAACCAGATTTCTGATGCAGTCGCCGGGGTCATGGACGCATTGATTGACGGTGCTGCAGGTCGCGATGGAGCCATATATGAGCCGGAGTGAAACGCAGATAACGTGGATGGCCGAAAATGTGCTGTCATGGGAGACGGTCAGCGGACACATCACTCAGCGGGATCTGAACCGATATTATTTACTTGACGTTTATCTTCAGGCTCATTTTTCAGATTATGTGTTGCTCCCCGGATGGTTTAGTGAACATTCGCATCTTGCCCGCCCTGAAAAACGCGATTTTATTGCCTCTCTGAAACGATTTCTTCTGTCTTACCGTCCCGCCGGAAGGTTAACCATTTTCCGTTATCTCAATATGTTTTTTATATGGCAGTCAGTCAATCAGTATGACTATGGCACGGCTGAAGGCGTTGAAATGTATATTAAACATCTCATGAACGATATTCGTCGGCGAAAAATTTCAGTCAGGATGGCAAGACACTACTTGTCCGTGGTCAACCGGTTTTTGCTTACGGGCGGGCAGATTCAGAGGCGGTATGAATATGAATTCTTACCGAAAGGAACGTATCAGCAGCAGGGAAGGGATAGCTATACCAGGAATGAACTTTCCGAGATCCTGAGGCAGTTGTCATCCATGAATGAGTTCCTTGCGGGATGTATCCGGGAGCATATCGCTAAATCGGAAAAAGGGGTGCGGCATTTCTCACCGTCTTTGCTGGCACCTGTTTATGAAGCGTATTTCCGGTATCCGGGAGAGAACGGGGTCAGCAGGGCAGAGATCATCATCAGGGACGTTCTGGAAAATTACTTTCTTACTTCTTTTTTTCTGTTCTGTTACCACACATGGGGAAACACCTCTCAGGTTCTGGGTCTGACGCGGGATGATATACATCTGGATGAAAAGGGTATCAGCACTGATTATGTTTATAAGGGGAGAGCGAATAAGTATATACGTCTGACGATAGGTAAATCGGAGTATGTGACCAAACGTGCGGGCTATTACTGGTTTCTGTCTTTTATCAGGCTCAGGGACGACATCGTTAACTATCTGGTTTCCGCAGATAACTTCCCTCCGGTACAGGCGCTGTTTCTGAGTGAGCCGCAGGTGAAATTCCGTAAGCTTTATTCTCTTAATCCCAGTCATCTGACTAAATTTTCTAACTCTGAGGGGGCGTGGGCCACGATGCGGCAGCTTAATCCCTCGCTTCCATCAATTACCGTTTCTGGCTTGCGCAAAACGTCTGAGCAGTATACGGACAGAACATTAAAGAATGGTCTGATTACGGCGGAAAAAGCACAGCATAACTGGGGCACTTACAGGCGGAATTATGCTGCAGGTAACCCACAGGGGGCGAAGGAAAACTTCAGTGCTGCACTTGATACGCTTATGAATCAGGGGATTGCGACACGTGCGTTATCCGAGCGGGTAAAAGTTGCTGATGAGCTGGGGATCGATCTGCGTGGAAGCGATGAGGGTGTGGATCTTTTATTGAATGGCCTGGGATGTCGATCGCAGGAGCCGCCTACAGATATTGAATTGCGCTTTATAAAAAAGCAAAAACGATTTGGCCGGACACCAAAGGCTTGTGCGGATTTTTCTCATTGTGTCGAATGTTCAAAAAGTTGCGTTGTGGAAACGCTGGAGTCTGTATGGCTCCTGCTGTCATTCAGGCATGCTATCGAGTATGGAAAACCGTTGTACATCGGTTCGGTCAATGCTGTGGAGCGTTATGAAACGTTACTCCTGAAGATTGATTTACGGCTTGGGCTGGTAGATGAGGCGACCCTGAAAAAAGCGCGCGTTAAACTTCAGCGAGAAGGTGTGGCTCCGGTATGGCAGATTTGAAGAAAAAAGAGGTAAGCCGTAGTCGAATGGCGGAGTTTCCTGCCGGAACGCCGCTTCGTTCAGGGGATGAGTTTCCGACTGAGGATATCATCTGTGAGGCACTAGAAAACAAAAGCTTTGAACGTCTGAATAACTGCCTGGTTATCGCCAGCTCAGATGAACATGATATGCGTTTTATCAATGAGGAGACGCTGAATATTTATTTCAGGGATGATGTCTGGACCAATCGCTATGTCAGAACCCATATTGGTGAAACGTTAAGAACCGTTAATTTTTCAGGCATACGGGATCCTGAACTGCGTCTTGAAGCCAAAATCATCTCAGCCAGCCTGCTCTGGATTGTCGGCAGGACCGCGAAGACGCAGTCACTGATCCGGAAATGTGCAAACATTGTGGCGGGAGCCCGTATTATTGAGTCTATGGGGTATCGCAGTCTGTTTCAGCTTCGTTTTCCGCTTGTCCGGAATGCTTTCATTGTAAAGATGAAGGAGGAGGATGAGCACGGCAGGAAGCGTTCTGAAAGAACATTACGTAATTACTTTATGGACCTGGCGGATATCTCGCTGACAGGTCATACCCGTCTTCGAAAATACGGTTACTTTCCTGATATTAGCTTCGACAGTTACAACAGTGTGGATGATTCAAACCAGACATATTGTATGCCTTTCAGTCTTATGATGTCTGTCTGGGAAGGGCTGATTACTGAACTGGATGCTGAAATCAGTGATTTCGATTTTGACGGGTTTTCCCGGCTGTGCGCTATCATAAACGGTTTTTATGATTCGCCTTACTATACGTCGATGCTGGAAGCCCGTAAAAGAGGGACAGCAAAAAGCATACCGGATTACCGGGCCGCGTATTACTACAATATTGTTGCCGGGGAAATTCGGGCGCTTTTCGCGACACTTGGCCCCGGGATGCAGGGCTGGTTCTCGGTACATAAAAATAAGCGCTGGAGATCTGATTTTATTGGCGTTGATCACATAAAGCTGAACACCTGGCATTTTGAGCTGACGTTAAAAGTCATGAATGTGATACAGGCCATGTCGGGGATGAGACACAGCGAAGTGCTTGGCGTGATGCACGGTTCACTGATTTATGATGGTGATATCCTGGGACTTCGTTCGGTGTTGCATAAGTTCGCCCCGGAAGGTGGAAGTCACGAAGACTGGGTTGTTTGTCGCTATGTGGAAAAGCCTTTTCAGCATTTACGCAGAATTAATCAAATCATGACAGGCCTGGACGGGAAGACGCTGGACAATGTTCCATTGTCTTTAAATATCAGGTCGTGGTTCTCGGAGCAAAAACTCTCTTTTATGGGGACGCAGCGCCAGACTGAGTGGGCAAAGAAATTTGTGAAAAGACACCATCTGTTCATCCGACGTGACCATATTGATGAGTTCAGGCTTTTAAATCCAAACATACGTGATGATGAACGCGTTGCGATGGAGATTCGGGAGGGGGCTTTCTGGCCATTGCGAACCCATCAGTTTCGCCGTTCACTTGCTGTACACCTCAGGCGTCTTGATCTGATTTCTACTAATGATCTTATCCGGCAGTTTAAGCACTTAATCAGAGGCATGACGGAGTGGTATATGTCCGGTGCACTCAACGCTTCGCATTTTAGCCGGGCGATCCCTCAGGCATTCGCTGCCGAGATTGAAAGGGTTGATACCGAACTCTCAGCTTCCAGGGCTGTTTCTTATCAGCATGAAGGCCTGCTTTATGGCGAAGGCGGGAAGTTACTGATGTCCCAGAGAGGTGGGCACTTACATCAGATGACGTTTCCTACACTGAAAAAAGCGATGAGCATGGCTAAACGAGGCGGGCAAAAACTGGTATCTCTTGGAAACGGTTTTTATTGCATGAATGGCCATGACTGCGAGTTTAAGGCGGTTGTTCAGTCAGCGTCCTGCAATCCGGGATGTGAGAACATGCTGGCCGGAGCTGATTCTGTTCCCGTGTGGAAACGCAGGATGGCTCATTATGACAACCTTCTGGAGATTGCCGTGCGAAATAATGCTCCTCAGGCTGACAGGGATTTTCTGATGCTTGAGAGAGATTTTTATGCAGATGCTGTCCGCTTTTTTGAAAAGGATGAATAGAGCATGACGAACGAACAGTCGGGGGTTAAAAAAACACAGGCAAGAGCAGAGCAGGCCCTGAGGGAACTGATGTTATCAGGGGAGCGTATCAGCCAGTATGCTGTGGAAAAACGAGCGGGGCTGGCAAACGGCACCCTGAATTATAACTGTCCTGAGTACAGGCAGGTCAGGGAGGCTATCCGCAGTCTGAAAAAAACGTGCCAGGGCACCGCGCCGGTTGATGAGCAGGGCATTGAGCAGCAGATCAAGCTGAAAGAAAAGTATCGCCGTCAGAGAAATGAGCTGAGGGAAGAAATCAAAAAGATGATGGCTGAAAATGTAGAGCTGTTACATAACCTTATACTTTTACAGCAGTATGTCAGGGAGCTTGAACGCAACACCGGGAGGGAGAAAGGGGACGTCATTCCGTTCTCGGGTGGTGTCAGGGACTGAGGCTATACTGAACGGAAGGACGCGAGGTGAATCGCCACGGGTTTAACAGACACCTCAGAGTCATTTAAGATGGCTTAAAGAGAGGTGCCCATGAGCGGTAAGCGTTATCCCGAAGAGTTTAAAATTGAAGCAGTCAAACAGGTTGTTGATCGCGGTTATTCTGTTGCCAGCGTTGCAACGCGTCTCGATATCACCACCCACAGCCTTTACGCCTGGATAAAGAACTACGGTCCGGATTCTTCCACTAATAAAGAACAGTCAGATGCTCAGGCCGAGATCCGCCGTCTTCAGAAAGAGCTGAAGCGGGTTACCGACGAACGGGACATATTAAAAAAAGCCGCGGCGTACTTCGCAAAGCTGTCCGACTGAGGTACGCCTTTATTCGTGACAACACCTGTTGCTGGCCTGTTCGCCTGCTCTGTCGGGTGCTGGATGAACATCCCAGTGGTTTTTACGCCTGGCTTCAGCAGCCGCATTCACAACGCCATCAGGCAGACCTGAGACTGACAGGACAGATTAAACAGTTCTGGCTGGAATCGGGATGCGTCTATGGTTATCGCAAAATCCATCTGGATCTGCGGGACAGCGGGCAACAGTGCGGAGTGAACAGAGTCTGGCGACTGATGAAACGTGTCGGGATAAAGGCTCAGGTCGGATACCGGAGCCCGAGGGCATGTAAAGGCGAGGCCAGTATCGTGTCGCCCAACAAGCTCCAGCGACAGTTCAATCCGGATGCTCCGGATGAGCGTTGGGTAATCACAGCGTGGTTTCCTCAAACCCTCGCTGTGAATTAACTGAAATACTTCATTGAAGCTGTAACCAAACAGTTAACTGAAACAATGAGCCCGCAGAGCATTGCACAGCGATGACACCATTTGTTGAGCTTCACCGTTTTCGCATACAACCGTCCGGGATTTGGAAAAGCACTGTCTTTTTGTACTGACCGATCATGATTAAGTGACACCTCTTCGAAAAAGAGAGCGCGATGAGCGATTAATATATGGCTCGAAAGACAATTATGTTGGGCTTTTATGACCGCTGTCAGAGGTATTATCTTACCCGGACGGCAACAGGGTCGGAATGTCATCAGCGGCACTGTAACAAGCTATCCGCCATCTTAAATATCTGCAGGTCCTTTCACCGAGTATGCACACCAACCGACAGAGTGATTTGACCCAAACTGGTGGATATTTTGCAAAACTATTAGCCTCTTATGACCGGTCTGCAGCCTGATATTGAGGAATTAGTGCGCTTTCATGGAATGCCTGCCGGGATCGCAAGTACGAACCCCCGGTACTGTTACACTGAATGTGCTCAGTCCTGTATCAGATTGTATTTTTCAGCAACTCAAGAACAACCCTTATTTTATCATTGTCACGTTTGTAGTACGTCCAGGGACCGATGCGCTGAGAAGTAACAAGTTGTGCCCGTTGAAGAGCTGAGAGGTAAAGAGAAACGGTAGACTGTGAGAGCCCGACCTTTTCCTGAATGATACTGACACACACACCGAACTCGTCCGCATCAGCATAAGGCTGATGGAAGTGTATTTTCGGTTCCTTGAGCATATACAGAATTTTTCTTCTAACAGGGTTTCCCAGCGCCTTAATCACGTCATTCAAATCAATATCAGGCATAAACTCTGTCACTTGTCGCATTGAGGAATTGCAATGTTACGATACTTCTCTACGTTAAGCATCAGCTTTTGAAAAGCTGATGCTCATAAGAATGGTTAGCCAAAGGCGGGATAATCTGTGTAGCCTTTTGCCGTTCCACCATACATGGTTGTTGGATCGACCGGATTCAGTGGCCATTCATGATAAAGGCGCTGCGGTAAATCCGGATTAGCTATGAACGGGCGGCCAAATCCGATAATGTCTCCCCAGCCAGCACCGATAATCCGTTCGGCTTTTTCTTGCGTATATCGCCCGGCATACATAATTACACCGCTGAATAATTTACGGACTTCAGCTCTGAATGCTTCAGGCAATTCGGGAGCATCATCCCAGTCGGCTTCAGCAAGAGAAATATAGGCTATTCCGATTTCTTCAAGAATTTTAACGGCTTCGGTATAGGTTTCATGGGGATCATCTTCCACCAGGCCAAGATAGACCCTTACTTCATCCGTGGTCTGAAAGAGCGGAGCAAAACGGACTCCCACACGGTCTTTACCGACCACATCAGCGACAGCCTGCGTCACTTCGCGCAGAAACCGCAGCCGGTTATGTAATGAGCCACCATATTCATCCTCTCTTTTGTTGCTATGGGATGACATGAACTGGTTAACCAGGTATCCATTTGCACAGTGAATTTCCACACCGTCAAAACCGGCATCAAGGGCGTTCTGAGCTGCCCCGGCGTACATCCTGACAATCTCACTAATTTCCTCTTTTTCCAGTGCGCGGGGGCAGGAAGCGGTAGCCAGCGCCCCCTCTCCCGGCCCGGTTTCGATGAATACCTTAACGTTTTCCCCTGCCGGTATCGCCGACGGAGCGACAGGCGAGGCGTTACCTGGCTGCAGGGAGTTATGGGATACTCTTCCGACATGCCAGAGCTGGGCAAAAATGATGCCTTCTTTTTCATGCACTGCCCGCGTCACTTTCTTCCAGCCTTCCACTTGCCGTGAGCTGTAGATCCCCGGGGTCCACGCATAACCCTGCCCACGAGGTTCGATTTGTGTTCCTTCGGTCACCATAAACCCGGCACTGCTGCGCTGTGCGTAATATTCAGCCATCAGTTCGTTCGGAATATCACCCGGTTGTGAGCTCCGTGAGCGGGTTAAAGGCGGAAGTACAACACGATTCTTCAGGGTGTAGGGACCTAGTCTGGTGGGAGAGAACAGGTTTTTCGTCTTCATTACATATCCTGATATAGCGAATTTTCAATATCACTGAAACGCCATGTCTCAGCATTTACGACCTGGCATGTCGTCGTTCGGCCGATGTAGCCGCAGAACCACGACACTTTATTCCACATATTGAGATTTACCAATATCTAGATTTATAAAAATTATGATCGGATGAGCGGAACGGGGGGTTGCCTGATGGCTCACAGAATCGGCATCATGAACCTAAATGGTTCTGATAATGTTATCGGAGATCCTGAACGGGAACGGTATGCGTCACGATTTTAATGACTATGTTGCATTCATGGCAGTAGCACAGGAGTGCAGTTTTTCACGGGCTGCTGTCCGCCTCGGGATTTCGGCATCCACGCTTTCACACACGATACGTCGTCTCGAGGAGCGCGTTGGCATGCCGTTACTTATGCGTACAACCAGGCGGGTGGCTGTCACCGAAGCCGGTAAACAATTATTACTGACGCTTGAACCCGGTCTTGCGCGCATTGAAGCGGGCGTGACAGCTCTTCAGAGACTGCGCCATACACCGGCTGGGCTGGTCAGACTTACGGTATCAGATCACATGATTCATGAATGTCTCTGGCCACGATTGTCACCGTTACTAAAAAAAATATTCGGATATCAAGGTGGAAATGTCGCAGCAGAACGGTTTTGTCGACATTGTTGAGGGCAATTTTGATGCCGGAGTCCGAATTGGTGATGACATATTAAAGGATATGGTGGCCGTCCGAATCGCACCGGACATACGGTTTGTCGTCATTGGATCGTCCACCTATCTTCCAGAAAGAGGTCTGCCGCTACATCCCTCTCAGCTGGAAAAACATGACTGCATCAATATACGTCTGTCACCCACAGGCCCGCTGTATGGCTGGGAATTTGTCAGGCAGGGGGAGAATATTGTGAAAAAAGTGGACGGGCAGCTTACTTTTTCAAGCATTTATCCAATGCTTCATGCAGTAAAAGATGGCTACGGCCTGGCCTACCTGCCGGAGTCTTCTGCCCTGGCGGGGATTGAGGCGGGACACTATTGTCGGGTGCTTGAGGACTGGTCAGAGGCTTTTCCCGCCGACATGATAATTCCAATAATGTCCATTACAGGCTCCGGTAAAGATAATACCGACACCTTACATGAGAAAGGCAAAAGCAATATAACCTGCTGTGCTCCGGATTTTAAGAATGAGCGGTTTACGTAGCAGGATGAGCAGTTCGAACCAGAAATTTCGTTACTATTGCTAAAGTAAAACCTGATGACCTCTAATCGTAACGGAGACCAATATGACTTCACAACTGAACTGGCAGGCCCCGGCTATCAATCGCAAAAAAGTAGGTGACATGACTGTGACCATGCTGAGTGATGGCTATCTGGACGTATCTTTTGAGCTGCTGTCTGGTATTGACGGCTCACGTGCCGAGGATTTACTGCAGAAGCGCGGTGTGCCAGCAGTACCCCGTATTAATATCAACGTCTACGTTATCCAGACGCCTGAGCGAACCATCCTGATTGACAGTGGTGCCGGAGGTATTAATGGCTGGGGCGGTCGGCTTCAGGTAGCCCTGGCCGCGGCAGGCATTGACCCGCTTCAGATTGATACCCTTCTCCTGACTCACGCGCATCCTGACCATATCGGCGGGCTTGCAGGTCCCCTGCAGACTCCCGTTTTCCGCAATGTTCAGCAGTTGTTTGTGCATGAGAAAGAACTCGCTTTCTGGCGTGATGAAACCATTTCCGCTGGCGCGCCTGACGCATTCAAGCCGTTCTTTGAAGTAGCAAGGAACGCCTTCAGCGCTTATGACGACAAACTGGTGCCATTCCGCGAGGAAGCGATTTTACCAGGTATTCAGACTGTACCGCTGTTCGGCCATACGCCAGGACATACCGGTTATCTGCTGGGTGATGAAAAAGAGTCGCTGCTCATCTGGGGTGATATTGTTCACTTCCCACACATTCAGGTTGCTCAGCCTGACGTTACTATCGCGTTCGACAGCGATCCTGCGGCGGCGGCGGCCATCCGTAGCAAAGTGCTTGACCGCGCAGCGAGCGATAACCTGGCTGTCAGTGGTATGCACTTCAACCTGCCTACTACCGGTAAGGTTATCCGTGAAGGTAACAGCTTCGCACTGAATTACGACCTGTGGTCACCCGCAGTCTGATCACCTTCCTTCCCGGTGCACACAATAGTGACCGGGAAGAGATCCCCTTTCATATCGCCCGACAAGAACCCACCTGCAATACTATGAATATCACTGCCTCACAAAAAAAATGGCTCATTACTCTTGCGCCCTGGCTTTTTGTATTCCTCTGGAGTCAGGGTTTGTCGCAGCCAAATTTACCGTGCAGTACAGCGCGCCGTTTCATCTTTTATTCCTGCGTGGCGCATTTTCCTGTCTGGTCCTTCTGCTGCTTACACTGGGGTTCAGGGCCCGTTTTCCGTCCGGCAGAGGAATGGTTCGCAACCTGATTGTCGGACTTTTCCTGCAGAGCTTCTTTCTGGGCGGATGCTTTTATGCCATCCATCGTGGCATGCCGTCAGGCATTGCGGCGCTCATCACCGGCCTGCAGCCGGTACTGACTGCAATACTGGTTTCACTCATGCACCGTCAGTCCCTGCATCCCCGGAAATGGCTGGGTATTGCGATTGGCTTTGCGGGCGTTTTCTTGGTGCTATCGCCAGGGCAGCATAGTTTTGCACTGGATCCTGTGGCTTTTGGGTCGGTCATGCTGGGGTTATTTGGCGTAACGATCGGAGCGCTTTATCAGCGCCGTGCTCAGGGAGATGGACATATCTTTGCGAACACGTTTTTACAGTACGTCACTTTGACAATATCGATGGGTGCAATTAGCCTGATGTTCGAATCTGCTCCGACGCAGTGGAGCTTATCATTTGCGCTGGGTCTGGGCTGGCTGGTTATTGGCGTATCGGTTCTGGCGATTATGTTGCTGATTTTTATGATACGAAGCGGTGAAGCAACCAAAGTCGCTACTTACTTTTACCTGGTTCCCATTCTCACGGCAGCTGAAGCGTGGTTGCTGTTTGGAGAGGCCATTACATTGCCTATGCTTGTGGGTATGGCAGTAACTATAATCGGCCTGATTTTTGTCATCCGGGAATAGACAACCGCACGCGTCGCTGTATGCTTTTGTATATGGCGACGTATAATAGCGGTCAAAGTCAAATTCCGGATGAATATGCAAACAGTCAGCTTTTCCGATTCTCCCGTTGATGATCTCCTCGCTGAGCTTCTTACCCTGGCACGCTCCCGTTTTCCACTTCCCTGCGATTGCCTTCGCGCAGAACAGACGCATCAGGTAAAGAAGTTCGAGGTGGAAGGTGCGACCCTTTCCTTCCCGCTGGAAGGAGAATTCCGGTATCGTGAAAATGAGAAATGGCACCGGGTGATCCCGGGCGAGATTATGGTCGTCCCGAATGCCCGTAGCATCGATATAGAATATGCCCCTTCAGAACAAAGTGGTGAGTTTGTCGCCCTGAGCGTGGTGCTCGCGGAGGAACAGCTTGAAGCAGCCAGGCTGTTACTTGCCGCACCACCACCACAGGACACCGGCAGCATCGCAGCCATTTCCGTATCAGCTCTTCTTTCACCCCTTAACCGCTGGACAGCCGCAATGCGGGAAGGGAAGCGTCCGCTTTCCCTGCACGCCATGGTTGAAGTGGTGCTCTGGCTTTATGGCATGGGATACCATGCTTTGCTGCGAGCCCGGCAGCCAAGTCTGGCCATGAAAATCCGTCAGATGGTAGCGGACAAACCGGCTCATCCCTGGAGTGCTGCTGAAATTGAAGATCTGACGGGACTCAGTGGCCCCACGCTTCGGCGCCACCTGGCCAGTGAGTCAACCAGCTTACGCTCAGTTATCGCCGATGCACGTATCGCGGAGGCTCTCCGCCTGCTGATGACATCGACGCTGCCGGTAAAAACGGTCGCGGGGCGGGTGGGTTACAATTCAGTATCGAGCTTCAGCAGGCAGTTTTCTGAACGCTATGGAATCGAACCTTCAGGGTTCCGCTGACTTCAGTTCGTTCAAGGTACACATTGCGTCCCTCGCACTTCAGTAACTTGCGTGGATCTTTCGAATATAACGGAAGATATTGGCCGGCATTGCGTGTAACCGGTTCAGGAGTTCTCATCGTGACGGGAGAGCTAAATCGGTACGGCTGTTGTTCTCAGCTATAAGAACAACTGAGTATCTGACCAGCTGTCTGGTGCTGGCAGCAGCATGCAGTGCAATCGGTCAGGCTCAAAGGAACTGACCTGATGTCAGGTTATAATTTCGGACACATCATAACCCCAGAAGGAGACAACTGTGGTTCATGTTTTCATTATCGGTGGTGCAGGCAAAATCGGCCAGCGTCTGTGCAGGATCCTTTCAGGAAGGGGGCATGCTGTTCGTGCCCTCTACCGTAAGCCAGAGCAGCAGGCATTGCTAGGCGAGCTGGGTGCTGAGCCCGTCAGTGGGAGCCTGACAGAGCTGGATGCAGCTGCGCTGGCGATGCACTTTGCAGGTAGTGATACAGTGGTGTTTACTGCCGGTGCCGGCGGTAAGGGGGGGCAGGAGATGACCAATGCGGTCGACGGCGAAGGGCTGAAAAAGTCGGTAGCTGCCGCCCTCAGTGCCGGTGTGTCTCGCTTTCTGCTCGTTTCTGCATTCCCGGAGTCCGCACGGGGAGAAACCACTTCTGAATCATTCGAAAATTATATGCGTGTTAAAAAAATGGCCGATGTGGAACTAGCACAAAGCGAGCTTGACTGGGTGATCCTGCGCCCCGGCGCGCTGCAGGATAAGACTGGTACGGGTTATGTACGTGCCGGCCTGGCCATCCCGTATGGTAACGTGCCCCGTGATGACGTGGCGGCTACGCTGGCTGAACTCATTGAGCAACCTGCCGTCAGCCGCGTCATCATTGAGCTGACGTCTGGCGATGCTCCTGTCCGTGAAGCCATACAGAAGCTGGCGGGCCGATAAAAGGCAGCGCACGTACCAGCAGGCTGCAGGCCCCCAGGCGTTTACAATAAACTTTCCAGCCAGTCGGTAAACGCCCGTACTTTTCGGGAGAGATGGCGGTGCGGATACAGAAGTTACAGTTTGCGATTCGGGGACGGATTATCTGGCAGAACCTCTACCAACAGCCCGCGATCGAGATAAGGCTGCAAAAAAATATTCATGCCCTGTAGTATTCCCAGCCCCGCCAGGCCTGCTGCAATGTAGGCTTCTGAGTTATCCACGACAAGCCTGCCTGGAAGTTCAATTTCGGTGGAGCCCTCTGACGTCCCGAATGTCCAGGGCATAACTTGTCTGTTGCTGCTGTTAATCCAGTTGACGGCCTGATGCTGCTGCAACTCGTCCATTGTTTCCGGGGTGCCGTGTTGATCAAGATACGCAGGACTGGCGCAGGTCGTCATTTTAACGGTTCCCACCTTCTTTGCGATATAGTCGCCATCGTCCAGCTCCCCTACCCTCAGTATGCAGTCCAGGCCATCATGCAGCATATTCCGTCGGCGGTCTGAGCTGCTCAGGATAATTTCAATTCCGGGATGCTGGCGATAAAAATCAGGCAGGTTGGGTATAACAAGTAAAGCCGCAAACGCGACAGGCATATCTATGAGCGAATAGCGGACGTCAAAATGATAGCGACAGGAAAGTTCTGCCATATTAAACATAACAACCCTTGGGCGCGCCGCCGCAGGCGCCCTCAGCACGTTTCTGCGGCCTCCCGCCTGTTTCCGGCACCTTTCCTGCCCCAACCCCTGAAAAACGCCCCTGATGATTTCTGCGCGTCTGCATGGCTATGCAGTGAGATCTGCTCTCCACCGATTAGTGCATGCAGATTTTGGAAACGTCCAATTCTGGCACGAAGCGGTCACCCCGGCGGGGTGCAGTCCGCTGTCAGCGAAAACGGACATTGAGCCAATCAAATAATCTGTGCCAGAATTTGTCATTGAGGCTAGTACTTTCGAGTAGATCTATTTCCCGCCCGTACTCTTAAACTCATCTATCTCATCCTTCTACGACTTATTACCGGGAATATAAAACCCCGCCGAAGCGGGTTTGGTAATTTGAGTTTTTCTCAGGCGGCCATCTTTCTGCATTGTTCGGCGCAGTGATGACAAGCGCTTGAGCAATCCTGACAATGGTCATGTTCATGCTTTCCACACTCGTCACCGCACTTCTGACAAACATCAGCGCAAAGACGGCAAAGATCCTGGGCAGACCCGCTATTTAGTGTCATGAATTGAGCTGCAAGACGGCAGATATTTGCACACTGCATATCCAGTTTTATGCACTCGCGCATCATCTCCAGATTCTCTTCGTCGAGACACGAAGCCGCACAGTTATCACATGCCGTTGCACATAGATAACAGGCTTCGATGCATTTTTTGTATTCGTCTAACATAATTTCTCCTTAGCTAAGGTTACGTATTAAGCATGGAAGAGATAACTGATTATTCAAATTTTGAATTAGTTAATAACCTTTTCAGCATTTCATATCATTGATTCAAAGTGCATCTCTAGGGTTACCTAATTCACCTATGTCTACTTCTGGCACAATGCAGAAATGAGATAGATTTACTTTATCCGCTTCTCGCTCAAAGCTGTCCGTAATCCCCTGCCTGCTTAAAAAAACCGGATTAACGTGTGATGTTTTTACGTTTTCCAGGCAGCCTTCATCGGTAAGTACCTGTCTTACAGACTTCAATGCACTTAGTTAAGAAACATCCTAATCGTCCTTTCGCCGATCGCGAGATCTGTTATGGCAGCTAAACTCGATTGATACCCCAATCCGCCGGGCAGCATTTCCTTTCCGCACGCAAGAAGGAGAAGATCATGAAAGCAGTAATTTACAACGGTCCTTATGATGTAAAAGTAAAAGACGTACCGGATGCGAAAATTGTCCGCCCCACGGATGTACTCGTCCGCATCACCACCACCAACATTTGTGGGTCGGACTTGCACATGTATGAGGGCCGGACCAGCTTTGAACAGGGACGGATTCTGGGTCACGAAAACCTGGGTGAAGTGGTCGAAATTGGCTCAGGCGTTGAACGTATTAAGGTGGGCGACTATGTTTGTCTGCCGTTTAACGTGGGATGTGGTTTTTGCGAAAACTGTGAAAAAGGTCTGACCGGCTTTTGTCTCACTACCAATCCGGGTTCGGCAGGCGCAGCTTATGGTTTTGCTGAAATGGGTCCCTGGGAGGGGGGGCAGGCGGAACTGCTTCGGGTGCCATTTGCCGACTTTAACTGCCTTGTTCTTCCCCCTGATGCGGCAGAAAAAGAAGATGATTATGTGATGCTCTCTGACATTTTTCCTACCGGCTGGCATGCAACAGAACTTGCCGGATTGAAGCCTGGTGAAAGCGTGGCCATTTATGGCGCGGGGCCGGTCGGTTTGATGGCAGCTCATTCGGCGATCATTAAAGGTGCTTCACAGGTGTTTGTGGTTGATACGCACACAGACCGGTTGGCTCTGGCTGAAAAAATGGGGGCGACGGGCATCAATGCTACTGGCGATGAAGCTGTACAAAAAATTCTCGACCTGACGGATGGACGCGGTACGGATTGTGGCTGCGAATGTGTTGGCTATCAGTGCTGTAACAAACATGGCCATGAAGATAACTCTGTCACCATGAACAGTCTTGTTGCGTCGACGAAAGCAACCGGGGGAATTGGTGTGGTTGGCGTCTTTATTCCTCAGGATCCGGGGGCTGAATCGGAGCTTGCCAGAGAGGGTAAGATGCCATTTGATTTTGGGAGTTTCTGGTTTAAAGGACAGGCAATCCGTACCGGCCAGGCGAACGTTAAGGCCTATAACCGTCAGCTGTCTCGCCTCATCCATCACGATAAAGCCAGTCCGGGCAAAATAATTTCTCATC
The DNA here is from genome assembly GCF_053709615.1 of Enterobacter sp. UPMP2061. Taxonomy (NCBI): domain Bacteria; kingdom Pseudomonadati; phylum Pseudomonadota; class Gammaproteobacteria; order Enterobacterales; family Enterobacteriaceae; genus Enterobacter; species Enterobacter sp. UPMP2061. The sequence continues at coordinate 298,523 of NZ_JBSKJP010000004.1, forward strand.
GTCTTTCGCTTGAAGAGGCTCCTGCCGGATATAAGCACTTCGATGAGCGGGATGAAGGATGGACGAAGGTTATCCTTAAGCCTTAAATAGAGTTATCCGGTATGAGAAAGCAAAAACCGGGAAAGAATGTATGACTTTTGACAGGGTGCAATAAAATATCCTGTCAGGGCGTTATTATTCATACTTTCAGCTGCCAGGTGATGCTGCCAACTTA
>NZ_JBSKJP010000005.1:0-298335 GCF_053709615.1 Enterobacter sp. UPMP2061
CCGCTTCGTTTTCGCTGCGGCGCGGGGTGTGCATATTACGCTTTCCCGCTTCAGAGTCAAGCGTTTGTTTTGCTTTTCTCTGCTGACCCGGCGGCTTGCGTGCCGTTGTTCCGTGTCAGTGGAGGCGCATTATAGGGAGTTCTTCTGAAGTGACAAGAGGAAATTTAAAAAAAGTTTCTGACCGTGTTTTTTTTCACCAAAAGCGATGAGATCCAGCTACAAATTGTTCTATTTGATGTATCTGCAACCACAATCACACCTGAGATGGCATAATTAACCGCATCAATATTTAAGGAATAAAAGCGATGCCATTAAGCGCACAACAGCTGGCAGCTCAAAAAAACCTGTCCTATGTGCTGGCAGAGAAACTGGCGCAGCTGATCTTAGCGGGTAAATATGCTCCAGGTAGCATCCTGCCAAGCGAGATGGAGCTGGGAGATCAGTTTGGCGTTAGCCGTACCGCCGTTCGCGAAGCGGTAAAAACATTAACGGCGAAAGGGATGGTGCTTCCACGTCCGCGCATTGGCACCCGCGTTATGCCTCAGGGAAACTGGAACTTTCTCGATCAGGAGTTACTCACCTGGTGGATGACCGAAGATAACTTTAATCAGGTCGTCGATCACTTTCTGGTCATGCGCAGCAGTCTTGAGCCTCAGGCCTGCCTGCTTGCCGCCACGCTCGGCACAGCAGAGCAAAAAGCGCAGCTCAATACTTTGATGGAAGAGATGGTGGATCTGAAAAAGCACTTTAACCGCGAGCGCTGGATAGCGGTCGATATGGCCTGGCATGAACATATCTATAATATGAGCGGAAATCCTTTCCTGACCTCCTTTGCTTCTTTATTCCATTCTGTGTACCACACTTACTTTACCTCTATTACGCAGGATGAGGTGGTGAAGCTGGATCTGCATCAGGCGATAGTCGATGCCATTCAGGAGAGCGACGGGCAGCGAGCCCTGAGTGCGTGCCAGGCGTTGCTGGCCGCGCCAACCCACCAGCAGGTAAATAAATGACAGAGAAAAAAGCACGCAGTATGGCCGGACTGCCGTGGATTGCAGCCATGGCGTTCTTTATGCAGGCACTGGATGCCACTATCCTCAATACCGCCCTTCCCGCCATAGCCCAAAGCCTTAACCGCTCCCCGCTGGCGATGCAATCCGCCATCATCAGCTACACCCTGACAGTGGCGATGCTTATTCCGGTCAGCGGCTGGCTGGCCGATCGTTTCGGCACACGCAAAGTGTTCATGCTGGCGGTGACGCTGTTCACGCTCGGTTCTCTGGCTTGCGCCCTCTCCACCTCTCTGACGGAACTGGTTATCTTCCGCGTTCTACAGGGGATAGGCGGCGCGATGATGATGCCCGTCGCGCGTCTGGCGTTATTACGCGCCTATCCGCGCAGCGAACTGCTCCCGGTGCTCAACTTTGTGACTATGCCGGGGCTGGTCGGCCCGATACTTGGCCCGGTTCTCGGCGGCGTACTGGTGACCTGGGCTAGCTGGCACTGGATCTTCCTGATTAATATTCCGATTGGTGTGGCAGGGCTGATTTATGCCCGCAAATATATGCCGAACTTCACCACGCCAAGACGCAGCTTCGATATGGGTGGTTTCTTCCTGTTTGGCCTGAGCCTGGTCCTGTTCTCCAGCGGGATGGAGCTGTTTGGCGAGAAAATCGTAGCGACGTGGCTGGCGCTGGCCGTCATCCTCAGCGGTATTCTGCTGTTCCTTCTATATATACGTCATGCGCGTCGCCATCCGACACCGCTTATCTCTTTATCTCTGTTTAACACCCGAACGTTCTCCGTCGGGATCGCGGGCAATATTGCCTCGCGTCTGGGCACGGGCTGCGTACCGTTCCTGATGCCGCTGATGCTCCAGGTCGGTTTCGGCTATCCAGCCCTGATTGCTGGCTGCATGATGGCGCCCACGGCGATGGGCTCGATTCTGGCAAAATCGACGGTCACGCAGGTGCTGCGCTGGTTTGGCTATCGTAAGACGCTGGTTGGCGTGACGATCTTTATCGGATTGATGATTGCGCAGTTCTCCCTGCAATCTGCGGCGTTACCAATCTGGATGCTGATCCTGCCGCTGTTTGTGCTGGGTATGGCCATGTCGACGCAGTTTACGTCGATGAACACCATCACCCTTGCGGACCTCACCGACGAGAATGCCAGCAGCGGCAACAGCGTACTGGCGGTCACTCAACAGCTGTCGATCAGCCTCGGGGTTGCCGTGAGCGCGGCGGTACTGCGGTTTTATGAAGGGTTCGAGGGAACCAATACCGTTGAGCAGTTCCACTATACCTTTATCACTATGGGCGCGCTTACCGTGGTATCGGCGGTGGTCTTTATGTTGTTAAAACCAAAAGACGGCCGGAACCTGATTAAAGAGCGTCACAAAGAGAAGGCTAAACCGAACCGCGTTCCATCAGAACAGGAGTAAGCTGCAAACGTTGCTGTTGCAGCGTGGGCTGGGCCATGCGGTGGATCAACACATCGATGGCCAGCTCGCCCAGTTCATCTTTCGGCTGATGGATGGTGGTCAGTGGGGGCGTCATGTAGCGCGCCAGTTCGATATCATCGTAACCGACGATCGCCATGTCGTCCGGAACACGTAATCCCGCCTGATACAGCGCCTGATATGCTCCGAATGCCATCGCATCGTTACCGATAAACACCGCCTGCGGACGCGGCTCTTGCGCCAGCAGTTTCTGCATTGCTTCAAATCCACCGTTAAATTCGAAATCGCCGGTGATGCGATAGCCATCAGGAATGGCAAGCCCCGCCCGTTCCATGGCCGAAAGATAGCCTTCCAGACGCAGGCGCGCCGGGGTTTTATCCAGCGGGCCGGTAATACAGGCAATGCGGGTATGACCTTTATCGATCAGATGCTGAGTCGCCATATCGCCGCCCAGCAGCGAGTTATCCTGAATCAGATCGCTGGTGCCGTCGAACGGCGCCCAGTCCATCATCACCGTGGGAATAGAAGGGTAGCGCTGGATGATCTCTTTCGAGGGTTGATGCGTTTCGGTACAGAGCAGCAGCAGCCCGTCGACGCGTTTTTGCATCAGCGTTTCCAGGTTACGGTTCATGCGCTGCTCATCGCCTTCGGTATTGCACAGCACCAGGCTGTAGCCGCGCTCGAAGCAGCTGCGCTCCACGCCGCGCACCAGTTCAGAATAAAAAGGGTTGGTACTGGCTGTGATCAGCATGCCGATGGTGCGCGTTTGGTTGAGCTTCAGGCTGCGGGCCAGCGCAGACGGCGCATAGTTGAGTTCTTTAATTGCAGCGTCAACTTTCTCCCGAATCGCCTCGCTGACGAAGCGATCGTTATTGATTACGTGGGAGACAGTCGAGGTAGAAACGCCCGCCATACGGGCGACATCTTTCATTGTGGCCAAGCGTTACCCCTGCTGACTTAAGAATTCATCAATCTCTTTACGCCATGGAACAGAAGGCTGAGCGCCTTTACGCGTCACCGCAATCGCAGCGGCGGCATGCGCGAAGCGGATCGCGTCATCCATTGCTTTTCCTTCCAGCAGCGCCGTTACCAGTGCACCGTTGAAGGTGTCTCCTGCGGCGATGGTATCAATGGCTTTGACCTTAAAGCCCGGTACGCGACGGCCTTCGCCATTGACGCTAGCCCACACCCCACGGCTGCCGAGGGTGATGATTACGGTGCCGATGCCTTTTTCATGCAGTGCAAGCGCGGCACGCGCGGCATCGTCATCATTTTCGACACGGATACCCGTCAGCTTTTCCGCTTCGGTTTCGTTCGGGGTGATGATATCCACCAGCGCCAGCAGCTCATCTGATAATACACGGGCAGGCGCAGGGTTAAGTACGACAGACGTATGATTTTCATGCGCAATTTTCGCGGCGGCCAGCACGCTTTCAACCGGTGACTCCAGCTGCATCAGCAGGGCTTCCGCTCCGGCGATGATTCCACGCTGCGCTTCGACGCGTTCAGTCGTTAACGCGGCATTAGCCCCTGCATGAATACCGATGACATTCTCACCTTCCGCATTGACGAAAATCAGCGCCACGCCGGTAGATTCCCCTGCAACCACGCTGACGGGTGCAATGTCGATGTTGTCGCTTGCCAGCTGTTTGCGTACGCGCTCGCCGGTATCGTCATCACCCGTACAGGCGATAAACGCGATATTCGCCCCGCTGCGTCCGGCGGCAACCGCCTGGTTTGCGCCCTTACCGCCGAACGCCACCTGATACTGATTGCCAGTGACGGTTTCGCCCGGAGTGGGGAACGTTTCAAGGTTAAGAATGTGATCGGCATTGATACTGCCAAGGACGACGAGGTTGCCTGCGGTTTTCATGTATTGAGGTGTCCATCTGAGAGCGCCACCGGTCTTACCCGGTGGCGTATGCCACACTTTTCTTTTATTTGGTGTCCCTCAGGCAGCCAGCGACTGCCTGAATCGCCTTTACTGCTTAATGACCAATTTCAGGTCAACAGGATATTTGGCCTGAACTTTTTCGCCCTTCAGCACTTTATCGGCAGTTTGCACGCCAGTCGCGCCAATCTGCTCAGGCAGCTGAGCGATGGTCGCAGCCAGTTTGCCATCATTTACTGCTTTTTCACCATCCGGCGTGCCGTCAAATCCGACAACCATCACATCTGATTTACCCGCAGTCTGGAGCGCACGCAGCGCACCGAGCGCCATTTCGTCGTTCTGTGCGAATACCGCCTGCACATCAGGATGCGCGGTCAGCAGGTTCTGCATGACGTTCAGGCCCTTTGTACGGTCGAAGTCTGCCGGCTGGCTCGCCAGCACGTTGAATTTGTGCGCCGCTACAGCCTGCTGGAAGCCTTCACCACGTTCACGGGCTGCGGAAGTCCCGGCGATACCCTGCAACTCGATCACTTTCGCGCCTTCACCTGCTTTCTTCGCGATGTAGTCACCGGCGATTTTACCGCCCAGTACGTTATCAGACGCAATGTGGCTGACCACATCCCCTTTCGTTGCCTGACGGTCAAGGGTGATGACCGGGATCTTCGCCTGGTTTGCCATCTTCACGGCGTTACCGACCGCGTCGGAATCGGTTGGGTTGATCAGCAGGATTTTGGTACCACGAACGGTTAAGTCCTGAACGTTAGCCAGCTCTTTCGCCGGGTTGTTCTGAGAATCCAGCACCACCAGGTTGTAGCCCAGTTTATCTGCTTCTTTCTGCGCGCCATCCTTCAGGGAGACGAAGAACGGGTTGTTCAGGGTAGAGACAACCAGCGCGATGGTGTCCTTCGCCATGGCGTTAGCACTTACGGTTGCGCTCAGCGCGACAGCAGAAACCAGGGTAGCCAGTTTTTTCATGTTCATATCTAAGATGTCCTGTAGTGTCGTCAGTTACTGTTTTTTGTTGTCTACCAGTACCGCCAGCAAAATCACCACTGCCTTAACGATCATCTGGTAATAGGAGGAAACACCTAACAAATTCAAACCATTATTCAGGAAACCGAGGATCAGTGCGCCGATCAATGTCCCAACAATGCGACCTTTACCACCCGCAAGGCTCGTACCGCCCAGAACCACTGCCGCGATGGCATCCAGCTCATAGCCCGTACCCGCCGTTGGCTGCGCGGAAGAGAGGCGCGCCACTTCGATGATGCCCGCCAGAGACGCCAGCAGGCCGCACAGGGAGTAAACGATAATTTTGACTTTATTAACGCTGATACCGGACAGGCGCGTTGCCGCTTCGTTACCGCCCAGCGCATAGATATAACGACCCAGACGGGTATGGTGCAGCATGTACCATGCCGCCAGGAAGACGATAGCCATGATCCAGACCGGGGTCGGGACACCCAGCGGGCGACCAATACCGAACCAGCCAAACAGATCGGCGTTATCGGTAAAACCGGTATTAATCGGGCTGCCGTTGGTGTACACCATGGTCACACCGCGCAGCAGCAGCATCATCACCAGCGTGGCGATGAACGCCTGAACGCGACCTTTCGCCACAATCACGCCGGTTACGGCGCCAATTGCCGCACCTGCCGCCAGCGCAGCGGCAACGGCCACCAGCGCGTTGACCTCAATACCAACAATCGACGCGGCGATCGCGCCGGTGAGGGCCAGCAGGGAACCGACGGACAGATCGATACCCGAGGTCAAAATCACCAGCGTCATCCCCACCGCCATAATGGCGTTGACGGAGGTCTGCTGAAGAATGTTGAACAGGTTATTGACGGTAAAAAAGTTCGGGCTCATGGTCGAGACAATCGCGATCAGCACCAGCAGGGCAATCAGCGATTTTTGTTCCATCAGCCATGCCTTTGTGAAATAGCGGCGACCAGAAACAGCCTGGGTAGTCATCTTCTTACTCCTGATTCACGCGATTAAGCTTGCCCACAGCGGCAGCCATCAGAACTTCCTGGGTGGCCTGCTCGCGAGTGAATTCACCGCCGAGATGCCCTTCATGCATGACGATAATGCGATCGCTCATGCCTAATACCTCTGGCATCTCGGAAGAGACCAGAATGATGCTCAGACCGTCGGCCTTGAACTGGTTAATCAGCTGATAGATCTCTTTCTTCGCGCCCACGTCCACGCCGCGGGTGGGCTCATCCAGGATCAGCACTTTCGGGCGCGTCATCAGCCCGCGGGCAATCGCCACTTTCTGCTGATTCCCGCCGGACAACAGGCCAATCGCCTGCTCCATAGACGGGGTTTTAACGTTAAAGAGACGGATAAAATCGCTGACCGCCTGCTGCTCATCTTTGTGTTTCAGGCTGCCGCCGCTGCGGCTGAAATAGCCTAGCGCAGTCAGGGACATGTTCTCTTTCACCGACATGCCCAGCACTAAGCCGTCGCGCTTACGGTCTTCGGAAATATAGACAATGCCGTTCGCCAGGCCATCCTGAGGCGAGCGGGTGACCACCTCATGGCCGTCGAGGGTAACGTAGCCGCTGGTGCGCGGCAGTGCGCCATAGAGCACTTTCATCAGTTCGGTGCGCCCCGCGCCCATCAGGCCCGCGACGCCAAGGATCTCGCCCTTGCGCAGAGTAAAGGAGACGTCATTCACGCCCGGCCCGCAGAGATTATCCACCTTCAGGCGGATCTCTCCCGGCGCTTTCTCCAGATGCGGATACTGATCTTCGAGCTTACGTCCCACCATCATTTCAATCAGCGTATCTTCGGTCAGGGTTGCTACTTCGCGCTCGGCAATAAACTGCCCATCGCGAAACACGGTGACGTCGTCGCAGATCTCGAAGATCTCTTTCATGCGGTGTGAGATATAGACAATGCCGCGGCCCTGGGATTTCAGCTCACGGATCACGCGGAACAGGGATTCGGTTTCGGTATCGGTCAGGGCGTCGGTCGGTTCATCCATAATGATGACCTTCGACTCGAAGCTCAGCACCTTCGCGATTTCCACCATCTGCTGATCGCCGATGGAAAGGTCGCCCACCAGTCGGTCGCTCTTAAAGCGCAGATTCAGCTTCGCCAGCAGTTTGTCCGCTTCGGCATACATGGTTTTCCAGTCGATTTTGCCAAACCGGTTCACGAACTCACGGCCGAGGAAGATGTTCTCCGCAATGGTGAGCTGCGGGATCAGGTTCAACTCCTGGTGGATGATGCCGATGCCCGCTTCCTGAGAGGATTTCGGGCCGTTAAAGGTGGTCTCTTTACCCAGCCACAGCAGCGAACCGGCATCGCGTTGGTAGATACCGGTCAGCACTTTCATCATGGTGGATTTGCCGGCGCCGTTTTCGCCCACCAGCGCCATGACGCGCCCGGAATAGACGTTCAGCGCCGCACCGGAGAGGGCTTTTACGCCCGGGAACGACTTATCGATCCCTTTGAGTTGCAGTAATGCGTCCATGATGGCCTCAGAAGGTGACGCCAGCACAGAGAATGATATTCGCATACGGGGAGCACTCCCCGCTGCGAATCACCGCCTGACTGTCTGCGGTTTGTTGTTTGAACTGCTCGTGCGTTGTGTAACGAATTTCTATGGTGTTTCCCTGGTGCTGTTGCAGTTGCTCAATGTGGCTGAGCAACGTTTCGTGGAGTTGCGGATTATGTTGTTTGATTTCCGCCGCGAGAATGGCCGCCTCAACCTGCATCTCCGCGGTGACCACTTCCAGTACCTGCATGAACGAGGGTACGCCCTGCGTTAACGCCATATCGATACGGGTTGTGCTGCGCGGAACCGGTAAGCCTGCATCGCAAACCACCAGCGTATCGGTATGCCCAAGACGGGAAATCACCGATGAGATTTCTGAGTTGAGTACTGTGCCTTTCTTCATTTTTTGCTCCACTAGCGAAACGTTTCGCTAAAAACAGTGTAGCCGCAGAAGTGTTCAGAAAACCATCATGACGTAACGGATTTGTGATCAACGTCGAAACGTTTCGCTAAGTGAAACGTAGAGGTAATTTAGGCAGGTATGTTGAGGGTTTAGTAGGCCGGGTAAGCGCAGCGCCACCCGGCATATTCAGAAGGGTTAAATCTCGACCTGCGTCCCCAGCTCAATCACGCGGTTAGGCGGGATCTCAAACTGGTCAGGCGCACGCAGGGCGTTACGTTGCAGAATGAGATACAGCTTGCCGCGCAGGCGCAGATACCATGGGCGCTTGCCGATGATCAGCGACTCGTGGGACATAAAGAACGACGTCTCCATCATGCGGCAACTCAGGCCTTCCAGACCGCAGCGGTGGAACACCTCTTCCACGTTCGGCGTTTCGCGCCAGCCGTAGCTTGCCACCACGCGCCAGAAGGTTGGCGATAGCTGTTCAATCTGTACGCGACGCACGTTGTGAACGTACGGCGCATCTTCGGTACGCAGCGTCAGCAGGATCACGCGCTCGTGCAGCACTTTGTTGTGCTTGAGGTTATGCATCAGCGCAAACGGGATCACGTTCAGCGCGCGAGACATATACACCGCTGTGCCCGGCACGCGCACCGGTGGGGATTTCTCCAGCGAGGCGATCATCGCCTCCAGAGAGTTACCGTGCTCGTGCATACGACGCAGCAGGCGGAAACGTTCGCTCTTCCACGTCGTCATCACAATAAACATCACCAGACCCAGCGTCAGCGGCAGCCAGCCGCCGGAGACAATCTTGTCGAGGTTCGCAGAAAACAGCGGCACGTCGATGCAGAGGAAGCCAACCAGGATCAGCCCCACGAGGAACTTATTCCAGTGCCAGTTACGGTACGCCACGGTAGTGGAGAGAATAGAGGTCAACACCATCGTTCCGGTTACCGCGATACCGTACGCCGCCGCCAGATTACTGGAGTGCTCAAAGCTGACGATAACAATCACCACCGCGAAATAGAGCAGCCAGTTGACGAAGGGAATGTAGATCTGGCCAGACTCCATCTCCGAGGTATGGATAATGCGCATTGGGGAGAGATAACCCAAACGCACGGCCTGACGCGTCAGGGAGAATACGCCGGAAATGACAGCCTGAGAGGCAATGACCGTCGCCAGCGTCGCCAGGATCAGCATCGGAACCAGCGCCCAGTCCGGCGCCAGCAGGAAGAACGGGTTTTTAATCGCTTCAGGGTGTGCAAGCAGCAGAGCGCCCTGACCGAAGTAATTCAGCACCAGTGAAGGCAAGACCACGCTAAACCAGGCGACGCGAATAGGGAGTTTCCCGAAGTGGCCCATATCCGCATACAGCGCTTCAACACCGGTAATGGACAGCACCACCGCGCCCAGCGCCACAAACGACACCACTTTATATTCAAGGAAGAAATGCACCGCCCACATTGGGTTCAGCGCGTGCAGGACATCCGGGTTGGCGATAATACTGCGTAAGCCCAGCGCCGCCAGGATCAGGAACCAGGCCAGCATAATAGGCGCGAACAGCTTACCCACCAGCCCGGTACCGTGTTTTTGTATGGCAAACAGCAACGTCAGCACGATAATAGCGAGTGGCACCACCCACGTATCAAGCTGTGGCGCGACAATCTCCAGCCCCTCTATGGCCGACATTACAGAAATCGCCGGCGTAATCACGACTTCTCCATAGAAGAAGCTGCCGCCAATCAGGCCGATGATGACCAGCACGGAGGTCATTCTTGCAGACGTATTGCGCCCGGCAAGGGACATCAGGGTCAGAATACCGCCCTCGCCCGCGTTATCAGCCCGCATTACGAAAGAGAGATACTTAAGGGAGACCACCAGGATCAGCAGCCAGAAGATGAGCGAGAGGAAACCAAATACGGCGTCACGCTCTACACCAAAACCAAACTGACCGGACAGACATTCACGAAGCGTATAAAGCGGGCTGGTGCCGATATCACCGTAGACAACCCCGATCGCCGCAAGCGTTACAGCGGGTAATGATTGCTTATTATCAGTGCTCATAGACTAGTCTTTTCGTTTGAATAACAAATGTGTGCTTAGTCCCTTGGCCCACAAAAAGCGCACAGTATGCACGATTCAATGCAAAATCGTACCCCTAAATGCAGCCGCATTAATGTAGCGCAAAGAAAATAGCGCCGCACTTCAGCCTATTACCAGGCCAGACCGAAACGTCTATACTCGCTTCAATTAGCCGCCACGACGGCGAAAGGATGCAAAACTATTATGGCTCACTCACATTTATTAGCAGAAAGAATTTCCCGCCTCAGCAGTGCGCTGGAGAAAGGCCTTTACGAGCGTAGCCACGCCATTCGCCTCTGTTTACTGGCGGCGCTGAGTGGGGAAAGCGTATTTCTGCTGGGCCCGCCGGGCATTGCCAAAAGTCTGATCGCACGCCGCCTCAAATTCGCTTTCCAGAACGCGCGCGCATTCGAGTATTTGATGACGCGCTTCTCCACGCCGGAAGAAGTTTTCGGCCCACTCTCCATTCAGGCGTTAAAAGATGAGGGACGCTATGAACGTCTGACGGCGGGCTATCTTCCGGAAGCGGAAATCGTCTTTCTTGATGAGATCTGGAAAGCCGGCCCGGCCATACTGAATACCCTGTTGACGGCAATTAACGAACGCCGCTTCCGCAACGGCGCCAGCGAAGAGAAGATCCCCATGCGCCTGCTGGTGGCCGCGTCTAACGAATTGCCCGAAGCCGACAGCAGCCTGGAAGCGCTGTATGACCGTATGCTGATCCGCCTGTGGCTGGATAAAGTCAAGGATAAATCAAACTTCCGTTCCATGCTGGTAAGCCAGCAGGATGAAAACGAAAACCCGGTGGCAGCGTCATTGCAGGTCACGGACGAGGAATACCACCAGTGGCAGGAGGAGATCGGCAAGATAAAACTGCCCGATCCCGTTTTTGAGCTGATCTTTATGCTGCGCCAGCAGCTTGATTTGCTGCCCTCCGCGCCGTACGTCTCCGATCGTCGCTGGAAAAAAGCCATTCGCCTGCTCCAGGCAAGCGCGCTGTTTAGCGGCCGCGATGCTGTCGCCCCAATCGATCTGATCCTGCTGAAAGACTGCCTGTGGCACGACGCAGAAGGGATGAATCTGATGCAACAGCAGCTGGACGTTTTGATGACCGGACACGCGTGGGGTCAGCAGTCGATGCTCAATCAGCTGGGAGCGATTGCCCAACGTCGCCTTCAGCTCCAGCAGCAGCAAAGTGACAAAACCGCGCTGAAGGTGAACCGTCTTGGCGGGATGTTTACCCGTAAACCGCACTATGAACTGCCCGCCGGGCTGACTGACGCCTCGCTCACGCTTCTTCTTCAGCAACCGCTGAAGCTTCATGATATGCAGGTTGTGCACGTGACGATCGAACGCGTTGCGCTGGTTCAGTGGCTGGATAAAGGCGGTGAGATCCGCGGTAAACTCAACGGTATCGGCTTTGCACAGCCGCTGTCGATGGAAGTCGACAGCAGCCAGCACCTTGTGATCCGCGACGTCAGCCTTCAGGGATCGCGCCTGGCGCTGCCGGGCACGGCCTCCGATACTGTTCCGGAGGAGATCAAACAGCAGCTCGACGCGCTGGATAACGAATGGCATCAGCAGCACACGCGCTTCAGCGAGCAGCAGAAATGCCTCTTTATCCATAGCGACTGGTTAGGTCGCATTGAAGCCAGCTTGCAGGATGTCAGCGCGCAGATCAAACAGGCGCGTCAATGCTAACGCTGGACACGCTTAACGTCATGCTGGCGGTTAGCGAGGAAGGGTTGATCGAAGAGGTCGTCATTACCCTGCTCGCTTCACCGCAGCTGGCGGCCTTCTTTGAAAAATTCCCGAAGCTCCGAAAAGCAATGACGGACGATCTGCCCCGCTGGCGCGATAACCTGCGACAGCGGTTTAAGGAGACGGAAGTCCCGCCGGAACTGACAGAGGAAGTGGCTGGTTACCAGCAGTGCCAGCGGCTTTCAACGCCGCAGTTTATTGCCCAGCTACAGCAAACCCTGACGCTGCTTGATAACGTTCACTCCCCGTTTGCCAGCCAGGCCAGAGCGCTGGTCACGGACAACCCCAGCTTTACTCCCGCCCTGCATACGCTGTTTTTACAGCGCTGGCGTCTGAGCCTTGTGGTCCAGGCCACGGCCCTTAATCAGCAGTTGCTGGACGAAGAGCGCGAACAGTTGCTCAGTGAAGTCCAGGAGCGAATGACCCTGAGCGGCCAGTTAGAACAGGTGCTGGTGGAGAATGAAAACGCCGCCGGTCGACTCTGGGATATGAGTGCCGGCCAGTTAAAGCGGGGCGATTATCAGCTGATCGTGAAGTACGGCGACTTTCTGGCACAACAGCCGGAGCTGATGAAGCTCGCAGAACAGCTCGGCCGCTCCCGGGAGGCCCGGTCGGTCCCAAAGAAAGATGCGCCGATGGAGACCTTCCGTATGCTGGTACGCGAACCCTCCACCGTACCGGAGCAGGTGGACGGGCTACAGCAAAGCGATGACATCCTGCGCCTGCTGCCCACGGAACTCAGCACGCTGGGAATGACCGAACTGGAGTATGAGTTTTATCGTCGGCTAGTGGAAAAACAGCTCATTACCTATCGACTGCATGGCGAAGCCTGGCGCGAGAAGATCAGCCAGCGTCCGGTAGTGCACCAGGATTTTGATGAGCAACCGCGCGGCCCATTCATTGTTTGCGTCGATACGTCTGGATCGATGGGGGGCTTTAATGAACAGTGTGCAAAAGCGTTCTGCCTGGCTCTGATGCGCGTGGCGCTTGCCGATCGTCGTCGCTGCTACATCATGCTCTTTTCCAGCGAAGTTGTTGGGTATGAACTGACCAGCCCACAGGGGCTGGAGCAGGCGATCCGCTTTTTAAGCCAGCGCTTTCGCGGCGGCACCGATCTGGCCAGCTGTTTTCGCAGCATCATTGAGCGCATGCAGGGCGGAGACTGGTACGACGCGGATGCGGTGGTGATTTCCGATTTTATCGCCCAGCGGCTGCCGGACGACGTCGTGAATAAAGTGAAGGAGATGCAGCGCGTGCACCAGCACCGTTTCCATGCCGTGGCGATGTCTGCACATGGAAAACCCGGCATCATGCGCATCTTCGATCACATCTGGCGCTTTGATACCGGGTTGCGTAGCCGCCTGCTCAGACGCTGGCGACGTTAATTAAAGAAGAGAACCGACGCTCTCACGTACCTGCTGCGGCCAGACCCCACACTGTACCTGACCAATGTGAGAGAGTTGCAGCAGCAGCATGGTCAGACGAGACTGGCCAATACCACCGCCGATGGTCTGCGGCATTTCACCGCGCAGCAGTGCCTGGTGCCACTCCAGTTGCAGACGATCTTCATCACCGGTCACGGCCAGCTGACGCTTCAGTGCTTCAGCATCCACGCGGATCCCCATCGAAGAGAGTTCAAACGCATCTTCCAGAACCGGGTTCCAGACCAGAATATCGCCGTTCAGACCGGCATATTCGCTTTCGCCCACGGTGCTCCAGTCATCGTAATCCGGCGCACGGACGTCGTGACGTTTACCATCAGACAATTTCCCGCCAATGCCGATAAGGAATACCGCGCCCAGCTCTTTGGCGATCGCGCGTTCACGGCCTTTGGCATCCAGATCCGGGAAACGGCTCAGCAATTCCTGACTGTGAACAAAGTGGATCGTTTCCGGCAGGAACGGTGCCAGACCAAACTCTTTGCTCACGGCCGCTTCGGTTGCTTTGATCCCGGCGTAGATCGCCTCAACAGTGGATTTCAGCGTACCGACGTGACGCTCGCCATCTCCCATTACACGCTCCCAGTCCCACTGGTCAACGTAGACAGAGTGAATCGGGGAAAGGCGGTCTTCATCGGGGCGAAGGGCTTTCATGTGCGTGTAAAGCCCTTCGCCCGCGCTGAAGTCGTGTTGTCCCAGGGTTTGACGCTTCCACTTCGCCAGGGAATGAACCACTTCGAACTGGGCGTCTGGCAGTGTTTTCACTTTTACCTGTACCGCTTTTTCGCAACCAGACAAGTTATCCTGCGTCCCGTCACCCACGCGGCTCAGAATCGGCGCCTGAACTTCAATAAGGCCAAGCTTCTCTTCCAGCTGGCGGGAAAAATGGGATTTTACGAAACTGATCTGGCGTTGTTTTGCGATGTAAGCGGTTTTCATTATTTATACTCCTGCGTCCTGTTGATACTGATTAAGCAACAGAACAGGCGCTTAATTCAATAACCCATCAACAAAAAGCCGCCTTCACTTTTTATTCGTTAAAATAAGACGCTAGAATAGAGGGAATCATTAATCTTCATAAGAAAAACCTATGGAAAATTATCAGATCGACAATCTGGACCGCGGCATTCTGGAAGCGCTAATGGCCAACGCACGCACCGCGTATGCCGAACTGGCGAAACAATTTGGCGTCAGCCCGGGGACCATTCACGTTCGCGTCGAGAAAATGAAGCAGGCCGGGATCATCACCGGCGCACGCATTGATGTCAGCCCGAAGCAACTTGGCTACGACGTCTGCTGCTTCATTGGCATTATTCTGAAAAGCGCCAAAGATTACCCCTCCGCGCTGGAGAAACTGAACGCGCTGGATGAAGTCACCGAGGCGTACTACACCACCGGGCACTACAGCATCTTTATAAAGGTGATGTGCCGATCCATTGACGCCCTCCAGCAGGTACTTATCAACAAGATCCAAACAATCGATGAAATTCAGTCCACTGAAACCCTGATCTCCCTGCAAAACCCGATCATGCGTACTATCCGCCCGTGATCGGGCAATTTCATTCCCACATTTTCCACAGGTAGATCCCAGCTCGTTCACAGCGTACAATGGCCGCCTCTTTATCTGAGCGAGCGATCAATGGCGGACATTACTCTTATCAGCGGCAGCACCCTGGGCGGTGCGGAATATGTAGCGGAACATCTGGCTGAGAAGCTGGAAGATGCGGGCTTTTCTACACAAACGCTGCACGGACCGCTGCTGGAAGATCTCCCGACTGACGGGGTCTGGCTGCTGATCACCTCCACGCACGGCGCGGGCGATCTGCCGGATAACCTGCAACCTTTATATGACGAACTGCTGGAACAACAGCCCGATCTGTCAAACGTCCGGTTTGGCGCTGTGGGGATCGGCAGCCGTGAATATGACACTTTCTGTGGCGCCATAGAGAAAGTAGAAGCTGCGGTGACCGCCTGCGGAGCAAAACAGCTGGGTGAAACGCTGAAGATCAACATCCTCGATCATGACATTCCCGAAGATCCAGCCGAGATCTGGCTCGCGGAATGGAAAAATTTACTCAAAAACGATTAAAGATCGTGCGATCAGATGTGGATAACTCTGGTTAAAAGCTCGTATTAAGCCGTAGTTATCCAAAGAACAACGTTGGTTTAGTTTTTGACCTGTGTATAAAGTGGCGATCTGATCCCAGCTTATACGGTCCAGGATCACCGATCATTCACAGCAAACGATCCTTCCTAACTGCATGATCTTATTTATGGGATCGGACTTATCCACAAAGGTCTGCGATCCTAATAAGAGATCACAATAGAACAGATCTCTAAATAAAAAGATCTTCTTTTTAATAGCCCAGGATCCCAATGCTTTCTCGAAAGACTAAAGTTGAGTAGAATCCACGGCCCGGGCTTCAATCCATTTTCATACCGCTTTACGCGAGGCAGACCACCATGTTTTATCAGGATCCTTTTGACGTCATCATCATTGGCGGGGGTCACGCAGGCACTGAGGCCGCAATGGCCGCAGCGCGAATGGGTCAGCAGACCCTGCTTTTGACACACAATATCGACACGCTGGGACAAATGTCCTGTAATCCGGCGATTGGCGGCATTGGGAAAGGACACCTGGTAAAAGAAGTGGATGCACTTGGCGGCCTGATGGCGAAAGCGATCGATCATGCGGGCATCCAGTTTAGGATACTAAACGCGAGTAAAGGGCCTGCTGTTCGTGCGACCCGCGCACAGGCAGACCGCGTGCTTTACCGTCAGGCTGTGCGCACCGCGCTGGAAAACCAGCCGAACCTGATGATCTTCCAGCAGGCAGTTGAAGATCTTATCGTCGAGAACGATCGCGTCGTGGGTGCCGTAACCCAGATGGGGCTCAAGTTCCGCGCAAAAGCGGTGGTGCTGACCGTCGGGACATTCCTGGACGGTAAAATCCATATTGGTCTGGACAACTACAGCGGTGGCCGTGCTGGCGATCCGCCGTCGATTCCGTTATCTCGTCGTCTGCGTGAACTGCCGCTGCGCGTCAGCCGCCTGAAAACCGGTACGCCGCCGCGTATTGACGCGCGCACCATTGATTTCAGCGTGCTGGCGCAACAGCACGGTGATAATCCGATGCCGGTGTTCTCGTTCATGGGCAATGCGGCTCAGCATCCGCAGCAGGTACCGTGCTACATCACGCATACCAACGAGAAAACCCATGACGTGATCCGCAATAACCTCGATCGCAGCCCAATGTATGCTGGCGTGATCGAAGGGATCGGCCCGCGCTACTGCCCGTCGATCGAAGACAAGGTGATGCGCTTTGCCGATCGTAACCAGCACCAGATCTTCCTGGAGCCGGAAGGGCTGACCTCAAATGAAATTTACCCGAACGGCATCTCCACCAGCCTGCCGTTCGACGTGCAGATGCAGATTGTGCGTTCAATGCAGGGCATGGAAAACGCGAAGATCGTTCGTCCTGGCTACGCTATTGAGTACGATTTCTTCGATCCGCGCGACCTGAAGCCGACGCTGGAAAGCAAATTCATCCAGGGTCTGTTCTTCGCAGGCCAGATTAACGGTACCACCGGGTACGAAGAAGCTGCCGCACAAGGGTTGCTGGCCGGTCTGAACGCCGCTCGCTTCTCTGCCGAGAAAGAGGGCTGGGCACCGGCGCGTTCTCAGGCTTACCTGGGCGTTCTGGTCGACGATCTCTGCACGCTGGGGACCAAAGAACCGTACCGCATGTTTACTTCTCGTGCGGAATATCGCCTGATGCTGCGCGAAGACAATGCCGATCTGCGTCTGACTGAGGTGGGCCGTGAATTGGGTCTGGTGGATGACGAACGCTGGGCGCGCTTCAACGAGAAGCTGGAGCGTATCGAACAGGAACGTCAGCGCCTGAAAACCACCTGGGTGAATCCGCAGGCGGAAACCGCTGCCGAAGTAAACGCTCACTTAACAGCACCGCTGTCGCGCGAAGCCAGCGGGGAAGATCTGCTGCGTCGTCCTGAAGTCACTTACGAGAATCTGGTCAAACTGACCGCGTTCGCGCCGGGCCTTGAAGACGCGGAAGCGGCTGAACAGGTCGAGATCCAGGTGAAATACGAAGGCTACATCGCGCGTCAGCAGGATGAGATCGAAAAACAGCAGCGCAACGAAAACACGCTGCTGCCGGAAATGCTGGACTATCGTCAGGTGACGGGCCTTTCCAACGAAGTGATCGCTAAGCTGAACGATCACAAACCTGTGTCGATTGGCCAGGCCTCACGTATCTCCGGCGTCACACCTGCCGCGATTTCGATTCTGCTGGTGTGGCTGAAAAAGCAGGGTATGCTGCGCCGCAGCGCGTAATGCTCTGAAAATTGCCCGGTGGCGCTGCGCTTACCGGGCCTACTGAACCCGTAGGGCGGGTTAGCGAAGCGCCACCCGCCACTTAAGTTTCTCAACAGGTATCCACCGTGCTCAATAATCTCTCTCGTCTGCTGGAACAGGCAGGTATTTCGCTCACCGATCACCAGAAAAATCAGCTGGTGGCCTATGTCGATATGCTGAACAAATGGAATAAAGCGTACAACCTCACCTCCGTACGCGATCCCAACGAGATGCTGATTCGCCATATTCTCGATAGCATCGTCGTGGCGCCATATCTGAACGGGGAACGTTTTATCGACGTGGGCACCGGCCCGGGCTTGCCGGGCGTTCCGTTGTCTATTGTTCGACCGGAGAGTCAATTCACGCTGCTGGACAGCCTGGGTAAGCGCGTACGCTTTTTACGCCAGGTCCAGCATGAGCTGAAGCTGGAAAACATCATGCCCGTGCAGAGCAGGGTAGAGGAGTTCCCGGGTGAGCCACCGTTTGACGGCGTTATCAGCCGCGCATTTGCGTCACTCAATGACATGGTGAGCTGGTGCAAACACCTGCCGGCGGAGAAGGGGCGTTTTTATGCGCTGAAAGGGCAACTTCCGGGGGACGAAATCGAGCAGCTTCCGGACGGTTTTGCTGTCGAATCCATTGAGAAACTTCAGATCCCTCAGCTCGAAGGTGAGCGTCATCTGGTGATAATTAAGCCAAACACTTTTTAAAAATTAATAAAAAATGTGGAATTTGTGCTGTTCTGATCGTGTTAAAAAGCAGCACATCCCGTCTGTTTTGGCCGTTGTTAATTTAACCTTGTTGTTACCATGGGTTTTCTTATGGTTAACCTGAAGTGAGTTGTTCACTCTGAGGATAATCAACCATGAAAATATCAGCCTGCTAAAAGTGGGTAAAGGCAACAAGAATGGAATGTTAAATATTTATTAAGAATGTCAATAAAAGGTTTTTGTTGTATACGGCTCTGTTTTAAAAATAGTTGCGATTTTTTTGCTTTAATTTCATACAGATGAAATAAATCGTTTTACGTCTTTGATAAATACCACTTTATCGCAAATGTGTATTTTGTGATCTCGTGCACGCTTTATCACCAACGTTTCCGCGCTGTTTGCAGTTTTGCCTGAAGGTCGGCACTTAGGTCAAAAGTTGAAAAATAGGACTGGGGAAAAATATTTAAACATTTATTCACCTTTTCGCTACTTAATGTTTGAAATCACGGGTACGCACCGTATAATTTGACCGCTTTTTGATGCTTGACTCTGAGCCTTAAAGGACGTTTTATACGACACGCGGCATACCTCGAAGGGAGCAGGAGTAAAAACGTGATGTCTGTGTCGCTCTTGAGTAGAAACGTTGCTCGTAAGCTTCTGTTCATTCAGTTTCTGGCTGTGATAGCAAGTGGACTGCTGTTTAGCCTCAAAGACCCCTTCTGGGGCATCTCCGCCGCGTGCGGAGGTTTGGCGGTGGTTCTGCCAAACGTGTTGTTTATGATTTTTGCCTGGCGTCATCAGGCGCATACACCCGCCAAAGGCCGCGTGGCCTGGTCCTTCGCTCTCGGCGAAGTGTGTAAGGTGTTGCTGACCTTTGCTCTACTGGTGATGGCGCTGGCGGTTTTGAAAGTGGTATTCATGCCGCTGATAGCAACGTGGGTTTTGGTGCTGGTGGTACAAGTTCTGGCTCCAGCTGTAATCAATAACAAAGGGTAAAAGGCATCATGGCTTCAGAAAATATGACGCCGCAGGATTACATAGGTCACCATCTGAATAACCTTCAGCTGGACCTGCGTACATTCTCGCTGGTGGATCCACATAACCCCCCGGCCACCTTCTGGACGATCAACATCGACTCCATGTTCTTCTCGGTGGTTTTGGGTCTTCTGTTCCTGGCCATGTTCCGCAGCGTTGCTAAAAAGGCGACCAGCGGTGTTCCAGGGAAATTCCAGACGTTCATCGAGATGATCATCGGCTTCGTCCATGGCAGCGTGAAAGACATGTACCATGGTAAGAGCAAACTGATTGCTCCGCTGGCCCTGACCGTGTTCGTTTGGGTCTTCCTGATGAACCTGATGGACCTCCTGCCTATCGATTTCTTACCTTGGATCGGTGAGCATGTACTCGGCCTGCCTGCACTGCGCGTGGTTCCGTCTGCCGACGTGAACATCACCCTGTCTATGGCGCTGGGCGTATTTATCCTCATTCTGTTCTACAGCATCAAAATGAAAGGCGTAAGCGGCTTTGTGAAAGAGCTTACCTTGCAGCCGTTCAACCACTGGGCGTTTATTCCGGTCAACCTGATCCTGGAAGGCGTTAGCCTGCTGTCCAAACCTGTTTCACTGGGTCTGCGACTGTTCGGCAACATGTATGCGGGTGAGCTGATTTTCATTCTGATCGCGGGTCTTCTGCCGTGGTGGTCACAGTGGATTCTGAATGTGCCATGGGCCATTTTCCACATCATGATCATTACGCTGCAAGCCTTTATCTTCATGGTTCTGACGATCGTCTATCTGTCGATGGCGTCTGAAGAGCACTGATTTTTTACCAACACTACTACGTTTTAATTGAAACAAACTGGAGACTGTCATGGAAAACCTGAATATGGATCTGCTGTACATGGCTGCCGCTGTGATGATGGGTCTGGCGGCTATCGGTGCTGCGATCGGTATCGGCATCCTCGGGGGCAAATTCCTGGAAGGCGCAGCGCGTCAACCTGATCTGATTCCTCTGCTGCGTACTCAGTTCTTTATCGTTATGGGTCTGGTGGATGCAATCCCAATGATCGCTGTAGGTCTGGGTCTGTACGTGATGTTTGCTGTCGCGTAGTAGTTGTTTTAAAACCCCAAGCCACAGAAATTTAAGAGGTATTGTGCTGTGAACATGAACGCAACAATCCTCGGCCAGGCCATCGCGTTTATTCTCTTTGTCTGGTTCTGCATGAAGTATGTATGGCCGCCTTTAATGGCTGCCATCGAAAAACGTCAGAAAGAAATTGCTGACGGTCTGGCTTCCGCAGAACGCGCTAAGAAAGATTTGGACCTTGCACAGGCCAACGCGACAGACCAGCTGAAAAAAGCGAAAGCTGAAGCTCAGGTAATCATTGAACAGGCTAACAAACGCCGTTCTCAGATCCTGGACGAAGCCAAAGCTGAAGCAGAACAGGAACGTACTAAGATCGTGACACAGGCTCAGGCTGAAATTGAAGCTGAGCGTAAACGTGCTCGTGAAGAACTGCGTAAGCAGGTTGCGATTCTGGCTGTTGCTGGCGCCGAGAAGATCATCGAACGTTCCGTGGATGAAGCTGCTAACAGCGACATCGTGGACAAACTTGTCGCTGAACTGTAAGGAGGGAGGGGCTGATGTCTGAATTTGTTACGGTAGCTCGCCCCTACGCCAAAGCAGCTTTTGACTTTGCTGTCGAACACCAAAATGTCGATCGCTGGCAGAATATGCTGGCGTTTGCCGCTGAGGTGACGAAAAACGAACAAATGGCCGAGTTGCTTTCTGGTGCGTTAGCGCCTGAAACCCTCGCCGCGTCGTTTATCGCCGTGTGCGGAGAGCAACTGGATGCCAACGGCCAGAACCTGATTAAGGTGATGGCGGAAAATGGTCGTCTCCGTGTGCTCCCGGATGTTCTCGAGCAGTTTGAGCACTTACGTGCCCTTAGTGAAGCTACCGCTGAAGTTGAAGTAACTTCTGCGACTGAACTGAGTAACGAACAGCTTGCGAAAATCACCGCCGCGATGGAAAAACGTCTGTCACGCAAAGTTAAGCTGAATTGCAAAATCGATAAGTCTGTAATGGCAGGCGTAATCATCCGCTCGGGTGATATGGTCATTGATGGCAGCGTACGCGGCCGTCTTGAGCGCCTTGCAGACGTCTTGCAGTCTTAAGGGGACTGGAGCATGCAACTGAATTCCACCGAAATCAGCGAACTGATCAAGCAGCGCATTGCTCAGTTCAATGTTGTGAGTGAAGCTCACAACGAAGGTACTATTGTTTCTGTAAGTGACGGTGTTATCCGCATCCACGGCCTGGCCGATTGTATGCAGGGTGAGATGATTTCCCTGCCGGGTAACCGTTACGCTATCGCACTGAACCTGGAGCGCGACTCCGTAGGTGCCGTTGTGATGGGTCCATACGCTGACCTTGCCGAAGGCATGAAGGTTAAGTGTACTGGCCGTATTCTGGAAGTACCGGTTGGCCGTGGCCTGCTGGGTCGCGTTGTTAACACCCTGGGTGCGCCAATCGACGGTAAAGGTCCGGTTGAGCACGATGGCTTCTCCCCAATCGAAGTTATCGCACCAGGCGTTATCGACCGTCAGTCCGTTGATCAGCCAGTGCAGACGGGTTATAAGTCCGTTGACGCCATGATCCCAATCGGTCGTGGTCAGCGTGAACTGATCATCGGTGACCGTCAGACCGGTAAAACCGCGATGGCAATCGACGCCATCATCAACCAGCGTGATTCCGGCATCAAATGTGTGTACGTGGCTATCGGCCAGAAAGCGTCCACCATTTCCAACGTGGTTCGTAAACTGGAAGAGCACGGCGCACTGTCTAACACCATCGTTGTGGTAGCAACCGCGTCTGAATCTGCTGCACTGCAATACCTGGCGCCATACGCCGGTTGCGCAATGGGCGAATACTTCCGTGACCGCGGTGAAGATGCGCTGATCGTATACGATGACCTGTCTAAACAGGCCGTTGCTTATCGTCAGGTTTCCCTGCTGCTCCGTCGTCCACCAGGACGTGAAGCATTCCCGGGCGACGTATTCTACCTCCACTCTCGTCTGCTGGAGCGTGCTTCCCGCGTTAACGCGGAATACGTCGAGAACTTCACCAAAGGTGAAGTGAAGGGTAAAACAGGTTCTCTGACCGCTCTGCCGATCATTGAAACCCAGGCGGGTGACGTTTCTGCGTTCGTTCCGACCAACGTAATCTCCATTACCGATGGTCAGATCTTCCTGGAAACCAACCTGTTTAACTCCGGTATTCGTCCGGCGGTTAACCCGGGTATCTCCGTATCCCGTGTGGGTGGTGCTGCTCAGACCAAGATCATCAAGAAACTGTCCGGTGGTATCCGTACCGCGCTGGCACAGTATCGTGAACTGGCTGCGTTCTCTCAGTTCGCATCCGATCTGGACGAAGCAACCCGTAAACAGCTGAGCCACGGTCAGAAAGTGACCGAGCTGCTGAAGCAGAAACAGTACGCGCCAATGTCTGTTGCTCAGCAGGGCCTGGTACTGTTCGCGGCTGAACGCGGTTACCTCGAAGATGTGGAACTGGCGAAAATCGGTAGCTTCGAAGCCGCTCTGCTGGCTTACGTCGACCGTGATCACGCTCCGCTGATGCAAGAGATCAACCAGACCGGTGGCTATAACGACGAAATCGAAGGCAAGCTGAAAGCTATCCTCGATTCCTTCAAAGCAACCCAATCCTGGTAATCGTCCGGCGGCTTGTCTCAGGACAAGCCGTCTGGCATTGAGGAGAAGCTCATGGCCGGCGCAAAAGAGATACGTAGTAAGATCGCAAGCGTCCAGAACACGCAAAAGATCACTAAAGCGATGGAGATGGTCGCCGCTTCCAAAATGCGTAAATCGCAGGATCGCATGGCGGCCAGCCGTCCTTATGCAGAGACCATGCGCAAAGTGATTGGTCACCTTGCGAACGGTAATCTGGAATATAAGCACCCTTACCTGGAAGAACGCGACGTTAAGCGCGTGGGCTACCTGGTGGTGTCGACTGACCGTGGTCTGTGTGGCGGCTTGAACATTAACCTGTTCAAAAAACTGCTGGCGGATATGAAAGGCTGGTCCGATAAAGGCGTTCAGTGCGATCTGGCACTGATTGGCTCTAAAGGCGTCTCTTTCTTTAACTCCGTTGGCGGCAACATTGTCGCTCAGGTGACCGGTATGGGTGATAACCCGTCCCTGTCCGAACTGATCGGCCCGGTTAAAGTGATGTTGCAGGCCTACGATGAAGGCCGTCTGGACAGACTGTACGTTGTCAGCAACAAATTTATTAACACCATGTCTCAGGTGCCTACGCTCACTCAGATGCTGCCGTTACCGGCATCAGAAGATGACGAGCTGAAACAGAAAGCCTGGGATTACCTGTATGAACCCGATCCGAAACCGCTGCTGGATACCCTGCTGCGTCGTTACGTTGAATCTCAGGTTTATCAGGGCGTTGTAGAAAACCTGGCCAGCGAGCAGGCCGCACGAATGGTGGCGATGAAAGCCGCGACCGATAATGGCGGCAGCCTGATTAAAGAGCTGCAGTTGGTTTACAACAAAGCTCGTCAGGCCAGCATTACTCAGGAACTCACCGAGATCGTCTCGGGGGCCGCCGCGGTTTAACCAGGTTTACGAATTACGTAGAGGATTCAAGATGGCTACTGGAAAGATTGTCCAGGTAATCGGCGCCGTGGTGGACGTCGAGTTCCCTCAGGACGCCGTACCACGCGTGTACGACGCGCTTGAGGTACAGAATGGTAACGAGAGCCTGGTGCTGGAAGTTCAGCAGCAGCTCGGCGGCGGTATCGTGCGTACCATCGCCATGGGTTCTTCCGACGGTCTGCGTCGTGGTCTGGAAGTAAAAGACCTTGAGCACCCGATCGAAGTCCCGGTAGGTAAAGCAACACTGGGTCGTATCATGAACGTATTGGGTCAGCCAATCGACATGAAAGGCGACATCGGTGAAGAAGAGCGTTGGGCTATCCACCGCGCGGCACCTTCCTACGAAGAGCTGTCCAGCTCTCAGGAACTGCTGGAAACCGGCATCAAAGTTATCGACCTGATGTGTCCGTTCGCGAAGGGCGGTAAAGTCGGTCTGTTCGGTGGTGCGGGTGTAGGTAAAACCGTAAACATGATGGAGCTGATCCGTAACATCGCGATCGAGCACTCCGGTTACTCCGTGTTTGCGGGCGTGGGTGAACGTACTCGTGAGGGTAACGACTTCTACCACGAAATGACCGACTCCAACGTTCTGGATAAAGTATCCCTGGTTTACGGCCAGATGAACGAGCCACCAGGAAACCGTCTGCGCGTTGCGCTGACCGGCCTGACCATGGCTGAGAAGTTCCGTGACGAAGGTCGTGACGTTCTGCTGTTCGTTGATAACATCTACCGTTACACCCTGGCCGGTACTGAAGTATCTGCACTGCTGGGTCGTATGCCTTCAGCGGTAGGTTATCAGCCTACGCTTGCGGAAGAGATGGGTGTTCTTCAGGAACGTATCACCTCTACCAAAACCGGTTCTATCACCTCCGTTCAGGCGGTATACGTACCTGCGGATGACTTGACTGACCCATCCCCAGCCACCACCTTTGCTCACTTAGATGCAACCGTGGTACTGAGCCGTCAGATCGCGTCTCTGGGTATCTACCCGGCCGTTGACCCGCTGGACTCCACCAGCCGTCAGCTGGATCCACTGGTTGTTGGCCAGGAGCACTACGACACCGCGCGTGGCGTACAGTCCCTGCTGCAACGTTATCAGGAACTGAAAGACATCATCGCCATCCTGGGTATGGATGAACTGTCTGAAGAAGATAAACTGGTGGTAGCACGTGCGCGTAAGATCCAGCGCTTCCTGTCCCAGCCGTTCTTCGTTGCGGAAGTATTCACCGGTGCTCCGGGTAAATACGTTTCCCTGAAAGACACCATCCGTGGCTTTAAAGGCATCATGGAAGGCGAATACGATCACCTGCCAGAGCAGGCGTTCTACATGGTTGGTTCCATCGAAGAAGCCGTGGAAAAAGCCAAAAAACTTTAACGCCTTAATCGGAGGGTGATATGGCAATGACTTACCACCTGGACGTCGTCAGCGCAGAGCAACAAATGTTCTCTGGTCTGGTCGAGAAAATCCAGGTAACGGGTAGTGAAGGTGAACTGGGTATTTTCCCGGGTCACGCACCGCTGCTCACCGCCATTAAGCCTGGTATGATCCGCATCGTTAAACAGTTCGGTCATGAAGAGTTTATCTATCTGTCCGGCGGCATTCTTGAAGTGCAGCCAGGCAGTGTGACCGTTCTGGCCGATACCGCTATTCGTGGCCAGGATCTCGACGAAGCGCGAGCCCTGGAATCGAAGCGTAAGGCTGAAGAGCACATTAGCAGCTCTCATGGTGACGTGGATTACGCTCAGGCGTCTGCGGAGCTGGCCAAAGCGATCGCGAAACTGCGCGTTATCGAGTTGACCAAAAAAGCGATGTAACACCGGCTTGAAAAGCACAAAAGCCAGTCTGGATCCCAGGCTGGCTTTTTTTTTCGGCCTTAATTCATGATGAAAAAGATGTAGAATTTTAAGCATCAAACGTTTTTACTTCTCACACAAACTACCGTCAGGATGCGTATGTTAAACAGTGCGATGAGCGTGGTGATCCTTGCCGCAGGCAAAGGTACCCGCATGTATTCCGATCTGCCTAAGGTGCTCCACACGCTGGCAGGAAAGCCAATGGTTCAGCATGTTATTGATGCAGCGAATGAATTAGGCGCCAGCCAGGTGCATCTGGTTTATGGACATGGCGGCGATCTGCTGAAAAAAACGCTGCATGACGACAATCTCAACTGGGTGCTACAGGCAGAACAGTTGGGTACAGGCCATGCGATGCAGCAGGCTGCACCCTTCTTCTCTGATGATGAAGATATCCTGATGCTCTACGGCGACGTCCCGCTGATCTCCGTTGAAACCCTCACTCGCCTACGTGAAGCCAAACCGCAGGGCGGCATCGGTTTGTTGACCGTCGTGCTGGACGATCCAACCGGCTATGGCCGCATTACGCGTGAAAACGGCAAGGTAACCGGGATTGTTGAGCATAAAGATGCCACTGACGAACAGCGCCAGATTCAGGAGATCAACACC
Source organism: Enterobacter sp. UPMP2061 (assembly GCF_053709615.1). NCBI lineage: Bacteria > Pseudomonadati > Pseudomonadota > Gammaproteobacteria > Enterobacterales > Enterobacteriaceae > Enterobacter > Enterobacter sp. UPMP2061. The sequence continues at coordinate 26,777 of NZ_JBSKJP010000005.1, forward strand.
GGCATCCTGATTGCGAACGGTGCGGATATGAAGCGCTGGCTGTCCAGACTCAACAATAACAACGCGCAGGGTGAATACTACATCACCGACATCATTGCGATGGCGTACCAGGAAGGGCGTGAGATTGCCGCCGTTCACCCGGCTCGCATCAGCGAAACGGACGGGGTAAACAACCGTCTCCAGCTTTCTCGCCTGGAGCGTATTTACCAGTCCGAGCAGGCAGAAAAGCTGTTGCTCGCGGGCGTTATGCTGCGCGATCCGGCGCGTTTCGATCTGCGTGGCACGCTGACCCACGGGCGCGACGTTGAAATAGATACTAACGTTATCCTGGAAGGTAACGTCACGCTGGGCAACCGCGTCAAAATCGGCACTGGCTGCGTGATTAAAAACAGCGTGATCGGTGACGACTGCGAAATCAGCCCGTACAGCGTGGTGGAAGATGCCCATCTTGAGGCGGCATGTACCATCGGCCCGTTTGCGCGTCTGCGCCCGGGCGCTGAGCTGCTGGAAGGCGCTCACGTAGGTAACTTTGTGGAAATGAAAAAAGCGCGTCTGGGTAAGGGCTCGAAAGCCGGTCATCTGACCTATCTGGGCGATGCGGAAATTGGCGACAACGTAAACATCGGTGCTGGAACCATCACCTGTAACTATGACGGTGCCAATAAGTTTAAAACCATCATCGGTGATGATGTGTTTGTAGGCTCCGATACCCAGCTGGTGGCGCCCGTTACCGTGGGCAAAGGCGTGACCATTGCCGCCGGGACAACCGTTACGCGCGATGTGGCCGAGAACGAGCTGGTGTTAAGCCGTGTGCCGCAGGTCAGCAAGCAGGGCTGGAAACGCCCGGTGAAGAAGAAGTAACAACAAGGCGGGTGGCGCTATGCTTACCCGCCCTACGATTGAGTAGGCCTGATAAGGCGTAGCCGACATCAGGCAAACCTGGGAGAGGAGATAAATATATATCTCCCCCCACAAGCAGTACCCATAAAAATAACCCCACTCTCTACAAGGCTCGGGGCGCCCGGAAAGGGCAAATACAGGTCAGCGACAACGCATGGCATAACGCCATAATCAGGAAATCTAACTATGTGTGGAATTGTTGGCGCAGTTGCGCAGCGTGATATTGCTGAAATCCTTCTCGAAGGTTTACGTCGTCTGGAATACCGTGGTTACGACTCAGCCGGTCTGGCTGTGGTCGATGCAGAAGGTCATATGACCCGTCTGCGTCGTCTCGGTAAAGTGCAGATGCTGGCCCAGGCTGCGGAAGAACATCCGCTGCACGGTGGCACCGGTATTGCACATACCCGCTGGGCGACCCACGGTGAGCCATCTGAAGGCAACGCACACCCGCATGTGTCTGAACACATTGTGGTGGTGCATAACGGCATTATCGAAAACCACGAACCGCTGCGTGAAGAACTGAAAGCGCGCGGCTATACCTTCGTCTCTGAAACCGACACCGAAGTGATTGCTCACCTGGTGCACTGGGAGCTGGCAAAGGGCGGTACACTGCGTGATGCGGTGCTGCGCGCTATCCCTCAGCTGCGTGGTGCTTACGGTACGGTGATCATGGATTCCCGCGACCCGTCCACGCTGCTGGCCGCGCGTTCCGGTAGTCCGATGGTGATTGGTCTGGGCATGGGTGAAAACTTTATCGCTTCCGACCAGCTGGCGCTGCTGCCAGTTACCCGTCGCTTTATCTTCCTGGAAGAGGGAGACATTGCCGAGGTGACACGTCGCAGCGTGACCGTATTCGACACGAAAGGCGAGCAGGTTAAGCGTCAGGAGATCGAATCAAACCTGCAATACGACGCGGGCGACAAAGGTGCTTACCGTCACTACATGCAGAAAGAGATCTACGAACAGCCAAACGCCATTAAAAACACCCTGACCGGGCGCATCAGCCACGGCGAAGTGGATCTGAGTGAGCTGGGCGCCAATGCCAACGAACTGCTGGGCAAAGTCGAGCACATTCAGATCGTGGCCTGCGGTACCTCTTATAACTCCGGTATGGTCTCGCGCTACTGGTTTGAATCCCTGGCGGGCGTGCCGTGTGATGTGGAAATCGCGTCTGAGTTCCGCTACCGCAAATCTGCGGTGCGTCGTAACAGCCTGATGATCACCCTTTCTCAGTCTGGCGAAACGGCTGATACCCTGGCGGCGCTGCGTCTGTCTAAAGAGTTGGGTTACCTGGGCTCGCTGGCCATCTGTAACGTGCCGGGCTCTTCGCTGGTACGTGAATCCGATCTGGCGCTGATGACCAAAGCCGGTACTGAAATTGGCGTGGCTTCCACCAAGGCGTTTACCACTCAGTTAACCGTTCTGCTGATGCTGGTGGCGAAACTGGCGCGTCTGAAAGGTCTGGATGCCTCCGTTGAACACGACATTGTGCATGGCCTTCAGGCGCTGCCGAGCCGTATCGAGCAGATGCTGTCTCAGGACAAACGCATTGAGGCGCTGGCGGAAGATTTCTCTGACAAACATCACTCCCTGTTCCTGGGGCGTGGCGATCAGTATCCGATTGCGCTGGAAGGCGCACTGAAGCTGAAAGAGATCTCTTACATTCACGCTGAAGCTTACGCGGCAGGTGAACTGAAACATGGCCCGCTGGCGCTGATCGACGCGGATATGCCGGTTATCGTGGTGGCACCGAACAACGAACTGCTGGAAAAACTGAAATCTAACATCGAAGAAGTGCGCGCCCGTGGTGGTGTTCTGTACGTCTTTGCGGATAAAGATGCCGGTTTCGCCAGCAGCGACAACATGCACATCATCGAGATGCCGCATGTGGAAGAGGTGATTGCGCCGATCTTCTATACCGTTCCGCTGCAACTGCTGGCTTATCACGTCGCGCTGATCAAAGGCACCGACGTTGATCAGCCGCGAAATCTGGCGAAGTCTGTTACCGTAGAATAATATTATATATCACTTAGGAATAACCCCGTTAATTTATGATTACGGGGTTATTTTTATATCAAAACATAAATATTTTCTGAAAAATAAAGTTTCCCACTTCTTATTAAATAAAAACTAATTACAGTGTGTCGACTTTTCTGTGTGATATAAAATTATATTAAGTAATAAAACGCTTATGTTTATTCTCTTATTCCATCAGTAATAATTAATACAATATTATTTCTCCTTGTTATTTTCATTTTTCAGTTTACTATTTCCTGGCCGGGATGGTTCGGCAATATTTGTTTTAATAATGAAACATGATTATTCATAACTTCAGGATAATGTCATAATGAATGGAAAACTTTTTAAAAGCGCATTAGTTTGCTCATCTTTGATTTTAGGTTGGCAGGCGCACGCGGGGAACGGCAATGGTACTGTACACTTTACAGGCGAAATTATTGACAGCACCTGTGAGGTTACTGCGCCAACACAAACTCAAACCGTTGACCTTGGTAAAGTCAATAAATCCGCCTTTTCTGGTGCAGGCTCGACGGCTTCCGTACAGGCTTTCCAGATCGATCTTGAAAATTGCCCTGATACATATAAAAAAGCCACCGCTCGCTTTGATGGTACAGAAGATGGAGACGGTTACCTTAAACTGAACGCTGGCGGAGCTACAGGGGTTGCCGTTGCCATCTACAACCGTGCTGACAACACCTTGCTGAAGCTCTACAACCAGTCAGTCAGTGCAGATATCGACGCTGATGGCAAGGCGACACTGCCGTTCATGGCTCGCTATATTGCTACCTCCGCAACCGTAACGCCTGGTGTGGCAAATGCGGATTCTGAATTTACTATCACTTACAGTAATTAACCTCTAGCTTTCCGAAATATAATCAGGCCTGGCAAGGCAGGTTTCTTTACGTCTAATGGACAGCGAAACCTCGCAGGCCTGTCACAGGATATGATATGCGCAGGCGTTTTATCGACATTTTTATTATTCTCTTTTTAGTCGTGTGTGCCTCTCCCTCCTGGGGGGGGATTATTATCGGTGGTACGCGGGTTATTTTCCCCAGCAATAAAACAGATACCACTATTTCTGTAATTAATAATGATACTTCCTTACCCTATCTGATTCAGGCATGGATTGATCCTTTTTTAGCCACAGAGAAAACGAAACCACCGTTTACCGTTATTCCTCCTGTTTCAAGGCTGGAGCCAAAACAGGAGCGCGTATTGCGCATTATTAAAACAAAAGGCGATTTACCCACCGAGCGGGAATCTGTCTTTTGGCTGAATGTTAAGAATATCCCTCCAACGCCGGACAAACAGAACAGCAAGCTGGAAATCGCGATTAAAACACGCATTAAGTTATTCTGGCGCCCTGCCAGCATTACTGAAAAGCCTGAAACCGCCAGCCTAAAAGTCATCTGGCGCAAACAAGGCAATACCCTGGTGGTTAATAATCCTACGGCTATCCATATCAACGTTATTGATGTTGCTGTAGACGGCAAACCGCTGGATTTGGCGATGATTAAGCCCTTTGAGACGCTCAACATTCCCTTACCCGCTGGTGTCGCGAGTAAGACACTCATCTGGCATAGCATCAATGATTATGGCGCGATAAGCGACGCCATCAAACACCCCCTTTGACTCAGGCGAGATGGTTAACGTTGAAGCGCATCTATTTTATGTTATCCCTGGTGTCGCTGTGGGTCAGCGGCACGTATTCCGGGCACGCTGCTGGTGAAACCTTTAACTCACGATTGTTAGAACTTGAACATCCGGTCGACATTGATATCAGTCAGTTTAGCCGGCCTGATAATCTCCCTGAAGGGGATTATCAGGTTGATATTTATATCAACGAGCGCTTTTTTGAGCGCCGTGAAATCCATTTTTTTCGAACAAACAACGAGAGCGCACTCCAGCCCTGTTTCCGCGACTTAAAAAATACGCTGGCTACGTTTGGCATAAAAGTGGATGCCATAAAAGCACTGGCTACGATTAACACCAGCCGCTGCGAGCCCATTCCCCCGCTGGCGGGAGCTACATGGGTTCTGGATGACGAAAAGCTCGCGTTACGGGTCTCTATCCCGCAGATTTATATGGATTCTTCAGCGCGTGACGCCATTCCGCCTTCACGCTGGGATCAGGGTATTAATGCCCTGATGGTGAATTATGATTTTTCAACCACCCAGACGTTGAAATCAGACTATGACAGTGACGATCTGTATTATCTGAACATGCGTAGCGGTATTAACCTTGGCAGCTGGCGACTTCGCAACTACAGCACCCTCAATGCGGTAAACAGCAACGGCAGTTATCATTCTGCGAGTACGTATTTACAACGTGATATTGCCAGCCTGCGAAGCCAGATAATGATGGGGGATACCTGGACGGCAAATGATCTATTCGATAGCAGCCAGGTGCGCGGCGTGCGCCTGTACACCGATAATGACATGCTGCCGGATAGTCTGAACGGCTTCGCACCCGTCGTCCGGGGCATTGCTAAAAGTAATGCCGTCGTCACCATTCGTCAGAATGGCTACATTATCTATCAATCTGCTGTTCCTCAGGGGCCGTTTGCCCTGACCGATCTCAACACCACCAGCAGTGGGGGCGATCTCGACGTTACGATCAAAGAAGAAGACGGTAGTGAGCAGCATTTTACGCAGCCTTATGCTTCCCTGGCGATATTGCGACGGGAAGGCCAGACGGACTTTGATATCAGCATTGGCGAACTGAACAACAGCGATCGCTATTCACCTGATTTATTGCAGGCTCAGCTTTTACGCGGCATGCAAGGGGGAATGACGCTGTATGGCGGCACACAGTTAGCTGAGAATTACACTGCCATAGCGGCTGGTATTGGTCAGGATCTCGGCGAGATCGGGGCGATATCGATGGATGTCACCCATGCGGCGTCTCGTTTTGTCGATGATACGGAGCAGGGGCAATCCTGGCGTTTTCTCTATTCCAAGACGTTCGATGTAAGTAATACCAGCCTGCGAATAGTAGGCTATCGCTATTCAACGGAAGGATTTTATACCCTGGATGAGTGGGCTTCCCGCAGGAGCGATAGCGAGACGTTCTGGCAAACGGGTAACCGCAGAAGCCGTCTGGAGGGAACGTGGACACAACCTTTTGCGCAGGGGTATGGAAATATTTACCTGACGCTGAGCCGTGAACAGTACTGGCGAACGGATAACGTTGAACGGCTGATCCAGATTGGTTACAGCAACAGCTGGAAACAGATGACGTGGAATGCGTCATGGAACTATACCGATACTGCGAATCATCACGATGGGGACTGGGAAAAGGATGGCGAAAACGAACACGTTTTCATGCTGTCACTCTCGCTTCCGCTCTCCCAGTGGTTACCGAACACCTACGCCAACTATAACGTTACTGGCAACAATAAAAACAGCGTCTCCCATCAGGTAGGCCTGAACGGAAGGCTGCTTCAGAACAACAACTTGAACTGGAACATACAGCAATCCGTTGATGAAAGTGGCGGCAGTACGGGGGGGAATGCGGGACTGGAATGGGACGCGGCTTATGGCTCCATGAAAGGTAACTATGCCTGGAGCAACGAAACCCGAAGTCTCAATTATGGCGTCAGCGGCGGCATTCTACTGCATTCAGAAGGTGTCACCTTCTCACAGGAAATGGGAGAAACCGTCGCGCTGGTGAAAGCTCCAGGAGCGGCGGGCCTGGCGGTGGAAAACAGCAGCGGTGTCGCGACGGACTGGCGCGGCTACACCGTAAAAACGCAGCTGTCACCCTATGATGAAAATCGTATCGCAATTGGCGACAGCGACTTTGCCTCTGGCAATGTTGAACTGGAAAAAAGCGTCCAGAATCTGGTTCCCACCCGTGGAGCGGTAGTAAAAGCGGAATTCGTTACGCATATCGGCTACCGCATCCTTTTCAGCGTTCATCTCAGCAATGGCAAACCTGCGCCTTTTGGGGCAACGGGATCGGCAACGCTGGACACCGGAAGCGTTACGGGCATTGTCGGAGAAGAGGGCGAACTCTATCTCTCAGGCCTGCCGGAAAAGGGGCAATTCACGTTGACGCTAAACGACGGCGCAACCTGTCGGGCGGAATACACGCTTCAACAACAGCCTGACGCTGGACTGGTGCAGATGCCCGTCACGTGTCGATAAAGGATTAAAATGAAACTGCAATACTGGCTTTTAGCCTTACTGACCTGCGTCTTTTATGCGCATGCGGCCCCAACCGGTTATTGTGTGCCAGACAATGGCAAATATCATAACTACCTCAATTTTACAGAGCAGTTTTCCATTACGGACAATATAGCCGGGACGACAACGCTTATTAATGTGAATAATAACAACACCTCGTTTAAAGGTACCTGCTACTGTCTGACCGGGTCGAATCAGAGTTACGATCACACCTACATAACCAGCGTCGTTAATCCGGCGCTGGTGCCCGCGGGAAGCAGGAACAATGTCGCCTATTTTAACCTGAATGAAAACGTTGATATCGGCCTGCTTGTTTACATACTTGGTGTCGGTTATACGGCCGTGCCTTTTGATCATCTGCCGAATAAAACCGGTACTCCCTATCAATGTCATAACGGCGTGAGTTCCGCCACCACGTTTTATAGTGGCGGCTCGGGGCAGGTCTATTTGTACGTTAAAAAAGCCTTTACCGGGGTGATGACGATCCCGGCGACGCTGGTGGCGAATATCTATGCCACGATCGACCCGCGTACTGTTTCGAATGAGATTATTTCTGATGTGATTGTTCAGGGAACAGTGACGGTTCCTCAATCTTGTGAGATTGACGAGGGGCAGGCCATTGTTTTTGATTTCAATAAAATCCTGGCGTCAGAGTTTTCGTCGACGAAAGGGAAAGCGCTGACCGATCGCAAAATCACTCGTACCGTGAACATCAAATGCACCAATATGATGTTCTACGACAAGCTCGACGCAACCCTGCATGCCTCAGCCGTGGCTTCTGATAATTCGATGATTGCGACGGACAACGAAGACGTAGGAATTAAAGTCTACGATAAATATAATCGGGAAGTGAATACGAATGGCGGTGCCCTTGAAGCGGAAACGACTAAAATTCCCGACATCATGGGGGATACGCTGGGCACGCTGACATTTTCAAGCGCGCCTGCCAGCGCGACAGGAGCGAGGCCCAAACCAGGCCAGTTCAATGCAACGGCAACTCTGACGATTGAAATCGCTCATTAAAATGACAACGGCTGTTTATGACAGCCGTTGTCATATCAGCTACGCTAAAACTGATTCATTGCAAAAAAGATGACAAAAATATGACCATGCTGTGAATTAATGGCTTTATTTTTCATGTGGTTACATCCATCGCTGGCTTTGTCATAAAACTGTCATATTTCGTACATTTATCTGTCACCTGTTTGTCCTATTTTGCTCATCGTAGCCACTTAAACAATGATTTACGAAATCCTTGCAGGAGACATTATGAAAGTTATGCGTACCACTGTCGCAACTGTTGTCGCCGCGACCTTATCAATGAGCGCTTTCTCTGCCTTTGCAGCAGCAAGCCTGACTGGCGCTGGTGCAACCTTCCCTGCGCCGGTGTATGCCAAATGGGCGGATACCTACCAGAAAGAGACCGGCAACAAGGTCAACTATCAGGGTATCGGCTCCTCCGGTGGCGTAAAACAAATTACCGCGAATACCGTTGATTTCGGCGCATCCGACGCTCCGCTGTCTGATGAGAAACTGAATCAGGAAGGCCTGTTCCAGTTCCCGACCGTGATCGGCGGCGTTGTGCTGGCTGTTAACATCCCTGGCCTGAAATCAGGCGAGCTGGTGCTGGACGGCAAAACCCTGGGTGACATCTACCTGGGCAAAATCAAAAAATGGGATGACGAAGCCATCACTAAGCTGAACCCGGGCGTTAAGCTGCCTTCGCAGAATATCGCGGTGGTTCGTCGTGCTGACGGCTCTGGTACCTCTTTCGTGTTCACCAGCTACCTGGCGAAAGTGAACGAAGAGTGGAAATCTAAAGTCGGTTCCGGCTCTACCGTTAACTGGCCAACCGGTCTGGGCGGTAAAGGCAACGACGGTATCGCAGCCTTTGTACAGCGTCTGCCTGGCTCTATCGGCTACGTAGAATACGCTTACGCTAAGCAGAACAACCTGGCTTACACCAAACTGGTTTCTGCCGACGGCAAACCGGTTAGCCCGACCGAAGAGAACTTCGCCAACGCCGCGAAAGGCGCTGACTGGAGCAAATCCTTCGCGCAGGACCTGACCAACCAGAAAGGCGACGATGCATGGCCTATCACGTCTACCACCTTCATTCTGGTCCACAAAGAGCAGAAGAAGCCTGAGCAGGGTGCTGAAGTGCTGAAGTTCTTCGACTGGGCATATAAAAATGGCGGCAAACAGGCTAACGATCTGGATTACGCCAGCCTGCCAGACAGCGTGGTTGAGCAGATCCGTGCTGCATGGAAAACCAACGTGAAAGACAGCAGCGGTAAAGCGCTGTATTAACAGGATATATTTAACGAAGATGGCGGGTGGCGCTGCGCTTACCCGCCCTACGGTTTACTCTGTAGGCCCGGTAAGCGTCAGCGCCGCCGGGCATATTCGTAAAAACGTCTCAAACAGAAGAGTAATTTATGGCTGCAACCAAGCCTGCATTTAACCCTCCGGGTAAAAAAGGTGACATGATTTTCAGCGCGCTGGTGAAACTGGCTGCGCTGATTGTGCTATTGCTGCTGGGCGGCATTATCGTGTCCCTGATTTTCTCCTCCTGGCCGAGCATTCAAAAATTTGGTTTCGCCTTCCTGTGGACCAAAGAGTGGGATGCGCCGAACGATATTTACGGTGCGCTGGTGCCGATTTACGGCACGCTGGTGACCTCTTTTATCGCCCTGCTGATTGCGGTTCCGGTGAGCTTTGGTATTGCCCTGTTCCTGACGGAACTGGCGCCAGGCTGGCTGCGACGTCCGCTGGGTATCGCCATTGAACTGCTGGCGGCCATCCCAAGTATCGTTTACGGCATGTGGGGCCTGTTTATCTTCGCGCCGCTGTTTGCGACGTACTTCCAGGAGCCGGTCGGTAACGTTCTCTCTGCCATTCCGTTTGTGGGGGCGCTGTTCTCCGGCCCGGCATTCGGTATCGGCATTCTGGCGGCAGGTGTGATCCTCGCCATCATGATTATTCCGTACATTGCGGCGGTCATGCGCGATGTCTTCGAACAAACCCCGGTGATGATGAAAGAGTCCGCCTACGGTATCGGCTGCACCACCTGGGAAGTTATCTGGCGCATCGTCCTTCCGTTCACCAAAAACGGGGTGATTGGCGGCATTATGCTGGGCTTAGGCCGCGCGCTGGGTGAAACCATGGCGGTCACCTTTATCATCGGCAACACCTACCAGCTCGACAGCGCCTCGCTTTATATGCCGGGGAACAGTATTACCTCTGCGCTGGCGAACGAATTTGCCGAAGCAGAATCCGGGCTGCACGTCGCCGCGCTGATGGAACTGGGTCTGATCCTGTTTGTTATCACCTTTATTGTGCTGGCTATCTCCAAGCTGATGATTATGCGTCTGGCTAAAAACGAGGGGGCACGCTAATGGCGACTCTCGACATGCAAAACACCGCTCAGCTTGCGGAATCCCGTCGCAAAATGCAGTCAAAGCGCCGGATTAAAAACCGCATTGCGTTGACGCTTTCCATGGCGACGATGGCGTTCGGCCTGTTCTGGCTGATCTGGATCCTGATGTCCACCATCACCCGGGGTATTGATGGAATGTCCCTGGCGCTGTTCACCGAGATGACGCCGCCGCCGAACACGGCGGGTGGTGGTCTGGCAAACGCTCTGGCGGGCAGCGGCCTGTTGATCCTGTGGGCGACCGTTTTCGGTACGCCGTTGGGCATCATGGCGGGTATCTATCTGGCGGAATATGGCCGCAAGTCCTGGATCGCTGAAGTCATCCGCTTCATTAACGACATTCTGCTTTCTGCCCCGTCGATTGTCGTGGGTCTGTTTGTTTACACCATCGTGGTGGCGCAAATGGAACACTTCTCCGGCTGGGCGGGTGTGATTGCGCTGGCGCTGTTGCAGGTGCCTATCGTTATTCGTACCACTGAAAACATGCTGAAACTGGTGCCGGACAGCCTGCGTGAAGCGGCTTACGCGCTGGGTACGCCTAAATGGAAGATGATTTCGGCGATCACCCTGAAAGCGTCCGTCTCGGGGATCATGACCGGTATCCTGCTGGCTATCGCCCGTATCGCCGGTGAAACCGCACCGCTGCTGTTTACCGCCCTCTCCAATCAGTTCTGGAGCACGGACATGATGCAGCCGATCGCCAACCTGCCGGTGACGATCTTTAAATTTGCGATGAGCCCATTCGCGGAATGGCAGCAGCTGGCCTGGGCCGGGGTGCTGATCATCACCCTTTGCGTACTGTTGCTGAACATTCTGGCGCGCGTCATTTTCGCGAAGAAGAAACACGGTTAAATTTTTACGGCGCGGCAGCTCGCGGCGCCGAATGAGGAAATGAGTCAATGAGTATGGTTGATACTGCCCCGGGTAAGATTCAGGTTCGTGATTTGAACTTCTACTACGGCAAATTCCATGCCCTGAAGAATATCAACCTGGATATCGCAAAGAACCAGGTAACGGCATTTATCGGTCCGTCCGGCTGTGGCAAATCCACGCTGCTGCGCACCTTTAACAAAATGTATTCGCTCTATCCGGAGCAGCGCGCAGAAGGTGAAATTCTGCTGGACGGTGACAACATCCTGACCAATACCCAGGATATCGCCCTGCTGCGTGCGAAAGTGGGGATGGTATTCCAGAAACCCACGCCGTTCCCGATGTCGATCTATGACAACATCGCCTTTGGTGTGCGTCTGTTTGAGAAGCTCTCCCGTGCGGATATGGACGAGCGCGTGCAGTGGGCATTGACCAAGGCCGCATTATGGAACGAAACCAAAGATAAACTTCACCAGAGTGGGTACTCTCTCTCCGGTGGTCAGCAGCAGCGTCTGTGCATTGCGCGCGGTATCGCCATTCGCCCGGAAGTCTTGCTGCTGGATGAGCCGTGCTCAGCCCTGGACCCGATCTCAACCGGGCGTATCGAAGAGCTGATCACCGAGCTGAAGCAGGATTACACCGTGGTGATCGTGACCCACAACATGCAGCAGGCTGCACGTTGTTCTGACCACACGGCGTTTATGTATCTGGGCGAGTTGATTGAGTTCAGCGATACGGACGCGCTGTTCACTCGTCCGGCGAAGAAACAAACCGAAGATTATATTACTGGCCGCTACGGTTGATTTGCCTTAGTGCATGTGGAGAAACCATGGACAACCTCAATCTTAATAAACACATTTCCGGCCAGTTTAACGCAGAGCTGGAAAGCATTCGCACCCAGGTGATGACCATGGGCGGCATGGTCGAGCAGCAGCTTTCTGATGCGATCACGGCGATGCACAACCAGGACAGCGAGCTGGCGAAGCGCGTTATTGAAGGCGACCACAACGTCAATATGATGGAAGTCGCCATCGACGAAGCCTGCGTGCGCATCATTGCGAAGCGTCAGCCGACGGCGAGCGACCTGCGTCTGGTGATGGCGATCATCAAAACCATCGCCGAGCTGGAGCGTATCGGTGACGTGGCGGATAAAATCTGCCGTACCGCGCTGGAGAAATTCTCCCAGCAGCACCAGCCGCTGCTGGTGAGCCTGGAGTCTCTCGGGCGCCACACCGTGCAGATGCTGCACGACGTGCTGGACGCTTTCGCGCGCATGGATCTGGACGAAGCGGTCCGTATCTACCGTGAAGACAAGAAAGTTGACCAGGAATACGAAGGCATTGTGCGTCAGCTGATGACCTACATGATGGAAGATTCTCGTACCATTCCAAGCGTACTGACCGCGCTGTTCTGCGCGCGCTCCATCGAGCGTATCGGTGACCGTTGCCAGAACATTTGCGAATACATTTTCTATTTCGTGAAGGGGCAGGATTTCCGACACGTGGGCGGCGACGAGCTGGACAAGCTGCTGGCGGGTAAAGATCCGAAAGAGTGATATGTGTGGCGGGTGGCGCTAACGCTTACCCGCCCTACGTTAATTCAACGCGTAATATCCCACCCGCGCGCCTTCCACAACGCTGGCAGTTGCGCCAGATCGGTAAAGGTTGTCACTTTTGGATGGTCGATCGGCTTGTTGTGCGGATCGGCGCAGAAGTAAAACACCTCCATCCCCGCATCAATCCCTGACTGCGCGCCGGCAGATGAGTCATCCACCAGAATGCAGTTCTCCACGTTGACGTTCATCGCCTTCGCCGCGTGGAACATCAGCGCCGGATCGGGCTTCCAGCGCTGGATATCGTAGCCGCTGAACAGTTTTTCCGGGAAGTGGTGCAACATCTCCAGCTTGCCGAGCGAGTGCTGCATTTTGCTGACCGGGCCGTTAGAGACCACGCAGATCGGCACCGTCATCGCATCCAGCAGCGCGTTAGCGCCGGCGATAACTTCCAGCTCGGCGTCGAAGAGGCGTGCGACCTCGGCGCGGTACACCGGTTCCAGATCCGCTTTCACCAGATCCACCCCGTGCTCTTCGTTAATGATGTCGATGATCTCGTACAGCTTCACGCCCTTAAAGCGTTTAAACACCTCTTCGAGATCGAGCGTAATACCAAATTCCTGGAACATGGCGACATACGCGCGGGAACAAATGACCTCACTGTCGACCAGCGTACCGTCACAGTCGAAAAATACCGCTTCAATTCCGGACATGCCTTTCCCTTTTAACAAGTTTAACGTTTTCGTACGGCAGTTCACCGGGACGCAATCGTTGCCGTATAAGCAAAATCAATGAAAAAAGTATCCCGTAACCGCCACTATTGTCGCATTTTGGTATAGGATAGCGACGAATTTTCCCTCCTTGTTCGGAAATTGATGATGAGTCAACAACACACTACCCAGACATCTGGTCAGGGGCTGCTTGAGCGCGTGTTCAAACTGCGCGAGCACGGCACAACGGCACGCACCGAAGTGATCGCCGGTTTTACTACCTTCCTGACGATGGTCTATATCGTTTTCGTTAACCCGCAAATTCTGGGCGTGGCTGGCATGGACACCAGCGCCGTCTTTGTAACCACCTGTCTGATCGCGGCCCTTGGCAGCATCCTGATGGGCGTTTTCGCTAATCTGCCCGTGGCGCTGGCCCCGGCAATGGGTCTGAATGCGTTCTTTGCGTTCGTGGTGGTTCAGGCGATGGGCCTGCCGTGGCAGGTTGGGATGGGCGCTATTTTCTGGGGCGCGGTCGGCCTGCTGCTGCTGACCATCTTCCGCGTGCGCTACTGGATGATTGCGAACATTCCCGTGAGCCTGCGCGTGGGCATCACCAGCGGTATCGGTCTGTTCATCGGCATGATGGGGCTGAAAAACGCTGGCGTTATCGTGGCGAACCCGGAAACGCTGGTGAGCATTGGTAACCTGACCTCTCACAGCGTGCTGCTGGGCGTGCTGGGCTTCTTTATCATCGCGATCCTGGCATCGCGCAACATCCATGCTGCGGTGCTGGTCTCTATCATTGTGACCACGCTGCTGGGCTGGATGCTGGGTGACGTGCATTACAACGGTATCGTCTCTGCGCCACCGAGCGTCTCTACCGTGATTGGCCACGTTGATCTGGCGGGCTCGCTGAACCTGGGACTGGCCGGGGTGATTTTCTCCTTCATGCTGGTCAACCTGTTTGACTCCTCCGGTACGCTGATTGGCGTGACCGACAAAGCGGGTCTGGCAGATGAAAAAGGCAAATTCCCGCGCATGAAGCAGGCGCTGTATGTGGATAGCATCTCTTCCGTTGCTGGCTCTTTCATCGGTACCTCGTCTGTTACCGCTTACATTGAATCCTCTTCCGGTGTGTCCGTGGGCGGTCGTACCGGCCTGACGGCGGTAGTTGTGGGTCTGCTGTTCCTGCTGGTGATCTTCCTCTCTCCGCTGGCGGGGATGGTGCCACCATACGCGGCAGCCGGCGCGCTGATTTACGTCGGCGTGCTGATGACCTCAAGCCTGGCGCGCGTGAAGTGGGAAGATCTGACGGAAGCCGTTCCGGCATTTATTACCGCGGTGATGATGCCGTTCAGCTTCTCGATCACTGAAGGTATCGCGTTGGGCTTTATCTCTTACTGTGTGATGAAGATCGGTACCGGCCGCTTCCGCGAACTTAGCCCGTGCGTGATTATTGTGGCGCTGCTGTTTGTGCTGAAGATTGTGTTTATTGATGCACACTAAGATGCTGGTGGTGTCAGGTGGCGCTTCGCTTACCTGACCTACTGACGAGTGTAGGCCCGGTAAGCGCTAGCGCCACCGGGCTTTTTTATCAGGCCTTCACCCGCTTAATATAATCCCCAAACGCGGTCAGCTGGCCAGAGAGATGGTCACGCGTACTCTGATCCACCACTTCACCCGTCTGCGGGTCGACCTTGTTCTGAATCACGCCGCCCATAAATTCCGGCTTGTTCATCACCATCGCATCCAGGAACACCAGGATCTGACGCAGGTGATACTGGCAGCGCGCGCCGCCGATGGCGCCCATTGAGCTGGTCTGGATCAGCACAGGTTTACCAGACAGCGGCTGCTCCGGTAAACGGGACAGCCAGTCAATGGCGTTCTTCAAACCACCCGGCACCGAGTAGTTATACTCAGGCGTCACAATCACCACGCCGTCAGCCTGACGGATTTGCTCGGCTATCGCTTCCACACTCTGCGGGAACCCTTCTTCCTGCTGAACGTCAGCATCATAAAGCGGGATGTCGCCAATGGACGGCAGGGCACTGATCTCCATTCCCGCAGGCGCCAGCTGCGGCAGCGTACGGGCAACCATCCCGTTAAAAGAACCTTTGCGCAGGCTTCCCAGTAACGTAACAACTTTCAACGTATCAGACATGATTACTCCTGTTTCATCATGATGATCCTGGACGGATCAGCTATGGGTGTATGCTTTTTCTGCCGGTAAACTGGTTAATCGCATCAGGCGCGCGGCGGGCTCGTTCGCGCGCTCAGGTACATCCGGAAGACTACGCCAACCGCGAGTGCTGTCAAACTCCCAGATTTTCAGCCGTTCGATGGCGGGGGTCACCGCAACGGACCAGATCAGTACGTCCTCAGCGTCGCAGAGTGCCTCTACCAGCGAGGCTTTTGTCGCGCGCAGGCGTCCGGAGCCGGGGAGCAGCTGCAACAGGCTGGCGTCGTCTGACGCCGCGCCGCTCAGTTTGCGGATGCTCTGGCGAAGGGTGATGAGCTGCGCTCTGGCTTCAACGGGGTCGTTCTGGTTACGTATCCACAGCTTCTCATTGCTGGAGAGCGGGTATTCATCGAGCGCATTAGCACCATGGAAGCTGCGCGTGACGCGTTGTAGCTCCATATCCAGGCCGCAATCACCTTCCGTCGTCAGCGCGACGCCAACAATGTTGCCGGTGTACGCAATGGAAAAATGGGGGAGTGCCGGGTCCGCAAAAACCGGGCGACCTTCTGGCTGGGTGAGTATGTCCGGTAATTCGCTGGTGCCGTAGAGCATAAAAAGCAGTTCTGCGAGGAGCGCTCTGGAAGCTAAAAACCGCGTCCTGCGGTGTTCAGGTAGTTTGAGCGCCTCACTGTGACAGGCTGAAGAAAGTCTGGCCGATACGAGATGCCCTTCCGTTAATGTTCCTCGTGCAAAGTGCGTAGCCATTTTTCGCTCCTTGATAATGGTCGTAGTCGGTTAAACGGTTACATGATTATCGCTTAACTCAGCTTCTGTTTTAATCAGTAAATGGAAATAAGAGAAGCCTGAGCACCGAACTTTACATTATCTTAGGCAAAAACCTGACCTGGTGCGGTATACAGCGCTTTGATCGTCTCGCGCAGCCAGAGGATTTTCGGATTATGGCTGTTCCGTTTATGCCAGATCAGCGTGAAGGGGACGGTGAGCTTTTCTGCCTGCGCCTCATCGATGGGAATGGGCAGACAGACCAGATTACGCTGGTGGAGTTGATTGTAGTGATGGCAGTAGTGCGGCGCAGTGGCAATGTAGTTGTGATCCGGCTGAGCCGCCATAAACATCGACTGTTCAAAACCGGGCAAACTCATGGCGATGTTACGCTCCCGACCCATCTCTCTTAGCACCTCGTCGAGCGCCCAGGTGTCGCTGCGTTCCCAGAAGATGCTGATATGCGGGTAGCGCAGAAACGTCCCCAGATCCCACGCTTCCTGGAGCGCGGGATGATCCTCGCGCAAATACACGCACGGACGGTCACTGAACAGGATTTCGTAGTCGATAAACCACGGCATCAGCTTTAGCAGTTCGCGCGAGCGAGGGTGCGTTTCACGCCCGGTGAAGCCTAGATCCACTTCTCCGCGCGTAATGGCGTCCAGCGAATCGTAATCCCATTGGCGCAGCTTCACCGTCGCCTGTGGGTAGCGTTCATTCACCTGCTCCAGCAGGGTATTAAAGCGGATCAGCATCAGCGGTGTTTCGGCGGCGAGCACAAACTTAAGCCCGCCAGGAGAGCTATGGTGGAATTTATCGAGGATCTGGTTGCCAATCTGCATCCAGTCGGCCAAATCCTGTTCCAGACTCACCGTCAGCGGCGTGGGCAATAGCCCTAAAGGCGTTTTCACAAACAGCGGATCGTCGAACCAGTCGCGCAGCTTCGCCAGCGATTTACTCACCGCGGACGGCGTCACGTTCATCCGCTTCGCGGCTTTGGTGACGCTGCGCTCCTGCAACAAAAGTTGCAGGCAAAGTAAAAGATTAAGATCGAGACTGCTGATGGGCTTCTTCATAGTGCGCCGCGGGCTGGATGACCATAAGTAAGGTAATGCAGAGTATGCTACAGCCAATCAGAACCCCGATCAGCATATTCAGCGCGTTAAGGCCAATCACCGCCGCCAGCCAAATCCACAGTGACGAACCGCAGACCTGCGCAATGCCCAGCACCGAGCTTGCCACGCCTGCCCGCAATGAAAACGGGCCAAGTGCCTGACTCATCGCCACACCAAAGCCGACGGAGAATCCGGCGCAGATCAGAGTAATGCCCACCAGCATTACAGCGTGTGAGGTGGCGGTCGCCAGGATCACGCCTGCGGCGAGGAACAGCGTCTGTGAGGTGAGCATCAGCGTGCGCTGGCGGAAGATGTTGAGCGCAAAGGGCGTGGAGAATGAAACCGCCATGCTCACCATCGCGGTTAGCGCCATCACCGTCGAATACTCACCGCGATCGAAGCCCATCGTCTCCATCAGCAACACCGGGGAAACGTTTACATAGGTGAGGATCACCGCCACGCTAAGCGTGGTGATTGTCAGCCGACTCAGGAAAAAGCGATTCATCAGCTTTTCAGCCGGATGGAGGGTTGCGGTGTGATATGGCTGTTGCGAACCGGGATGGGTCTCTTTCAGCACCGTCACGGACAGGATAAAGACGATGGCGCCCATTGCGGCCATGGTCCAGAAAAGACTCTGCCACGGAAATTTAAGCATAATCAGGTAGCCTACAACCGGTGCCAGCACCGGGATGATGCAGGTAATGCCGTTCAGCATCGACAGCACTTTAGCGCGGCGCTGGGCGCTTAAGGTATCGCGAAGAATAGCAAACGCCACCACGTAACAGCCACCCGCGCCAATGCCCTGGATAAAACGGCCTGACAGGAACATTGTGCTTTCCTGAGCTACTGAAGACAGTACTGATGCCAGCGCAAAGATAACTGCACCCGTAATGGCGACGGGCTGACGGCCTGCTTTATCCGCGATTTTCCCGGCAAACACCATCGACGACGCCATTCCCGCGAGGTAGGCCGAAAACGCGATGTGCAGCTGCGCCTCGCTGGCGCCCAGATCGCGGGCAATATGCGGTAGCCCCACCAGATACATATCAATGCCGGACGGATACAGCAGAACCAGCGCAAAACTACAGAACAGAAAACGAGCCATAAATCCCCCATAGATGCAGGCAAGCAGGATAGGGGGCGTGGAGGGATTAAGCGAGTTGCCATTTGGACAATGGTGATTTCCCTGGAGGAAATCACTCTGTATTAACGGGAATTACTTACCAATGCAGAAGCTCGAGAAAATCCGTCCCAGCAGATCGTCCGACGTAAACTCCCCGGTGATCTCGCTCAGGTTCTGCTGCGCCAGACGCAGCTCTTCCGCCAGCAGTTCACCGGCCCACGCGCCGATCAGCTGGGCTTTACCCTGCTCAAGGTGGCGAGCCGCCTCTTCCAGCGCCTGCAAGTGACGACGACGTGCCAGGAAGCCGCCCTCCATACTGGTGTCGAAGCCCATGCTCTGTTTGAGATGGCTACGCAGGGCTTCCACGCCTTCACCGGTACGGGCCGACAGGCGAATAAGTGAGTGACCATTCACATCGCTGATGCCCAGCGTTTCGCCGGTAACGTCGGCCTTGTTGCGCACCACGGTGATCGGCAGTTTAGCCGGGAGACGGGCGATAAAGTCTGGCCAGATTTCAGCCGGGTCAACGGCGTCGGTTGTCGTGCCGTCCACCATAAACAGCACGCGGTCGGCCTGCTCGATCTCCTGCCAGGCGCGTTCGATACCGATACGCTCGACTTCATCGCTCGCATCGCGCAGGCCAGCGGTGTCGATGATGTGCAGCGGCATGCCGTCGATATGGATATGCTCGCGCAGGACATCGCGGGTGGTGCCGGCTATGTCGGTCACGATCGCCGCTTCACGGCCCGCCAGGGCGTTCAGCAGGCTCGATTTTCCGGCATTGGGGCGACCAGCAATCACCACCTTCATTCCTTCACGCAGCAGGCTGCCCTGGCGCGCTTCGGCGCGAACGGCATCGAGATCGTTCATCACCTGGTTGAGCTGAGCTTCAATTTTACCGTCTGAGAGGAAGTCGATCTCCTCGTCCGGGAAGTCGATAGCCGCTTCGACATAGATTCGCAGGTGAGTAAGTGCTTCCACAAGGTGATTCACGCGTGCGGAAAATGCCCCCTGCAACGAGTTCAGCGCGGAGCGGGCTGCCTGTTCGGAACTGGCGTCGATCAGATCAGCAATCGCCTCGGCCTGCGCCAGGTCGAGCTTATCGTTGAGGAAAGCACGCTCGGAGAACTCACCCGGCTTTGCAATGCGCAGGCCAGGCAGGGTCAGAATACGTTTTAACAGCAGGTCGAGGATCACCGGGCCGCCGTGACCCTGAAGCTCCAGCACATCTTCGCCGGTAAAGGAGTTTGGGCCGGGGAACCACAGCGCGATGCCCTGGTCCAGCGGTGTGCCGTCGGCATCCTTAAACGGCAGATAATCAGCGTAGCGCGGCTTTGGCAGTTTACCCAGCACCGCTTCGGCCACCTCACGCGCCTTCAGGCCGGAGATGCGCAGAATGCCTACACCACCGCGTCCCGGTGGGGTTGCCTGGGCGACGATAGTGTCGTTATGGCTCATGGTTGCTCTCGTTCAATACAAATAAAAAAGGCGGTCAATCGACCGCCCTTATTTTAGCGTTAAGTTACCGAATCAGGACTTTTTCTTTTCGCGGCTATGCAGGCCACGTTTTTCCAGACCACGGTAAATCAGCTGCTGCTGGATGATGGTCACCAGGTTGCTGACGATATAGTACAGCACCAGACCTGACGGGAACCACAGGAAGAACACGGTGAAGATGACCGGCATAAAGGTCATGATCTTCTGCTGCATCGGGTCGGTCACGGTGGTCGGAGACATCTTCTGAATGAAGAACATCGTCACGCCCATCAGGATCGGCAGGATGTAGTACGGGTCCTGTGCGGACAGGTCATGGATCCACAGAGCGAACGGCGCGTGGCGCAGCTCAACGGAACCCATCAGCATGTAATACAGCGCAAGGAAGATTGGCATCTGAATCAGCAGCGGGAAGCAACCACCCAGTGGGTTCACTTTCTCTGCTTTATACAGGGCCATCATCTCCTGGCTCTGACGCTGTTTGTCATCGCCCAGACGCTCACGCATAGCCTGAATCTTCGGCTGTAGCATACGCATCTTCGCCATGGAGGTGTACTGCGCTTTAGTCAGCGGGTACATGATGCCACGAACGATAAAGGTGATAACGATGATGGAGAAGCCCCAGTTACCCAGGAAGCTGTGGATGAACTTCAGCAGCTTAAACAGCGGCTGAGAGATGAACCACAACCAACCGTAATCGACGGTCAGATCCAGGTGCGGCGCAACGGCAGCCATTTTGTCCTGGATTTCCGGGCCGACCCACAGGGTGCTTGCCAGTTTACCGGTTTGACCCGGCTGCACCAGAACCGGCTGAGATTTGTAGCCGATGGCTGCAATACCGTTGCCGAGGTTCGCGGTGTAGAAGTTGTTCGTACCGTCGTTATTCGGTACCCACGCCGTCGCGAAATACTGTTGCAGCATTGCGACCCAACCGCCTTTAGAGCTGACGTTCAGGTTTTCGTTATCGGCAATGGTGTCGAATTTGTATTTCTCGTACTTGGTATCTGGCGTGGAGTAAGCCGCGCCACGGAAGGTATGCAGCGCAAAGTTGCTGCTTCCGGTGTCACGGTGAGACGGCAGATTGATGGACTGCTTCAACTGACCAAAGGTAGAGATTTCCAGTGGTTTCGCACCGGCGTTCTGTACGCTGTAGCCCACGTTCACCGCATACTCACCGCGTTTCAGGGTGAAGGTTTTGGTGAAGGTGTTGCCTGCCGCGTCGGTGTAGGTCATCGGGATAACCAGTTCGTTCTGACCATCAGCCAGCACAAACGTGTCATTCTCGACGTTATACAGTGGACGCGCACCGTTAGCCGGGTTATCCGGGCCATCACGACCGGTCAGGCCGCTCTGCGCCTGGTAGATAAATTCAGGCGTGGTTTCCAGTAACTGGAACGGTTCGGTAGACTTCAGCTCTTTCGGGTAGGTCAACAGCAGCGCCTGCTCAACATCACCACCACGGGTGTTGATAGTCAGCTCAAGCACATCGGTCTTAACCGTAATCTGTTTCCCCTGGCCACTGGCCGGTACGCCCTGGTCGGCGGCGCTACCCGCTGCGGTGGTCGTGGTCTGCGTGGTCTGCTGCTGGGGTTGAGGATTTTTATCCTGCTCCCATGCCTGCCAGATCATGAAAGACACGAACAACAAAGCGATGATAAGAAGATTGCGTTGCGAATCCATCGTTAGTGTTCTCTGGTATCAAAAGGTCCTGGAGGGACGGGGTCGTCTCCACCTGGGTGTAAAGGGTGGCATTTTAATACGCGTTTCACCGTCAACCAACTGCCTTTTATCACTCCAAACCTGCGCAATGCCTCAATTCCGTAGCTTGAGCATGTTGGCGTGAAACGGCAGTGTGGCCCGAGTAGCGGACTAATCAGGCGTTGATAGACCCGAATGAGGGCTATCAGGACCCGCGAGCCAGGCGACAGTGGCGGCGCCATAATTTTTCCAACGCTTCCGAGAGAGCACGGTTATCGAGGTCGGCAACCCCTTTTTTAGCCACCACCACGAAATCCATTGAAGGCAGTTCGTGCTGACGTAAACGGAAGCTTTCACGCGTCAGACGTTTAATCCGGTTGCGTTCATGCGCACGCTTAACGTTTTTCTTGGCGACTGTGAGACCGATGCGGGGATGCCCCAGCGAATTTTGGCGGCCGAGGATGGTGATTTGCGGCGTGCCAGCCCGTAATGGCTGCTGGAAGACGAAAGTGAAATGAGTGGGAGTTAACAAACGTAACTCCCTGGGAAATGCGAGCTTAACCACTCAGGGGTTAGCTTTATTACTTGGAAACGGTCAGACGAGCGCGGCCTTTAGCACGACGACGTGCCAGAACCTGACGACCATTTTTAGTAGCCATACGAGCACGGAAGCCGTGAGAACGGTTGCGCTTCAGTACAGACGGTTGAAAAGTGCGTTTCATGGCGATTTCTACCTAAACTTGAAAAAATTCATGACTTTTGCGGATGCCCGACCGAGTTTCGAATGACGGACGCCGAAGCCGTGGGTGATTAAAGAGGCCGGATTGTAATAATTGTACACTCCGGAGTCAATTCTCTTTCCTTAAATCCCTGTGTATTTCCGCACGTTTTCGCGTGGAAAATGAGCAGCGGACGACGCAGGAAGATGAGCATCACGCGCCGGGTCGAGGATTATACGGGCTCAACGATAAAGCGCAAGGATCGTCCCGGATCTTCGTTAGATCATTTAAGCCAAAAATTGTCTGTGCTCATTAAATTTTCCAATATGCGGCCTAAATCGCGAGGCACTCGCGTCAGGATCGTTTACACTTACCCGATTCCGGATCTTCCTGTGGATAAATCGGGAAGAATCTGTGAGAAACAGAAGATCTCTGGCTCAGTTTAGGCTATGATCCGCGGTCCCGATCGGGATCCAGCGATCCTGGTCGGGCATAAACACAACATCGTTCAGGTTGTATCAACGATAGCGTGTATAACCGCAGATAGCGGTTCGCACATCACCCTGATGGGGTCATGTCGATGTGCGCCAACAATCATGAATATTCAATAGTTTTCTTTTATTGTTCGAGTGGAGTCCGCCGTGTCACTTTCGCTTTGGCAGCAGTGTCTTGCCCGATTGCAGGATGAGTTACCAGCCACAGAATTCAGTATGTGGATCCGCCCGTTGCAGGCGGAACTGAGCGATAACACGCTGGCTTTGTATGCGCCAAACCGTTTCGTGCTCGATTGGGTAAGGGATAAATACCTTAATAACATCAATGGACTGCTGAACGATTTCTGCGGGTCAGATGCCCCACAGCTGCGTTTTGAAGTGGGCACAAAGCCGGTCACCCAAACCGTTCGTGAAGTTGTCAATGTGGCAGCCCCTGCACAGGCGGCGCCCGCTCCAGCGCCTCGCGTTGCACCGGTTCGTCAGGGCTGGGATAACGTTCCGGCCCCCGCTGAGCCTACCTACCGCTCTAACGTTAACGTGAAACACACGTTCGATAACTTCGTTGAAGGTAAGTCGAACCAGCTGGCACGCGCGGCGGCTCGTCAGGTTGCCGATAACCCCGGTGGCGCTTACAACCCGCTGTTCCTGTATGGCGGCACGGGTCTCGGTAAAACGCACCTGCTGCATGCGGTGGGCAACGGCATTATGGCGCGTAAGCCCAATGCCAAAGTAGTGTATATGCACTCCGAACGCTTCGTTCAGGACATGGTAAAAGCCCTGCAAAACAATGCGATCGAAGAGTTTAAACGCTACTACCGTTCCGTTGATGCGCTGCTGATCGATGACATTCAGTTCTTTGCCAATAAAGAACGATCGCAGGAAGAGTTTTTCCATACCTTTAACGCCTTGCTGGAAGGCAATCAGCAGATCATTTTGACCTCGGATCGTTATCCAAAAGAGATCAACGGCGTTGAAGATCGTCTCAAATCCCGCTTCGGCTGGGGCCTGACCGTGGCGATCGAGCCGCCGGAGCTGGAAACCCGCGTCGCGATCCTGATGAAAAAAGCCGACGAGAACGACATTCGCCTGCCGGGTGAAGTGGCGTTCTTCATTGCCAAGCGCCTGCGTTCCAACGTGCGTGAGCTGGAAGGGGCGCTGAACCGCGTTATCGCCAACGCCAACTTCACCGGTCGGGCGATCACCATCGATTTTGTGCGTGAAGCGCTGCGCGATTTATTGGCTTTGCAGGAAAAACTGGTCACTATCGACAATATTCAGAAGACGGTGGCTGAGTACTACAAGATCAAAGTGGCAGATTTACTGTCTAAACGTCGTTCCCGCTCGGTGGCGCGTCCGCGTCAGATGGCGATGGCGCTGGCAAAAGAGCTAACCAACCACAGCCTGCCGGAAATCGGTGATGCGTTTGGTGGCCGTGACCATACGACCGTGCTGCACGCCTGTCGCAAGATCGAGCAGTTACGCGAAGAAAGCCACGACATAAAAGAAGATTTTTCCAATTTAATCAGAACATTATCATCGTGACGCTATGAAATTTACCGTTGAACGTGAACATTTATTAAAACCGCTGCAACAGGTGAGTGGCCCATTAGGCGGCCGCCCTACGCTGCCTATTCTTGGAAACCTGCTGCTTCAGGTCGCGGACGGCACGCTGTCGCTGACCGGCACAGATCTGGAAATGGAAATGATCGCGCGCGTTACGCTGACTCAGCCGCACGACGCGGGCGCGACCACGGTTCCGGCACGTAAATTCTTTGATATTTGCCGTGGGCTGCCGGAAGGCGCTGAAATCGCCGTGCAGCTGGAGGGCGACCGCATGCTGGTGCGCTCTGGCCGCAGCCGTTTCTCCCTCTCCACGCTGCCCGCTGCGGACTTCCCGAACCTGGATGACTGGCAGAGCGAAGTTGAATTTACCCTGCCGCAGGCGACGATGAAGCGTCTG
Organism: Enterobacter sp. UPMP2061; assembly: GCF_053709615.1. Classification (NCBI taxonomy): domain Bacteria; kingdom Pseudomonadati; phylum Pseudomonadota; class Gammaproteobacteria; order Enterobacterales; family Enterobacteriaceae; genus Enterobacter; species Enterobacter sp. UPMP2061. Next base: position 52,016 of record NZ_JBSKJP010000005.1, read on the forward strand.
ATTGAAGCCACGCAGTTCTCCATGGCGCATCAGGACGTTCGTTACTACTTAAACGGCATGCTGTTCGAAACCGAAGGTGAAGAGCTGCGTACCGTGGCGACCGACGGTCACCGTCTGGCGGTTTGTTCCATGCCGATTGGCGATTCACTGCCAAACCATTCGGTGATCGTACCGCGTAAAGGCGTAATTGAACTGATGCGTATGCTCGACGGCGGTGAAACGCCGCTGCGCGTGCAGATTGGCAGCAACAATATTCGTGCCCACGTGGGCGATTTTGTCTTCACATCGAAGCTGGTAGACGGTCGTTTCCCGGATTATCGCCGCGTATTGCCGAAGAACCCGGATAAAACGCTGGAGGCGGGTTGCGACATCCTCAAGCAGGCGTTCGCGCGTGCCGCTATTCTCTCCAACGAGAAATTCCGCGGCGTACGTCTGTACGTGAGTGAAAACCAGATCAAAATCACCGCCAACAACCCGGAGCAGGAAGAGGCAGAAGAGATTCTGGACGTCACCTACGCCGGGGCTGAGATGGAAATCGGCTTCAACGTCAGCTATGTGCTGGATGTGCTGAATGCACTGAAATGCGAGAACGTTCGCATCCTGCTGACTGACTCCGTTTCGAGCGTACAGATTGAAGATGCCGCATCACAGTCGGCTGCTTATGTTGTCATGCCAATGAGACTGTAATGTCGCTCACCCGTCTGTTGATCCGCGATTTTCGCAATATCGAAAGCGCGGATCTCGCTTTATCCCCTGGCTTTAACTTCCTGGTTGGCGCGAACGGCAGCGGCAAAACCAGCGTGCTGGAAGCCATCTATACGCTCGGCCACGGCCGGGCGTTTCGCAGTTTGCAGATTGGTCGCGTGATTCGCCACGAGCAGGAATCTTTTGTTCTGCACGGGCGTTTGCAGGGCGCAGAGCGGGAAACCGCCATCGGCCTGACCAAAGACAAGCAGGGCGACAGCAAGGTGCGTATCGACGGCACCGATGGCCACAAGGTGGCGGAGCTGGCGTTGCTGATGCCGATGCAGCTGATTACGCCCGAGGGGTTTACTTTACTCAACGGCGGCCCCAAATACAGAAGAGCGTTCCTCGACTGGGGATGCTTTCACAATGAAGCCGGTTTCTTTAACGCCTGGAGCAACCTGAAGCGTCTGCTTAAACAGCGTAACGCCGCATTGCGCCAGGTCACGCGCTACGCTCAGCTGCGTCCGTGGGACATGGAACTCATCCCTCTTGCGGAACAAATCAGCCGCTGGCGTGCCGAATACAGCGCAGGTATCGCCGAAGACATGGCCGACACCTGCAAACAGTTTTTACCCGAGTTCTCTCTCACCTTCTCTTTTCAGCGTGGCTGGGAAAAAGAGACGGATTATGCCGAGGTGTTAGAGAGAAGCTTCGAGCGCGATCGCATGTTGACCTACACCGCGTACGGCCCGCACAAGGCGGATTTCCGCATTCGTGCCGACGGTGCGCCGGTGGAAGACACGCTGTCGCGCGGGCAGCTGAAGCTCCTGATGTGCGCGCTGCGCCTGGCGCAGGGGGAGTTCCTCACTCGAGAGAGCGGGCGACGCTGCCTGTACCTGATAGATGATTTTGCCTCGGAACTTGACGACGCGCGGCGCGGGCTGCTTGCCAGCCGCTTAAAAGCCACGCAGTCGCAGGTTTTCGTCAGCGCCATTAGCGCTGAACACGTTATAGACATGTCGGACGAAAATTCGAAGATGTTTACCGTGGAAAAGGGTAAAATAACGGATTAACCCAAGTTGAAATGAGCGAGAAACGTTGATGTCGAATTCTTATGACTCCTCCAGTATCAAAGTCCTGAAAGGGCTGGATGCGGTGCGTAAGCGCCCGGGTATGTATATCGGCGACACGGATGACGGCACCGGTCTGCACCACATGGTATTCGAGGTGGTAGATAACGCTATCGACGAAGCGCTCGCGGGTCACTGTAAAGACATCGTGGTCACGATCCATGCGGACAACTCCGTGTCCGTTACCGATGACGGTCGTGGTATCCCAACCGGTATTCACCCGGAAGAGGGCGTATCTGCTGCGGAAGTCATCATGACCGTTCTGCACGCAGGCGGTAAGTTCGATGATAACTCCTATAAAGTTTCCGGCGGTCTGCACGGCGTAGGCGTCTCCGTGGTTAACGCCCTGTCGCAGAAGCTGGAGCTGGTTATCCAGCGCGAAGGCAAAATTCACCGTCAGATCTATCAGCACGGCGTGCCTGACGCTCCGCTGGCCGTCACGGGTGATACCGATAAAACCGGTACCATGGTGCGTTTCTGGCCGAGCCTCGAAACCTTCACCAACGTCACCGAATTCGAGTACGACATTCTGGCGAAACGCCTGCGTGAACTGTCGTTCCTGAACTCCGGCGTGTCGATTCGTCTGCGCGACAAACGCGACAACAAAGAAGACCACTTCCATTACGAAGGTGGTATCAAGGCGTTCGTTGAGTATCTGAACAAGAACAAAACGCCAATTCACCCGAATATCTTCTACTTCTCTACTGAAAAAGACGGTATCGGCGTGGAAGTGGCCTTGCAGTGGAACGACGGTTTCCAGGAAAACATCTACTGCTTCACCAACAACATTCCACAACGCGATGGCGGTACGCACCTGGCGGGCTTCCGCGCGGCGATGACCCGAACCCTGAACGCCTACATGGACAAAGAAGGCTACAGCAAAAAAGCGAAAGTCAGCGCCACCGGTGACGATGCCCGTGAAGGCCTGATTGCCGTGGTCTCCGTGAAGGTGCCGGATCCGAAGTTCTCCTCACAGACCAAAGACAAGCTGGTCTCTTCTGAGGTGAAATCGGCGGTTGAACAGCAGATGAACGAACTGCTGAGCGAATACCTGCTGGAAAACCCGTCCGACGCGAAAATCGTGGTGGGTAAAATTATCGATGCGGCGCGTGCCCGTGAAGCGGCGCGTAAAGCGCGTGAAATGACCCGTCGTAAAGGCGCGCTGGACCTGGCAGGCCTGCCGGGCAAACTGGCTGACTGTCAGGAACGCGACCCGGCGCTGTCTGAACTGTACCTTGTGGAAGGGGACTCCGCGGGCGGTTCTGCGAAGCAGGGCCGTAACCGCAAGAACCAGGCGATTCTGCCGCTGAAGGGTAAAATCCTTAACGTTGAGAAAGCGCGCTTCGACAAGATGCTCTCTTCTCAGGAAGTGGCGACGCTCATCACCGCGCTCGGCTGCGGCATTGGTCGCGACGAGTACAACCCGGACAAACTGCGCTATCACAGCATCATCATCATGACCGATGCGGACGTCGACGGCTCGCACATTCGTACGCTGCTGTTGACCTTCTTCTATCGTCAGATGCCGGAAATCGTTGAGCGCGGCCACGTCTACATTGCCCAGCCGCCGCTGTACAAAGTGAAGAAAGGCAAGCAGGAACAGTACATTAAAGATGACGACGCGATGGATCAGTACCAAATCGCGATCGCCCTTGATGGTGCGACCCTGCACGCAAACTCCAGCGCGCCAGCGCTGGCCGGTGAGCCGCTGGAGCGTCTGGTCTCCGAGTTCAACGCCACGCAGAAAATGATTGGCCGTATGGAGCGTCGCTATCCGAAAGCGCTGCTGAAAGAGCTGATTTACCAGCCGACCCTGACCGAAGCCGATCTGAGCAACGAGCAGACCGTCACCCGCTGGGTGAACACCCTGGTGAGCGAGCTGAACGAGAAAGAGCAGCATGGCAGCCAGTGGAAGTTCGACGTCCAGCAGAACGCTGAGCAGCAGTTCGAGCCGATCGTCCGCGTGCGTACCCACGGCGTCGATACCGACTACCCGCTGGAGCACGAATTTGTGACCGGTCCGGAATACCGCCGTATCTGCACCCTCGGCGAGAAGCTGCGCGGTCTGATCGAAGACGATGCGTTTATCGAACGTGGCGAACGTCGTCAGCCGGTAGCCAGCTTCGAACAGGCGCTGGAGTGGCTGGTAAAAGAGTCCCGTCGTGGTCTCTCTATTCAGCGTTATAAAGGCCTGGGCGAAATGAACCCGGATCAGCTGTGGGAAACCACCATGGATCCGGAAAGCCGTCGCATGTTGCGCGTCACCGTTAAAGACGCAATCGCAGCGGATCAGCTGTTCACGACCCTGATGGGCGATGCGGTTGAACCACGTCGCGCCTTCATCGAAGAGAACGCCCTGAAGGCGGCGAATATCGATATTTAATCGTCGCTTTACGACAGCATAACTGGCCGCGCTTCAGCGCGGCTTTTTTATGGACGCAGGAAACTCCAGCGACATCACTGCCGGTAAACGTTTGACCAGCATATCTATGGCAATTCTTACCCTTAGCGGCAGGTGTGGCGTCTGCTGCCAGACGGCATGAACGTCGAAGCGTACATCCGGGGCCTGCTTTAAGAGCGGGACAAGATCTCCCTGCTGAATTTCTTTAATGACCATCCAGCAGGGTAACCATGCAAGGCCGTGGCCGGCCAGCGCCGCGTCGCAGATCGCCTGCAAATCATCCATATTGAGCGATGAGCGGGGAATAAACGTGCGCGACGTGCCATCGTAATCCATCAGCTGCCAGGGTAGGACTCTGCCCGCACGCGTGTAGTTAATGGCCGTATGCTGGCGTAGATCATCAACGGTTTGCGGCTGGCCATTCTTAAGCAGATAATCCGGCGCGGCGCACAGAACCATCCGGTGCTCCCCCAGCCTTCTGGCGACCAGCACGCTGCTGTCAGCCAGAGCGCCATTGCGCACCGCCATATCAAACCCTTCTTCCACGAGATCCACGACGCGGTCGCTGAAGGACATTTCAAGCTCAAGCCCGGGATGCTCCTGCGCCAGCTCTATTAGCAGCGGGGCGATACACTGGCGACCAAACAGCACCGGCACGGCAACACGCAGCCGACCGCTGACCTGATGTTTTCCGGTTTCAAGCTGCGATTCAGCGCCACGGATCTCCTCCAGCGCGCGCAGGCAGCGTTCATAAAAAAGCGCGCCGTTATCGGTCAGCCTCTGACTGCGGGTGGTCCGATGAAACAGACGAACCCCCAGCCTCTCTTCAAGACGAGCAATGCTTTTTCCTACCGCCGAGCGCGACAAATGCAGACGGACGGCGGCCTGGGCAAAACTTCCTGCCTCAACGGAGGCAACGAAAACGGGAATATCTTTCAGCGTATCGGTCATGGACGGATTGTGTCAATTTGGTCATCAATGAAGGGAAAACTTATCGCCACTGGCGACGCTGAGTCAACGGTAGACTGTCAGAACTGAAAATCATCTGATGACAGGAGAAAAAAATGACTGAAACAATGCAACGCTGGTCAATGGATGCCCTTGGTCGTGAAAGCCTCAGGCTCGTTCAGGAGCCTGTTCCACAGCCAGGCCCGGGGGAGGTTCGCGTAAGGGTTAATGCCGTTGCGCTCAACTACCGGGATAAAATGGTGATTGAAGGCACGATGCCGATTCCGCTTTCCTTCCCGTTTACCCCAGCATCTGACATGGCAGGCGTGGTGGACAGCATCGGCGAAGGCGTTACGCGTTTCAAGCCCGGCGCACGCGTCATCTCAACCTTCTTCCCGGAATGGATCGACGGCAAGCCGCAGGCAGACGCGCGCGATTTGCCCTATAAAACGTCCGGTGGATACTTCCAGGGCATGCTGGCCGAATATGTGATTGTGAGTGAAAACGCGCTGGTGGCGTCCCCGGAAAGCCTGGATGACGCTGAGGCCAGCACGCTTCCTTGCGCGGGGCTTACCGCATGGTTCGCGCTGGTGGAGCGCGGTCATTTACGCGCCGGGCAATCGGTGCTGGTACAAGGGACGGGCGGTGTGGCGCTATTCGCTTTGCAGATAGCAAAAGCGCACGGCGCAGAAGTTATTGTTACGTCGGGGAGTGATGAAAAACTGGCGCGGGCCAAAAAGCTGGGGGCCAGCCAGGGCATCAACCGACTGAAAGGCGACTGGGCTGAAAATACGCTGGCACTGACGCAGGATCGCGGCATCGACCATATTATCGAAACGGTGGGTGGGGAGAACCTGAGACATTCCCTGCGCGCCGTTGCCGTTCATGGGCGGATATCGGTCATTGGCGTGCTGGCCGGGACAGAAATTTCTCTGCCTGCAAGCGAGCTGTTGCTGAAATCTCCCGTCATTCAGGGGATTGGGGTTGGACACCGCCGGGCGCTGGAAGATTTTGTCCGTGCTGTTGATGTCACGGAGTTAAAACCGGTGATTGAGCATCGCTACCGCTTTGACGAGCTGGAACAGGCGCTTGAACATCTGGATCGCGGTGCGTTTGGCAAAATCGTTCTCACCCGCGAGTGAGTTCGCGTTCCCGGGATAAACGTAAAAGGGGCTTTTTGTTGCGCAAGGTAGCTCTATTTTTGTGTGCTTAATCGCGTTAGCATGAGGTAGCACTCATTTATCCCGGGGACCTCATGGCTATCAAACTCATTGCAATCGATATGGACGGCACGCTGCTGCTGCCAGACCACACTATCTCTCCTGCCGTTAAAAATGCGATCGCCGCCGCACGCGAAAAAGGCGTGAACGTGGTGCTCACCACCGGACGCCCGTATGCCGGGGTGCACAGTTACCTGAAAGAGCTGCACATGAACCAGCCTGGCGATTACTGCATCACCTATAACGGCGCGCTGGTGCAAAAGGCAGCCGATGGCAGCACGGTGGCGCAAACTGCACTGAGCTATGATGACTACCGTTTCCTGGAAAAACTCTCCCGCGACGTGGGCTCTCACTTCCACGCGCTCGATCGCAATACGCTTTACACCGCCAACCGCGATATCAGCTACTACACGGTGCACGAGTCCTACGTTGCAACCATTCCACTGGTGTTCTGCGAAGCGGAGAAAATGGACCCGGCGACCCAGTTCCTGAAAGTGATGATGATTGATGAACCTGCGGTTCTCGACAAAGCCATCTCACGCATTCCGGCTGAGGTAAAAGAGAAATACACCGTGCTGAAAAGTGCGCCGTACTTCCTCGAAATCCTTGATAAACGCGTCAATAAAGGCACGGGCGTCAAATCGCTTGCCGATGCGCTGGGCATCAAGCCTGAGGAGATCATGGCGCTGGGCGACCAGGAAAACGATATTGCGATGATCGAATATGCGGGCATGGGCGTGGCGATGGATAACGCCATCCCGTCGGTAAAAGAAGTGGCGAACTTCGTGACTAAATCTAACCTGGAAGACGGCGTTGCCTGGGCGATCGAGAAATTCGTTCTGTCGTAACAAGTGCTTTGAAAGATTAGCCCCGGTTATTAACCGGGGCTTTTTTTGGCCCTGAATTTATCAAATTGTTCTTTTTGTGATCTGGATTGTAGTACAACATTAACTGATTGTACTACATTGTCACCACGGCAAAGACGAAAGGCCTCACGTTTGTACTGCAAAAGTGAGGCGAAATTCAGCGGTCGCGGTAAAGTAGTGATGGACTTACAGAGCACAAGGACTCTCCATGACACTCAATAAAACCGATCGCATTGTCATCACGCTGGGCACTCAGATTGTGGGTGGCAAATACGTTCCCGGTTCGCCGCTGCCAGCAGAGGCGGAACTGTGCGAGGAGTTTGAAACCTCGCGCAACATCATTCGGGAAGTGTTCCGCTCGCTCATGGCGAAGCGGCTGATTGAAATGAAGCGCTATCGCGGCGCGTTTGTGGCGCCGCGTAACCAGTGGAACTACCTCGATACCGATGTTCTGCAATGGGTGCTGGAAAACGACTACGACCCACGGCTTATCGGCGCGATGAGCGAAGTCCGAAATCTGGTGGAACCGGCTATCGCCCGCTGGGCGGCTGAGCGCGCAACGTCAGGTGACCTGGCTCAGATTGAGTCGGCTTTAAATGACATGATCGCCAATAACCAGAATCGGGAGGCGTTCAACGAAGCGGACATTCGCTACCACGAAGCGGTATTGCAGTCGGTGCATAACCCGGTTTTACAGCAGCTTAGCGTGGCGATCAGCTCGCTACAGCGAGCAGTATTTGAACGTACCTGGATGGGCGATGAGGCCAACATGCCGAAAACGCTTCAGGAACATAAAGCGCTGTTCGATGCGATACGGCATCAGGACGGCGATGCGGCAGAGCAGGCGGCGCTGACCATGATCGCCAGCTCGACACGAAGGTTGAAGGAAATCACATGACATCACGCTACATCGCAATTGACTGGGGATCGACCAATCTGCGCGCCTGGCTCTACCAGGGTGAGCAGTGCCTGGAAAGCAGGCAATCAGAAGCAGGTGTGACGCGCCTGAACGGTAAATCCCCCGCAGCGGTGTTAGCAGAGGTGACACAAAACTGGCGCGACGGTACAACGCCAGTGGTGATGGCCGGAATGGTCGGCAGTAACGTGGGGTGGAAGGTCGCGCCTTACCTGTCAGTTCCGGTGCATTTCACCGCCGTTGGCGAGCAGTTAACGTCCGTTGGCGACAATGTCTGGATTATTCCCGGTTTATGCGTCTCTCGCGACGATAACCATAATGTGATGCGCGGCGAAGAGACGCAGCTGCTCGGGGCGCGCACCCTTTCTCCTTCTTCTGTCTACGTCATGCCCGGGACGCACTGCAAATGGGTCCAGGCGGATGCTGAGCAAATTCATGATTTCCGCACCGTGATGACCGGCGAACTGCACCACTTGCTGCTTAAGCATTCGCTGGTGGGGGCCGGTTTGCCGGAGCAGACCCCTTCGCCGGAAGCGTTTGCCGCCGGGCTTGAGCGCGGGATCGCATCCCTTGCCGTTTTGCCGCAACTTTTTGAGGTTCGCGCCTCGCACGTGCTGGGAAATCTTCCGCGCGAACAGGTCAGCGAATTTCTGTCCGGCCTGCTGATTGGCGCAGAAGTCGCCACTCTGAGCGACGCGTTCGCCGGGCAGCAGGCCATCACGCTCGTCGCGGGTTCATCGCTGACGTCTCGTTACCGCCAGGCGTTCCACGCTATCGGACGGGATGTTGCTGCGGTGGAAGGCGACACGGCATTTCAGGCAGGCATAAGGAGCATCGCTCATGCAGTGGCAAACTGAACTTCCCCTGATCGCGATTTTGCGCGGTATCACGCCCGGTGAGGCCTTAGCGCACGTTGGCGCGGTGATCGACGCCGGGTTCGACGCGGTGGAAATCCCGCTCAACTCCCCGGAGTGGGAAAAAAGCATTCCGGCAATTGTGAAGGCGTTTGGTGATAAGGCGCTGATTGGCGCTGGCACCGTATTACAGCCGGAGCAGGTGGATGAACTGGCGAAGATGGGCTGCAAGCTTATCGTCACACCGAATATCAACCCCGAGGTGATCCGCCGGGCGGTGGATTACGGCATGACCGTCTGCCCGGGTTGCGCCACGGCCACAGAAGCCTTTGCCGCCCTCGATGCGGGCGCACAGTCTCTCAAAATTTTCCCGTCGTCGGCCTTTGGTCCGGATTACATCAAAGCGCTGAAAGCGGTCTTACCCGCCAGCGTGCCGGTCTTTGCCGTGGGCGGCGTCACGCCGGAAAACCTGGGCCAGTGGATGAGCGCGGGCTGTGTGGGCGCGGGGCTGGGCAGCGATCTCTATCGTGCCGGTCAGCCCGTTGAGCGTACCGCACAGCAGGCGGCAGCATTTGTGAAAGCGTATCGAGAGGCAGTGCAATGAAAATAACCAAACTCACCACGTACCGTTTACCCCCGCGTTGGATGTTCCTGAAAATCGAAACCGACGAAGGCGTGGTTGGCTGGGGCGAGCCGGTGATTGAAGGCCGTGCGCGCACCGTTGAAGCCGCGGTGCACGAGCTGGGCGAATACCTGATTGGCCAGGATCCGGCGCGCATCAACGACCTGTGGCAGGTGATGTACCGCGCGGGCTTCTACCGCGGGGGGCCGATTCTGATGAGCGCCATCGCCGGTATTGATCAGGCGCTGTGGGATATCAAAGGCAAAGTGCTCAATGCCCCGGTCTGGCAATTAATGGGCGGCCTGGTGCGCGACAAAATCAAAGCCTACAGCTGGGTGGGCGGTGACCGCCCTGCGGAAGTGATCGACGGTATCCGGCAACTGCGCAACATCGGTTTTGACACCTTCAAACTCAACGGCTGCGAAGAAATGGGCGTTATCGACAACTCGCGCGCGGTAGACCGGGCGGTGAATACCGTGGCGCAAATCCGTGAAGCCTTCGGCAACGAGATTGAGTTTGGTCTGGATTTCCACGGCCGCGTCAGCGCGCCAATGGCCAAAGTGCTGATTAAAGAGCTGGAGCCGTATCGCCCGCTGTTTATCGAAGAGCCGGTGCTGGCCGAGCAGGCGGAATACTATCCGAAACTGGCTGAACAGACGCACATTCCCATCGCGGCGGGGGAACGCATGTTCTCGCGCTTCGAGTTTAAACGCGTGCTGGAAGCGGGCGGCATTGCGATCCTGCAACCGGACCTCTCCCACGCGGGCGGCATCACCGAATGCTACAAAATTGCCGGAATGGCAGAAGCCTACGATGTGGCGTTGGCGCCGCACTGTCCGCTTGGGCCGATTGCGCTGGCGGCCTGCCTGCACGTCGACTTCGTCTCCCGCAATGCGGTGTTCCAGGAACAAAGCATGGGCATTCACTATAACAAGGGCGCGGAGCTGCTCGACTTTGTGAAAAACAAAGAAGACTTCAGCATGGAAGGTGGTTTCTTTAAACCGTTAACGAAGCCGGGCCTTGGCGTGGAGATCGACGAAGCCAAAGTCATTGAGCTGAGTAAAAGTGCGCCGGACTGGCGTAACCCACTGTGGCGTCATGAAGACGGTTCCGTAGCCGAGTGGTAAATCGCCGGATGGCGCTACGCTTATCCGGCCTACTCTCTCGTAGGCCCGGTAAGCGAAGCGCCACCGGGCAAAAAAAACGTACATAGAAAAAATATAACCCTCTGTAAATTACAGGGCATGGTGAGCGGCTTCGCTATGCCCAAAATCTGGAGACAGATTGCGATGGATATTCCAGTTACTGCTGCAAAAACCGGGCGTCGTCGTTACCTGACGCTGATCATGATCTTTATTACCGTGGTCATCTGTTATGTCGACCGCGCCAACCTTGCCGTGGCATCGGCTCATATTCAGGAAGAGTTTGGCATCACCAAAGCGGAAATGGGCTACGTCTTCTCGGCGTTTGCCTGGCTGTATACGCTCTGTCAGATCCCTGGTGGCTGGTTCCTTGACCGCGTGGGTTCACGTCTGACCTACTTTATCGCTATTTTCGGCTGGTCCGTGGCGACCCTGTTCCAGGGCTTCGCGACCGGGCTGATGTCGCTGATTGGCCTGCGCGCCATCACCGGGGTGTTTGAAGCGCCGGCGTTTCCGACCAACAACCGCATGGTGACCAGCTGGTTCCCTGAACACGAACGCGCTTCCGCTGTTGGTTTTTACACCTCCGGGCAGTTTGTTGGTCTGGCGTTTCTGACGCCGCTGTTAATCTGGATCCAGGAGCTGCTGAGCTGGCACTGGGTGTTTATCGTCACCGGCGGGATCGGCATTATCTGGTCGCTCATCTGGTTTAAGGTTTATCAGCCGCCGCGCCTGACCAAAAGCATCACCAAAGCCGAACTGGACTACATCCGCGACGGCGGTGGCCTGGTGGACGGCGATGCGCCGGTGAAAAAAGAGGCGCGCCAGCCGCTGACCAGAGCGGACTGGAAGCTGGTCTTCCACCGTAAGCTGGTGGGCGTATATCTGGGCCAGTTCGCAGTGACCTCCACGCTGTGGTTCTTCCTCACCTGGTTCCCGAACTATCTGATGCAGGAGAAGGGCATTACCGCGCTGAAGGCGGGCTTTATGACCACCGTACCGTTCCTTGCGGCGTTTTTCGGCGTGCTGCTCTCGGGCTGGCTGGCGGACAAACTGGTGAAAAAAGGCTTCTCACTGGGCGTTGCGCGTAAAACGCCAATTATCTGCGGACTGCTGATCTCTACCTGCATCATGGGAGCGAACTACACCAACGATCCGGTGTGGATCATGACCCTGATGGCGGTAGCGTTCTTCGGAAACGGTTTTGCCTCCATCACCTGGTCGCTGGTGTCGTCCCTGGCGCCGATGCGTCTGATCGGCCTGACTGGTGGCGTGTTTAACTTCGTTGGCGGCCTGGGCGGGATCACCGTACCGCTGGTCATCGGTTACCTGGCGCAGGACTACGGCTTTGGTCCGGCTCTGGTGTATATCTCTGCCGTGGCGCTGATCGGGGCGCTCTCCTACATCCTGCTGGTCGGCGACGTTAAACGAGTAGGCTAATCCCTTCGGATGTTTTACCCTGATGCGATAACCGCGCATCAGGGTATTTTCATGAAACAAATCACCTTCGCTTCCCGCAACCACCAGCTCACCAACATCAACACCTGGACGCCAGACAGCCAGTGGCTTGTCTATGATGTCCGCCCGTCCGGCGCGTCGTTTACCGGTGAAACCATTGAGCGGGTCAATGTTAGTACGGGCGAGGTTGAGGCGATCTACCGTGCGACTGACGGCGCGCATGTCGGCGTGGTAACCGTTCATCCGGCGCAGGACAAATATGTTTTTATCCACGGCCCGAAAAACCCGGATGCAGACTGGCAGTATGATTTTCACCATCGTCAGGGGGTGATTGCGCACAATGGTCAGGTGAGCAATCTTGATGCGATGGATATCACCGCGCCTTACACCGCAGGCGCGCTGCGTGGCGGCAGCCACGTCCACGTTTTTAGCCCGAACGGGCAGTTCGTCAGCTTTACCTACAACGACCATGTGCTGCACGCGCGCGATCCGCAGCTGGATTTGCGTAACGTCGGGGTGGCGGCGCCTTTTGGCCCAGTAAACCCACAGGGGAACCATCCGCGGGAATATGCCGGCACCTTCTGGAGCGTACTGGTAAGCCGTACAACGCCGAACCCGAAACCGGGCAGCAATGAGGTAAACCGCGCCTATGAAGAGGGCTGGGTGGGCAACGACAGGCTGGCGTTTATCGGCGATACGGTGTCTGCGAAAGGCGAGAAAGTGCCCGAACTGTTTATTGTGGACCTCCCCAAAGACGAGCAGGGCTGGAAACGGGCGGGCGATGCGCCGTTGCAGGGAACGCCTGAAACAATGCCCGCGCCGCCTGCGGGCGTAACGCAACGTCGCTTAACCTTCACCCATCAGAAGGCGTATCCGGGGCTGGTGAACGTACCGCGCCACTGGGTGCGCAGCAATCCGCAGGGGACGCAGATTGCGTTTTTAATGCGGGACGATAACGGCGTTGTGCAGCTGTGGCTTATCTCCCCTGAGGGCGGCGAGCCGCGTCAGCTAACCCACACTGAGCGTGATATTCAGTCGGCCTTTAACTGGCATCCTTCCGGCAACGGGCTGGGATTTGTGCTTGCAGGCCGTATTGCCTGCTGCGATGCGCAGACCGGAGAGGTGACGTTTTTGACGTCCGATCACGGCAATCCGCCGTCTGCTGACGCTGTGGTGTTTTCCCCGGACGGACGATTTATTGCATGGATGGAAGAGAAGGACGGTTTCCGCCAGCTGTGGCTAACGGAAACCGCACAGAATTAGCGTGGAGGCATCTCTGCGGGCGGGATGACGGAATTGGTCGCCAGCTTTTCCTGCTCGCTTTTCTCAACGCGCGAACGCACTGAGCTGTCGGTGCGGAACATATCCCACGGCAGCAGAAGCGTATCGGCAACCGCCGTAAACGGCATATCAAGAATCGCCAGAGATTTGGTACCCCAGTTTGTCTCATCATCAGAGATCATTGCGGCACTGGCGCGCGTCCCCGGATATGTTCCTTCTTTACCGCCGGTGTGCGACATCACGCTCGAACACCCGCAAAGTAAAACAACCCCGCTGAACGACGCCAGCTTAATCAGAACATTTCTCATCATCACTCAGTCATCTTTAGTAGCACGGCATTGACCTGCAACTCAGGGTTATAGCGAGGCGCGTCCAAAATGGATAGCTCAAAACTCCCGCACTGTGGTCGTCATCGCAATTTAACCCTTTGTGCTGTGCCCCTGAGTCTATGCGACAACCAGCAAAGTGCAAAAAAATCTCACATCAACAGTCTTGAAAAGGCCGTATCCAGACCCATTTTAAGAATGTAACCCGATAACGGACACGCCTGATGGGTGTTCGGGGAAGCAGAAGCCTGTCCATGGTGGAAGGCTACATTTTCTCGCTGATTTCAGGAGCATTTATCCATGCGTAATTTCGATCTCTCTCCGCTATACCGTTCTGCCATTGGTTTCGATCGTCTGTTCAACCACTTAGAAAACAACCAGAGCCAGAGCAACGGCTATCCTCCTTACAACGTTGAACTGGTTGACGAAAACCACTATCGCATTGCGATTGCTGTTGCCGGTTTCGCAGAGAGCGAACTGGAGATCACCGCGCAGGACAATCTGCTGGTGGTGAAAGGCTCCCATACGGCCGAGCAGAAAGAACGAACCTACCTCTACCAGGGCATCGCAGAGCGCAACTTTGAGCGCAAGTTCCAGCTGGCTGAGAACATCCACGTCAAGGGCGCGAACCTGGTGAACGGCCTGCTGTTTATCGAACTGGAACGTGTGATTCCGGAAGAGAAAAAACCGCGTCGTATCGAAATCAACTAATTACGCGGGTCGCGTGAGCGGCCCACCCGAACTTGCTTGCCGTAACGGGAGCATATGCGAATCCGCAAGGGTTTGCAGGTACAACTGTGCACAAAATTAAACTGTGCCGAACTCGCTTCTCAGAAGGAGATTTAGTATGCGTAACTACGATTTATCCCCCCTGCTGCGTCAGTGGATAGGTTTTGACAAACTGGCTAACGCGCTGCAAAGCGCAACCGAACAGCAGACCTTTCCGCCGTACAACATCGAAAAAAGCGATGATAACCACTACCGCATCACGCTTGCGCTGGCCGGGTTCCGCCAGGAAGATCTCGACATCCAGCTTGAGGGTACGCGCCTGACCGTGAAAGGGTCACCGGAAAAACCAGACACCGAGACCAAATGGCTGCATCAGGGGCTTGTCACTCAGCCGTTTAGCCTGAGCTTTACCCTGGCAGACCATATGGACGTTTCTGGCGCGACGTTCACTAACGGGCTGCTGAACATTGACCTCACCCGTAACGTGCCGGAAGCCATTGCGCCTCAGCGCATCGCCATTAGCGAACGCCCGGCGTTGAACAGCTAATACACATTTTTGCCGCGAGGCAAACCTGCCGATCCTGTAGGTCGGGTAAGGCGCAGCCGCCACCCGACTCGCTCACAGATGCCATGAAGCCCTGCCCCGGCAGGGCTTTTTTGTGCGCCATCGCCCATACAACCGCCGTCAGCTCTGAGAGAATCCTTAGCATAACTATGGTTATACACAGGATGTGGATCATGAGTGATATCGCGTTAACCGTTAGCGTGTTGGCCCTTGTCGCGGTAGTGGGGCTATGGCTGGGGAATATCAAAATCCGCGGCGTCGGATTTGGCATCGGCGGAGTGCTGTTCGGCGGGATTTTTGTCGGCCATTTTGCCGACCAGCTTGGGTGGGTGCTCAGCGCCGATATGCTGCATTTCATCCAGGAGTTCGGCCTGATCCTCTTTGTGTATACCATCGGTATTCAGGTGGGGCCGGGCTTCTTCGCTTCCCTGCGCGTCTCCGGTTTACGCCTTAATCTCTTTGCCTTCGGCATCGTCGTGATGGGTGGGCTGGTTACCGCCATTCTGCATAAACTCTTCGCGATTCCGCTGCCCGTTGTGCTGGGCATCTTCTCCGGCGCCGTCACGAATACGCCCGCGCTCGGGGCGGGCCAGCAAATTCTGCGCGATCTGGGTATCCCTGCTGATGTCGTCGATCAGATGGGGATGAGCTACGCCATGGCCTATCCGTTTGGCATTTGCGGTATTTTGCTCTCGATGTGGCTGGTGCGCGTGCTGTTCCGCGTTAACGTCGAGCAGGAGGCAAAAGAGCATGAAAGCACGCTGACCAACGGCCATGCGCTCATTAAAACTATCAATATTCGCGTCGAAAACCCTAATCTGAACAATATGGCGATTCAGGATGTTCCCATTCTGAACAGCGCGACCATTATCTGTTCCCGCCTGAAACGTGATGAAACGCTGATGGTACCTTCACCGGATACCCTTATTCAGCACGGCGATCTCCTGCATCTGGTAGGGCAACCGGCGGATTTAAACAATGCCCGGCTGGTGATTGGTCAGGAGGTGGATACCTCACTCTCAACCCGTGGAACGGACATGCGCGTGGAGCGCGTGGTAGTGACCAATGAGAAGGTTTTGGGCAAGAAAATACGCGATTTGCAGGTTAAAGAGCGTTATGACGTGGTGATCTCCCGGCTTAACCGCGCCGGTGTCGAGCTGGTAGCCAGCCAGGATGCCAGCCTGCAATTCGGTGATATTCTCAACCTCGTCGGGCGTCCCTCATCCATTGATGCCGTAGCGGACATGTTAGGCAACGCCCAGCAAAAACTCCAGCAGGTGCAGATGCTGCCGGTCTTTATCGGCGTCGGGCTTGGCGTCATGCTTGGCTCCATCCCCCTGTACGTGCCCGGCTTCCCGGTAGCACTGAAGCTGGGTCTGGCAGGCGGGCCGCTCATTATGGCGCTGATCCTCGGGCGTATCGGCTCCATCGGTAAGCTCTACTGGTTTATGCCGCCGAGTGCTAACCTGGCGCTGCGGGAGTTGGGCATCGTGCTGTTTCTGGCAGTGGTGGGGCTGAAATCCGGCGGCGATTTTGTCGATACTCTGGTCAACGGCGAAGGGATGAGCTGGGTAGGATACGGCATATTTATTACCGCTATCCCACTGATAACGGTCGGATTACTGGCACGTATCTTCGCTAAAATGAACTATCTTACGCTGTGCGGCATGCTGGCCGGTTCCATGACCGATCCGCCCGCGCTGGCGTTCGCCAACAACCTGCACGCCACCAGCGGCGCGGCGGCATTGTCCTACGCCACGGTTTATCCGCTGGTGATGTTTCTGCGCATCATCACCCCGCAGCTACTGGCGGTGCTGTTCTGGGGGATGGGCTAACAAGTCTTCCGGGTGGATACGCCGTAAATGGTAGTCCACCTGGTAATCGCTGGTGTTCCGGAACATCACGGAATAATTGAGGAACTCGCCGCTGTCGCTGTAGGAAAGGGAGGTGATGCGCAGCAGCGGCGTCTGTTCCGGCACATTCATATAACCGGCCAGCTGTTTTATCTGCCAGCACCGGCGTCAGGCTCTCGTAGTTGCCGCTGATGGTGATCCCGCATTCCTTCTCGATGTAATCAAACTTAGACCCTTCGAGATGCGCCAGGGAAAGATTGCGGAACAGCTTCACCGGCATAAAGCTGTCCTCCAGCATCAGCGGTTTTCCGTCCACGTAACGCACCCGCCTTGAAAAATAGATCCGCTCATCAACCTGAATCCGCAGCTGGCTGGCGATGGCGGGCGGCGCGGGCATCACTTCAAACTGCAACACCTTGCTCTGCACTTCTTTCCCCTGCTGGCGCAGCACCTCCACCAGCCCGGTCAGATTAGTCGTTTCATGATGAACGTCTTTGCGCGCCACGAACGTCCCGCTGCCGTGTCGACGTTCAACCAGCCCCCAGCTTACCAGCAGATCCAGCGCCTTGCGGATGGTCATCCGGGCTACGCCAAACTCCTTTGCCAGCGCTTTTTCTCCGGGTAACGGACTGCCAATGTTGTAGTCCGAGGAATTCAGCCGCAGCCGTAGCCGATCGGCAATTGATTTGTAGATCACCAGTAGACCTCTCTGCGCACATCATGGCGTGGATTACGTCTTAACTTGTCTATGTTTAGTTTAAAAAGTAGACCTGATTGGTCAAATTAAAACCATGAATGCGATCACGAATCGCAGCGGCATACCATGTTGCTGCATCAGTAAGTTCTTATGCTCACCTCAGGCCAGTAAAAAACCATAAAGGCCTCTATCCCCTACAGGTTGTTTCATGAGGATTTAAAAATGCTCAGTCAAATACAACGTTTTGGCGGCGCCATGTTCACCCCGGTTTTGCTGTTTCCCTTTGCCGGGATCGTGGTTGGGATCGCCATCATGCTTCGCAATCCGCTGTTTGTCGGTGAGGCCTTAACCGCGCCGGATAATCTGTTCGCGCAAATTGTTCACATCATCGAAGAGGGCGGCTGGGCGGTGTTCCGTAATATGCCGCTGATTTTTGCTGTCGGCTTACCGATTGGCCTGGCAAAGCAGGCGCAGGGCCGCGCCTGTCTGGCGGTGCTGATTAGCTTCCTGACCTGGAACTACTTTATCAACGCGATGGGGATGACCTGGGGTCACTTCTTTGGCGTCGACTTCTCTGCTGAACCCACTGCCGGCAGCGGGCTGGCGATGATTGCCGGAATCAAAACGCTTGATACCAGCATCATCGGGGCGATTATCATTTCCGGGCTCGTCACCGCCATCCACAATCGATTTTTCGACAAGCCGTTGCCGGTCTTTCTGGGGATTTTCCAGGGCACCTCGTTTGTCGTTATCCTCGCGTTCTTCGTCATGATCCCCTGCGCCTGGCTGACGCTGCTGGGATGGCCGAAAGTGCAGATGGGCATTGAGTCGTTGCAGGCCTTTCTACGTACCGCTGGCGCGCTGGGCGTATGGGTTTATACCTTCCTGGAACGCATTCTGATCCCAACCGGATTGCACCACTTTGTCTACGGCCCGTTTATCTTCGGCCCGGCTGCGGTAGAAGGCGGCATTCAGGTCTACTGGGCACAGCACCTTCAGGAATTCAGCCAGAGCACTGTGCCGTTGAAAACGCTGTTCCCGGAGGGCGGATTCGCGCTGCACGGCAACTCTAAGGTGTTTGGCTCAGTCGGTATTGCGCTGGCTATCTGGTATACCGCGTCGCCGGAGAACCGCGTCAAAGTGGCAGGTCTGCTGATCCCGGCCACGCTTACCGCCGTGCTGGTGGGCATTACCGAACCGCTGGAGTTCACCTTCCTGTTTATCTCGCCGTTGCTGTTTGCCATCCACGCCGTGCTGGCCGCAACGATGGCGACGGTGATGTATACCTTCGGGGTGGTGGGGAACATGGGGGGCGGTCTGCTGGACCAGTTCCTGCCGCAAAACTGGATCCCGATGTTCCATAACCACGCCTCGACGGTATTCACCCAGATTGGCATCGGCCTCTGCTTCACCGCTCTCTATTTCGTGGTCTTCAGAACGCTTATCGAACGTCTGAATCTCAAAACGCCGGGCCGGGAAGAGAGCGAAATCAAACTCTACAACAAAGCCGACTATAAGGCCGCGCGCGGGCAAACCACCGCCCCGGCGGCAGCCAGCCAGCAGGTCGGGCAGGCTGCTGGGTTCTTACAGGCGCTCGGCGGCGCAGCAAACATCGAAAGTATCAATAACTGCGCCACCCGCTTGCGTATCGCCCTGGTGGATATGACGAAAACCCAAAGCGACGACGTCTTCAAAGCCCTGGGCGCACACGGTGTGGTGCGGCGCGGCAACGGCATACAGGTGATTGTCGGTCTGCACGTTCCTCAGGTGCGCGACCAGCTGGAATCGCTGATGAAAACCCCTTTAACAAACGAACAAACCACTCTGACAGAGGCTATATCATGAAAAAATTCTCAGTTGTTATTGCAGGCGGCGGCAGTACATTCACGCCTGGTATCGTCCTGATGCTGTTAGCCAACCGTGACCGTTTCCCACTGCGTGCGCTGAAGTTCTATGACAATGACGGAGCACGTCAGGAGATCATCGCCGAGGCGTGCAAAATCATCCTTAAGGAGCAGGCGCCGGAGATTGAATTTAGTTACACCACCGATCCTGAAGCGGCCTTTACCGATGTGGATTTCGTGATGGCGCATATTCGCGTGGGCAAATACCCCATGCGTGAAAAAGATGAAAAAATCCCGCTGCGCCACGGCGTGCTGGGCCAGGAAACGTGCGGGCCGGGCGGCATCTCCTACGGCATGCGCTCCATCGGCGGCGTGCTGGAGTTGGTGGATTACATGGAGCAGTACTCCCCGAACGCGTGGATGCTGAACTACTCCAACCCGGCGGCGATTGTCGCGGAAGCCACGCGCCGCCTGCGTCCGAACGCGAAAATTCTCAACATCTGCGACATGCCGATCGGCATTGAAGGACGTATGGCGCAAATCGTCGGTCTGAAAGACCGCAAAGAGATGCGCGTGCGCTACTACGGTCTGAACCACTTCGGCTGGTGGACGTCGATTGAAGATCTGAATGGCAACGATCTGATGCCGAAACTGCGCGAATACGTGGCGAAAAACGGTTATGTTCCGCCTTCGGAAGATGCGCATACTGAAGCGAGCTGGAATGATACTTTCGCCAAGGCTAAAGACGTACAGGCGCTGGATCCGGACACCATGCCGAACACCTACCTGAAGTATTACCTGTTCCCGGACTATGTGGTCGCCCATTCCAACCCGGAGCGTACCCGCGCCAATGAAGTGATGGATCACCGTGAGAAGCATGTATTCAGTTCATGCCGGGCGATTATCGAAGCCGGTCATTCTTCTGCCGGTGAACTGGAAATCGACGAACATGCGTCGTACATCGTCGATCTGGCGACCGCGATCGCCTTTAATACCCAGGAACGTATGCTGCTGATTGTGCCTAACAATGGGGCTATCCATAATTTTGACGCCGACGCGATGGTAGAAATTCCGTGTCTGGTCGGCCACAACGGACCGGAGCCGCTGACCGTGGGTGATATTCCGCACTTCCAGAAAGGGCTCATGAGCCAGCAGGTGGCG
Source organism: Enterobacter sp. UPMP2061 (assembly GCF_053709615.1). Lineage (NCBI taxonomy): Bacteria > Pseudomonadati > Pseudomonadota > Gammaproteobacteria > Enterobacterales > Enterobacteriaceae > Enterobacter > Enterobacter sp. UPMP2061. Next base: position 72,716 of record NZ_JBSKJP010000005.1, read on the forward strand.
GTGGAAAAACTGGTGGTGGACGCCTGGGAGCAGCGCTCGTATCAGAAACTATGGCAGGCGATTACCCTGTCGAAAACCGTACCGAGCGCGTCGGTGGCGAAGGCGATTCTGGACGATCTGATTGAAGCCAACAAAGAGTACTGGCCGGAACTGCATTAATTTTCCTGACCGGCATCGCCAGATGCCGGTCTCCTTGTCCTGGCTGAATTACGCTATGCTGAAGCCTGCATGCAGCACGACAAGGAACCTTCATGAACATTTCCCGCCTCGGTGAAGCACCGGACTACCGCTTCTCACTGGCTAACGAACGCACATTCTTAGCGTGGATCCGCACCGCCCTGGGCTTTCTGGCCGCAGGTGTCGGTCTTGATCAGCTCGCCCCCGATTTTGCCACCCCGTTGATTCGCGAAGTGCTGGCCCTGCTGCTGTGCCTGATTGCCGGTGTGCTGGCGATTTATGGCTATCTGCGCTGGCTTAGAAATGAAAAGGCGATGCGTCTGAAGCAGGATCTCCCCTACACGCGCGGCTTGCTCATCATTAGTACGATTTTGCTGATGGTTGCGGGCGTAGTGATGTTACTGGTGTTGTATGCCGGATAGCCGCAAAGCGCGGCGGGAAGCGGACCCCGGGCTTCAGCCGGAGCGAACCTCGCTGGCCTGGCTGCGCACGCTACTGGGGTATGGCGCGCTGATCGCTCTTGCCATTAAGCACAACTGGCACCGCACGGGGGCGCCATTCTGGATCTCCATTGTTGTGCTGGCGCTGGTAGCCGTCATTTTATGGCGCTACACCCGCAGCCGTAACCTGATGGACGTGGCGCAGAACGACTTTGCGCAGCCGAAAGCGGTGCGGGATAAGTTCCTGATTGCGTTGGCTGTGCTGTCTCTGTCTTTACTCTTTGCAGTTACTCACATTCAGCAAATTATGAGCTTATAAGCCCGGTGGCGGCTACGCCTTACCGGGCCTACAACTGCCGCGAACCGTAGGCCGGGTAAGGCGTAGCCGCCACCCGGCATAATTACTTCCCTTTAGCTAAATACTTCGCCATCTCATCCTCCGGCACCATGCCGCCGCCGGTCGCCCACACCAGGTGGGTAACGTTCTCATCGGCATCGACGCGCAGCGGCCCGGCCATCCCCGCCAGCGCCGACGGCTCCAGGCGAATCCCTTCCTCCTGCGCCAGCCAGCCGAGCATGTCGTACATGCTTTGATCGGAGAGGGTATAGAACCCGTCGAGCAGGCGCTCCATCGCGCGGCCCACGAAGCCGGACGCACGCCCTACCGCCAGACCGTCCGCCGCCGTCACGTTATCAATGCCCAGATCCTGCACCGCAATCTCATCGTGCAGCCCGGTATAAACGCCCAGCAGCATACATGGTGAGTGCGTTGGCTCCGCGAAGAAGCAGTGGACGTTATCGCCAAAGGCCAGCTTCAGGCCAAACGCCACGCCGCCGGGGCCACCGCCGACGCCGCACGGCAGGTAGACGTACAGGGGATGATCGGCATCCACCACGCGGCCCTGCTCGGCAAACTGCGCCTTCAGGCGCTCGCCAGCAACCGCATAGCCCAGGAACAGCGTACGGGAGTTTTCATCGTCAATGAAGAAACAGTTCGGATCGCTTTCCGCCGCTTTGCGTCCCTGCTCCACCGCCACGCCGTAATCCTGCTCATATTCCACGACGATCACGCCGTGGCTGCGCAGTTTGGCTTTCTTCCACTCGCGGGCGTCGGCGGACATATGCACCGTCACCTTAAAGCCAATGCGGGCGCTCATAATGCCGATGGACATCCCCAGGTTGCCGGTTGAGCCCACCGCGATGCTGTACTGGCTGAAGAAGTTCTTAAAGCGCGGCTCCAGCAGAACGCTGTAGTCGTCTTCAAGGCTCAGCAACCCGGCGTCCAGCGCCAGTTTCTCCGCATGAGTCAGCACCTCATAGATGCCGCCGCGCGCTTTGATCGAGCCGGAAATCGGCAGATGGCTGTCTTTTTTCAGCAGCAGCGTGCCTGGAATGGCCTTACCGGACTCTTTCTCCAGCCGCGCCTGCATCGCCGGGATCGCGACCAGGTCGGATTCGATAATCCCGCCCGTTGCCGCCGTTTCCGGGAACGCTTTCGCCAGATACGGCGCGAAGCGTTTCAGGCGCGCGTGCGCGTCGTCCACGTCGGCTTTGGTCAGCCCGACATACGGCAATCCTTCCGCCAGCGTCGTGGTGCGCGGGTTAAGCCAGGTGGTTTCTTTCAGGGCAATCAGATCCTCAACCAGAGGAAACTGTGCGGTTAAAGTAGTGATAGTTGCGTTTTCCATAATACGTCTCTTCGCGCTCAGATAATGAAAGAAAGCAGGAATGTGCTGCCAAGTGCAAGCACCGAGGCGATAAACGTCGCCGTCGTATAGTATTTGAAGGTCTCGTTCAGGGTCGCGCCGCAGTATTGCTTCACCAGCCAGAAGAGAGAATCGGTCACGATCGTGCAGCCAATAGCGCCGGACCCGATGGCAATGGTGATGATCTCCGGGCTTACGTTCGGGTAGAGCGGCAGCATCGGCGCCACTATCGCCGTGGCACCCATCATCGCTACCGTTGCCGAACCGACGGCGGCGTGCAGCACCAGTGCCACCAGCCAGGCGAGAAGGATAGGGTGCATATGCAGGTTCGAGAGAATATGCGCCAGCGTCTCCGCCAGACCGCTAGTTTTAAGGATGGCGTTGAACGCGCCGCCCGCGCCGATAATCAGCAAAATGTTGGCGATAGAGCCAAAGCCGTGCTCCGTATGGGTCAGCATTGCGCCCATGCCCATGTGCTGGCGGATCCCCAGCAGGTAGTAGGCAAAAAACACGGCGATAAACATCGCGGTGATGGGGTTGCCGATAAACTCCAGCAGGGTATACAGCGAGCCTTCTTTTGCCATGTTCAGCTCGGCAATGGTTTTCACCAGCATCAGGGCAATCGGCAGCAGCACGGTGAACAGCGTGGCGCTCAGCGACGGCAGCGTGTGTTCTTCCCGCACCTTCAGGTCTGAAAATTCCGCCGGAACCGGCTTATAGGGCAGACGATCGCCGAGCAGCTTCAGGAACAGCGGGCCGCCAACCAGAGACGCCATCAGGCCCACCATCAGACCGTAGACAATCACCGTCCCGACGTCCGCCCCTAATTTATTGGTGACAAACAGCGCGGCCGGATGCGGAGGCACCACGCAGTGCACTGCCATTAGTGCGGTACAGAGCGGAATGGCCAGCTTGAGCAGCGACGTGTTGGTCTTTTTGGCGATGGAAAACGCCAGCGGGATCAGCAGTACCACGCCCACTTCCACAAACAGCGTAATGCCGCAGATCAGGCCGACCAGGACCATAATCACGTCCGCCGACAGCCAGCGGCAGCGCTGCAACGTAATCCCGATGCGCTCTGCCGCGCCGGAGACTTCCATCATTTTGCCGAGAATAGTGCCAAGACCGATAACCGCCGCCAGGAAGCCCAGCGTACCGCCAATCCCGCTCTCAATGGCGTTCACCATATCCAGCGGGCTCATCCCCATCATCGCGCCGACGAAAAAGCTTGCCAGCAGCAGCGCGAGGAACGGGTGAAACTTCAGTTTTACGATGGTTAAAACAATCAATACGATGCTGACAAGCAGCGTTGCCACAACCCAGACCTGAGATCCCATATCTCACCTCACCCTTATGTCATCTGGGGGTATTGGACGAAAAAACGGCGTGGGCTGACAAACGATATAAATTGGCGTTCAGATGAGCCAGATTGGATCAACTGAGTGACTGTGTTCTAAAAAGCGCACTTAACTCGTATTAGGTTCACATAAATTCATTCTTGAGCGGTATGCTGAACGCAGAAATTACGTGTGGGAATTGTGATGACCGATGCGAATGAAGGCAGAAACCGGCTTTTAAACGGCTGGCAGCTGTCGAAAATGTACACCTTTGAAGTGGCCGCCCGGCATGAGTCCTTCGCGCTGGCGGCGGCGGAGCTGTCGCTCAGCCCCAGCGCGGTGAGCCACCGCATAAACCTGCTGGAAGAGGAGCTGGGCATTCAGCTGTTTGTCCGCTCACACCGTAAAGTGGAGCTGACGCAGGAAGGCAAGCGCGTTTACTGGACGCTGAAATCGTCCCTCGACACCCTGAATCAGGAGATCCTGGATATTAAAAACCAGGCGCTGTCAGGTACGCTAACGGTGTACTCCCGGCCGTCGATCGCCCAGTGCTGGCTGGTGCCGATGCTGGGGGATTTTACCCGCCGCTACCCGTCGATTTCACTTACTATTCTGACTGGTAATGATTACGTCAACATGCAGCGAACCGGCATCGATCTGGCGCTCTATTTCGACGATACGCCGCCAAACCACCTTTCTCATCACTTTTTGATGGATGAAGAGATTTTGCCCGTCTGCTCGCCGGCGTATGCCCGGGAGCATGAACTGCTGAAAAACCCCCATAACCTCAGCCACTGCACGTTACTGCACGACCGTCAGGCCTGGAGCAATGATTCCGGTACGGATGAGTGGCTGAGCTGGGCGCAGCATTACGCGGCGAATATGCCGTTATCATCGGGTATTGGCTTCGATCGCTCTGATTTAGCCATTATCGCGGCCATGAATAATGTGGGGGTAGCGATGGGGAGAAAGCGGCTGGTGCAAAAACGTCTCGAACGAGGGGAGTTGATCGCACCCTTTGATGGGAAAACTCTCAAGTGCCATCAGCATTATTACGTCTCAACGCTTCCCGGCCGTCAGTGGCCGAAAATTGACGCCTTTATCGGCTGGCTAAGAGAGCTGGCGGGTTGAAGAATTATTACGCTTTCGCTCTACACCAAATGTGAAAAAGCGTGCTAAATACAGGTAATGCTTTTGATTTATCCAGGGTAAACCGTGTTAAAGCCTTTTATTGCCACTGCGATCTTACTCTCTTCCGGCTGGGCGATTGCCGCTGAGCCGCCGCTGACGGCTGCCCGTTACGCGCAGATGCTGGGCGTCGGAATGGATGTCGACTGGGCACGCACCGAGCGCGGTATCCGCGAGTTCGACCCGCTGGTGGTCCGTGATTTTCAGGTGAAAGGCATACACCATGTCCGTATTCGGGTGGCGGGCGAACCGACGGAAGCGCGGCTGATTCACCTGCGTAAGCTGGTGGAGGCCTGCGAGCAATACGGCGTCATCCCCATCATCGCTTATCAGGCCGATGAATATAAAAACGACCCGAAAGCGGATACCGAAAAAGAGGTGATTAACTGGTGGATTGCCGTGGCGCACTATTTTGGTCAGCGCTCGCCGTTGCTGGGCTTTGACCTGATCTACGAACCGGCGGACAAGCTCAACCACAACGTTGCTTCGCTCAACCGGGTGTATGAGAAAGCGATCAAAGACATTCACGCCATTGATGCCAGCCGCATGATTTTTATCGCCCCTCGTCTGCGCGCCGCGCCGGAGGATTTATCCAGCCTGAAGCTGCCCGCGCACAGCCAGAATTACCTGCTGGCGGAGTGGCATATTTTCCCCTGGGGCCCGCTGAAAACGAACGGTAAATACCCGTGGACGTCCGGAACTGCGGCTGAGAAAGCGGCTATCCGTAACCGAATCAACGCCGCGCTGCACTGGCAACAAAAAACCGGGCATGTGAGCTGGGTTGGCGGTTGGGGGGTGGGCGAATCGAAAAGCCTGACGCCAACCGCCTCGCAGATGGCGTTTGCCACGTTTATGGCGTGCGAGCTGCAACAGGCCAACATCCCGTATGCGATAAACGCCGATGTTCAGTTTTATGACGGGGAAGAGGGGGCGTGGCGGCCTGCCCCAGAGCGGCTATTGCAGGCGATGATTGCGCCCGTCTGTGAAAAGCCCGGCGAGAAGCCGGGCCATCATGCGGTTAAACCGGCTGTTCGTGATGCGAGACACGCGACGCCAGCGGCAGCCAGCACAGCAAAATCAGCAGCCCCATCAGGGTCATCAGCAAGCCTAAACTCGCCTGCCCGGTCTGCGGCATCATAGCCGAAAGCCAGGCCAGCGCGCCGGAACCGATGTTCTGCAAACCGCCCACCAGCGCGCCTGCCGTGCCTGCGAGGAACGGGAACGGCTCCATCGCGCCGCTGGTGGCGAGGGGAAACAGCATGCCCGCGCCGAAGAAGAACAGCGCCGCCGGGATGAGCAACGTCCAGACCGACATCACGTCAAACAGCCCCGGGATCCACATCATCAGCCCGGCCAGCAGACAGCTGATCACCGACTGCCACATCAGCGTGGAGAAACGCTTGTTCGGACGTCCGGCGAACCATGCGCCGAAGAACGCCGCTGGGATCGGCAGAATAAACAGAATACTCACCACCATGCTGCTCAGGCCAAGGCCTGCGCCCAGCAGCACGCCGGAACAGGCTTCAAACACCGCAATTCCCGCCAGGCCGCCGATTAGCATCAACAGATAACAGGTAAAGGACCCATTACCGAACAGCGTTTTGTAGCTGGCGATGAGCTTCGTGCGCGGCGCGTCTTTTGGGCGGGTTTCCGGCATCCAGCGCGCCATGCTGAAGGTGACAATAATGCACAGCACCAGCAGGAAGGCGTAACAGGCGCGCCAGGACCAGACGGTGTCCAGCAGACCCCCAATCAGCGGGGCCAGTAGCGGGCTGACCAGAATACCCATATTTAACAGACTGTTGGCGTGACGAAGCTGTGTGCCCTGGTACATATCACGCGGCAGGGTACGCGCCATAACCCCGCCAACGCCGGTGCCCACGCCCTGGAGGGCGCTGGCGGCAATCAGGACGGTCAGGCTGTGCGTGGTAATGGCAATCACCGTTGCTACCATGAAAATGCTCATGCCCACCAGAATGACCGGACGACGCCCGACGCGATCGGACAGGGGACCATAAACCAGCTGTGAAACGCCATAGGTCAGCAGATAGGCTGCCATCACGCTCTGGACTGCACCTTCGCGGACGCTCAGATCTTTTGCCATATCGGCAATCGCCGGAATGTAGATGGTTTGTGCCATCTGCCCGACGGCCACCAGTAACACCAGCATCAACAATAAGTTCACGTTCCGTTGCTTTTTCATGTCGCTGAATACTTTTGCCAAAAGAGATAAATAAAGAATAAGTGACTACGCATTCCCATAAATGCGCGAGGAATCTACCACAGAGAGATGACAATTTAAGCATTACTGTGATGAATGACAGAAGACGTGAAGGCAGGATTTGTAAACAAGATCGGCAACTAATGTTGCCAGCGAATTACGCCAGGCGCAGCAGGACCGCACCGGCAGCAATACCCAGTGCCGCCGCGATGCGCAGGCCGGCAACCTTCTCTTTTAAAAGCACAAATGCGATTAATGCGCCGAAGAGAATAGAGGTTTCACGCAGTGCCGCGACCACAGCCAGCGGTGCCTGGGTCATCGCCCAGAGTGCCAGACCGTAAGATCCCATCGTCCCGACACCGCCGAGCAGCCCTTTTTTCCAGTGCAGGCGCAGGTAGCTGGACGCTTCGCGACGCCGCGCCACCATTGCCCAGCTCAGCAGGCAGAAACCGTTCATGAAGAAGGTCCAGAGCGTATAGCCCAGCGCAGTGTCCGAGAGTCGCACACCGGTGCCGTCCACCAGGGTATACCCGGCGATAAAACAGGCGTTCAGCAGCGCCAGCCAGATCCCCTTGCGTGACTGCATGCGGCCGTTCATCGCCATGGCCAGAATCGAAAGACAAATGACCCCAATGCCGGACCAGGCAAGCCAGGAGAGATGATCCCCGAGCACCAATACGCTGATCAGCGCCACCAGCAGAGGGGCCGTCCCGCGCATAAGGGGGTAGGTCTGGCTCATGTCGGAGACCTGATAGGTCTTCGCTACCAGCACGGTGTACACCACCTGTAACGCACAGGAGACGAACAAATATGGCCAGCTTGCGGCAGTTGGCTGAGGAGAGAAGGGCAGTAAAATCAGGGCAATAAGCGCGGCTGAACCGCTGACTCCGATCGCCGAGTAGAGTTTATCCGTTCCGGCTTTAACGATGGCGTTCCAGCTGGCATGCAGCAGTGCGGCGAACAGTAAAATGCAGAAAACGGTAATGGTCATGGCGTATCGGTTGGTGAAATGTCATCCAACTGTAACATTCACCCGTCGATGCTGCCAGCCGCTTACACTGCGCAAAAAAGGCGGTGCGTCACCCGGGGTTCGTCTGACACCAGCCTGAAGCCCGCCCGATGGTAAAATCCGTACGCGGTTTCCGGCGCATGGGTATTAAGAAAATCAAACCAGATGCTGGCATCCGCCATCACCACGGTCAAAAGCTGTTTGCCTATGCCCTGCCCACGGCACTTCTCGCTGACGTAGAGATGACGAATACGTCCGGCGCGCGGCTGCTGGCTGAACGGATCGCGATTAAGGCCGCACACGCCCACCAGCCTGCCGTTAAGAAACGCCCCCAGCAGTTTTTCACCCGGCGCGTTAAAGCGGTTTTCACCCCGCTGCCAGTTCTCTTCCAGCCTGCGCAGCATATTGAAATTCAACGCGATACTCTCCGCCTTCAGGGCGATATACCCGGGTTCATCGGGCGTGACAGGCTCAATTAACAGACGCGACATAGCATTCCCTCGTTATTAAAGAGGGGCGGTTGCCCGCCCCTCTCAGGTGCGACTTGAACCTGAATCACCGAACGTATTTCAGGACAGCATCAAGCAGTTGCAATACAGCAACAATGAGTTTGAGGACAAGTATGACCATATCCACGACGCTCATACGCGTCTCCTTTTGGTTAAAAGGAGCACGATGCTGGCGTACCTTTCCGCCGCCTGTGGCCAGCACCTGGATTGACGTAACACAGTGTGCTCACTTCAGGGGTTAAGGCACTGACGGCACCACCCGTTTCAGCCAGGACTTCGTTGCGCCGGTAAACTGCGGCCCCCTCGCTCACTGCGAACACCCTCAGTATAGATAAATACTGTATGTATGAACAGTATTTTATGGACAAAATTTGGAAGGCGATCCATACTCAAAAACGTCAAAATCCGTGCCGGAATTGCGCGTTCGTCTTCGATCGCGTATACTTTTCGCGTTGACGTAACACAGTGTGTTCTGCGGCAACCAACCGCAAAACCCTGATAAAAACCTCGCTTAGGCGGGGTTTTTTGTTTTCTGACGAAGTGAAAATAGTACCCTTCGTTGACTTATTGGCAACAGGTGTTATCGTTGCCATAATGGCAATGGACGCGGCAGGCAAGCAGGATGCATTTAATCTCAATGAAGGCAATTTTGGATGCGGTAAGCCAGTTCCCGCAACACAGAGAAGAGCTTCTCTTTTTAGGACGAGTTATTGAAAAGAGCCACTGCCCGACGCCCGCTGCACTGAGAAAACTTTTCCCAACGCTGGATAACTTCAAGTATCTTGATAAGCATTATGTTATTGATATTGCAAATAACAATCTCAGAGTAGTGGCTCTCATCTTCTTTGAAAGCCAAAAGTTTTATGTGCGCCATGTTTTTACTCATAAGGAATATGACCGTTTTACGGAGAAACATCGCACTAAGGGGAAGAAATGATGATCGTCGCTGATGCAATGAAAGCTACGCACGCCCTTGTTGCGGCCGTTCCTTTACTGGGTGAACAGCCGAGCGAGAAAGATTATAAGGATGCGCTTGAGCTGGTTGAGTATCTCCTTATGAACGAGCCCAATAGCCCCTTGCTGGATATTGTGTGCGCCAGAATTAGCCGTTACGAAGCTAATCGGCCAGAGATAGTCGCATTACGCAAGGAGATGGAGTCCGTTCCCGTCGGAATTGCAGTTTTAAGAACCTTGATGGATCAATACAATCTGACGATATCGGATTTTAAGGATGAAATTGGTAGTAAATCGATGGTTTCACGGGTTCTGAATGGTCAGAGACAGCTTACCCTGAACCATATTAAAAAGCTGGCTGCCAGATTTGGGGTATCACCTGCGTTATTTATTGAGTGAGTAAAAACCCTTTATTGAGTGTCACCACCCAACAAACGAAACGTGATCCCTGACGCATTTTTGCGCAGATGAAAATATTTCCATTGTCACATCCGAAAACCTGTGTTTGTATAAATTCAATCAATGATTCCAAACACAGGTCCCCAATGACTTCATCCATCTTCACTTCGACCCTACTAAAAACTGCGCAACCTGCCGCAGTGGTCGTCGTGCGTGTGGTGGTGGTCGTCGGCAATGCGCCGTAGGGACTGGATCAACACACGAATCCAAAACCCCGCCGGCGCAAACCGGGCGGGGTTTTTCGTTTAGGACCCTCCCCGGAAGGCTGGCTCAGAAGAAAAGGACTGGAGCATGGCAAGTTCGGGCACAACATCCACCAAGACGCGTTTTACAGGCGCGCAGCTGATTGTTCATTTACTGGAACGACAGGGCATCACCACCGTTGCGGGCATCCCGGGTGGGACCGTACTGCCGCTGTATGATGCGTTAAGCCAAAGCACACAGATCCGCCACGTGCTGGCGCGCCACGAGCAGGGCGCAGGCTTTATCGCCCAGGGCATGGCGCGTACCCAGGGTAAACCGGCGGTCTGTATGGCCTGTAGCGGGCCGGGCGCCACTAACCTGGTGACCGCCATCGCCGACGCGCGCCTCGACTCCATCCCGCTGATCTGCATTACCGGCCAGGTACCGTCCTCGATGATCGGCACCGATGCGTTCCAGGAAGTCGATACCTACGGCATCTCTATCCCCATCACCAAACATAACTATTTAGTTCGCGATATCAGCGAGCTGCCTCAGGTGATCAGCGATGCGTTTCGCATTGCCCAGTCTGGCCGCCCGGGCCCGGTGTGGATAGACATTCCTAAGGATGTCCAGACCGCAGAAATTGAAATCGACGTTCTGCCGGAGCCGGGTGACCGTGCCCCCGCGCCAGAATTCAGCGCTGAGAGCGTGCGCGATGCGGCGGCGATGATCAACGCCGCCAAACGCCCGGTGCTCTATCTGGGCGGCGGGACGATCAACGCCGCGGATGAAATCCGCCAGTTCGCTGAAAAAGCTAATTTGCCCACCACCATGACCCTGATGGCGCTGGGTATGCTGCCAAAAGCGCACCCGCTCTCTCTCGGCATGCTGGGCATGCACGGCGCGCGCAGCACCAACTACATCCTGCAAGAGGCGGATTTGCTGATAGTTATGGGGGCGCGTTTTGATGACCGGGCGATTGGCAAAACCGAGCAGTTCTGCCCGAACGCCAAAATCATTCACGTGGATATCGACCGCGCCGAGTTGGGTAAAATCAAGCAGCCGCACGTGGCGATCCAGGGCGACGTGGCCGAGGTGCTGGCGCAGCTGATCCCGCAGACGGAGGCAACCGACCGCGCCGACTGGCGCCAGCTGGTGGCCGATCTGCAACGGGAGTTCCCGGGCGCTATCCCAACCGAGAGCGACCCGCTGAGCCACTATGGTCTTATCAACGCCGTTGCCGCCTGCGTGGATGACAGCGCGATTATCACCACCGACGTCGGCCAGCATCAGATGTGGACCGCCCAGGCGTATCCGCTGAACCGTCCGCGCCAGTGGCTGACCTCCGGCGGCCTTGGCACCATGGGCTTCGGCCTGCCAGCAGCGGTTGGCGCGGCGCTCGCCAACCCGGACCGCAAGGTGATCTGCTTCTCCGGTGACGGCAGCCTGATGATGAATATTCAGGAGATGGCGACGGCGGCCGAAAACCAGTTAGACGTCAAAATCATTCTGATGAACAACGAGGCGCTGGGTCTGGTACACCAGCAGCAGAGCCTGTTCTACAAGCAGGGCGTGTTTGCGGCGACCTATCCGGGGATGATCAACTTTATGCAGATTGCCGCTGGTTTTGGCCTGCACACCTGCGATCTGAACGCCGAAGAAGATGCCCACGCGGCGTTGCAGGATGCGATTTCTCGCCCTGGCCCGGCGCTGATCCACGTGCGTATCGACCCTGAACAAAAAGTGTATCCGATGGTGCCGCCGGGTGCGGCCAATACTGAGATGGTGGGGGAATAAGCCATGCAGAAACAATGTGATAACGTCATTCTGGAACTCACCGTCCGCAACCACCCAGGCGTCATGACCCACGTCTGTGGGCTCTTTGCCCGTCGGGCGTTTAACGTGGAAGGCATTCTGTGCCTGCCGATTCAGGGCAGCGAGCACAGCCGCATCTGGCTACTGGTGAACGACGACCAGCGTCTGGAGCAGATGATGGCGCAGATCGACAAGCTGGAGGACGTCACCAAAGTGGCACGCAACCAGTCCGATCCCACCATGTTTAACAAAATTGCGGTGTTTTTTGAGTAAATCACTTAAGGTAAGAGGCTTTTGCCGGATGGCGCTGCGCTTATCCGGCCTGCAAGGACGTTACACGTAGGCCGGATAAGGCGTTTGCGCCGCCATCCGGCGCGTTCACGCATCAGGATCAAACCATGACCACCATCGCCCTTATCGACGACCACCTTATCGTTCGCTCCGGCTTTGCCCAGCTTTTAAACCTCGAACCGGATTTTCAGGTCGTGGCCGAGTTTGGCTCAGGACGCGAGGCGCTGGCGGGTCTGCCGGGACGCGGGGTGCAGGTCTGTATCTGCGATATCTCAATGCCGGACCTCTCCGGGCTGGAGCTGTTAAGCCAGCTGCCGAAAGGGATGGCGACGATTATGCTCTCGGTCCACGACAGCCCGGCGCTGGTCGAGCAGGCGCTCAACGCGGGGGCGCGCGGGTTTCTCTCTAAACGCTGTAGCCCGGACGAGCTGATTGCCGCCGTGCGTACCGTCTCCACCGGCGGCTGCTACCTGACGCCGGATATTGCCATCAAGCTGGCGGCGGGACGGCAGGATCCGCTCACCAGACGCGAGCGCCAGGTGGCAGAGAAACTTGCCCAGGGCATGTCGGTGAAAGAGATTGCCGTAGAGCTGGGGCTGTCGCCAAAGACCGTTCACGTTCATCGCGCCAACCTGATGGAAAAACTCAACGTCAGTAACGATGTCGAGCTGGCGCGCCGTATGTTTGACAGCTGGCAATGAACTCCCTGTTTTCGCGGCTGATCGCCGTTGTTGCCAGCTTTTTCATCTTCTCCGCCGCGTGGTTCTGCCTGTGGAGTATCAGCCTGCATCTTGTCGAGCGCCCGGAGCTGGCGGTGCTGCTGTTCCCCTTTGGCCTGCGGCTGGGGCTGATGCTGCAATGCCCGCGCGGCTACTGGCCGGTGCTGCTGGGCGCAGAGTGGCTGATGCTGATCTGGCTGGCGCAGGAAGTGGCGTTGGCGCATCTGCCTTTATTGATGACCGGAAGCCTGCTCACGCTTATCCCGGTCGCCCTGATTTCCCGCTACCGTCACCAGCGCGACTGGCGCACGCTGCTGCGTCAGGGTGCGGCGCTGATTGCCGCCGCGCTGTTGCAGTCCCTGCCGTGGCTGGGTGAAAAGGAGGTGCTTAACGCCCTGCTGTTGACCCTCACCGGCGGCCTGACGCTGGCCCCGACCTGCCTGGTTTTCTGGCATTACCTTACCAGCACCGTCTGGCAGCCGCTCGGCCCGGCACTGGTCTCCCAGCCGGTGAACTGGCGCGCCCGGCACCTGATCTGGTATCTGCTGCTGTTTGTGGTGAGCCTGTGGTTGCAGCTTGGTCTGCCCGCTGAATTATCACGCTTCACGCCGTTTTGTCTGGCGCTGCCGATCATCGCCCTTGCCTGGCATTACGGCTGGCAGGGCGCATTGATCGCCACGCTGATGAACGCCATCGCGCTGATTGCCAGCCAGACCTGGCACGATCACCCGGTAGATCTGCTGCTCTCGCTGCTGGCCCAGAGCCTGACCGGGCTGCTGCTCGGCGCGGGCATACAGCGCCTGCGCGAGCTGAACCAGTCTCTGCAAGCCGAGCTGGCGCGCAACCGCCGTCTGGCGGAGCGTCTGCTGGAGACGGAAGAGAGCGTGCGCCAGGAGGTTGCTCGCGAGCTGCACGATGACATCGGCCAAACCATCACCGCCATCCGCACCCAGGCGGGCATTGTTCAGCGCCTGGCGGCAGAAAACGCGGGCGTGAAGCAGGGCGGGGCGCATATCGAACAGCTTTCGCTGGGCGTCTATGATTCCGTTCGTCGCCTGTTAGGGCGGCTGCGCCCGCGCCAGCTTGACGATCTCTCGCTCGAGCAGGCAATACGCTCTCTGATGCGCGAGATGGAGCTGGAGAGCCGCGGAATTGTCAGCCATCTCGACTGGCGCATCAATGAAGCTACCCTGAGCGAAGGCCAGCGCGTGACCCTTTTCCGCGTCTGCCAGGAAGGGCTGAACAACATCGTCAAACACGCCAGCGCCAGCGCGGTAACGATCCAGGGCTGGCAGCAGGACGAGCGCCTGATGCTGGTGATTGAAGACGACGGCTGCGGCCTGCCGCCGGGCTCCGGCCAGCAGGGGTTTGGCCTGGCGGGCATGCGCGAGCGCGTAAAGGCGCTGGGCGGCACGCTGACGATCTCCTGCACCCACGGGACGCGCGTCAGCGTCAGTTTGCCGTTAAGGACACACCATGTTTAAAACCCCCGCCAGCGCCGCCCCGCTAAGCAACAAAGCGGAAATCGATGCCCGCTATCGCTACTGGCGTCGCCATATCCTGATTACCATCTGGCTCGGCTACGCGCTGTTCTACTTCACCCGCAAAAGCTTCAACGCCGCCGCGCCGGAAATTCTCGCCAGCGGCGTGATGACGCGCACCGATATTGGCCTGCTGGCGACGCTGTTTTACATCACCTACGGCCTGTCGAAGTTCTTCTCCGGCATCGTCAGCGACCGCTCCAACGCGCGTTATTTTATGGGCGTCGGGCTGATCGCCACCGGGGTGGTGAACATCCTGTTTGGCTTCTCCACCTCGCTGTGGGCCTTTGCCCTGCTGTGGGCGCTGAACGCCTTTTTCCAGGGCTGGGGCGCGCCGGTCTGCGCCCGCCTGCTCACCGCCTGGTACTCACGCAACGAGCGCGGCGGCTGGTGGGCGATATGGAATACCGCGCATAACGTCGGCGGGGCGCTGATCCCGATGGTGGTCGGCGCGGCGGCGCTGCACTACGGCTGGCGCGCGGGGATGATGATTGCCGGTGGCCTCGCGATTGTCGCCGGACTGTTCCTCTGCTGGCGCCTGCGCGACAGGCCGCAAACCGTCGGCCTTCCACCGGTGGGCGACTGGCGGCACGACGAGATGGAGATCGCCCAGCAGCAGGAAGGGGCCGGGCTGTCCCGCCAGGAGATCCTCACCAAATACGTGCTGAAAAACCCGTACATCTGGCTGCTGTCGCTCTGCTACGTGCTGGTCTACGTGGTGCGCGCGGCGATCAACGACTGGGGCAATCTGTACATGTCCGAAACTCTCGGCGTGGACCTGGTGACCGCCAACTCGGCGGTGACGATGTTCGAGCTGGGCGGGTTTATCGGCGCGCTGGTGGCGGGCTGGGGCTCGGACAAGCTGTTCAACGGTAACCGCGGGCCGATGAACCTGATTTTTGCTGCCGGGATCTTACTCTCCGTCGGCTCGCTGTGGCTGATGCCGTTCGCCAGCTACGTGATGCAGGCGGCGTGCTTCTTCACCATCGGTTTTTTCGTCTTTGGCCCGCAGATGCTGATCGGCATGGCGGCGGCGGAGTGTTCCCACAAAGAGGCGGCAGGCGCGGCGACGGGCTTTGTCGGGCTGTTTGCCTACCTTGGCGCATCGCTCTCCGGCTGGCCGCTGGCGCGGGTGATCGACGTCTGGCACTGGAGCGGGTTCTTCGCGGTGATCGCCATCGCGGCGGGCATCTCCGCCCTGCTGTTGCTGCCGTTTTTGCACGCGCAGGCACCGCGCGAAGCGTGACGCGCCTCACCTTTTGCTGCCGAGACGCGCAAAACTAAGAAATTTTCCCGGTTTCACCTGGACGCTGTCTCAGGCATCTCTCCTGGCTGGTTTTTACAATGCTGCAAAAATCAGCTCAGGAGTAACTCAGTCATGCTGGCCTTCTTAAATCAGGTGCGCAAGCCGACCCTGGATCTGCCGCTCGACGTGCGGCGCAAGATGTGGTTCAAACCGTTCATGCAGTCCTATCTGGTGGTCTTCATCGGCTACCTGACCATGTACCTGATCCGCAAAAACTTTAACATCGCGCAGAACGACATGATCTCAACCTACGGGCTGAGCATGACGCAGCTGGGGATGATTGGCCTGGGCTTCTCCATCACCTACGGCGTGGGGAAAACGGTTGTGTCCTACTACGCGGACGGCAAAAATACCAAGCAGTTCCTGCCGTTTATGCTGATCCTCTCCGCCATCTGTATGCTCGGCTTTAGCGCCAGCATGGGCGCGGGCTCCGTCAGCCTGTTCCTGATGATCGCCTTCTACGCCCTGAGCGGTTTCTTCCAGAGCACCGGCGGGTCGTGCAGCTACTCCACCATCACCAAATGGACGCCGCGCCGCAAGCGGGGTTCGTACCTCGGCATGTGGAACATCTCCCACAACCTCGGCGGAGCGGGCGCGGCCGGCGTGGCGCTGTTCGGTGCGAACTACCTGTTCGACGGCCACGTGATTGGCATGTTTATCTTCCCGTCGATTATCGCCCTGATTGTCGGCTTTATCGGCCTGCGCTACGGCAGCGATTCCCCGGAATCCTACGGCCTCGGCAAAGCTGAAGAGCTGTTCGGGGAGGAGATCAGCGAGGAGGACAAAGAGACCGAAGAAAACGAGATGTCCAAATGGCAGATCTTTGTTGAGTACGTGCTGAAAAACAAAGTGATCTGGCTGCTCTGCTTCTCGAACATCTTCCTGTACGTGGTGCGTATCGGTATCGACCAGTGGTCCACCGTGTATGCCTTCCAGGAGCTGAAGCTCTCGAAAGAGGTGGCGATTCAGGGCTTCACCCTGTTCGAAGTAGGCGCGCTGGTCGGTACCCTGCTGTGGGGCTGGCTCTCGGACCTCGCCAACGGCCGTCGCGCGCTGGTGGCCTGCGTCGCGCTGGCGCTGATTATCGCCACGCTCGGCGTTTACCAGCACGCCAGCAACCAGTACGTTTACCTGGCGTCGCTGTTTGCGCTCGGCTTCCTGGTGTTCGGTCCGCAACTGCTGATCGGCGTGGCGGCGGTTGGCTTTGTGCCGAAAAAAGCGATCGGCGCAGCCGATGGGATTAAGGGCACCTTCGCTTACCTGATCGGCGACAGCTTCGCCAAGCTCGGTCTGGGCATGATCGCCGACGGCACGCCAATTTTCGGCCTCACCGGCTGGGCGGGCACCTTTGCCGCGCTGGATGCGGCAGCGATTGGCTGTATCGTCCTGATGGCGATGGTTGCGGTGCTGGAAGAGCGTAAGATCCGCCGCGAGAATCGTGCGCAGAAATTAAAAGTAGCCTGAGTGTGCAGGTAACTTCTTTGCCCGGTGTGTGATGCCGGGCTTTTTTATTTTTCACGGCCTGCCTTTTACCTTTACCCCGCTTTACACACCCGCTCCCCCGTATGCTCTACAGTTTTTTTTGCTGCCGCTTTTCGTGCAGCCTTAGCCCTTTTTGCTAACGGAGAGCTTGCATGTTGACCCGACGATTGTCCTGCCTGGCGCTGTTGATGGCGCTGGCCTCCCCCGCAATGGCCGCGAATGCCCCCACCTACGGCGAGAAGCTGGAAGGTTTTGACTACGGCTGGCCGGTAAAACACTTTACCTTTACCTCGCAGAACCAGCCTCTGGATATGGCTTACCTGGACGTGAAGCCGGAAAAACCCAACGGCCGCACCGTGGTGCTGATGCACGGCAAAAACTTCTGCGCCGGTACCTGGGACGGCACGATCCGCGCGCTTTCAGCCAGCGGGTATCGCGTGATCGCACCCGACCAGATCGGCTTCTGCAAATCCACCAAGCCGGAGCATTATCAGTACACCTTCCAGCAGCTGGCGGATAACACCCACGCGCTGCTGAAAACGCTGGGCGTCGATCGCGTGACGGTCATCGGCCATTCGACCGGCGGCATGCTGGCGACCCGCTACGCGCTGATGTGGCCGCAGCAGGTGGAGCAGCTGGTGATGGTGAACCCAATAGGGCTTGAAGACTGGAAAGCGCGCGGCGTGCCGCATATTACGGTCGACCAGTGGTACCAGCGCGAGTTGAAAATCAGCGCCGACGGCATTCGTCAGTACGAGAAAAACACCTACTACGCCGGGGAGTGGAAGCCGGAGTACGAGCGCTGGGTCACCATGCTCGCCGGGCTGAACAACGGGCCGGGCAAAGCGCGCGTGGCGTGGAACTCGGCGCTGCTCTACGACATGATTTATACCCAGCCGGTCGTCTATGAATTTAACGAGCTGAAGATGCCGGTATTATTGATGATCGGCACGAAGGACAACACCGCCATCGGGAAAGATCTCGCCCCACCGGAGATCCGCAAGACGCTCGGCAATTACGCGGTGCTGGGTAAAGAGACGGCGAAGCGCATTCCGCACGCGACGCTGGTTGAATTTAACGACATGGGCCACGCGCCGCAGATGCAGGATCCTGCCCGCTTCCACGAGGCGCTGCTGAAAGGGCTTCAGGCGCGCTGACTGGTCTCCAGCAACAGCCCGCGCAGCCACGCCTGCGCGAGGTTGCGGTGCGTTCTGCCGTGCCAGGCCATGCTTTTGGTAAAACCGGGCACGGGAACCGGCGTCTCGCAGACGAACATCCCCGTCTGCTTTTCCGCTATGCGTGATGGCACAACGGCAATCATATCGCTGAGGGCCAGCACGTCCGGCAGGACTAAAAAGTTACTCACCGATAAGCCAACATGCCGCGTTCGGCCAGTTTTCTCCAGCGCGCCATCCGTTACGCCGCGAAAACCGTCGCCCTCGTAAGAGACCAGCACATGCTCCAGGGCGCAAAACCGGTCTAACGTCATGGGCTGTCCGGCATCCGGATGGTCGGCACGCATCATGCAAACGTACCGTTCATCATAAAGCGCCCGGCTGTGAAGCTCATCTGGCGTGGTGTGCGGGGTGATCAGCGCCACGTCGACAGAGCCTTGTTCGAGCTGGCTGACCAGACGGTCGGATTCCACAGGTACCACGCGCACGCGAATCCCCGGCGCCTGCACCTTAAGCGCAGCGATAAACGGCACGACGACCGCGCGCAGGGCGTAGTCGGTCGCGGCAAGCGTGAAGGTGAACGTTGCGGTGAGCGGATCAAAGGCGATCGGCTGAAGCAGCTCGTCGATATCTGCCAGAATGCGTTTGACGGGAGCCGCCATCGCTTCCGCCCGGGTGGTAGGCACGATGCCGTGCGGCGCGCGGATAAACAGCGGGTCTTCAAAGTAATCCCGCAGGCGGTTAAGCATGCCGCTTACCGCTGGTTGGGTCAGGGCAAGACGCGCCGCCGCGCGGGTGACGCTGCGTTCGTCCAGCAGGGCATCCAGCGTTTTCAGCAGGTTAAGATCCAGCGTGCGCAGATCCGCTTTCATGACGTTTTTCCACCTCTTTTCCGTTTACTATTATGGCGCTGCCCGCTGTTGACGCACTGCGTTTCCCGCTATGATGGGCGGCTAGTCTAAGGAGAACGCATGGTCTGGATAATGCTGGCAACGCTTGCCGTGGTGTTTGTGGTTGGATTTCGTGTCCTGACCTCAGACTCCCGCCGCGCCATCAAACGTTTAAGCGAGCGGCTGGGGATCACCCCGCTGCCGGTCGAGTCGATGATTGACCAGTTCGGTAAAACGCCGGGCAATGAGTTTATCCGCTATCTTGAACGCCCCGACGAGGCGCATCTGCTAAATGCCGCTCAGGTGCTGCTGATCTGGCAGGTCTGCATCGTCGACGCCAGCGAAGAGAATCTGCATACCTGGCACCGCATGCTGCGTAAAGCCCGTCTGGCCGCGCCGATCACCGACGCGCAAATCCGCCTCGCGCTCGGCTTTATGCGCGAGATAGAGCCTGACCCGCAGGAGCTTAACGCCTTCCAGCTGCGCTACAACCAGCTTTTCCTGCCGGAAGAGGGCGTGTTTTACCTGCACTGATATCACGAAACGTGATGAAGAGTATAAAGCATCGTCATTAGATTTATATCACCCGCAGGCGCACCATCACCTTATCAACTAACCGATGAGGTGAACCATGAAACAATCCGCCATTATCTGGCCGAACGACTACCTGCCCGGCACCACCGATAACTTTGCATCCAACGAAATCATCGTCGCCGGGCTGAGCGCAAAAGAGATTTGGGCGCAGCTTAACGACACCATCCTGTGGCCGAACTACTACAGCAACGCCGAAGATATCCGTTTTCACGACGGCAGCGGCCCGGCGCTGAGCGCCAACGCCCGCTTTCGCTTCACCACCTTCGGCTTCCCGGTTGAAGCGCAGGTGACGGAGTATGTTCCGCCCGTGGAGGGCGAAGCCGCGCGTATCGCGTGGCACGGCTGGGTAGAAGGGGATGCGAATTCGCGTCTGGACGTGATCCACGCCTGGCTGTTTGAAGACCTGCCGGGAAACCGCGTGCGCATTCTGACTCAGGAGTCGCAGAAAGGCGTGCCGGCGCAGGAATTAGCGCGCACCGTGCCGAACCCAATGATTAACGGGCATCAGGAGTGGATCGTGGGATTAGCGAATGCCGCTCTTAAGGCTCGCGGGTAATTTTGCCCGGTGGCGCTTTGCTTACCGGGCCTACAAGCCCGTAGGCCGGCGCAAGCGCAGCGCCGCCCGGCATTAAAAAACGACAAAAGTTGTCGAAACGTTAAATTCGTCACACTTTTGATGATAAACTGCGCGACTTTTCCGCACGTTTTTATCTTCAGGTGATGCCATGACAGAACATACCCAGCCCACGACTACACCGCAGGCCAAAGAGGTTTCACGCCCCAACTGGTCGGCGGTTTTCTCCGTGGCATTTTGCGTCGCCTGCCTGATCACCGTCGAGTTCCTGCCGGTCAGCCTGCTGACGCCGATGGCGCAGGATCTGGGCATTTCCGAGGGCGTGGCGGGGCAGTCCGTGACCGTCACCGCGTTTGTGGCGATGTTCGCCAGCCTGTTTATCACGCAGGCGATCGGCACCATTGACCGTCGCAAAGTGGTTATTCTGTTCAGCGTGCTGCTGACGCTCTCCTGCCTGCTGGTCTCTTTCGCTGAAAGCTTCACCCTGCTGCTGCTCGGCCGTGCCTGCCTGGGGCTGGGATTAGGCGGCTTCTGGGCGATGTCCGCCTCGCTGACCATGCGCCTGGTGCCCGCGCGTACGGTGCCAAAAGCCTTGTCCGTTATCTTCGGTGCGGTCTCGATCGCGCTGGTGATCGCCGCGCCGCTGGGCAGTTTCCTCGGTGGAATTATCGGCTGGCGCAACGTCTTTAACGCGGCGGCGGTGATGGGCGTGCTGTGCATTATCTGGGTGTGGAAGGCGCTGCCGTCCCTTCCGGGGGAAGCGGCGCACCACAAACAGAACATGTTCGCGCTGCTGAAGCGCCCCGGCGTGCTGGCGGGGATGACCGCCATCTTCATGGCCTTTGCCGGGCAGTTTGCTTTCTTCACCTATATCCGCCCGGTGTATATGACCATGGCGGGCTTTGACGTGGACGGCCTGACGCTGGTGCTCCTGAGCTTCGGGATCGCCAGTTTTGTCGGCACCTCGCTGTCGTCCCAGTTCCTGAAGCGCTCCCTGAAGGTGGCGCTGGCGGGTGCCCCGCTGGTGCTGGCGATCAGCGCCGCGGCGCTGGTGTTGTGGGGCAGCGATAAGTGGGTGGCTTCGGCGATCGCGATTATCTGGGGCTTTGCCTTTGCGCTGGTGCCGGTGGGCTGGTCGACGTGGATCACCCGCTCGCTTGCCGATCAGGCGGAAAAAGCCGGGTCGATTCAGGTGGCGGTGATCCAGCTGGCGAATACCTGCGGCGCGGCGGTGGGCGGCGTAGCGCTCGACCACCTGGGGCTGACCTCGCCGCTGGTAATTTCCGGCACGCTGATGCTGCTGACCGCGCTGCTGGTGGCGGGGAAGGTTAAGGCGAAGTAGTGCTTTTCTCCCTCTCCCGTGGGAGAGGGTTGGGGTGAGGGCATCAGGCTACGCCGATGTCTGAACCCGTCTTCTCGAATCCATCGAAATCAACACCACCGACGACACAATCAGCAGCGTCCCCAGCCAGTCCGGCAGGGTGAATGCCACCCCCAGCAACACCACCGACAGCAGCGCGCTGCTCAGCGGCTCGGCGCAGCTCAGAATGCTCGCCTTCGGCCCGCCGATCATCTGTGCGCCTTTCAGATACAGGCTGAACGTCAGCGCGGTGCCTATCACCACCAGGTAGAAAAACGCCAGCAGCAGGCCGCCGTCGATCACGAAGGTGGTGCCGCGTCCGGCGTAGAACGGCGTCAGCATTAATCCCGCAATCAACATACTCCAGCCGACAATCGGCAGCGTGCCGTAGCGGGCGATAAGCGTCGACGGGTACGTCGTATAAAACGCCGCGGCAAACGCCGAGGCGATACCGAAGAACAGCGCGGCCGGCGAGATGGAGAGCGACGTCGGGTCGCCGTGGGTTACCAGCAGGAAGGTACCCACAAGCGACGTGAAAATCGCGGATAAGACAAATATGCCGGGACGCGTTTTCCGCGCCAGCGCAAACCATGCCACGATAATGGTCGGCGACAGAAACTGGAGCACGGTGGCCGTCGCGGCGTTGGATTTTTCAATTGTCAGCAGGAAGGTGAGCTGCACGGTAAGCGCGCCAGCCAGCGAGAAAAACAGCAGGCTGAGGGCGTCTTTGCGGTTTTTGACGACCGAGAAAATCTTGTCGCCGTGAACGAAGGAGAGCGTCAGCAGGATCACGCCGGTAAACAGCAGACGAACCATGGTCAGGTAAGGCGAAGAGATGTGGCTTTTCTCCATAATGTACTGCGCGCAAACCCCGGAACTGCCCCATAAAACGGCGGCGATCAGGACGTTGAGCATCCCTTTGCGTGTGGAACCCATGTTCTCCCCTGTTATGTTGGTTTTTTTGTAGCATAACATGGGATCTTGCCGGGTGGCGCTACGCTTACCCGGCCTACAAAACCTTGTAGGCCCGTGCAAGCGCAGCGCCGCCGGGCGAAACAAACGACGCTGTACTAGAACCACGCCTCCCACATCGCGCCGACGTTGAAGTCGTCCAGCGTTTCATCTTTGGTGTTGTTCACGCGCGCGGTACGTTCGTTATCCACCTTGCCGCCGGTCACGTAGAAGCGCAGCATCGGACGGAACTCCGGCCCCATGGCGATAGACATGTTCTGCGACAGGGTCAGCTTCCAGCCCTTGTTGTCGCCGCCGTTGTCGTAATCCACGTGCTGCCAGCCCGCTTCCAGCCAGGTGGAGTGAACGTCGTTCCACCAGTGCATCGGGCGCACGATGGCGTTGTAGTTCTTGCGGTTGTCGGTCTTATCGCGGCTGTTGTCGTAGTCATGGAAGGCGAGGAGGTACTCCACCTGCGTCGCCTGGGTGAATTTGTACAGCCCTTCGAAGCTGGCGTAGACCGTGGTCAGATCCTCGGTTTTGTTGAACACGCTGTTGTCCGCGTTATCGGAGTAGCGGGCAATCACCTTGTTCACGCCGCTGTCGTTGGTGTGGCTCAGCACCACGCCGCCCTGCCAGGCGTTCAGACGTTCGTCGCTCTCAACGGCTTTGGAGTCAAAGCCGTAGTTGGCGTACAGCTCCAGATCCAGCGGACCGAGCTTCATACCGTGGATTTTAGACGTCGCGGCGTAGTTGCCTTTGTCGCCCGTGCCGGACCCGCCGGTACAGGTGATGCGCGACGGGTTGGCTTCGTCTTCCATCACTTCTGGGCTACAGGATTCCACCGCTGCCACGGCGGCCACGTCAAACTGCACGCCGCCGATATCGAAGTTCTTCACCCCGGCGCCCTGACCGTCGTGGTTCATCCAGAAGTAATCGTTGATGCCCTGCTGCGGACGCTGGTGGAAGTCGCGACCCGCCCAGAAGTAGGCGTTCGGGTTGGAGGCCATAATGTTGGTCACGCCCGCGTAGGCTTTCTTGAGGTTAACTTCGTCGCCCCAGTGGTCGATCATCACGTTGATGTCCCAGATGGCGCCGTTTTCGCCCTTGAAGGCTTTAGAGAGCTGGAACTCGCCGCCGTTGCCTTCGTTACCCAGACGACCAATAGCGGACGCGCCGTTGTAGGAGCCGTCCACCGCCACGTATTTCTGATCGGCAGCCTGGAAGTGCGCGCCGTAGCGGGCGTAGCCGGTAAATTTAACCCCGAACGGGATCGCCATATCCGGAGATTGCGCCGCGCTCTGCGGCTCGGTCACCACGTCCGCTTTTTTCGCGACCGCCGCATCCATTTTGGCCTGA
The DNA here is from genome assembly GCF_053709615.1 of Enterobacter sp. UPMP2061. Taxonomy (NCBI): domain Bacteria; kingdom Pseudomonadati; phylum Pseudomonadota; class Gammaproteobacteria; order Enterobacterales; family Enterobacteriaceae; genus Enterobacter; species Enterobacter sp. UPMP2061. The sequence continues at coordinate 96,956 of NZ_JBSKJP010000005.1, forward strand.
CGTTCGGCCAGGGCTTTATCCACCGCTTTTGCCACAATGGCGTCGATTTGCTCCTGAGTGAATTCCTGAGCGAGAACGGAAATTGGGCAAAGCGCGGCGATAACCGCCATGGTTAATGGAAGTTTTTTAATCGTATTCATGGTTATCTCAATATAGTTTAATTTTATTCAGACAATAACCATCCCGCTCCGATCTGACAGAGTATGTCGCTATCATCAGAGCAAGTGGATCTCTATTTAGGGTACAGAGGTATTACAGTAATTATTTCGCCATAGACTATCTCTGATATAAATGAATAATTTCTTCGGATAACTCGCGCGCTAATAAGGAATTCATTAAATGATCCTGGGCGTGCACCATAATTAAGGTCATCGGCTGGCGGGCTTCGCCCGCATCCTGCTCGATCAGTTTGGTCTGCATCTTGTGCGCCTGGCGCGCGTAGCCGTCGGCTTCGCGCAGCAGGCTTTTGGCCTCATCAAGGTTGCCCTGACGCGCCGCGTGCAGGGCTTCAAAGCACAGGCTGCGGGACTGGCCAGCGTTGACGATAATTTCCATTACGGCTTCTTCTAGTGCGATCATCATCATTACTCTTTATCAAAACTATTATTTAAGGCGGTGGCGGCAAACCACTCTCCGCTTTTTTTAATGGTGCGCTGCTGCGTCTCTACATCGAGCTGAATAAAACCGTAGCGGTTTTTATACGCATTACACCACGACCAGTTATCAATAAACGTCCACATATGATAGCCAAGGCAATTGCAGCCTTCGCTAATACCTTTGTGCAGCCACGATAAATGCTCAGAAATAAAATCGATGCGGTATTGATCGTTAATCTGGCCGTTTTCAATAAAGCGCTGCTCGTTTTCGACGCCCATGCCGTTTTCCGAAATAAAGCAGCGAGGGTTGCCGTAATTATCGCGCAGGTTAACCAGAATATCGTAAATACCCGGCGCGTAGATTTCCCAGCCGCGGTACGGGTTCATCTTACGGCCCGGCATCTCGTAATTATCAAAGAACCACTCCGGCATAAACGGCGCCTGCGGGTTCACCGCGCTGTCGCGACACTTCACGCGACGCGGCTGATAGTAGTTAACGCCGAGCAGGTCGATTTTCCCTTCCGCAATCAGGAAACCGTCTTCCGGCTTGCAGGCGGGCAGCTGATCGTAAGATTTCAGCAATGCCACCAGGTCCGCCGGATACTCCCCGCGCAGCACCGGGTCGAGGAAGCTGCGGTTAAACATCAGGTCCGCTATGTGCGCCGCCTTCACGTCCGCCGGGTTCCGGGAGCGCGGGTACGACGGCGTCAGGTTGAGCACGATGCCGATCTCACCCGCGTAGTGTCCGGCGCGGTAAGCCTGAACGGCCTTCGCATGGGCCAGCACGGTGTGATACGCCACGGTGGCTGCCCGACGAAAATCCACCACGTTCGGGTAGTGGAAGTCGTACAGATAACCGCCTTCCACCGGAACAATCGGCTCATTGAAGGTAAACCAGTGCAGCACGCGATCGCCGAACAGCTCGAAGCAAATCTGCGTATAGCGGGCGTACGCGTCCACCACGTCACGGTTTTCCCAGCCGCCAATCTCCTGCATCGCCATCGGCATGTCGAAATGGAACAGGGTGATAAACGGCGTGATGCCCTGCTCGTTTAGCTCATCAATGACCTGATTGTAAAAATCGACCGCGTCCGGGCTCACTTCACCGATACCGTCGGGGATCAGGCGCGCCCAGCTAATCGATGTGCGAAAGCTGTTGTGGTTCAGCTGCTTTAACAGCTGAATGTCCGTTTTCCAGTGCTGATAAAACGTGGAGGTGTGCTGCGGCCCCACGCCGTTGTGAAAACGGTTCGGCTCGCGGGCAAACCAGTAATCCCACGTGGTTTCACCCTCTCGTGTCCCTTCCGTCTGGAGAGCGGAGCTTGCGCTGCCCCACCAGAAGTTATCGGGAAATGCGTATTTCATGACTCTTCCTCTTTGACTTAATTGCTGGCGGCTTCAGCGTTACCGACGGTCGCCTGAGCTTTCTGCTCTTCGTTTTTGATGAGCGTACGCTCATAGGCACGCAGGAACGGCAGGTACATCAGCGCGGACATCACCATACAGACCAGGCACATCACCACCGGGCTGAGCGCCCAGTTCGCCGCCCACGACGCACCAATCGGCGCGGGGGTGGTCCACGGGGTTAACGAAACCACCTGAGCCAGCCAGCCGAGTTTGGTTGCGCCGTACGCCAGGCAGGCGTTGACCAGCGGAACAAACACGAACGGGATAAACAGCATCGGGTTCATGATGATCGGTGCGCCGAACAAAATCGGTTCGTTGATGTTAAAGAAGCTTGGCACCACGCCCATTTTGCCGATGGTGCGCAGGTGGGTAACGCGGCTACGCAGCAGCAGGAACGCCAGCGGCAGGGTGGAGCCTACTCCGCCAATCAGCAGGTAGTGATCCCAGAAACCTTGCAGATAAACGTGCGGCAGCGCCGCGCCCGCCGCCAGCGCCGCCTGGTTTGCAGAGAGGTTCGCCATCCAGAACGGGTTCATGATGCCGGTGACAATCAGCGACCCGTGGATACCAGCGAACCAGAAGATCTGGCACAGCAGCACGGAGAGCAGAATGGCGGGCAGCGAGTCAGACGCCGACACCAGCGGCTCCAGCAGGTGCATAATCGCCTGCGGGATGATCATCCCGGTCTGCGCTTCAATGAACAGGTTCAGCGGGTGCAGCGTTCCGATCACCACCATCACCGGGATCAGGATCTCAAACGAACGCGCCACGCCGGTCGGCACTTCCTTCGGCAGGCGGATGGTGACGTTGTTCTGTTTCAGCCACGCATAGACGCGAGTGGAGTAGATCGCGGTGATAAGCGCAGTGAAGATCCCCTGACCGGAGAGATACTGGGTCGAAATTTTGCCATCGGCATAGGGCGCGGCGACCAGCAGGAAGGCCATAAAGGCCAGCAGGCCGGACATCACCGGATCGAGGTTAAACTGACGCCCCAGGCTTGCCCCAATCCCCACCGAGATGAAGAAGGTCATCACGCCCATGCTGAGGTTAAACGGCAGCATCAGCTGTTCGCGGTAGGTCTCGGAGAAATCCAGCCAGCCGCGGGCGAAGCTGTTGGTGGTATCCGCCGAAAACGGCGGGAAGATAAACACCAGCATAAACGAGCCGATGATCATAAACGGCAGCGCAGCGGTAAAGCCGTCGCGGATGGCAATCACATACTTTTGCTGACCGAGCTTCGCGGCCAGCGGCGTAATTGACTGCTCAATCACCGCGACCATGGATTGATATAACGAACTCATGTGAACACCTTTTAGTGTGCCGCTTCGATGAGCGACAGAGCATAGTCCAGTACTTTATCGCCACGCTGCATGCCGTAATCCATCATGTCGATGGGCTGCACCGGAATGCCTTGCGTCGCTGCCTTGTCTGAGAGCGTCTTTAACATGTATTTCACTTGCGGTCCGAGAAGCACCACCTGATAGTGCGGAAACTGCGTATCAAATTCGGATACGCCATACGCATCTATCTTCACGGGCAAGCCCCGTTCTTTTGCAACATCGATCATTTTGCTGACCAGCAGGCTGGTGGACATCCCGGCAGAGCAGCACAGCATAATCTTGAACATCGACAACCATCCTCAAAATGTAAAAAGTTATTGCGAGGATAATTGGACATGATACGGAAACCGGTTTCCATTTATAAAAGACAGAAGTGTGACAACCATCAAGATCACTTACTTATGAGGCTAATTAACCGGATGTGGGTCACATAATTTGGCTGTTTTGGCATCAAATTGAGTGGAAACGGAAAATCGGTTTCCATGGAAAACGGAAACGGATATACTCCGTTCTGGCTATAATGTGAGCCGTAGCGGTGATGGAAATTACAGACGCCAGTTGCGTCTGACAGGGGAGAGAGATGTCTACAATCAACGATGTATCGCGTCTGGCCGGGGTGTCCAAAGCCACGGTATCACGGGTGTTGAGCGGGTCGCGTGGCGTTAAAGAAGCCAGCCGCCAGGCTGTTCTGAAAGCGGTGGATGAGCTGAACTATCGTCCCAACGTGATCGCCCAGTCGCTGCTCAGCCAGTCGACGGGCTGCATTGGGGTGATTTGCGCGCAGGAAAACATTAACCAGACCACCGGTTACCTGTACGCGCTGGAAAAACACCTCAGCCAGCATCAAAAACATCTGCTGCTGCGCTTTGCACACACAAAAACAGAAGTGATGAACGCCCTTGAAGAACTCTCCTGCGGCTTATGTGATGACATTCTGGTGATTGGCGCGCGTTTCCCGCTGGACGTGGACATGGACAACGTGATTCTGGTCGACTGTATGGAAGCCGATAACGCCAACAGCATTCAGTTCGATCACGCGTTCGCGGCTGAAACGGCCTGTAACTATCTCACCAGCCAGGGGCGTCGCCAGATAGCGCTGATCCACCCGCACGGCAGCGGCTTTGCCGATCAGGTGCTGCTGGGCTACAAACACGCGCTGGAGAAAAACTTCCTGCCCTTTAATCGCAACCTCGTGTTTATGGACGCGACTTCATCGTCCGTTGCGCTTCAGGAATTACTCAACAACGCGTCCACACTGAACTTCAACGCGCTGCTGGTGGCGGATGAGCAGGAAGCCCAGCGGGTGATCCCGCAGTTACAGGCGTTTAATAAATCGGTACCGGAAGACATCATGGTTTTCAGCCTCGGCGGTTCGCTGCATCTGCCGGGTATTCCGGTGATCCCGGCCATTGAGTATTCCATGGACGCCATGGCGGCGCGCATCGTGAGCTGGCTGACAGAGAAAACGCAGATGCTCGGGTCCTACGTTCTGCGCGGTGATTTGATTATTCCGGATGTGCGGAAGCGTTAAACGTGTGATGTAGGCCGGGTAAGCGCAGCGCCACCCGGCGCTCAACCCTCAGTAATCTTCCATACAATCCACCTGACTTACTGCATCCCAGTAGGCGTCCAGGTTGTCACGCTTCACGGCGGTGATGGCGTTTTTGATCAGCAGCTGATTGGCCTCAGACGACAAAATCATCGCCTGCCAGGCCTTATCGCTCTGCTTTTTCTGCGGGGTACAGGTTTTCTTCACATCTTTCAGGACCTGCTGTTTTATCTGGGCCTCTTTCTCCGGAGCGCTCTTCTCCTGCGCGTGAACAAACGCAGCGAAAATCAGGCAAACGAGCAGGCAAACCAGGTGTGCAGATTTCATCGAAACCTCCTTTGAAAGTCACATGCTTCCCCTGAAATATATCGTTACATTCATCAACGCGATTCAAGCCAAAAGTATGAATTTACGCATTCTGCGTGCGAGATCCGATCGCCAGTGCAATGCCATAGCTTACTAACACCGCGAGACTCATTTTCAGCATCGTTTCTCCGCCGATACCGGCAAGAGGCGCTGCGATCCCGCCGAATAAAAACATCAGCATGCCCAGAATGGCTGACGCTGTGCCGGACTCCTTCGCGTCGACTGCGCTCATCGCTTCTGAACCCGCAATGGTGCTGATCCCGCTGTTAAATGCGACGGTGAAAAAGAGTGCAATCAGTGCCGGAACGGAAAGCTGCATCCACGCAAAGAGCAACGTCAGCCCCGCGCAGGTTACGGCCAACACCAGACCTATTTGCATTAACCCTTCCGCCGGGTGTCGGCGTGCCAGACGGGAGAAAATCAGCGCTGAGACGATCAGGCCGATACCGTTCACACCGAACAGCAGGCTGAACTGCATGGCGCTCAGGCCATACTCGTTTTGCATCACAAAGGAGGATGCCCCGATATAGGCGAACAGCCCCGCCAGCATGAAGGCCTGGATCAGGCAGTAGCGCATAAAGCGACGATTTTTAAGTACCGTCCTGGCGGTTTGCGTCAGCGATCCCCCGCCCTGTTTCTCTGTGAGGGACTCGCGGATAAAAAGCTGGCTGGCGATCAGCAGCGCCAGACCCGCCCCTGCCATTACCCAGAACAGCATCCGCCAGTCGAAATGCGACGCGATATAGCCACCGAGTACCGGGGACACCACGGGCGCGATGCCGTTGACCGTCATCAGTAGGGCAAAAAACTGCGTTAGCATCGTGCCATGATAGTTATCACGGGCGATGGAGCGGGCAAGTACGGAGCCGCCCGCCCCGGCAACGCCCTGCACAAATCGCCAGCCGATCAGGGCGTAAATATTCTGCGTGCTGGCACAAAGCACTGAAGCCAGTACAAACAGCAAAAGTGAGAACAGCAGCGGCGTTTTACGTCCGATGCGATCGCTTAGCGGGCCGAAAAAAAGTTGTCCCAGCCCCAGGCCAATCAGCGCCGAGGTAAGAGAAAGCTGCGTCAGCGTTGTGGAGGTGTTGAGCTGGGTGGCGATCTCCGGCAGCGCCGGAAGATAAAAATCGGAACACAGCGGCCCGATCGCCGTCAGCAGGCCAAGGATGGCCGCGAAAGAAAAAGAGAGTTTTGCCATAGGTATTTACTCTGATGGCCGGGCAGCGTTGCGCCGCCCGGCAGTGATGTTACTGAATCCCGCCGCCCAGCGACTGCCACAGCGTGATGCGGTTTTCCAGGTCGGTTTGCTGCAAGGCAATCAGTGATTCCTGCGCCGACCACAGCGACCGCTGCGCGGTGAGCACCGTCAGATAATCGCCCGCGCCAGCCTTGTAACTGCGCGTCGCCACATCCAGCGTTTTTTGCTCCGCCGCCACGTATTCACGCTGGGCATCAAGCTGTTCACTCAACGTTTCGCGCCGCGCCAGCGCGTCGGCCACGTCCTTGAACGCGCTCTGGATGGTTTTCTCATAGGTCGCAATTAACCCTTTTTTCTCGGCTTCCGCATAGCGTAGCTGCGCCATATTGTTGCCGCCGCTGAACAGCGGCAGGGTGATGGAAGGTGCAAACGACCAGACCTTCATCCCGTGGCTGAACAGGGACGACAGCGAATCGCTGCCGACGCCCGCGCTGGCGGTGAGCGAGATGGTCGGGAAGAAGTTGGCGCGCGCCGCGCCGATGTTGGCGTTGGCGCTCAGCAGGTTATGTTCCGCCTCCTGAATGTCCGGACGACGCAGCAGCGCGCTGGAGCTGACGCCCGCCGGGATCAGCGTGATGGCGTTGTCGCTCAGGCTCTCCAGCGTGCCGGGCAGCAGGTTCTCGGGCACCGTATCGCCCGCCAGCAGGTTGAGAGCGTTTTTGTCCTGCATCACCAGCGTCTGGTAGCTCGCCACGCTGGCGCGCGCCTGCTGGTAAACCGCCATCGCTTCACTGACGTCCGTTGCCGCTGCCACGCCCACTTCCTGCTGGCGCTTCACAATCTTGAGTGAGTTTGCGGCGCTCTCCAGGGTGGACTTCGCCAGCGCCAGATTGCTGTTATCCGCCGCCAGCGTCACCCAGGCCGTGGTCAGCTCGCTGACCATCGTCAGGCGCGTGTTCTGCGCGGTGAATTCGCTGGCAAGCCAGGTTTCACGCGCGGCGCGCGACAGGCTCTGGTTGCGGCCAAACAGATCCAGCTCGAAGCTGGAGACCGCGCCGTTGGCTTCGTCACTTGTCGCGACGCCGCTCGCCAGCGTGCGGCTGCGGGTGTGGCTCAGTTCCGCGTCCACCGTCGGGAACAGGGACGAGCGCGTCTCGCCATACTGGGCACGGGCGGCGTCGATATCCGCTATCGCTTTTTGCACGTCGCGGTTGCTGTTGAGCGCCATCGTCACCACGCTTTTCAACCGCGCATCATTCATCACCTGCTGCCACTGGCTCACCACGGCGTTGGCTTCGCCGTGCGCGCCGGGCAGGGTGGCCGGAACGGGCGCGTCCGGGCGCTGATACGTGGGATCTAATGACACACAGCCTGCGCTCAGCAGGGCTAACGCTAAAACAGTTTCACGAAACATTATGACCTCCGGTTTGCGTGCTTACCGGAGAACAGACGTTTCACCAGTACAAAGAATAAAGGAACAAAGAAGATGGCCAGCAGCGTCGCGGCCAGCGTCCCGCCGATAATGCCGGTACCGATCGCCACGCGGCTGTTGGCCCCGGCGCCGGTGGCAATCGCCAGCGGCGTCACGCCTGCGATAAACGCCAGCGAGGTCATGATAATCGGACGCAGACGCGTCTGGGCGGCCCGCAGGGCGGCGCGCGTCAGGGAGTAGCCTTCGGCGACTTTGGCTTCGGCAAACTCGACAATCAGAATGGCATTCTTCGACGACAGACCGATGGTGGTCAGCAGCGCCACCTGGAAGTAGACGTCGTTGCTCAGGCCACGCAGGGAGGCGGCAATGGCCGCGCCCAGCACCCCAAGCGGGATCACGAGGATGACCGAAATGGGCACCGACCAGCTCTCATACAGCGCCGCCAGGCACAGGAACACCACGAGGATGGAGAGGGCATAGAGGCTCATCGCCTGACCGCTCGCTAGTTTTTCCTGCAACGACAAACCGCTCCATGCCCAGGTGCTGCCGGACGGCAGGTTATTCGCCAGTTGCTCCATTTTGCTCATCGCCGTACCGGAGCTGGCGCCGCTGGCGTTCTCGCCCTGAATTTCATACGCCGCCGAGCCGTTGTAGCGCACCAGGCTTTCCGGGCCATACTCCCAGCGGGTGGTGGCGAAGGCGGAGAACGGGGTCATGGTGCTGTCGCTGCCGCGCACATACCATTTGTTAAGATCCGACGGCACCGCGCGATAGTCACTGTCGCCCTGGATGTAGACCTTTTTCACACGGCCACGGTCAATGAAGTCGTTCACGTAGGTGCCGCCCCAGGCGCTGGAGAGGGTGTCGGTAACATCGCTCAGGGAGAGCCCCAGCGACACGGCTTTGTTGTTATCGATATCCACCTGAAGCTGCGGCATCTGCGGCAGATCGTTGGCGCGCACGGCGTGCAGCGAGTTGTCCTGGTTGGCTTCGCCAATCAGCTGGTTACGCAGTTTCAGCAGCGCGTCGCGGTCGGTGCCGCCGCTGGCCATCAGCTCAAAGGTAAAGCCGTTGCTCTGGCCTAAACCATCCACCGCCGGGGGCGTCATGGCGAAAATTGTGGCATCCCGAATGGTGCTCAGCTCCTGCGTGGCGCGCAGGGCAATGGCCTGGGCGGTGTTTTCCTCGCCTTTGCGCTCTGACCAGTTTTTCAGGGAGACGAACGCCATCCCGGCGTTCTGGCCGCTGCCACTGAAGCTGAAGCCTTCAATGGTGAAGATCACGTCGGTATTGGCTTTCTCTTTGGTGAGGAACCACTCGCGTACCTGGCGGCTTACCTCGGCGGTACGCACCGCGGTTGCGCCGGCAGGCAGGGTGTACTGCACCATGATTTCACCCTGGTCTTCGGTTGGCAGGAAGCTGCCCGGCAGTTTTAGCATGGCGAACCCCATCGCGCCGCAGAGCAGGGCGTAGATCACCAGCATGCCACCGGAACGGCGCAGGGCGCGCAGCACCTTGTTCTGATAGCCGTGCTCGGTCTTACTGTAGAAGCGGTTAAACGCGCCGAAGAAACCTTTTTTGTGCGGAGCGGTGTGATTCAGGATCGAGCCGCACAGCGCGGGCGTCAGGGTCAGCGCCACCACCACGGAGAGGAACATCGCCGAAATAATGGTGACCGAGAACTGACGGTAAATCACCCCGGTGGAGCCGCCGAAAAAGGCCATCGGCAGGAATACCGCAGAGAGCACCAGCGCAATGGCGATCAGCGCGCCGGAAATTTCGCCCATCGATTTTTCGGTCGCTTCCCGGGCGGGCAGCCCTTCGTCGCGCATAATACGCTCGACGTTTTCCACCACCACGATGGCGTCATCCACCAGAAGCCCTATCGCCAGCACCATCGCAAACAGCGTCAGGGTGTTGATGGAGTAACCGAACAGCGCCAGCACGCCGAAGGTGCCCAGCAGCACCACCGGCACCGCCAGCGCCGGGATCAGCGTCGCGCGGATGTTTTGCAGGAACAGGTACATCACCACCACCACGAGGATAATGGCTTCGAACAGCGTCTGAATCACGTCCTCAACGGAGATCTTGATGAACTCGGTGCTGTCTTTCGGGTAGGCCACATCGTAGCCTTCCGGCATCGACTTTTTGAACTCGGCGATCTTATCTTTTACCGCCGTGGCGGTGTTAAGCGCGTTGGCGCCCGGTGAGAGCATCACCGCCATACCCGCCGCCGGGTGGCCGTTCAGCTTCGCGGTGGCGGTGTAATCTTCGCTGCCCATCTCCACGCGCGCGACGTCGCTGATGCGCACCACCGCACCGTTGGACTGGCTCTTGACGATGATCTTTTTGAACTCATCGACCGTTTGCAGACGCGACTGAGCGCGGACGGTGGCGGTCAGCTGTTGGGCGTTCGACGAGGGCAGTGCGCCGATTTTACCGGCGGAAACCTGCACGTTCTGCGCTTCAATCGCGCTCTGCACGTCGGAGGGCATCAGCGAGTACGACGCCAGCTTCGCCGGGTCGAGCCAGATGCGCATCGCGTATTCTGCACCGAACACCTGTAGGCTACCGACGCCATCCACGCGCGCCAGCGGATCCTGCATATTACTCACCAGCCAGTCGGCGATATCCGAGCTGCTGGCGGTGTCGGTTTTGTCATATACGCCCATGATCAGCAGGAAGTTGCTCTGGGATTTTTCGACGGTGATCCCGGACTGCTGCACCTCGGTCGGCAGGCGCGATTCCGCCTGCTGGACTTTGTTCTGCACCTGTACCTGAGCGGTGTCCGGATCGGTTCCCTGTTCAAACGTGACGTTAATACTCACCGACCCGTCCGAGCTGCTGGTGGAGGTGAAGTAGAGCAGGTTATCCAGCCCGGTGAGCTGCTGCTCGATCACCTGCGTCACGCTGTTTTCCAGCGTCTGTGCGGAGGCACCGGTATAGGTGGCGGAGATTTTGATCGACGGCGGAGCCACGTCCGGGTACTGCGCAACGGGCAGCGTGCGGATCGCCAGCATTCCGGCGAGCATGATGAGAATGGCGATAACCCAGGCAAAGACCGGGCGACGCACGAAGAAACGGGAAAACATCAGGCGTTTCCTCCGTTGGTTTTCATCTCTTCAGCTTTCACTTCCTGCCCGGCGGTGACTTTATCGGTGCCTTCCACAATCAGCTTATCGCCCGCCTTCAAACCGCTCAGCACCAGCCATTTGTCGCCGTAGGTGTCACCCGTCTCCAGCTGACGCTGTTCGACCTTGTTGCTGGCGTTCACCACCAGCGCGGTGGCGGTGCCTTTGGCGTCGCGAGTGATGCCCTGCTGCGGGGCGAGGATCGCGTCATTCATGATGCCTTCATCCACTCTGGCGCGGACGAACATGCCCGGCAGAAGCTGATGCTGCGGGTTCGGGAAGACGGCGCGCAGGGTAACTGAGCCGGTAGACTCATCCACCGCCACTTCGGTCAGCGCCAGGCGGCCTTTTTCGCTGTAGCTGCTGCCGTCTTCGAGAATCAACGACACGTTCAGCGTATCGCTGTTGCTGGCGAGGGTTTGCTTGCGTAAACGCAGCAGATCGGCGCTGGAACGGGTTAAATCGACGTACATACTGTCCAGCCCGCGAATGGTGGCCAGCGCGGTATCCTGCTGGGCGGTCACCAGCGCGCCGGGGGTCACAGAGGAGATGCCGATACGTCCGGCAATCGGCGCGGTGACGGTGGTCCAGTTGAGGTTAATGCGGGCGCTTTCCAGCGCGGCTTTCTTTGACTCGACGCTGGCCTTGTCCTGCGCGCAGGTGGACTTCGCGTCTTCCGCATCCTGACGTGATACGCCGTCGTCCTTCACCAGCTGCGCATAACGCCGGGCTTTCTGGCAGTCGGCCTGCACCAGCGCCTGCGCCTGTTTCAGTGCGGCGGCGGCTTCATCATACGCGGCGCGGTAGCTGGAAGGATCGATCTGATACAGCGCTTGCCCGGCCTTGACCGTATCGCCTTCGGTGAACAGGCGCTTCTGGATAATGCCACCTACCTGGGGGCGCACTTCGGCGCTCATTGCGGCGGCGGTGCGACCGGTCAGCTCGCTGACGACGGACACCGGCTGGCTCATGAGTGTGACAATCCCCACTTCCGGAAGAGGACGTTGAGGAGCAGATGTTTGCGCATTATCGCACCCTGTCAGGAGGAGTAATGCCGCGATGGAGGTTGTTATGGTTTTCATAATCTTTTTCCAGGGTGAACGAAGCCTGCCCTGTTAATCGCTTAACAGGGAGGAGGGCTAATTAAAAGCACAGCGATCCCGCATCTCTGGCTGAGCCAGAAATGAAAAAAGGGAAATTACTTATTTCCGCTAATTATTCACATGCGATTACTTCGCAGAGAAAATCATATTTAAAATATTCTGGTATATAGGCTCTAATTGTTCTGACGGTACTTTTAAAGGCGTGAGTCGACGGTAAATCGTGCCTTCGATCATCACGGCGGTAATCTCCACGCAGCAGCGAATATGCTCATCGCTCAGGTGAGGGAACTGCTTTTTCAGGTGCTCACAGGCGTTGGCGAACATGCGGGCTTCGGCTTCGATCAGCATGTTTGCCACCAGCGGATTGCGCGTGGCCTCTGCGGACATTTCGAGCATCAGCGCGTCATCGTCTTCGTTAAGCGTCTGGCGCCAGGCAAGCGCCTGCGGCATCCCTTCAACCAGGGTTTTGCCCTGCATCTCTTCAATACGTGAGTCGATAATGCGCCGGATCATCTCTTCAATAATCGCGTCTTTGTTACTGAAATAGCGATAGATTTGTCCGACGCTGAGCCTGGCTTCGCTGGCGATCTGCGACATGCTGGCAGCGTGAAACCCGCTGGCGCGAAAGCAGCGGCGCGCGGCGGTAATGATTTCGTCCTGCCGCAGTTTTTGTCGTTCTTCCAGCTTTGTACTCATTGTCGGCTACCGTAAAAAGTGAGAATGATCGTTCTCATTATACGTTTTCGGAGACTATTGGAAAGGCTTTTTTTATTTACATATTGAATGAATATTTCCAGGTATAAACAATGGAGAAAATAAGGAGTTTTTATGAAGGTTAAGCTGTGAGATATTCAGATTGCGCTGAAAATAAGGAGAGAATTATGCATCTGAGCATTACAGATAATGTCACAGCCGAAGAAAAAGAAGAATTATTAACGGGGCTAAGAGCCTATAACGCGCAGTTTTTAGATCTGTCGACATTTGGCGGCGATATTGGCGTATATATGCGAGACGACAATGGCGTCATGCTGGGCGGGTTAATCGGCGTACGGAAAGGCGACTGGCTGAACATCGACTATCTGTGGGTCAGCGACAGCGTGCGGGGAACGGGCGTGGGAAGCCAGCTTATCAAAACGGCTGAAGAGGGGGCCCGTCGCAAAGGCTGTCGTCACGCGCTGGTGGATACGGTCAGCTTCCAGGCGCGCCCGTTCTATGAAAAGCAGGGTTATCAGGTGCAGATGTCCTTGCAGGATTACCCTTATCAGGGAATGCAGAGACACTATCTGTCCAAAAATCTTTAACCGCCGATCCCGGTGCCTATCACGGCTAACACGTGGCGCACCACGATCTCCGGCGAGAGGGCGTTAAGCCTCTCGTCATTGCGCATGCGGGAGAACGGCACCAGCACCAGGCTCAGCAGCGTAGTGAACAGCAGTTCGGGGGCCAGCGCCGGATTCAGCTTTCCTTCCTGCTGCCAGCCTTTGATGGTTGCCAGCGTGGTGTGATATTTCTCATCGCCAAAGCGTGCCTGCAAATGGGTGCGCAGTACCGGCATCTCGCCAATCACCTCCTGCATCCACAGCGGGGCAAACCAGCGATACTTTTCCGCCAGTTCGGCCAGCACCCTGACCATTTCCGTCAGGGCATCCACCGGCGAATCCCGGTTGTCGGCGAAAATCGCCCCGATCCGCTCGCGTAACGGCAGGAAGCGCTCCTCAATCATCGCATCCAGTAACTGTTCTCTGGAGTTGAAGTAGTAGTGCAGCATGGCGGGCGTCACGCCTGCTTCGCGGGCAATAGCGTTCAACGACGTATTGGCGATCCCCTGGCGGGAAAAGAGGTTCAGGGCGATGTCCAGCAGCTGTTCACGGCTGGCGGTAACGCGCTTGCCGCCGCGTGGCCGACCGGGGCGGCGGGGTTCAGAATTGTCCTTTTGTGCTGGCATGGTCACCGTATCTCTTGATCTTATTCATCACTTCCACAAATATTAATTATACGATTAATTAATTTCAAGTGATGTCTTATGGAGTCCTACGTAATGACTCAACCTGCGAAAAAGGCGCCGTCGATTAAGCTGCTGTTCAGCGCACTCCTGCTGGTGATGCTGCTCTCGGCGCTGGATCAGACCATTGTCTCCACCGCGCTGCCGACCATCGTCGGTGAGCTGGGCGGGCTGGATAAGCTCTCGTGGGTGGTAACGGCCTATATCCTCAGTTCGACCATCGTGGTGCCGCTGTACGGCAAATTCGGCGATCTGTTTGGCCGAAAAATCGTTCTGCAAATCGCGATTGTGCTGTTTCTTGTAGGGTCCGCGCTGTGCGGTCTGGCGCAGAACATGACCCAGCTGGTGCTGATGCGCGCCCTGCAAGGGCTGGGGGGCGGCGGTCTGATGGTGATCAGCATGGCTGCCGTGGCGGACGTGATCCCGCCTGCCGATCGGGGTCGCTATCAGGGGTTGTTTGGCGGCGTGTTTGGCCTGGCGACGGTGATAGGGCCGCTGATCGGCGGGTTTATCGTTCAGCACGCATCCTGGCGCTGGATTTTCTACATCAACCTGCCGCTGGGGCTGTTTGCCCTGCTGGTGATTGGCGCGGTTTTCCACGGCAGCGCGCGGCGCAGCAAGCATGAGATTGACTACCTGGGGGCGATTTACCTCAGCATGGCGTTGCTGTGCATCATTCTGTTTACCACCGAGGGCGGGACGATCCGCCAATGGAGCGACCCGCAGCTGTGGTGCATTCTGGCCTTCGGCCTGACGGGGATCGCCGGGTTTATCTACGAAGAGCGGCTGGCGTGGGAGCCGATTATCCCGCTGTCGCTCTTCCGCGACCGCAGCTTCCTGCTCTGTAGCCTGATCGGTTTTATTATCGGCATGTCGCTGTTTGGCTCCGTCACTTTCCTGCCGCTCTATTTACAGGTGGTAAAAGACGCCACGCCGACGCAGGCCGGTTTGCAGCTGATCCCCCTGATGGGGGGGCTGTTGCTCACCTCCATTATCAGCGGGCGCATCATCAGCCGTACCGGGAAATATCGTCTGTTCCCGATCCTCGGCACGCTGCTCGGCGTGGTGGGGATGGTATTACTGACGCGCATTTCAATCACCTCCCCAACCTGGCAGCTGTACCTGTTTACCGGCGTGCTGGGCATGGGGCTGGGACTGGTGATGCAGGTGCTGGTGCTGGCGGTGCAGAACAGCGTGTCAGCCGATCAATACGGCGTCGCGACGTCTGGGGTGACGCTGTTCCGTTCCATTGGCGGGGCGATTGGCGTTGCGCTGTTTGGCGCGGTGTTCACCCATATTCTGCAATCAGGCCTGATCGACAGGCTGCCGGAAGGGGCGGAACTGCCGCGCGAACTTAATCCCGTTGCCATACACCATCTGCCTGATGCCCTGCGTCTGGACTATCTGGATGCGTTCGGCTCGGCGATCCATGCGGTATTCATGCTGGCGGCGGGGATTATGGTGCTGGCGTTTGTGCTGTCGTGGTTTTTGCGCGAAGCGCCGCTGCGTCGGCAGGCGTGAGGGAAGCGGTTCTGCTTGCGCCTGGACTACCGTAGCCTGATGCCCATCGCCCGGTGGCGCTACGCTTACCGGGCCTACACTTCCCCCGTCACGTAGGCCGGGTGAGCGCAGCGCCACCCGGCAACAGGCCGCATATAACTTAACCGTCTTACTGATTCCTTTTCGTTTTTTAGCCTGCCGTCTCGTTGTCGATATAGTCTTCAAAACGTCTATCAAAAGGAACTGTCTCGTGAAACTTCGATTGGGTGCGCTTCTCCTGACTGGCCTGCTGCTCGCGGGCTGTGATCAGGGCGGCAATGATGCCAGACACATTAAAGTCGGCGTGATCAATGGCGCTGAGCAGGACGTGGCGGAAGTCGCCAAAAAGGTGGCAAAGGAGAAATACGGTCTGGATGTTGAGCTGGTGGGCTTTAGCGGCTCGCTGCTGCCCAACGATGCCACCAACCAGGGCGAACTGGACGCCAACGTCTTCCAGCATCGCCCGTTCCTCGCAGAAGATAACAAGGCGCACAATTACAAGCTGGTCGCCGTGGCCAATACCTTCGTCTTCCCGATGGCGGGTTACTCCCGAAAGATTAAATCGGTCTCTGAGCTGAAGGACGGCGCAACCATTGCGATTCCAAACGATCCCACCAACCTTGGCCGCGCGCTGTTGCTGCTGCAAAAAGAGAAGCTGATTACCCTTAAACCGGATGTTGGCCTGCTGCCAACGGCGCTGGATATTACCGCGAACCCGAAAAACTTACAGATTATGGAGCTGGAAGGGGCGCAGCTGCCGCGCGTGCTGGACGATCCGAAAGTGGATGTGGCCATCATCAGTACCACCTATCTCCAGCAAACGGGGCTTTCTCCGGTACACGACAGCGTCTTTATCGAAGACAAAAACTCACCCTACGTGAATATTGTGGTCACGCGTGAAGAGAACAAAGACGCCGAAAACGTGAAGGAATTTATCCAGTCCTATCAGTCGCCGGAAGTGGCGAAAGCGGCGGAGACCATTTTTAACGGTGGCGCGGTGCCGGGCTGGTAAGCCCCGGTAAAAAGGCCAGCGCTCCGCTGGCCGTCAAAGCGTTACGCGGGCATCGGTTCGGCTTTCGGGCCACAGAAAACCCTGACCAGACTGTGCGCCGGACGCGCGGGCGCGCGCCAGATCCCGCGAGTTTTCGATGCCTTCTATAAGAATTGATTGCGCGATACCTGCCCTGACCTCCTGTACAAACGGGGCAAGCGGCGCGCGCTCGCGCAGCGCTGAGCGGTCAATTTTCACCCCATCCAGCGGCAGCGCAAGCCGCGCGAACGCCTCCGCCAACTCCCGGGTTAAATCGTCCAGCCAGATTTGCCATCCCGCCTCTTTTAACCGAACAAGCGTGGCATGAAGGCGACGTTGCTCATCCTCGCTCAGCCGTGTGATGGTGAGGGGATCCTGAATTTCAATCGTTAACCGCTGCTGATGGCGTAACGCCAGCAACAACCGGATAGCGCGTTCGTTGAGAAGGTGTTCTGCCGGAAGGTTTAGCCAGTAAGCGTCCCGGGCGGGTATCTGTAACAGGGTGTTGGCCTGCCAGAAGAAGATTTGCAGCGCGCTGCGCGAGGGCAGCGAGGCAAACAGCACCTCAAGATTGACGTTATGGATCTCCACGAGAACTTCATGCGCGAACACCTGGCCCGAATGAAGATCGACAAGCGGCTGGAATCGCAGCCCTGAGATACGTTGCAACAGGGGAGAGGGAAGAACGGTATACATGGAACAGCCTTCAGGAAATGAAAAAAGGTTCCCGCGGACACGGGAACAAAAGGCAAACGACACACGGTCAAATTTTTAATTCAGGATCCAGCGAATGCTCTGGTAAAACGAGGGACCACGCACGGCCTTAAGCTTGTTCATGGCGTTGTTCTTATAAAAGTAAACCAGCCTGACGTTACACCCCAGCTGACGGGCGATTTGCTTGGTTTTGAGATTACAGGAATAGCCGCGCAGTACGCTTGCCTCCTCGCTGGACAGCCTCGCCGGGGTGCGTAAGCGGGTCGTCATGCCTACGTTGTAACGGCCAGACTCTTGCGGCGTCTGGCTCATCAGTATTTGCCACAGCGCTTTGATATCCCCCAGGGAGACTCTTTTGCTGATGACTCCATCAACATGTTTGAATTTCAAATAGCCGGCGGATAACGAATAGATATAGATCTTCGCTGTCACTTGTTTCTGTTTAATACAGAGAATGTCGTCATTCGTCGTCACCCGGAAATGACGCGTATTCAACGGATCATAAATGATGATATCAAAGAGTTGTTCACTCATAGCAAGTTCTTCGATATGGGTAAATCCATGGAAAATAACGTCGTGTTTTTCATCAGGCTCACGCTTTCCAAGCGATTGCAGGCCAATCATCGTGAATTCGCAGCTGTCAACAACGGCAACGTGAATTGTTTTTTTATTTTGCATTGGCATTCTCCTTTCGCTGAGTAAACAGTCCATATAAGAGAAAATGGCGGTTCGCACTCTCTTATTAAAAGAATAGCGAGCACTTTTTTAAATAACGCGATGCGATGGCATCAATGTAAGCCAATACAAACCGTCGAGTAAAGCTGAAGCCAATTATTAGCGGAAGATAAAATTGAAAAATGGTTTTAATGGTATATGCAATTGTTTTAATCTTCTAATAATATTCATGCCAGATTTTTATTCTATAAATGAGCGGATAATAAGCATCAGAAGGTTGATTAATGGGGTTAATCCACCGCTTTTTCAGTGATTTACTGCTGTTCCTGTAAGAAAAATTGTGATCGTGGCAGGATTATCGACAGGGCTTTATCTGCGAGGGGAAACGGCGTGCAGAATAAAATAGAATTTTTTCTATGAATTTAATGTCCTTGTTCAGATTTTTAAGCCTGAGAAGGATAAAATCCTGGCGCGAAGAGGTTGTGAGTGGTGAGTACATAAACTATTATCATTTTCCTCCGGTCACGAGAATTTAGAAAAGACATGAATAATACTGAACGTATCGTAAGGGTAATGGTGTTTTACAAAATAAATATATTTAAAGAGATAATATTCCGGGCGCTCCAGGATCTTTTACCCGATTACGTACTGAACATTACTCAGGTCGATTCCACAGAACAGGCGCTGGCGGCGGTGGCGGATAATAACGTGGATGTTTTCTTCACTGAATTTAATTATCTGCTTAATCATAAAGAGTGGAGTGCGGAGGTCAGCAGCCGTTTTACATCTTTATGTAAAACCCATCACGTCAGGCGTGTTCTGTTGGTGCCCGAGCTGCCTTACGGGCTGTTAAAAAAAGTTCTGGAGATGAAATTTGAATTAACCATCAGTCAGCAGGATGAATTGACTGAACTGAAAAAGGAATTACCCGCGTTGCTCATGGCGGACGGGCAAAAACCGTCGATCTCTTCGTGGCTCAGGCGGGTAATGCGGTCCGGCTCCCGGGCGCGTTCCATCCTCTCGGCCAGAGAGTGGGAGGTGCTTCATCTTATCGTGGAAGGATTTTCAACGACGGAGATTGCCCGTCATCGAAACCGTTCGGTCAGTACCATTGCGACACAGAAACACAATGCAATGAAAAAGCTGAATCTTTCCAACCACAGCGAACTGATTAAGTATGTGCAAGCGGTTGGAAAGATGGAGGAATAGTTCACATCAGGGATAGATAATATTCAGCGTAGCCGATGTATTGATCTTACCCTGGCTCACCTGGGCGGGCGCCCACACGTAATAGTACGCCGCCATCGGAAGGGTGAAATGTTCGTCCAGCGCCGCGCCAGCCGCCACGCTGAAAATCATCGTGGCGTTGCCACGGCTGGTGGTTGAGGTAGAGAAGGTCACCGGCGTTTGCGGGGCGTCACGTTTTATCAGGCGGAGCCCCACGCCCTGCGCCGCGCTACTGCTGCTGTCGATCAGCACCGAGCTGTCGGTTGAGAGCAGCTGCGTGCTGGACAGAAACATCTCAATTGCCCGATCGGAATTGCCATTAACCCCGACGTTCTGACAGCTCATGTTCAGTGAAAAAGGCGTCAGCCCCGGCTGTGAGGATGCACTGAGCTGGGGAATGCCGAGCGTCGGCAGCGCCACGGTCAGCCCCGCATTATCAAAGGAACAGGTAGTCAGTTTCGGCGCGTATTTGATGATCATCGGCTGACCAAACATATCGCGGTTGTCGTAAGGCCACTTGAACCCGCTGAATAACCACTGCGCTATCTTGATGACCTGATTGATTGGCCAGGTGATGATTTCCCAGATGGATAACCCGCTCATGTCGCTGACGAACAGAACGTCGCTCATGTTCGCCGTATCCCCCGTCAGGGTGGTACCGCTCTGGTTAACGAGGGTGAAGCGAACCGTAAACGGTGTGTTCAGCTCAGACGCCGTATGGCTACCGCTGGCAGACAGGGTTTTATTGGCCGGGGGATTGGTGATCTCCGCCCGCACCATATACTTGTTATTGCTGAACCCGAGGATGGTCGCGTATTTGCTGTCGGTCGAGAGGATCGGCGTGTAAGAAAATTCACTGTTACCCGTCGTACAGTTGAACGAGCCGCTGTACTGGGTGCTGAAGCTGCCGGTCCATGTGGGCGTGGCCGGGCTCAGCTTATCCGATAAATCAATGGTAATCGGTGTGCCATAAACGATGCTGCTGCCGGAGCAGGTGGCATAGCTCATCCCGCTAATGCTGGTGAGGAGCAGGAACATGAATGATCGTAACATTTTGATAATCCGTAATTAATGGCAAACCGATGAGGGGCTGTTCAGCCCCCAGGCCGGGGAGGAGATTTCGCACTTTCCGCTGCGGAGATGCACGTTGAGCGCGCGTGGCGGCTGTTCAGCACGGATATACAGTACGCTGGCCTGGCCGACATACCCGACAGATCCACCGTGTTCATCCAGCACTTCAGTGCCAAACGGCAGCGGTTTGCCGTCGGTGCGCGTCGCATGAAGTACCCATGACTGGCGCTTATCGGTTTCGAAGCGGATATAACTCACCGCCCCGTCATAAGGCGCCACGTTAGCCATATTGCCGATCACCTCCGCGCCAGCGCTGTTTTCCGTTTCGGTTAACGTAATGGCGTTTTTGCGATACGGGGTGGCGTAAGGGACCAGCGCCACGCCATCGCGGTTCGTCATAATGCTTTCATCGCCGTTCACCATCAGTCCCTCCGCCTTTGGCGCATCGACGATAGTCATGGTTGTGCCGGTTTCGTTTGAGGCGAGAACGTGCCACGGGTAGGCCACCAGGCTTCCGCGCCCGCTGAGCCCGGTCTGGCGGTAGTCGGAGGATTCGCTGTAAGAGCCACCGAGTGTCGCGAAGTTCGAACGGTACGCGGCGTTAACGCTTGCCGCATTTTTACCCCCACGCGCATTACTGCCGGAGAGGGTATAGCTCAGGCGGTTCGACGCCAGCGCGTTCCCGCTCATGCTGATATTGCTCTGTTCGTAATGCGAATCGCTGGCCGTCAGGCTGGAGGTGATCCACGCATTATTATCAAACAGCGAGAACGGCAGGCTGAGGGAGAGGTAAAGGCGCGTCTCTTCTTCACTGTCCCTGTTCCGTACCCGGCTGGCCGACAGGGTATAGCTGGCGCGGCCGATGGCGTTGGAATAGCCCATCTGATATTCGCGCGTGGTTTGCTGTGAGTTCCAGTAATCGCGCTGTGTGCCGGAGACAAACACCGTGCCCCAGTTATTGAGCAGGCGCTGATTAAGGTTAAGCGTAAAGGTATTTTTGGGCTGCGCCGCGCGCAGGGCGTCCCAGGTGCTTAGCGACATGTCGGGCGCAACGCCAAACCGATCTTCATAGTCGTCGTACTGCGCTCTCAGGCGCTGATACCCTTCGCGCGAATAGAGCGCGTCGCTGAAGCTGTAATAGCCTTTAGTGGAATAGCGATAGGCCGCCAGGGTGAAGTTGGTGGCGGTGGTATCGATAAATTTGCTGTACGACACGCGATAACTCTGACCGCTGCTGGTGCGATCCTGTAGGGTGGTTTTGGCGTGGGTGACATCAAACGAGACCGCGCCAAAGGGAAGGTTCCACCCGGTACCGACAAGCCCGGCCTGGTAGTTATCGCTAATAATCGTCCCGGTATACCCGGTGATGAGGTTATTAAACCCGTAGCGCAGCGTGGCCTGCATGAATGCGGGTTCGGCATCGAGCGTGTTCTGATGCACTTTACCCGCCACTACGCTGTACTGGCTCACCCCTTCTTTTAGCATCCCGGGCACGGCGGAAAACGGCACCGTGAAGGACTGCTGTGAACCGTCCGCTTCACGCACCACCACCAGCAAATCGCCCGCGGACCCGGTAGGTTGAATGCTGTCGAGGGTAAACTGGCCCGGCGGCACGTTCTCCTGATAGATCACGTTGCCATTCTGGATAACTTTCACCAGGGCGTTCGTCCTTGCCACGCCGTGAACCACCGGTGAAAAACCCTGCTGTGAATTTGGGCGCATCTTCATATCCGACGCCAGCGACACGCCGCGCACGCGCAGGGAATCAAACAGATCGCCAGGAATATAAAAGTCACCCAGCGTCAGGTTGGATTTCAGCGAGGCCAGGGGACGGCGCAGGTAGCGGGTATTATTCTGCCAGCTACTCTCTCCGCTGGCGGTTTTCCGCCAGGCGCTGCTGTCGCGAAACTGCCAGCCGAACAGATTGGCGCCGGAATCCAGCCCGGCATAAAAATCATCATTTGTGTCTTTCGCAGTGCCTTTCGCGCGGGTGTTGTACCAGGTCGTGTTCCACGAGAGCATCAGCGCCGGGATCCCCTCGTCCCAGAACTGGGGGGCAATGTAACCTTCTTCAGTACGCTGCACGGCCGCCTGCGGAACGGTAAGCGCCAGACTCAGGGTGCTGGTATCGGTTTTGACTTCACCGCCCTGAACCAGATCGCGCAGCTGGACCTGCCCGTGCGCAATGGCGGGCGCAGGCACGGATGTGGTGTTGATGCCCAGCGACCGGGCATCTTTCCAGGCAAGGCGGATGTCGTCACGCTGCTCGCCGTAGATGACGGTATAACGTCCCTTCCAGCTGCCGTTTACGTAGATATCCATCTCCTGACTGCCGGCAGGCATGGCGTTGTTTTCGGAAAAGCGAGACAGATCGGACTCACCGGATGCGCCAGCAAGCAGGGAGGGATCAAACGAGACGGCCCCTGATTTATGCGAAAGCAGAAGCGTGCAGACTGCCAGCAGACAGAGTCTGTTTTGTTTCATTTTCATGGTGAGTCTTTCCGATCACTGACTGGTGAAAGTCCGGGTTTTATACGCGCCAAGATCGTCCACATACATCAGCTGGAAGGTCTGTCCGCGCTTAACCGTATTTTTGGCGGCGACCGTCAGCTGCCCAAACGGGGAAACCATCGGGGACTCCTGGAGCAATTTCGTTTTACCCAGCGAAATATTGGCGACCGTAATATGGAACGGACTGTTATTTGTAATGCGAAAGCGATCGCCGTCGGCGGCGAGCGTCAGTTTCGCCACCGCGTCATCCAGCGTACCTTTCAGCGCAGCGGGCCGATAAAAAAGTTTGATACGGGATTTAATCGCCAGCTGAACGGTATTCTGGTTTTGCAGATTTTCAGGTCTGGGCGGAATGTCGAGGACATTCAGGAAAAAGACGGATTCGCGATCCGCAGGCAAGCTGGACGGCAGCTTTTTAATACGAAGCTGTTGACCATTATGTTCGTTAACCTTTATCACCGGCGGCGACAACAGAAACGGCACATTGGCTGTTTCCGGCGTGGAATTAATATCACCGTCATCTATCCAGGATTGTACCAGAGCCGGCGCATCGCCCGTATTCATTAACTGGACGATCACCTCTTTGTTATTTTCAGGATAAAGGACACGAGTGCCATTAATGACAATATTGGCCCATGAGTGACCCGTGCTTAGCAGTAAGCCTGCCAGCAAAATTGCCTTGCGCATGATTGCAACCTTAAATACAGGCTCTGCGAAAACAGAGCCTGAATAATCACTATTACAGGTAGGAAATGGTATACGTTACGTTGGAGCTTAACTCGCCCACGGTGGCGGCAGCGGCGTTTGTTTTATAGTAATAAACGTCCAGCGTCAGCGTTTCGGAATCTGGCGCGGTCGCTGTACCCATAATATTTGTCGTGTAAGGCTGGTTCAGGGTAATAGGCGTAGACGAACCTGGCTCCACTAACGCAAAGCCGACATTACGTGCCACGCTGGCATCGCTTTCGTTCACGCTGTTATTCAGCAGGTATTTACCGTCAGTGGAAATATTATCCGCGCTGGAGAAATAAACTTTTAGCGGGGTACCGGTCGTTCCGGCTGCTGGTGAGCAACCAGAGAATGTCAGCGCAATAGATTTTTTATTTCGGGTGATCAGGCCAACCGTGGTGCCCGCATCTTTTACCGAAATAGGGGAAAGCGCAACGGTAAAGTCCGCGCTTTTACCGCCGTTAATGGTACAGGTTGTATCGGTAATAGCGCCGGTAAAGTTAATGATACCACCCGCCGAATTGTCTGCGGCCACTGCGCTGGTAGAGGCAATAGCGGCGGCCAGCAGTGATACGGTCATGATCGATTTGAACATGATAAACTCCATGAAGATTTGTGTTATTTAAAATGAATGTTAATCGGCTACACATGTCCCTGATGTACCGGCTAGACGCATGGCGACTCGGGAGAATGCTTTGACGATATTATGTTGCACTAAAAAAGTACATAACAAAACATTATTCCAACAACTTCTAAAGTTTAAGATTATAATCTTGTCAGTATGTTTTTTTTAATGTTTTAACCTAAATGCGTTGGTTCGAAGATTTTTATTAATGCTTTAATAATCGTTAATTAATGAAGCTTTATGAATTCATCTCTCAATTAATATCACGCGACTTGACCACACAAACTTTAGACTTATTATTGCCTGGCAAATGCACAAAAATTTAACAATGGCGTAATAATAATATGAAGTATCTCATTGATCTTACAATGCTTTATGAAGTCGACACCGGTATGATCATGATTAATGGAGAGGAAGAGTCATCCATTAAGTTATCTAACCAGGCGGGTCGTCTGCTTTATGAACTTATCATCAATAATGGTAAAACACTCGACAGAGACGACCTGATAAAGAAGGTCTGGGAGGATCATGGTTTCTCTGGTTCTTCGGTGAGTCTGAATGTTGCCATAAGTGAAATCAGAAAAGCATTTCGTACATTAGGATGCGACCCTTTACTGATAAAAACGATACGTGGCAAGGGATTTAGCCTTGCCGCGCATATTGAACATCACACGGTCAGGCCGCCGGTTATTTCAACGCTTAGCGAAGAATCTGCCTCTGAAGCATTCGATACGCTAGCGCATAAGAAAGATGCCGATCCGCCTAAACAAATAATATCGCTGCACAGACTCTTTATTTCTCTCTGCACGTTATTACTAATTATTGTTACCGGCACCGCTGTTTTACTATTGCACCAGCGGGATTCCTATGCCGAGAGCCTGAAAGATTCTGATATGCATCTGCTCGGTAAAGTGGACAGGTGTACGATATACCTGATCGATAAGAATATGTATCAGCCGCGACAGCACTACTTTAATCACGTAAAAGAGGTCATCGCCAGTCAACATATCGACTGTCAACATCAGGTTGCAGATGCTTACTATTCCAGGTTTAAAAAGTCGCAGATAGAAAATTATTTCCTGGCCATCTGTTATCAGCAGGACAGTATCGACGATTATAAGAACTGCATTTCTTACAGAAGCCTGACCGGGAGTTAAAATATGTCACGGACTAAAATGAGTGTACTGTTCAGTATCGTACTGGCGCTGTCTGTCATCGCGTTGTTATGGGTCTATTTTACCAGAACGCAGGATGAGGGGTTTGGCTGCCAGTCAGATACCATTTCCTGGAAAACCTATTCCACGGGTGAGTCAACCGATATGTCGCTAACCACGCTTTTCCTGTTTAACAACAAAGATGTTGTGACGGTTATTCATAAAGGCGTACTCAAGAAAGAGGGCAAAAGCTACCTGATTGACAGAAATTACACGCTCAGCGTGGAAAAAGTCGACGGCAGCAATATCTTTTATATTAAGGATAAAAAGCTGAATAAATCTGAAGATGATGCGGCGCCGGATGGCGTTGTAAACGAAATGTTACTTGATAATATCAACTTCTTCTATATTACCAGCGTAAAAAACATGCGTGGTTAATTAAGGGGCTGGTGTTGCCTGTAATGATGTGTGTGGCTGTCCCGACGTCCTGATATTTCTCTTTATTGAAAAATCGATATTTATCTATTACTCGGGAAATTGAGTAATTTACTCAATACGTAACAATAAGATACGAGAAATTTATTTATATTTTTATTGTTGCTCTCCGTCGAGTGAATTTTTCTGTATTGCCTCGTTATTTTGCGGCTGTCTATACTCCGCCTCGAAAAAGGGGCTCCCCTTTTTATACACGTGGATTCTTTTTTGAAGGACTAAATAAATGAACAAACTGAACGCTATCGTTCTGGGCTCCCTGCTGTCTGTTTCTGCCCTGAGCGCAGTTAATGCAGCTGAAACGACGGCTTCTGCCACCTGGCAGGCAACCGCGACCAAAGACAGCGAATCCGATCTGGTTGTTACGCCAACGCGTGCTTTGAACTTCGTTTACAGCGCCAATACCAAATCTTTCAACACCGATACCGGTCTGTTTGATGTGGCTATCCGTGGCGATCACTCTACGGCGACCAGCTTCAAACTCGAAGCTATCCTCGACGATTCAAACAACACGCTGTTCAGCGTGGGTGGTGAAGCGACCAAGCTGAAAGTGGGTGCGCGTTGGGGCGGTAACGACCTGGGCTCTATCGGTGGCACCGTGGGGGCGAAATCGACCGCATGGACCACGCTGGTTGATTCTTCTTCTAACACCGGCGTCTCTTCTGGCCTGTGGAACCTGACCACCAGCGCAGGCGCGGCGGCAGATACCGAAATTACCGGCCAGGACAAATTCGTCTTCTACGTTGACTCCGCTCAGGACAACGCGGGTACTGCGAAAGAGTTCAAAGACCTGACCAACAGCCTGTGGGAAGGGACCGTGTCTGTTGCGTTCCGCGCAACCTGGGGCTAAGGCCTGATCGATCCAGGGGCGCAAGCCCCTGTTTAGGGAAATAGCATGTTTAACCTCAAATCCACCTTCTTATTTTTATTATTTATCTCTTCCTCCGCGCTGGCCATTAATGTGGGAAAAGTCACCACCATTATTTCTGCGGATGCTGACTCCACCGCCAAGGAAATAAAAAACGAAGCAGACAGCGTGCGTATTGTTTCTGTTCGCGCACAGCGGATCAGCAGCCCAATGGATGAAGGGATCGTCATTAATCCGGAGAAAGTGGACGAACTGTTGCTGACGCCCACGCGCATGGTAATGCCCGCCGGTACCAGCAATATCGTCAAATTTTACTATCACGGGAACGCCGATAACAAAGAGCGTTACTACCGCATTACCTTCACGGATGAAGGGGTAAGCGAAGAGGTGGACAGCGGTTCGCCAAAAAACGGCACCGGGATGACGCGTGCGGTGGTGAGCACCATTCTGGTGGTTCAGCCCCGGGATAAGAAGATTGATTTCGTCTATGTGGCGGGAAAAATAACCAATAAAGGGAACACCTCGTTTCGCGTCAATGCGACCGGGACCTGCCTGAAGCCGAATCCGGAATCCCCCGGCACGCCGTGTAGCAAAAACTTCTACCTGATGCCAGAGACCTCGCGCGCTATCGAGGATATCAACGTTACGGATAACCATTTTCATCTCGGAATATGGGACCTGAAACAGTTCATTCCTGTTAAGTAAGGATGCATGGTGAAAAATAAATTAGTGTTGCCGGTGATGATGGCTTGCGCATCCGGCACGCTGCCCGCGCTTGCGCTTGCGCATGCAGCCTCAAGCTCCGTGGTTATCGCTAATTACCGTTTTCCCGACTCGCTTTATGCACTGCTGGAGCAGGGGATCAAAATTCCCGTCTATCTGGTAAATACGCGTCCACACTCAGCACAACAAGGGAACCACGAAGGCACGGCGAGCGAATATGTTCGTATCGGTGACGTGACGCTCTTTGCAAAAGATCTGAAGCTGGGGCTGAGGGATGTTCAGGTCCAGGAGTCTGATAACGGCATTCGTCTTTCAAAAGAGATGCGGGCGTTACTGCAAAGCATTAACGATAAGCAGTTTGATGACCAGATGCGTATTCCGGTTAGCGCGGGTTCGGCGTTCGAACTGGATCAGAAAAAAATGCGCCTGTTGCTGAATCTGTCGCAGAGCGACTACGGGGTGAATATTCGCCCGCGTGAGGTGGACATTGATGCGCCGGAGTCTGACGACCTGAGCGGCACGTTCTCCTACAACCTCGGAGCGTATCACACCGAGAGCGGCTACGGTGACAGCTGGTCGTCGGGCTATCTGAACGCGAGAAACTGGATCTCAATGGGCGTCGATCATGTGCTGATCGACGGCTCTGGCTACGTCAACGAGAACAGCAGCGATACCCAGATGAACGCGGTTATGTGGGAGCGCGACTATCAGGGGATGCGCTACGCCGCGGGCATGCTGAACGGCTGGGCGATGCAGTCTCTGGCGAGCGTCAGCGGGATTTCCGGCGGTGAAGTCTACGGCGTTTCCATGGGCAACCAGGCCAACTCCCGCAAGCGCGATAACACGCTCTCTCTGACGCCGGTGGTGGTCTATTTTCCCACGGCGGGCGAGGCCCGTATTCGTCGTGACGGGCAGCTTATCGGCATTCAGCGCTTTGACGTCGGCAACCATGAAATTGACACCAGCAGCCTGCCCTACGGGATCTACAGCGTCGAAGTTGAAGTGGTGAGCGGAAGCCGCACCGTGTCGCGCAGCATGTACACCGTAAATAAACCGTTCTCCAGCAACGTGTCGGAAACGCTGCGCTGGCAGATGTGGGGCGGGATGTATAGCCGCGATAAATCCGTCGTCAATTATAAAAAATACGCGAAACGCAAAAACGAGCAGGATAACACCTACTACTACGATTACGACACCAAACATAAAGACACCATGTCGCTGGTGGGAGCCTCGTTCAGCAAGCGCAGCGGGATGGTCGACTGGAACGCCTCTACCTACATGATGCGGGAACACATCGTCAGCGAGCTGTGGGCCTCCCTGAACCTGACGGGCTATTTCTCGGTGAATACCCAGACCATGGCCGCCTCCGACGGAACGTATCGCGCCAACTATGGGGCGAATCTCAGCCTGCCGTGGCAGATCGGCTCGGTGTGGTACTCCCATGAACAGCTCTCCAGCGGCAAGTTCCTGGATATCTATGAGAGCAAGGGCAACACCTGGGGCGCCTCCTTTAGCCTGCCGTCATTCGGCCTGCCCTCGGCAGGCAACCTGAGCCTGATGCGTCAGGAAGACGACCTCTATCGCTATAAACGCTATCAGCTGGACTACTCCCAGGGGTTATACGCCGGTCGCTACGGTACGGCGCGCCTGCGGGTGGGGATGTCGCGCAACAAATACGACGGGTATTACGAAGAGAAAGATCGTTACGTAATGCTCGATTTCGCCATACCGCTCGGCAATACCGTGTCGGTTGGCGTTTCCCACAATCGCGATACCGGCACGGCGTTGAACGTCAGCGCCAGCCGCCAGTTTGAGGGCGATTACCTGAAATCGGCTACCGCCAACGTCTCGAAAGCCTTTAACAGCCGCCAGGATCGCAGCGTAAGCGGCGGCGGCAGCGTGAACTTCGACACGCCGTGGAACAGCAACATCCTCAGCGTCCAGAGCGGCATGAGTAAAGGCTGGAACTCCACGCTGACCAGTGACGGCAGCGTGGGCTGGTCCAAAGAGGCCATCGCCGCCGGGAAAGGCACCGAAAGCGCAGGGGTGATTGTCAGTACCGGTCTCAAATCTGATGAAGCGCTGACCCTGAAGCTTAACGGCCGGGCAGAACGCATCAAAGGGGATAAGACCTGGCTGTCGCTGCCGGCATACCAGGCTTATGACCTGGAAGTGATGAACAGTGAAACCGGTACGGAAAGCTATGAGATTGGCGCGAATGCGCGTCGCCATATCACGGTTTATCCGGGTAATACCGTGGTGATGAAGCCGCAGGTGAAGAAAATCGTCACCCTGTTTGGTCGTCTTGTGGATGCAAACGGGGCCCCGGTTGGCGCCATGCAGATCAAAAACCACGTCGGGCTGACCCGGACGGAAAACGACGGACGCTTCGTGATCGACGTTGATAAGAACAACCCTGTCCTGAGTATCGCCACGCCGGACGACAGCGTCTGCGAAGTGCGCCTGGACATCGAGTCTAACCGCGGTGCGCTGTGGCTCGGGGACATCTCCTGCGACAAAGGCGATTTCGTCTGGCAGGAAGCAAAAGGAACGCAGGAACGTGACGATGAAAAAGATATTCGCTCTTAATTTACTGCTGATGAGCGCGGCGGCCCAGGCGCAGGAGCTGCCCTATTTAGCCATTAATAACCCGGACAATAACGGTACGGGAAACAGCGCGGGGCTGTTTAGTCTGAACAGCACGTCGACCGCGTTTTTACACGGTTCGCGCGAGTGGCCGACCCTGAGTGCGAAAACGAATAACGGTATCGCCACTTACATCCCGGACAACAGCTACAGCGGTCCGGCAGGCAGCGCGCTGACCATCGACTTTTCGGTGACCGGTTCCAGCGCCTCTCCGTTCTTCAAAGGGACGGCGTGTTCCTCGTCCTGCGGCAACACGGGGTACACCCCGACGACCAGCTATACCGACACGTCGATGGTGGTTAAGCCGCCGGTGATGGAGCCCGGCACGTCATACGGGCGCTGGGTACTGGGCGATCCGTTCTTTAACTATCTGCTCAACGCCGCGCCAGGGGATGAAGTGACCATCACCTCCACGCCGCAAATCAGCTCTATCAACAAAGTGACCACCACCAATACGCTTCACAAGGTGGGCACGCTGACCATGACCAACGCCAGGGCGCTTAACCTGGGGATTGACCCGATCAGCGGTGAGGTGACGATTGTCGATGGATCAACGGGGGCCACCTGCACCAAATACACCCGCAACACGGTCTCTGGCGTCCTGTGCGACCTGCTCGAATACACGTTTGTTGGGGAGGACATCTCCGGTTACAACGGGGGGCTGGCGCTCACCTCTTCCCGCGTCAACAGCGTGCTGCAATCGCACATGAGCGGCGGCACCGGGCTTGCCGCCGAGCTGACCTTCGATGAAAACACCTGGTACAGTATCTCCGGCGGTATCCTGAGCGATACGCGTGTCCTGGCGAACACCTTCCTTGCAGCGCCGCAGAAAAACGGCGGCAAAGCGTCCCTTAAAATCTTTTTGCCGAAAGCGTTAATTCTGAGCGTGGCGCAGGCGGGGGACGGCAGCAACATTGGCAATATCGTCAGCCTGTGTCTGACGCCCGGCAACAGCTCGCTGGCGGCGGATTTCTGCTTCCAGCCGGGGGGCGGCCTGGTGATTAACCCTATCGAGCCCGGGCTGGAGATTGTGCCAGACAACCCGGATTACACCCTCGATCCTGACGGTCTGGGCGGCTCCGGGAAAGGCATTATCGGCGAAGCGCCCATTGAGATCCCCTACACCATCACCTACAGCGGGGCGCAAAAAGATGCGGCGATTGCGGTCACGGTAAAAGTAACCGGGCCTACCCAAAGCCTGAATGGGGTGGACTACTGCGCCTTTAGCGGCAACGGCTTCACGGTTCCCATTCCGGGTAACGTGCTGGTGGGGAAAAGCCAGACGCTGATGGCGCACAACTGTAAAGGCGAAGTACTGTCGATCCCGGCGCCGGCCACCCATGCGGAAGAGTGGGACAAAATGAGTTCCGGCGTGACCGATATGTGGCTCTGGAAAACGCCGCTGATCCTCCAGTTCGTTATGGATAATCCGGTATCGAAAACCACCTATGACGGAAATAGCTGGTTTGGCGAAGTGACCGCGCAGGGAAGAATAGATGTTAGCGCATCCTGGAATTAATCAACCATGACTGGAAAATTCCTGGCTATTTTTGCAATAAATTGCTTCATTTCCACAGGGGCAAATGCTTTAATTATCGAAAGTCTGAATATTGATTTTCTTCCCGAAAGAGAAGTTGTTTTTCAGCCGATAAAAAACGATACCAGCGAGCGTCAGAATTATACCGTTTCGCTTATGCAGGTAGACGTTCCTAAAGAGAAGGGAAAAGAAACCGAAATAAAAGACGGCGAAGTCATGTATTCGCCTAAGCAATTAACGCTGGGGAGCGGTGAACGCGCGGGTTTTAAATTTTATTATACCGGCCCGCATGACAACAAAGAGCGATACTATCGCGTAAAATTCACCGAGACGCCGCTCCAGGCAAAGGTTATCACGCGCAAAGGCCAGCGCATCCAGTCGGATGTGGTGGTCTCGCTTGAGGCTATTTTGATTGTCCGTCCATGGACACGACATTTTGATTATGCGTTTAGCAACGGGGTGGTGAGTAATACCGGGAATACCTATTTTAAATATATTTCCTCGGTCGGGTGCAGTACGCAATACAACAATTCAAAATATATTCCGCCGGGGCAACGGCTGGAAATAGATAATGCCGGGCAGGCTGCAAGGCGAATGATTATTTATGGCAATAAAATCATTCCGCTGACCACCTGCCCGTAGCAACCGCTTTCCTTCATAAAAGGAAATTAGCCTTTAGCATCATGCTAAAGATCCATCACTACAGGAGATAAAAATGAAAGCGATTTCATTCACAGAAGCGAAAGACATTATTGGCGGCGCGTTAAACCCGTTCGCTGGTCTGGTTAAAGGTGCACAGCTGGGTTACGACACTGGCGCCAGCATCATGGGCATGGTTGGCGGTGTGGTTGGCGGAGTTCTGGGTGGCGCAATGGGCTTCCTGGGCGCGCTGGTTGGTAGCTACAACTAATTCACGTTAACAGGAAAAGTATTATGCAAGTTATCGATTTCAAAAAAGCACAGGCCATCATCGGTGGTTGGGATCCGTTTGCTGCCGCTATTCAGGGCGCAAGCGCGGGCTATAACGCGGGCAGCCAGATGTTAGGCGCGCTGGGCGGCACCATCGGCGGCGTATTCGGCCTGGTGGGCGGCTTCATCGGCGGTTTCTTCAGCGCCTAAGCGAGAAGCACGTTGTACGCATGGCCCGCATTGCCGGGCCATTTTTTTATTTCAGCCACGGATCATTATGTTTTCGCTCTTTCAGTATAAAAAACAGGGTAAGACCCCTGTTATTCGCCAGCATGAATTTACCGAATGTGGACTGGCCTGCCTGGCGATGGTGTTGGGGCACTACGACCACCATGTCTCCGTCAGCCAGCTGCGCCGGGAGATTTCCGTTTCCGCCGATGCGGGAACCTCAATGGCGGAATTGATGACCCTTGCCAGCGATAAAAATATGTCTGGCCGGGTGCTTAAAGGCGAAATCACTGAAATAGAAACGTCTGAGCTGCCGCTCATCGCCTTCTGGCGCGGCAACCATTTCGTGGTCATCGTGAAGATCGACAGCCGCAGCGTGACCGTTCACGACCCCGCCAGCGGCGTGCGTCGTTACCGTCAGAAAGAGGCGGAAAAACTCTTTTCCGGCTATGTTCTTGAGCTTAAGCCCACGCCGTGCTTCAAAAAGAAATCCCCGGATGAAAAGCTCACGCTTGGCCGGTTAGCCAATAAATCCCCGAGCCTGTTCCAGCGCCAGCTGCTGCTGTTTGTGCTCTGTATTTTTACCCTCATCACCATGCTGGCAAGCCCCACCTACGTGCAGCTGATTATGGATGAGGCCATTTCCCGCAGCGACAGCGATCTGGTGATCCTGCTCACCGCGATCTTCGCTATTGTCTTTATCTTTGAAGTCATCGGTAAATTCCTCAAGCAGCTGCTTGAGATCCTGATGCGTAACATTGCCTATGACGATTTAAGCCAGTCCGTGCGCCACTACATGCTGCGCACCCAGACCAGCTGGTTCCGCTCGCGCCCGCCGGGCATCGTGCTGGCTATTGAGAAATCGCTCCACGCCTGCGCGGAGTTCATCAGCAATGGTTACGTGCAAATTATCTTTTCCAGCCTGATCGCCGTCACCAGCCTGCTGTTTATGCTGCTGTATAACGTCAAAATTGCGCTGCTGACGATGCTGCTGATGGGCGTGTTTTTCCTGATCCGCTTTTCGCTGATCGGCCCCTATCAACGCGCGGTGGATGACTCCATCGAGCGCACCGCCCAGTATGAATCCCTGCTGGTGGAGACGCAGAAAGGGATCATTACGCTCAAAGCGAACAATATGGAGCAGGCCCGGGATGCGGTGATGGATAAATCCCAGCGCGAACACATCGCCGGGCTGATGCGTAAAGAGCGGCTGCTGGCCCGCTTTGACGTGGCTTCGCTGTTGGTGATCAATGCCGAGCAGCTGCTGGTGGTCTGCTTTGGCGCGTGGCTGATCCTGGAAGGGCAGATGAGCATCGGGATGCTTTACGCCTATATCAGCTATAAGCGCTATTTTTCCGATGCCATGGTGCAGGTGGCGCAGAAGCTGCTGGACAAAAATGCCCTCAAGGGGCCGCTGGATCGCGTGGGCGACCTGCTGTTTGCCCCCTCTGAAACCAGCCAGTTTGGGAAGCGGATTGTCACCTCGCCGGTCTGTCTGCAATTTGAGGATGTCTCATTTGCCTATCCTGGCCGGGAGGCCACGCTACAGCATATCAATATGACCCTGAAGCAGGGCGAAGAAGCGGTGATTGTGGGCCAGAGCGGGTCGGGAAAAACCACGCTGCTGCGTCTGATCTCCGGCATGCTGCTGTCATCGTCTGGCACGCTGCGGATCAATAAGATCCCCATTGAGGAGTGCGATCTTTCCTCGCTGCGTCAGCACATCCGCATTGTCCATGCGGACGATATTCTCTTCACCGGCTCGATTCTGGACAACATCGCCTGCTTTGACAGCGCACCGGATAAAGAGCAGGTCATTGCCGCGTGTCGGCTGGCGGAGGTGGACCACGTCGTCGCCAGGCTGCCGCACGGCTACGAAACGGAGATGCTGCCGGGGAACACTTTTTTCTCTGCCGGGGAGATGCAGCGTCTGGTTCTGGCGCGCGCCCTGTACAGCCAGCCTAAGCTTCTGCTCTGTGACGAAGTGACGGCGAACCTGGATAAAACGACCGCGCAGAAAGTGCTGGCGAACCTGCGTAGCCTGGGGATTGGCCTGGTGTTTGTTACCCACTCGCCGGACGTGGTGGGCTGTCAGGGGCGTCTCTATACCATGGAAAATGGCACCCTGCGGGAGAGTGAGCAATGATGTTTCTGCCGCGTCTCTATGCGCGCCTCTGCGCGCGCCAGGCCGGGCGCACGCTGCTGGCAAACCGGATCACGCAAAACTACAGCCAGTTTATGCGCTGCCCGGAGGCCGATGTCCCGGCTGATTTTCTGCATCAGAACGCCCATGAGCTGAGCGGGTTTAACTTCGTGGAGCAGATCTTCCCGCCCGCGCTTTGGGCGCGCAACGTCCGCTTCGATCTGCACGCGTACGTGGCGCAGTGGACGCAGGAGCAGGCGTTTTACAGTTCATCTCGCACCCTGCTTCTGGGAATGCGCTGGGCGGGCTTTGGTCTGATCGTGGATGCGCTGCTCGCCACCGCGCCAGCCGATGTGCGCTTTCAGTTTATTACCCGTCACCCTGCGCTGCATAAGCTAATGGCCGCGCACGAAGGCCGACGCGCCAGCTCGTTTTTCGCCCCTCACCGCCTGGTGACGGTGCTGCTGATGGACGAACGCCTGCCGGATGCGCCGCTGTTCTCCACCCAGGCTGGGGATCAAAAGGCGTGGTTAACGGACGTCTCAACGCGGTTTTTATCGCGCTATGGCTACAGCGTCCGAACGCTGCTGCCGATCTGTTCGCTGCACATGGCGGAGTTTGGGCTGGAGAGTCAGGCGTATGCGCCAGAGGATTACCGTCAGGCCGCCGCCGACACGCTGAACGCGCTGCGCAAAACCCCCACGCTCTGGAGTGCATGGGACGATCTTTCAGTGATTTATCATGGATGACATATCGTGAAATTAAAAAACCGAAGCCGACAGCGGCGGGCGCTGATCCCGCATCATTTCTCAAAAAGCTATCACATCAACGCGCCACGGCTGAAAGCCGTGCTGACCTTGTTCATCACCTTTTTTCTCTGCCTGCTGGTCTTTGCGATTGTCTTTAACTTTTCGGAAACCACGCTGGCACGCGGGGTGCTGATCCCGGCGCAGGGCGATGTGGAAGTCCGCGCCCGGGAGTCCGGTACGCTTGTGGATTTTGCCGTACGGCCAGGTCAGTACGTGAAGGAAAACGATCCGCTGTTCACCGTGTCACAGGACTATGGCGGCAAGCAGGGCTCGGTGGTGCAGTTTGACCGCCAGCAGATGGAAGCGGAGAAGAAGCGCAGCGAGCAGCGTATCCAGGCCATTGAGGACTCGATTGCGTCGTATCGCAAAAATCTGGCGCAGCAGCTGGCTCTCACTGACAAGCAGATCGCCGTTTCCCGCGATAAGGTGAAGAAGCTGCGCGCGTTGTTAAAAAACAGCACCGACACCTACGAGGCGTGGAAATCCGTCTCCGGGAAGGGCTATGTATCCAAAGTGGATCTCGATAAAAGCCACAACGATGTGCTCAATGCGCAGCTCAACCTGACGCTGGAGGAGAGCACTATTCTTGAGCTTGAGGCACGAAAAACCAGCCTGACCGACAGCACCCAGTCGCAAATTGACTCTCTGAGCGAAGAGCAGCTGTATGTGAAAAACCGCATCAGCGAAATTGACCGCAACCTGTCCAGCCGGGGAAGTTCCACCATGGCGATGCTGGCCCCTTCCGACGGTTACGTGGTGGCGATTAACTTCCCGCCTGGCCGGGCCATTACGCAAAATAGCGAGGTGGTGGTGGTGATCCGTAAAAATACCGCGGCGACGATGGAGGGGTACCTGTATGTTCCGGCAACGGGGGTGGGGCGCGTGGCGAAAGGCGATAAGGTCAAGCTGCGCTTCGACTCCTGGCCCGTAGACAAATACGGTTCCGTGGAAGCGACGTTGTCCGATTTCTATGAGGTAAACATTGATGCCCATTCGGCGCTGATCCCGCTCCAGGAGGGGCAGAACTACTACCTGGCTAAAGTGCGCGTCCCCTCCTGGTTTACCGACCCGGACAAGAAAAAGCGCATGCTGATGGGCGGAATGACGGTGAACGCCGATATCGTTATCGATCGTAAGCCGCTTATCAATCTGCTGATTGCGCCGCTGGAAAGGGTACGCAAGCGGTTTATCGATTGACCCGATTTCATCGATCATCGCCCTTTAGCCCACATTCTTAACGGCACCCTGGGGCTATTCTCCTTCTCATACCAACCGGAGGATAGCCCATGAACATTACGCAAATTCGCAATGCCACCCAGCTGATCACTTACGCGGGAAAACGCTTTTTAATCGACCCAATGCTGGCGCCAAAAGGCACTTATCCGGGTTTTCCCGGCACGGCGCGGGCTGATATTCGCAACCCGATGGTCGATCTTCCCGTTGACGTTCAAACGCTTCTGGATGCTGACGCGGTGATCGTCACCCATACCCATGCCGATCACTGGGATCAGTACGCCGTTGAGCTGATCGCCAAAGGCAAGCCGATCTACGTGCAAAATGAT
This sequence comes from Enterobacter sp. UPMP2061, assembly GCF_053709615.1. NCBI lineage: Bacteria > Pseudomonadati > Pseudomonadota > Gammaproteobacteria > Enterobacterales > Enterobacteriaceae > Enterobacter > Enterobacter sp. UPMP2061. Next base: position 134,275 of record NZ_JBSKJP010000005.1, read on the forward strand.
AGTGATGCCGCGCTGCTGCGCAGCCAGGGATTTACCAACCTGACGATCATGACCGGGGAAACAACGTACGGCGATATCCGGATAGTGAAAACCCACGGCGGCCAGCACGGTACTGACCGCGCTTACGCCGTGCCGGAGCTGGCAGAGTTTCTGGGGGAAGCCTGCGGCGTGGTGTTCCGTCATCCCGATGAGAAGACGCTTTATATCGCAGGGGATACCATCTGGCGCGATGCGGTGGCGGCCGATCTGCAAAAGCACCAGCCGGATATCGTCGTGCTCAACGCCGGTTACGCTCATGTCATTGGGTTTGGGCCGATTATCATGGGGGAAGAAGATCTGCTTAACGTGCATTTCCTGCTGCCGCAGGCGAAAATCGTGGCGACCCATATGGAAGCTCTCAACCACTGCCTGCTCACCCGCCGCGCGCTGCGCGAGTATGTTGATGCCAACGAGGCAGGTGACGCGGTGAGCATTCCCCAGGACGGCGAAACCGTTATATTCTGACTGTTAAACGGGACAGGAGAGACAGATGCCGCTTATTAACGTTGCCATTGTCGCGGTGGACGGGTTTAGCCCGTTCCACTACTCCGTCCCCTGCATCCTGTTTGGCGACACGGTATCCGGGGAAAAGCGCTTTAACGTCACGATCTGCGCTGAAAAACCGGGATTCCTGAACTCGAAAGACGGTTTTGCCCTGCATGCGACGCAGGATTTTTCCGCGATCGCATCGGCTGAAATTGTGGTTGTACCCTACTGGCAGCACGTTCTGGAGCGCCCGCCTCAGACGCTGCTCGACAGCCTGGTTCAGGCCAGAGACAACGGGGCGGAAATTGTTGGGCTGTGTCTGGGATCATTTGTGCTGGGCTATGCGGGCATACTCAGCGGCAAACGGGCCGCCACACACTGGGAGTTTGAACGCCAGTTCCAGTCGCTATTTCCGGACGTCCGACTGGATATCAACGCCCTCTACGTGGATGACGGCAATATGATTACCTCGGCGGGTACCGCCGCCGCGCTCGACTGCTGTTTGTACATCATCCGTCAGCGCTTTGGCAGCGTCGTCGCCAATCAGATTGCCCGCCGGATGATCGTCCCGCCGCACCGAGAGGGCGGGCAGGCGCAGTTTATTGCGCAACCTGTGCCGAAAGATACCCGTGATGGGCGGATTAACTGTCTGATTGACTACCTTCAGCAGCATATTTCCGAACCGCATAACCTGGACTCTCTTGCGGAAGTGGTGTCGATGAGCCGGCGCACGCTGACCCGCCATTTTATCAAGGCGACGGGCATGAGCGTTGCCGACTGGCTTACCGCCGAGCGCCTGCGGCGCAGCCAGATCCTGCTGGAGTCCGGCAACCTGCCAATCGAAAACGTCGCCGGGCAGGTGGGGTTTTTATCAGCGGTGACGTATCGGCAGCAGTTTAAGGCGCGCTTTGGCGTCAGCCCGGCGGAGTGGCGCAAGACGTTTCGTACTCGCCAGTAGGCCAGGTAAGCGTAGCGCCACCTGGCAATTACCCCAGCCTCTCCATCCTCGTCTCCCCCTCCGCCATCGACAGCTGATACAGCGAAAACGATCGGTGCTTCTCAATCAAATGCGCCAGCTCCGGCGAATGGCTGGTGAGCCAGATCTGCGAATAGCGGCTGGCCTCGGCAATGAGGCTTGCCAGGGCGGGCAGCATCTGCGGATGCAGGCTGTTTTCCGGTTCGTTGAGGGCGATGAATGCGGGAGGGCGCGGGCTTAACAGCGCCACCGCCAGGCACAAAAAACGCAGCGTGCCGTCGGAGAACTCTGCCGGTTCCAGCGGTCTGCTCAGCCCCTCGCGCTGCATCATCATGCGGAAGCGCCCGCCGGTGTTGTCGCTGTAAAACACGCAGCCGGGGAAGGCCTGGTCGAGAATGCGCATCAGCAGCAGCTCGTCGCCAATTTCGACAATGGTCTGAAACGCGGCGGCCAGGTTCGCGCCGTCGCTGGCCAGCACCGGGGAACGAAAGCCCACCTGCGGGGCACGGATCGCCGAGCCGGATGAGACGGAAAACTCGTGATAAAATCGCCAGTTACGCAGGGACTCGCGCATCTGCGACACTTCGGGGTAGAGGTGCGGTTCACCGAGCTGACCGAACACCGACTCGTTCTCATACAGCGTACCGCTGTGGGTCACTTTTTCGTGATGCACGTTGTTCAGGAATACCGCCTGATTCTTACGCTTCATCAGCTGTGACGACGGGCGACGGTGCTGTCCGCCGAGCCAGATAGATTCCTCTTTGATCACCGGATCGAGCTGAAACTGTGAGGGGTAGGGCAGCTTTTCCACGAACCCGACCTGAAGCTCATATTCATAGGTTTCCGTTTCCACCGCCAGGTTCATGCGTCGCAGCTGGTCGCTGCGGGTTTTGCCCGCCCAGAACACTTTCAAAATTCCCCCCTCGTTCGCCAGCGCCTGGGAGAATTGCCCCTGCGCCGCGCTGTGCATCAGATAAATCGCTTTATAAATATTGGATTTTCCGGTGCCGTTGGGGCCGAACACGATATTGAGCTGTTCCAGCTCAAGCGACATATCGCGAATTGAGCGGTAGTTCTGAATATGCAAATTTTTGATCATCGGGGTACTCCGCTGCGCACGCTTAACCTGTACAGAATTACAGTATTCTACGCTGAGCGCAAAAAAAAGACGACAGTGAGGGTGTCGTCTAAACGGGGTACTGCTTTGGGCCTCTGTGGGTCAACAGGGCCTTCGCTTCTTTCTTATCAGGTAACGGCCAGACGCAGACCCAAATCATCAGGATAGGGATCAAAGTAGTTTTGCGTCATCAGATACCGGTCAGGGTATTCAGCCAGATAATGCTTCAGCAGCGTCAGCGGCGCGAGGATCGGCAGCAGCCCGTCCCGGTAATGCAGGATCACATCCCGCAGTTCTCCACGCTGGCGGCTGTTCAGCTGGTTACGGAAATAGCCCTGAATGTGCATCAGCACGTTAGTGTGATTCTTCCGCGAAGCGGGTTTTTTCAGGATGGTCATCAGCTTGTCGCGATAGGTCACGAAAAACGCGTCCAGATCGTCCCACTCGTGCAGTGATGCCACGAACGGACCAATTTCACGGTAGCCTGCCTGATGGTGCGCCAGAAGCTGAAGCTTATAGCGGCTGTGAAAGTCCAGCAGGGCACGGCGCGTCAGGCCATTTTTACGCATTATGTTCAGTTCGTGGAGAGCGAAAACGCGCTCAACAAAGTTTTCCCGCAGTACCGGATCGTGCAGGCGACCGTCTTCTTCGACGGGCAGCCAGGGGAAAGTTTCAAGGAGGGCGGCGGTGAACAGCCCGACACCCTCCTTGCGGCCCCGGTTGCCGTTTTCGTCGTACAGCCGCACGCGCTCCATGCCGCAGCTGGGCGATTTTGCACAGACGATAAAACCCGCCAGATCGCCGATTTTCGGCAGATAATCTGCCGTAAATGCGGCCATCTTCTGCGTGACGTCATCGTGCGGCGCTTTGCTGAACCGCATTTCTGTCTCGCCGCCGGTGGTCATCACCAGACGCAGCGCCGGACGAGGCGTGGGCAGGCCGATAGCCATTTCAGGGCATACCGGACGGAAAGCGACCCACTGCGCCAGCTCATCCATCACAAAGCCCATACGCTTATGCCCGCCGTCAAAGCGAACGGCGGAACCGGTCAAACATCCGCTAATACCCAGCACAGGTTTTGTTGTCATGGTGTGCACCTCCCGATCTCATACCTAAAAGTTACACAACAATGCGTATTTGTCCAAGTATTGGCGGGATTATTTTTAAATCGTCTTTAAAATCAAGAGCAATCAGCTGCCCTTGTAGGTTGAGTAACCGTACTGGCTGAGCAGAAGCGGGATGTGCAGTTTTTCATTGGTGCGGGTGACGGTGAACAGCACCGGCACTTCCGGGAAGAAGGAGTCCAGCTTTTTACCGTGGAAGTAATCGGCGGTTTTGAAGGTCACTTTATACACGCCAGGCGCCATATCCTGATCCTGCGGATAGAGCGATTTGATGCGCCCGTCGTGGTCGGTTTTACCGCTGGCAATCGGGGTCCACTTGTCCTGCTCCTGCTTCTCCAGCGTGACGGCCACATCCGCTGGCGGCATACCGGTTTGCTGGTCCAGAACGTGAACGCTCAGGGTGCCTGCCGGGGCGCTGAACGCGGCAGGCGCGAAAGCCATTGCAGCGAGCATCATCAGAGGGAGTGTCTTTTTCATCGTGTTTTCCTGTTGAGTTGTCGGTGACAGGAAAACGTTAGCACTCGCTGTGCGAAAAAATATTCAACTTTTCGTGAAGATTGCCTCAGCAGAAAATAATCAGAGGATAATCACCTCAAGGGAAACCTGCTGCTGCCACTGCGCAACCTGCTTTTTCCGCACGGCGGTAAGTTTACCGCTGGTGACCAGCAGCCATTTGCGGTCCGGGAAAATTTCCGGGGCCAGCGCGGCAGGGGGAACCGGCAGTATGTCGATGCGGTGGCCCTGGCCGGTGCGCGTCAGAGCTTCTAGCCAGATCTCACAGGGGTCGTTCAGATGCCAGCCGCTGATGAGGATGTTATCGCCCGGCGCTTTTTTATCGCCCTCAAGGCAAAACGAGGTATAGGCGATGAGGATGCCGTCGAGGATCTCACGCAGCGTCATGGCGGCGGCGACGTTGGCCGATATCTGGCTGCGCAACGGACGCAGCACGTTAGTGACCAGCTCTGGCCTTGGGTATTCGCGTCCGGCGTCGTAAATCATCTGACGCAGGGACTCAATTTTCCCCTCCTGCAACTTTTGCAGCATGGCCTGTTGCAGGGTTTGCCAGTTATTGGCGCGGCGCGGCGCAGGGCGTTCCAGCAGTGATTTTACCTGACCGATGGGTACGCCTTTTTTTACCCAGTCGAGGATTTTCAGCGCCTGCTGAACGTCCTCATCGCTGTACAGGCGGTGACCGCCGTCCGTACGCTCGGGTTTGAGCAAGCCATAGCGTCGCTGCCACGCCCGCAGCGTGGTGGCGGTGATGCCGCTGAGTCTGGCGAATTCGCCGATGGAGTAAGCCATGTCTGCATCCGAAGAGAAGGAGTTGTCTCAATATACTACGAATATTCCCCGACGGGATGAAGCGCCGCACGGGTGCGCTACACTTAACGTCCAACCGCGTAAATGAAAGGAGTTCTCATGAGGCTATGGCCTGTCGTTACCGGTGTCGCCATTGCGCTGACGCTGGTTGCCTGTAAATCTCCCACGCCGCCGAAAGGCGTGCAGCCCATTACCGGCTTTGATGCCAGCCGCTATCTCGGCAAATGGTATGAAGTCGCCCGACTGGAAAATCGCTTCGAGCGCGGTCTGGAACAGGTCACCGCGACGTACGGCAAGCGCAGCGATGGCGGTATCAGTGTACTGAACCGCGGCTACGATCCGGTGAAGAAAAAATGGAATGAGAGCGAAGGAAAGGCGTACTTTACCGGCGAACCGACCACGGCTGCGCTGAAGGTATCGTTCTTCGGCCCGTTCTACGGCGGCTATAACGTGATCAAGCTGGATGATAAGTACCATTACGCGCTGGTCAGCGGCCCGAACCGCGACTATCTGTGGATTTTATCGCGCACCCCGACCATTCCGGATGCGGTAAAACAGGACTACCTGAACACCGCACGCGAGCTGGGCTTCCGGGTCGATCAGCTGGTGTGGGTGAAGCACTAACCTACTGATACGAAAAGGTGATGCTTGCCAGGGCGTTGGCCGAGCCGGGGACCAGTTCACCGGTTCGGATGTACTGCGCCTGGAACGGCAGGGACAGCGTTTGTGCCGAGCTGGTGGTCTGGATGAAAAACTGTCCCGTCGTACCTGCGGACGAGCTGTCCGGCCCCATCATCAGCGGCCCGGTACCGTTATAGAAAAACTGTACGCCAATGCCGGAGGCCGTGGAGTCCCCGGTCAGCGTCACGACCGACGAGGTATTTGACGGTATGGTCTGATCGGTCATCACTGCGTTAACCGCCACGTTCTCATCGCAGGTCAGGCTGACGTTAAACTCCCCCGACGGCGAGGTGCTGCCTACGCTGGGCAGCGTGTGAACATCAATGGTGCCCAGGTCGACGTTGGCGCTTTTTGTGCCTACCGTGCAGCCGCTTGCCGTCACCGTGATGGTGGTGGGGTTGATGATCACCTGCGCGGTTTTCACTTCGTTGTTATAGGCCGTCAGGATCGCCGCGTTAATGGTCGGGGTCTGGTATACGCCGGATTTCAGCGGAACGCCGGTCTTGATAAACGTCACTTTTGCCGACCAGCCCAGTGCGGTGGCGTAACCGTTAGTCCCATCGGCCGGATAGCTCTGCGTAATGCCCGTCTGCATCGGGACATAGGTGGTGCCGTTATAATCTTTAAGCCCAAGAATGAAGCCGATGCCGGGCACGCCCGTTTCAAATACCATGTAATTTGCGCCATCAAGAATAACCGTGATGCCGGTGGCGGTTATACTGCTGCTCGGCTCCAGCGTCCCTTTGGAGCAGGTAAATACCAGGCCGCACCAGAACACTTCCGAGACGCTCGCAGAGGCGCTCCATTCAGAGCCGATCGTCTTTCCAGGCACGATGGAGTCTGCCGGGCCGGACCACGACATGGGCGTTGGCGAAAGGGTGATATCCGATGTCCAGGAGAGGGCAAGTGCCTGAGAGGACATGAAAAACAGGGCTAAAAACAGTAAACGCATTATTGATACTCCGTCGTCCAGGTCGCCACTGCCGAAACGTCTCCGGCATTGACTGGCGCACCCGTGGCGGCCAGTCGCGCATAGAAGGTCATTTTTACGCTGTCATCCCCCTCCGCGCCGTAAGCAGCGGTTTGGGTGTCCAGCGGGATAAGTACGCTGTCTTTATCCAGAATCTGCACCGCCACGCCGGTCGCGCCGCCGTCAGCGACTTTGAGAAGCTGCGGGTTCTCGTCATCCGGCGTACCGCTGAAGCGGATTTTCACGCCAGCAAAGGTGGGGCCGCATGCTTCAAGGGTGAGCGTGAAGGGCGTTTTGATATTGCTGACCGCGCCCGCCTCGCTAAATTGCTTCACGCCGAGGGTGCCCAGCGGCACGTTTTGCTCCTTCGAATCTTCCGAGACAATGCAGGTATTGCCGATCACGTTGCCGGTCACGGAAACCAGCACGTCATAGCCGCGCGCGGGAACGGTGATGAACATCAGCAGGATCAGGGGGAGGAACCGGATGGTTACTGACATATGACCTCTTGGGAATAAAGCCCGGTGCGGGCGTGATAATTCTGCGGGTTCAGCGCATAGCGGATCGTGCAGCGCTGGGCGCTGTTGCGCCCCCATACGGCATGCAATGTTCCCTCCGCTGACAGGCCGGTCAGATACACGCTGCCGCCGTCGCCGACGATACCGCTGGCTTTGTCATCCTCTGACGAGACCAGCGTACCGAAGGGGAGCACGTCTTTAGCGTGACGTACGATAAACATCGCTTTTGCCCCCTGACGCGTGGTGAGGGTGGCGCGAACCAGTGCCCCGTCGGTGGGGATTTTATTGGCGATGGCGTTCTCAAGTTCCACGTCATTGCCCACGGTGGTGACATCCAGCGCAACCTGATTAACGCGATACGGCGTGGCGTACGGGATCACCGCATAGCCCCGGCTGTCGGTTTTGATGCCCTTGTGGTTGAGCACGGCGACATGACTGGCGCCCGGGGCTTTCACCAGAATATTGGTGTTCCCGAGCGGCTGGCTCAGCGTCAGACCATCCTCATGCAGCACCGCACCGCCGCTCATCCCGTAACTGAGGTTGCGGGAGTCACCGGCGTAGCTGTAGCCCAGGTTATAGTCTCCCCACGCGCCCTCGTATTGCAGCGCGGCATCGCCGCCGTAGTGCTGCTGCGCGCTGTAGCGCTGGTTGACGCTATAGAAAAGATTCTCCTGCCCCGGCAGATAACCACTGACACCGGTACTGGCGGTGGTGCCAGCGGGATCCGCATGGGTAGCGGTAAAACGGAGACGGGTCGACAGCGCCGGGTTACCCAGCGGCACCGACAGGGACAACGCGAGGATATTGTCTTTCTTGTTGTCGTACAGGCCAGAGCTACGCTGGGCGCTGATGCCAAGCGACAGGTTACGAAACGTCGCGTTCCACGCGAACTGCAAACTTTGCGTGGTTTTTGACGTATTCCAGTAGGTTTGTTGATCCCAGGACAGCGACAGCGCGCCGTATTCGCCCATCGGCTGCGACAACAGCAGCTGATTTTTTGCCTTACGCGACATATGCAGGTTGTAAACCGTGTCGTAGTGAGTGGTGACGGTGCCATCGTCTTCCACGGTCTGTTTTGGCGCTCCGCCCGCCATACCTTTGTAAGTGGTATCGCTGAGGGTATAAAACCCTGCCGTTGAGTAACGCAGCGAGAAGAAATTGACTCGCGTACCGATATCGTTCAGCAGCTTGCTGTACCGCAGGCGCACCGAATCACCGGTGTAGTGCTGGTTATCAGCCAGCTGGCTGCGGGCATGGGTGAGGTCGAGGGAGTAGGCGCCAAAGCGGCCGAGATTCTGCCCGATACCGAAGGCCAGGCCGTTGTAGCGATCGGAAAACTGCGCCCCGCCATAAAACGTGAGGCCGTATCTCCAGCCCAGGAACAGCTCGCCCTGCGCGAAGGAGGGCGAGATCTGATTGCCCGCAGGGCGGTATTTCCCCGCCCCCAGAGCATATTTGACCTGACCGTTACGCACCAGATTCGGCACGCTGGCAAAGGGCAGGGTGTATTGCGTCTGGCTACCGTCGCTCTCCTGAATGGTGACCGCGAGATCGCCGCCGGAAGAGGTCGGATAGAGATCTTTCAGCACAAACGCCCCCGGCGGAACGGAGGTTTGATAGATGACGTTACCGTTCTGGCGAACCGTCACCGTGGCATTGCTGCGCGCGATGCCACGCACTTCGGGCGCGTAACCGCTCAGGCTGGCGGGCAACATATTGTCATCGGTCTTCAGGGCAACCCCACGCAGGCCAACGGCGTCAAACACCTGCGATGAGGTGAACGTTTCACCGGCATAAACCTGGGCACGCAGGGCGCGGATATCCCGCTGTAGCCAGGTCTGGACGTGGGTGAGCTCGTTACTCTCTTTGGTCCACGTGGTGAAATCACGCAGCCGCCATGCGCCCAGGTTGGCGCCGCTGTTGAGGCTCACAAACAGCTGTTGTTCCCGCGTGCGCGTCTCGCCCCGGTAGTCATTATTCGCGCCATTGACCACATAGTTCAGCCACGCGGCAGGGATGCCGGACTCCCAGCTCTCCGGGCTGACGTACCCGCGCGGCAGAGCACGCATCGCGCTTTGCGGTACGGTGAAGTTGAGGGTAAGCGTCCTCTGGTCAAAATCAAACCGGGTAACGGCGAATGACCGGGTTAAAAAAATGCAGCGCTGCGCAGGCGGCAGCTCACCCCCTTTAGCCTGACGGCTGTCGATGCCAAGTGCGGCGAATTGCGCAGGCGTAAGGCACGGCAGGGCTTCACCGGCGGTGTTTTCAGCGACGCGAAACGTGACGTTACCTGTGAACGCGAACTGGGTGTTGATATACACGTTAAGATTGTACTCGCCCGGCGGCAACGCGCTCCCGGCGTTGACCCAGGCGAGATCGGCGCTGTTGGCGCGCTCGCCGTTGAGAAACGCAGGATTAAATTGCAGCTCGCTTTCGGCAGCCACGGCTTGCCGAATCACCAGGGCGATCGCCGTGGCGCACAGGATTTTAATTTTCATGTGGTCACGCCTTACTGTTTTTATTATTGGGACAATGACGTGCGGGTAACGGGCGTCCAGGCGCCATAATCGTTAATCGTCTGGTAGCTTAAGCTGCTCGCATGGCTGAAGGAGTCTGCCAGCGTCACGCTGGATTTCGGCGGTACCATGACGGGCGACACCGGCCTGCCATCAATTTTCACGTTAATGGTGGTGAGGTAATACGGCGTTGGGTTGGTCAGCGTGACCTTGCCCGCGCGGTAGGCGCCGGCAAGGTTTTTCCATGCCTCCCCTGCACCTTCCCTGAGCCGCTCCGGGCGATAAAAGACCTTGATGCGGTTGGCAGAGGCGAATTGCAGCGAATTGCCGGAACCGTTTTTAACCTGCTGTGGGATAGCTTTGACCGTCATCCAGTACAGCGTCTCGCGATCGGCTGGCAGGGCGTCGCCGCTGAACATGATTTTCACCGCGCTTTCGCTGGCGGGCTTCATGACGTACAGCGGCGGCGTGATGACGAAGTCGTTGGTACGGCTCCCTTTCTCGTCTTCCATCCAGGACTGGATCAGAAACGTGGCATCAGGGTGGGTATTTCTTACCTGCATCATCGTCTGCGTAGCCGCGCCGGTGTAGATCAGCCGCGTTGCGCCTAACCCCACGCCGCCTGCGTACACGGCGGATGAACATAACGTGCCAGCCAGACAAATCCATGTGTTTACGCGCATAGTGCGTCTCCTGAAAGCTGAGTCAGACCCGGCCAGCAGACCGGGCCTGAAGATTACGAATAGGTCACGGTGTAGGTGGCGACCGCGCTGGCATCACCCGCCGTGGCGTTGCCCAGTGGGGAGTAATATTTCGCGCTGAAGTTCAGGATGTTCGCCCCCGCACGCAGGGGGATCGCTGCTGCCGGCTCACCCAGCCTGACGACGTTGCCCTGTTCGTCATAAAGACGGATAGCGACATGCTGCGCCGAGCCCGCGCCGCCGTTTACTCCCGCAGCCAGGCTATTCACATCGGTACTGTCCGGTGTACCGGTGAAGGTGATAGCCACGGTCGTTGCGGCAATAGGGTTATCTTCCGTGGACGCCGAGGTATCGGCGATTTCGCAATCTTCCAGGGTGATGGAGAAGGCTTTTGCGGTACTGGCTTCACTGCCTGCGGCAGCCAGCGTGGCGGTACGCACTTCACCCATGTCGACGTCGATATTGGCGCTACCGGCGCTGATGGCACAGGCGGAGGTCACCACTTTACCGCTGAAGTTAACCGTGCCGCCGCTGGTGGTGGCGGCCAGTGCTGCGCCCGCTGGCAGCAGGGCGGCAATGCTTAATGCCAGCAGAGAATGGCAAGTAAGGCGTGCTTTCATTTCATAGTTCCTTGATTTTTTTATTACGAGATTTGCTCTGAAAGCGGCAGGTCTAACTGGTTAAAAAGACCAGCAAATCTGTCTTATTCCTGAGCCCGAGTTTCCTTATCGCTGAGCTTTTTAAGGCGCTCACGCGGCGATAAGAAAGTTTCTCCAGTTCTGCGATGTAACGTATATCCAGTCCGTTCCTGAGTTCCTTTAATACCCTCCTTTCTCCAGGCGTCAGCGATAACGCCGCTGGCTGCTTTTGGGGCCGATAATGGCTATCGACCATTTTTGCTAGCTTTATCCGCCACTGATAAACCGTGTTCTGTAGCGAGATATAGGCATCAATATCTTCCCGGACCCATAACAGGGAATGGGCAGAGGTTGAGTACAGGCAGATAATCACTTCAGGCTGCGTGACTTTGATTTTTTTTAAATATTTCAGTGAGTCATACCCTGTATGGTATTTCTCTGCGCCGGATATAAATAAGATATCGATACGAATCGACGACAGCGCCTTATCCAGTTCCTGATAACCTCCTTCGATGATAATGATGTGAAGGTCGTCGCGGATGCTGCTTAATAACGTTTTAATGCCGTTTCTTGCATAATGATCGCCGCCCATCAGTGCAACAGTTATATGCTGTGTTATTTGGCTATTGTTCGTCATGTTATTCCTCGATTTATAATAGTAATCAGGCGAATTATTTATAAGGTTATCGCCAGTATTCTCGAAGCAATGACGTATTGCATACTGTAGGCCTACTATACGTCGGCCAATAAAGAGGTAATCTGAATTAATCTAAAATTGTATTAATTACTAAGATCGAGACCGGTTACGACGCTTCCCTCTGATTGGTCTTATTCCGCTTCGCTTTCTGTAAATTATGATAGCCGCTATTTTTAATGAAAATTTAGCTTTGATAAATGTTTTGTAAGGAGTTTGTCTTTTGGTGTCAGTGCGGGTGTGAAGTTGCTGACGGGGAATAACAATTTACGAATGTTATCATCGATAAAAACTGATAGAAAGGTGGCTTAAAAGCATACAAAAACCATGTAAGTTGTTGATATTGGTCAGGTTGAGAAAACTTAAGGCTTAAGGTGCTGAATATTTCAGACACGCATGTCCGTGGCGTACAATGTTTTTTTATGTAGATATTTGTCAATGTCAAGAGGCGAGGAGCGCGCCAAAAGATGAGGCCCTGATAAATGAGATGCTGCCGGTAGTCAGATACTTCTGTGGAGCGGAAATTCACTTCACAAAACATCATAATGAGGATGATCGCGGATGAAGCGGCTCTGCAAGCCGCATTCTACAAGGGTTGAGTTCTTATGCAGGTTCAGTGAAGCTTAAGGGATGAAATATAAATTAAGATTTTTCGCCAATGGCGAAGATATACAGCATGACGTTAATCAGTCACATTAATCCCGACGTGAATGTCATCCCATACATGCGGTGACCCAGGTTCAACATCTGTTAACCGGAGAATTCATACTGCCCCTATGCATAAGCATTACATTATAAATAATATCGTCGAATTTCATCCTGCGGCCAGCACGTTACGTGATATCAACAATCCTGACCGTGTGGTTGTGTTAAATTCGCCAGCAGGCCGATGCCTGTTGTTATTAATCGACAGAGCGGGGTCGATTGTCACTCAGCAAGAGTTCCTTGATATTGTCTGGCAAAGCCGCGGCATGCTTGTCTCCTCCAATACCTATTACCAGAACATCTCCATCCTGCGCAAAGGGCTCAAAAAGATTGGTTTTGAAACTGACCCTATCGTTACCATTCCCCGGATTGGGTTGACGCTGGCAAGCGACACGCAAATAACCGTCAGAGAGTCTTCACCTGTCGCGCCTCAACCCGCAGAGGAACAATGTGTGGAGGCGCCAGCGATCGAGGAGGTATCTACAACTTCCGCGCCAGCAGCGCCCGTTGTCAGGAAGCCCACGCGCTGGCTGGCAGTTGTCATGGGGCTGTTGATCATCCTGGCCGGGGCAGGCGTGACGGGATATATGAACGCCACAGAAAACCGTTTTGTTGAGGATTACCGTTTTGCGGCATCCGTCGGAGCCTGTCGCGTTTATCTTGCGAACGACATTCAGACTCACGCTGAACGCGCTTCCGCGCTGACCTATGTGGAACAATTCAAGGCTGAATGCGCGCAATATCCCTGGGTTTACATCAGCTGGTACGCTCTGCTTCCTCGTGCGTCGGTTATTCGCTGCGACCGGCCAATGAAAGAACCGAACCGCTGTATATCTGATTATTTCCTGAAGGATAGCTAGCATGACTCGTTTTCGGCAGATGCTGTATATCATCGTGACGGGCCTCGTCACGGCAGGCGTGCTGACGGGCTATTACCTGTGGCACCGAACTTACGTTCAGCCTTTTTCATGCCAGGCTAATCTGGTACAGCACCATCCGGATGAGACGCTGACGGTCTGGCTGAATTACACCTTCGACGAGAAATTCGGCACCCTGAGCATGAATGGCCGGGCAAAGAGCGATCCGGGTAAAACCATTGACAGGAAAATTTCCTTTCGGGTGGAGAGACAAGATCATCTCTATTTGCTGACGTCAGAAAAAAATATGACGTTCCCGGACGATAATGTCGACGACAGCTGGCTGGAAAAATATGAACCGCAATTCTTTGTCTATCCGGGCAAGAGTATTTATATGCGGATCAATGAACAACATAATGGTAACTATATCTTTACCTTAGGAACATTACCGACATATGTGTGTCGTGGTTCAAAAAAAGAATGATATAAACGAGAAAAACATTATATTTTCCTCCCGTCTCATTTATGCTTGATTTAAAATATCAGGATTACCTTAGAAATAAAAAGTGCGACAGTTCATGTTGCGATAATGTAATTAATTTTAAATTTGGCAAGTAAATGAAAAGTGTATTTGACTCCTCCGATGGGGGGAAATCAGTACCGGAAAAGTGTCTGCATATTGGGTTGATATTATGGCCCCGTTATTCACTCCTGGCCGTCTCCGGGTTGCTGGAGGCGCTGCGTTATGCAGCGAAAGCTCAGGATAAATTAGCATTTAAAATCAGCCTGATAAGTGAATTTCCTGATATCCCGATTATCAGCAATGCGGGGATTATCATGAGACCAGATTCTCCCCATGCGCCGCCGGACAGTTTTAACTATCTTGCTGTTATCGGCGGTGAATTGCAGTATCTGGACTTAGGGTATCAGGGGGATAAAGCGTATCTGGCACATGCCCACCATGCCGGGGTTCCGCTCATTGGCATTGGCACCGGCAGTTTTGTCCTCGCACAGGAAGGATTGCTGAATGAACGACGAGCGTCCATCCATCCTTTCCACCTTGATGCATTTCGGCAGGCTTTCCCGCTGGTTTATGCTGAGCAAGGGTATGATTTCATCGACGATGGCGATGTGCTGACCTGCCCGGGCGGTATTTCCACCCTGACGCTGGCAACTGAGCTTATCCGCGCCCATGCCGGGGATGATATCGCCAGCACCACCTGTCAGCGTTTGTCGCTCGTTCCGCATGAAATTGCCACCCCGCGTCCGGCGAATTTTGCGCTTATCCCTGACTCGCGGTTGCGCCGGGCCGTCATGCTGATAGAACAGTTACTGACCCGGCCGCTCACCACCGCCGGGCTTGCGCGAGAAGTGGCATTGAGTGAACGCCAGCTCAACCGTCTGTTCCACGCAGAATTCGGCAAAACGGCCCGCGAATTTATCCGCAGTGCCAGACTGCGCTATGCTTGCTGGCTGCTGAAGAACTCACAGCAAAGCGTGACGGATATTGCGCAGCGGATGGGGTTCAGCGACTGCGCGCACTTTATTCGTCATTTTCAGACGGAGTATGGTTGTACGCCTGGCGTGTGGCGCACGTCGCAGAGCTGAATATCATTACATGCTGCCCTGAAACTTTACTCAACCGGAATATCATCATGAAAATAGAAGCCGCACACCCCTCACAATTTGAACGCCTCGTCGCAGTCTGGGAGTCGTCCGTTCGCGCCACGCACCGCTTTTTGCAGGAAAGCGATATCGCGGCGCTGCGTCCGTTATTGCTCAACGCATATTTGCCTAATCTCAGGGTTGTGATTGCCCGGGATGACGTGGGTATTATTCACGGCTTTTTGGGCGTGGATAAAAATCGCATTGAAATGCTGTTTGTGGATGATGCGAGCCGGGGGAAGGGTATCGGGAAAATGCTGCTGCAATATGCCATTGCAGAATTCGGCGTAAATGAAGTGGATGTGAACGAGCAGAATCCGCAGGGGGTGGCGTTTTATCGTCATATGGGGTTTGAGCAGTTCGGGCGCTCGGAGCTGGACGGGCAGGGGAATCCGTTTCCGCTGTTGCATATGAAGCTGAGCAGAAATACCGGGATTAGCGCTTAGCCCGCTTATCCCATTTTAATAAGCCGACAATATCTTTCTCACCTTCGGCCTCTTTCAGCAGGCGCTGCTTTTTTTCAAACTCGAGGTATTCTGAGCACGCCTTTTCATCAGCCGTTTTCTTGCTGATTTTGCCTGCTCCTTCTAAAACGTCCCGGTCGTTGAATTGCAGAAACTGATCGAGCTTGGTTTGCCAGTCTCGTAAAAATACCTGCTTGCGGCGTTTGGCCTGATCTTCGGCAAAATCGAGCCACATATTAACGACGCGATTAAGCTCGCTCACCTCATCCTGAGACAGATAATTTTTTGCGGTGGTGACATCGCTTTTACGGACTTCTTCGCCTTTATAGCTGGTCAGCCCCATATGCGGTTGAGTGGCGTCCGCACGTTGGTGAATCAACTCAGCAGCGGTGTGCCCAGTGCAGGCAAAATGCAGTTTATTCTGGATGGTCTGAAAGAATTGCGTGGTTTCTTTGAGCGACGGCTGATAGTCAGCAGCTAATGCGAAAATCTCCCTCACGCGAAGATAGACCCGGCGTTCGCTGGCCCGTATATCGCGAATGCGTTCCAGCATTTCATCGAAATAGTCAGGGACGGCGGAAGATCCCACAGGCGGATTTTTCAGGCGCTCGTCGTCCATAACGAAGCCTTTAACCAGGTATTCCTGGAGCGTTTGGGTGGCCCACTGGCGGAACTGCGTACCTCGCGTGGATCGGACGCGATAGCCGATGGCGAGAATGACGGGCAGGCTAAAGTATTGAACGTTATATACTTTACCATCGCTGGCAGTTGTTCGGTAAAACCGAACAACTGAATTTTCGACCAGTTCACCCTCATCAAAAATATTCTTGATATGCCCGCTGATCGTAGCTTTGGCTTTGCCGTATAACTCACAGATCGTGGCCTGTGAGAGCCACAACGTATCGCTTTCGAAGCGGCATTCAATGCGAACTTTTCCATCCTTGCTGGCAAACATGACGAACTCACCGGCTGGAGAATTTATTAATTCCTCATATGTCATGCTGCCTCCGCTTCATAAGGTTGATGCCTGTAAGCTCGTAGTATGCCAGAAACAGCCGCTAAGCCAGGTGGTTTGTATTTGATTTTGCGAGTCGCTTTCCAGCATGCGGAATTTGGATCGCTGCAAGCGCGTCCTCTATCTCAATAAGCTTTGCTTTCGTCCGTTTATAATCATCTTGCAAACGCTGCTCCTGCTCGTTATACGCCACCAGAACGATGCATCCTTTCATGACCTTTACCGTGACCTGCTGTCCGGTATCAAACCCCGCTGCGCGCAACCACTTACCGGAAAGGATGATTTTCGGCGTAGATTTGTCGTAAACATTCGGGCGGTATCCCACAATTAACGAATGCTCGGTTCCGGATTGGTCGGTGTCTGGGGTAGAATGCGAATCAGCCATAATCAACTCCTTGATAGTTGGTGAGGTTAGCTCTCGTCTGGTGTTGCGAGCACCTGGCGAGGGCGTTCCAATCTGAGGTCGTTATATGTTAAGGTACGTACCTCAATGAAGATATACTGCTCTTTTAGGTACGTACATGTCAACAGCTAAACGCGATCCTAATAAGTCAAAATCCGGAAAAGCACCGACTTTTCAGATACGTATTACGCCAGAGTTGAAGGCCCAGTTTGAGGCTGCGGCGAAGGCTGAAGGGATGAGTTTGGGGAATTGGTTAAAAAATTTAGGTCGAAATGAAATAAATAGATTAAAAAAGTAGTCATAACGGGTCTAATACAATCTCAAATCTTGAATTTGATTTTTTAGCCTGTATAAAACTGATATGTTCATAGTCGGTTCGTGAACTTATTAACCTGAACATTTTAGTTTTAAAATGTTCTGAGGTATTGCAACCAAAAATTATCGTTTTGATAGCATCGGATGGTAGTTCATAGAGATCAAATTCTTTTTCACATACATTAATTGTTTTACCAGAATTGGCCTGTGGTAACAACATTCGCCATTCATGTTCATATTCCCAGTCTTTGCTTTTTATTAGGAAATGATTTATTTGATCGTCTGAGAATGGATCCAAGAATGGATATTCTTTCTGATATATAACTTTTCGTAAATAACCAAATTCATCTTTTTGGCCGCGACGTTGTGAGAAAAATGGATGAGTGATATCAAATTCAATGATAAACCCACTGTGGGCCTGTGCGTAGTGTCCCCACATCAAAATATTCGTAGGGGTTTCTGTTAATGATAGAATCCTCGTTATTCCTATCAACTTAGAGTTAAAACTTTGCATTGTAGTATCTGCTGCTCTTATTATATTTCCTCTTTCTTTTTTATACATCGAGAGCATTGTTTTTTTTGCATCTTTAAGTAAATTACTGACAATTTCTTTAGGCAGTTTTTCAATCTGATTTAATAATTCAGCTGGAAATTCTTTGAGAAGGTCTACAGTGCTTAACGAATCGTATAAATTGGATTCAAAGCTACTAAAGTTAAAAGAAGTATTGAATTCAAATGGGTCGTTAAAATTTAAAGGGTTATTAAAACATATTAAGTTATTTTCAAGTATATCGATTCTTTCTGAGGGAAGATATTTATACATGTTATTAACTCTGAAAGTAGATTTAGCTGTATTTTTGGCGGAAGATCACAGGAGTCGAACCTGCCCGGGAACGCTGGCGCCCCCAACTGGATTTGAAGTCCAGCCACCTCACCGGAGATGACGATCTTCCGCGCCTGCATTGCTACATGGAGGCGGGGCGCATTATAGCTACTTTCAGGCATTTACCACATACCCCACACCACTTTTTTCACCTCTCTTTTGACCTGAATCCCCCTGTTTCAGCTAATTCTTAAGAAAATCCTCAGGTTAGCATTTCGTGCTCATCAACTTTTATCCCGATCACAAAAAACAAGAAACGTAATCTCTTAACCAGAAAACGCAATACCCGCTCCTGAAACAATGGTTTAAAAAACGGTAACCGGTCTCAGCGCCCCCTACAGCGTGAAGGATAAAAATATGAGCGAAGTCCTGTCAGTAAAAGAGAAGATTGGCTACGGCATGGGAGACGCCGCCAGCCATATCATTTTTGATAACGTCATGCTTTATATGATGTTTTTCTACACCGATATTTTTGGTATTCCCGCCGGGTTTGTCGGCACCATGTTCCTGCTGGCCCGCGCGCTGGATGCGATCTCCGACCCGTGCATGGGCCTGATTGCCGACCGCACCCGCAGCCGCTGGGGCAAGTTCCGTCCGTGGATTTTGTTCGGCGCCATTCCGTTCGGCATCGTCTGCGTGCTGGCCTACACCACGCCGGACCTCAGCCTTAACGGAAAAATGGTTTACGCCGCCATCACATACACGCTGCTGACCCTGCTCTATACCGTGGTCAATATCCCGTACTGCGCGCTGGGCGGCGTGATCACCAACGACCCGACGCAGCGTATCTCCCTCCAGTCCTGGCGCTTTGTGCTGGCGACGGCGGGCGGCATGCTCTCCACGGTGCTGATGATGCCGCTGGTGAACCTGATTGGCGGCGACGATAAGGCATTCGGCTTCCAGGGCGGGATCGCCGTGCTGTCGGTGGTCGCGTTCCTGATGCTGGCGTTCTGCTTCTTCACCACCAAAGAGCGCATCCAGGTGCCGCCGAGCACCACCTCCATGCGGGAAGACCTGCGCGACATCTGGCAAAACGACCAGTGGCGCATCGTCGGCGTGCTGACCATCCTCAACATCCTCGCCGTCTGCGTGCGCGGCGGCGCGATGATGTACTACTGCACCTGGATCATGGGCTCGCCGGAGGTGTTCGTCGCGTTCCTGACGACCTACTGCGTCGGTAACCTGATTGGCTCCGCGCTGGCAAAACCGCTCACCGACTGGAAGTGCAAGGTCAGCATTTTCTGGTGGACCAACGCCGCGCTGGCGGTGGTCAGCGTGGCGATGTTCTTCGTGCCGATGCATGCCACTGTGCTGATGTTCGGCTTCATCTTCGTTATCGGCGTGCTGCACCAGCTGGTGACGCCGATTCAGTGGGTTATGATGTCCGATACCGTCGACTACGGCGAATGGACCAACGGCAAACGACTGACCGGCATCAGCTTTGCGGGCACGCTGTTCGTGCTGAAGCTCGGCCTGGCGCTGGGCGGGGCGATGATCGGCTGGATGCTGGCAGGCGGCGGCTACGACGCGGCAGCCAAAACCCAGAACAGCGCGACCATCAGCATCATCATCGGCCTGTTTACCCTGGCACCGGCGATCTGTTACGTGCTGAGCGCCATCATCGCCAAACGCTACTACACGCTGAAAACCCCCTTCCTGACCAAAATCCTGGGCGAGCTGGCGCAGGGCGCGCGCCGTAATCAGCAGGAATTTGAAAACCTGCCGGTCAGCAAAGAATTGCAGAACTAAGAGGACGTAAGCATGAAAATCAGTGATGGAAACTGGCTTATTCAACCGGGTCTGAACGTGACCTATCCGGTGCAGGTGTTCGACGTGGAGCAGCAGGGCAGTGACCTGGTGGTGTATGTGGCGCCGCGTGACGTGCGCGAACGCACCTGGCAGCTCGACACGTTGATGTTCACGGTGCGCCTGTTTGCCCCGCAGGAAGGAATTGTCGGGGTGCGCATCGAACACTTCCAGGGTGCGCTGAATAACGGCCCGCACTATCCGCTGAACGTTCTGAAAGACGTGAAGGTAGAGATTGAAAACAACGCCGAATTTGCCGAGCTGAAAAGCGGCAGCGTTAGCGTGCGCGTTACCAAAGGCGAGTTCTGGGCGCTGGATTTCCTGCGCAACGGCCAGCGCATTACCGGCAGCCAGCTGAAAAACAACGGCTACATGCAGGACAGCAATACCGATCGCAACTATGTGTTTGAACGTCTGGATCTGGGCGTGGGGGAAACGGTCTACGGCCTGGGCGAGCGCTTTACCGCGCTGGTACGCAACGGCCAGACGGTCGAAACCTGGAACCGCGACGGCGGCACCAGCACCGAGCAGTCCTACAAAAACATCCCGTTCTACCTGACCAACCGCGGCTACGGCGTGCTGGTGAATCACCCGGAGAACGTCTCGTTTGAAGTCGGCTCCGAAAAAGTCTCCAAAGTGCAGTTCAGCGTGGAAGGGGAGTATCTCGAGTACTTTGTGATCGACGGCCCGACGCCGAAAGAAGTGCTGAACCGCTATACCCGCTTCACCGGCCGTCCGGCACTGCCGCCTGCGTGGTCGTTCGGCCTGTGGCTGACCACCTCCTTCACCACCAACTACGACGAAGCGACGGTTAACAGCTTTATCGACGGCATGGCCGAGCGCGACCTGCCGCTGCACGTGTTCCACTTCGACTGCTTCTGGATGAAGGCCTTCCAGTGGTGCGACTTCGAGTGGGACCCGGTGACCTTCCCCGATCCGGAAGGCATGATCCGCCGCCTGAAAGAGAAAGGGCTGAAGGTCTGCGTGTGGATCAACCCGTACATCGGCCAGAAATCGCCGATCTTCCGGGAGCTGAAAGAGAAGGGCTACCTGCTGAAGCGCCCGGACGGCTCCCTGTGGCAGTGGGACAAATGGCAGCCGGGGCTGGCGATCTACGACTTCACCAACCCGGACGCGTGCAGGTGGTATGCGGACAAACTGAAAGGCCTAGTGGCGATCGGCGTCGACTGCTTCAAGACCGACTTCGGCGAGCGTATCCCGACGGACGTCCAGTGGTTTGACGGTTCCGATCCGCAGAAGATTCATAACCATTACGCCTACATCTACAACGAACTGGTGTGGAACGTGCTGAAAGAGACGGTGGGAGAAGAAGAGGCGGTGCTGTTTGCCCGTTCTGCCTCCGTGGGTGCGCAACAGTTCCCGGTACACTGGGGTGGCGACTGCTACGCCAACTATGAGTCGATGGCCGAAAGCCTGCGCGGCGGGCTGTCGATTGGGCTGTCCGGCTTCGGGTTCTGGAGCCACGATATCGGCGGGTTCGAAAACACCGCTCCGGCGCACGTCTACAAACGCTGGTGCGCGTTCGGGCTGTTCTCCAGCCACAGCCGCCTGCACGGCAGCAAATCCTACCGCGTGCCGTGGGCGTACGATGACGAGTCCTGCGATGTGGTGCGCCACTTCACGCAGCTGAAATGCCAGCTGATGCCGTACCTGTATCGTCAGGCGGCGCTGGCGCCCGAGTTCGGCACGCCGATGCTGCGGGCGATGATGCTGGAGTTCCCAGACGATCCGGCGTGCGATTACCTCGACCGCCAGTACATGCTGGGGGATTCAATGATGGTGGCCCCGGTGTTCTCCGAGGCGGGTGACGTGCAGTTTTACCTGCCGGAAGGGCGCTGGACGCACCTGTGGCACAACGATGAAATCGAGGGTAGCCGCTGGCATAAGCAGCAGCACGATTTCCAGAGCCTGCCGGTCTATGTGCGCGACAACACCCTGCTGGCGCTGGGCAACAATAACCAGAAGCCAGACTATGCGTGGCACGAGGGGACGGCCTTCCAGCTCTTCAACCTGAGCGATGGCGCAACGGCAGTGAGCGAAGTGCCTGCGGCGGACGGTTCTGTGGTGTTTACGCTGAAGGCGTCACGTCAGGGCGAGGTCGTGACCTTTACCGGCGCGGGAGGCGCGCAAAACTGGTCGGTGTGCTTGCGCAACGTGCAGAAGGTCGGCGGCGTAAAAGGCGGTTCACATGCGGGCAGCGAGTGGGGTGTGGTGGTGAAAGCCGAGGGGGATGAGGTGGTGGTTCACCTCTGAGCTGGAAAAATGCCCGGTGGCGCTTCGCTTACCGGGCCTACATTAGATCGTAGGCCGGGTAAGGCGAAGCCGCCACCCGGCTTTTTACTGTGCCGGAGCCACCGTCGACACCATCCCGCCGGTCATCTTCTGTTGCACCTGCCGTTTATCCATATTCACCGCGCTCAGCTTCCCATTCACCGTCGGCTTCAGCGGCGCATTGGCCTGCACGCTTCCGCTGGCGGTGAGCTGAATATTGCCGTCTCCCGCAATCGGCAGCGCTGGCCAGCCCCACTGCTGCAAAACGTTGAGTGGTACACCGCGCCCGTTCAGGCTCACGGTGGTTTGTCGCTGTGGCAGCTGTGACACGGTGGCGGTCGCTTCCAGGATCCCTTTCTCGGTAAAGGCGCTCAGATCGGTAATATTTACCGTTGCGGCGTTGGCATTCAGCGCCAGCGACGGGCGACGCACGTCGACGCGGTTAAAGGTTGCTGCCGCCCCGTTGAGGGTTGCGTTACCGCCCCACACGCCCCACTTGTGATCCTGCGCCAGCCGCAGATTAGCGCCATAACCGTCGAGGGAGGTGATCTGCCACGGGAACGCCGGATCGATGTCGATCACCAGGTTGCGGCTCAGGCCGAATTTTTTTAGCGTCACGCTGTTCAGCCATGCCGGAAGCGGGTCCATCCACAGCGTTTTCCAGTTTTCCGGAAGCGTATATTCCAGCCCGGCAATGGCAACGTCGTCCAGCACCAGCGCCTGACCCTCGCGCAGCCAGTTGCCGGAGGTGCGCACCATGCCTCCTTCCCAGCGGGAGGTGAACTGACGCAGCGCAATGCCCTGCGGGGAGAATTCCGCATTCAGGATAGGGTCAAACAGATGCAGCGAGCCGTAGATAAATTCGCTGGCGTTCATGGATAACCGTCCCTCCTGGCTTTGCCAGTCACCTTTACTCAGGGTGAGGTTACGCAGGCTGAGATCGAGGTCGGTTACCGCCCAGTCTGGCCCCTGTAGACGGGCATCGGTCACTTCCAGCCGCCCAATCTGTAACGAAGGCAGGGTGGAGAGAGGGGCGAAGAAATCCAGCAGCGATTTGTCGCTTTGCAGGCGGATCTCATTCAGACGCAGGGTGTTGATAACCCAGCCACCGTCGGCATTACGCAGAGCCGAGCCCGTCAGCGAGCCGCGCGCCATATCGGCACCGATGGTATTCAGCACCACCTCTTTGCCGTTGAGTTGTCCCTGAATCAGCACGTTGTTGGCCGGTATGCCGTTGAGCGTGAGCGACCCGGCGCTCATCTGGATTTGCACATTTTTTCCCAGTACGTTCCCCGCCTCGGGCTGCCACGGGCTGACGCCGCCGGTCACCTTTTGCGCACTGAGATCCCACTCCGTATTCGGGCTGTTAAAGGCCATGTTATTCAGTTGCAGACGGTCGGCCTGGAACGGCAGCGGCGCCGTCTGCGGCGATAAATTCAGCGTGCCATCGAACAGGGTGATGGCATCCATATGCAGCGGGTCGGTGATCTGGCGGCTGCTTAAGCCAATATCCACTTTTTTAGCGACCAGCGTGGCCGGTTTGCCATCTCGTCCGAAGGTAACGTTTTCCAGAAGGATGTGAGAAGGGGATGAAAAGCGGTGATCCATCAGGTCAAAGTTGAGCTCGTAATCGGTATTCACCGTGATCCAGCTGCTGACCTGCGATGCGCCCCAGCGGGTCTGGAGCAGAAAATAAAAGGCGAGCACTACAATGAGCAGGGCTACCAGAAGATAGATAAGCAGCTTTCCAATAAATTTCATGGTCTTCCTTCCCGCGAAACGCACATAAGGGTGTTATGCACGATTTATGCGCAATGCTCAAGGCGGGAATGGTGTAAAGAGATGTCACGGCAGGCATTGACAGCCTGCCGTGTGGAGATCAGTTCTTTTCAGGCGGGAAAATGAGATTCAGCACAATAGCGGTAATACCGCCCGCGGCGATGCCGGAAGAGAGCAGGTTTTTCACCCAGTCCGGGGCAAACTGCAAAATCATCGGCTGCTGGGAGACGCCAAGCCCTACGGCGAGAGACAGCGCAATAATCATGATTGCGCGGCGGTTCAGCGGCTCGCGGGAGACGATACGCACGCCAGAGGCCGCGATGGTACCGAACATCACCAGCGTCGCGCCGCCCAGCACCGGCTCAGGGATGTGCTGCACAAACCCGCTCACCGCCGGGAACAGGCCGAGGACCACCAGCATCAGCGCTACCACGAAGCCCACGTAGCGGCTGGCCACGCCGGTCAGCTGGATCACGCCGTTGTTCTGGCCAAAGCAGGAGTTCGGGAAGGTGTTGAACACCGCCGAGACAAACGAGTTCAGTCCGTTCGCCAGCACGCCGCCTTTCAGACGTTTCATGTACAGCGGGCCGGAGACCGGCTGCTCGGACACGTCGGAGGTGGCGGTGATATCGCCAATGGTTTCCAGCGAAGTGATCATAAAGACCAGCATCAGCGGCAGGAGCAGACTCCAGTCAATGCCCAGGCCGTAGTAGAGCGGCGTTGGCACGGTAATCAACGCGCTGTTGGTTGGGGTGGTGTTTTCCGGCAGCATGCCCAGCGCCCACGCCAGCAGGTAACCGGCCGCCATGGCGATCACCAGCGATGCCACGCGCAGGTACGGGTTACGCTGGCGGTTAAGCAGAATAATGATCGCCAGCACCACGCCTGCCAGCAGCAGGTTTTTCGGCGCGCCGAAGGTATGGTCGCTCATTGCCGCGTAGCCGCCCCCGATGGAGGTCAGACCCACCTGGATCAGTGACAGGCCGATAATCATCACCACCACGCCGGAGACCAGCGGGGTGATCACCCGGCGCGCCAGGTGCAGAACGCGGGAAATGATCATCTCTGTGCAGCTTGCCAGCATCAGGGTGCCGAAAAGCGCCGCCATCATCGTCGGGACATCTGCGCCGCCGGTTTTCAGTGCCGTACCGCCCATGATCAGCGGCGCCACAAAGTTAAAGCTGGTGCCCTGAATCGACAGCAAACCCGAGCCCACCGGACCCCAGGCTTTAATTTGAATGATGGAGGCCACGCCGGAAGCGAACAGAGACATACTGATGATGTGTTGCGTATCCTGCGCCGGTAACCCCAGCGCCTGGCAAATCAGCAGAGCCGGCGTGATGACCGCAACGAACATCGCCAGCAGGTGCTGGCAGGCGGCAAACAGGGTTTGAGGCAGCGGGGGACGATCTTCAAGGCGGTAAATCAGTTCGCTGTTTTGCTTCTGCGCAATCGGTTGCGCAGAAGCAGACTCCAGAGTGTTAACAGACATCGGCGGCAATCCCACGGTGGAAAAGCGGGCATTTTATCTGACCACCTGGTAAAAGCAAACGATTGCCAGCAAAAAAAAGAGAGAAAATCTGCCGGTGTGAGCAGGTTTTCTACAACGAACAGGAAAAAAAAATTACACTTTTCGCGCCGGCGGCTCATGACGAGCATCACCCGGCCCAGGATAACGCCGCGTGTGTATGGAACACGCGCATAACAGGAGCCTTTTATGATTCATCTCGATACGTTGTCGACCCTTGTTGCCGCAACGCTGGTTCTTTTGCTTGGTCGCAAGCTGGTACACAGTGTTTCCTTTCTGAAAAAGTACACCATTCCTGAACCTGTCGCCGGTGGATTGCTGGTGGCGCTGGCCCTGCTGGTGCTGAAAAAAAGCATGGGCTGGGAAATCGATTTTGATATGTCCCTGAAAGATCCGTTGATGCTGGCCTTCTTTGCTACTATCGGCCTGAACGCTAACCTCGCAAGCCTGCGTTCGGGCGGCAAGGTGCTGGGCGTGTTTCTGATTGTTGTGGTGGGCCTGCTGCTGATGCAAAACGCCATCGGCATCGGTATGGCGTCGCTGCTGGGGCTGGATCCGCTGATGGGTCTGCTGGCGGGGTCGATTACCCTGTCAGGTGGCCACGGAACGGGCGCGGCGTGGAGCAAGCTGTTCATCGAACGCTATGGCTTTGAAAACGCAACGGAAGTGGCAATGGCCTGCGCGACCTTTGGCCTGGTGCTTGGCGGGCTGATTGGCGGCCCGGTAGCGCGCTATCTGGTGAAACACTCCACCACGCCGGAAGGCAGGCCAGACGATGAAATGGTGCCGACGGCATTTGAAAAACCGGACGTTGGCCGCAGCATCACCTCGCTGGTGATGATTGAAACCATCGCCATGATTGCCATCTGCCTTACCGTGGGCAAAATCGTTGCGCAATGGCTGGCGGGAACGGCTTTCGAACTGCCAACCTTTGTCTGCGTGCTGTTTATCGGGGTGATCCTGAGCAACGGTCTGGCGCAGATGGGCTTCTACCGCGTCTTTGAGCGCGCAGTGTCCGTGCTGGGGAACGTCAGCCTGTCGCTGTTCCTGGCGATGGCGCTGATGAGCCTCAAGCTGTGGGAACTGGCCTCGCTGGCGCTGCCGATGGTGGCGATCCTGGCGGTGCAGGCTGTGTTCATGGCGCTGTATGCCATCTTTGTTACCTGGCGCATGATGGGCAAAAACTATGATGCGGCGGTACTGGCTGCGGGTCACTGTGGATTTGGTCTGGGAGCGACGCCAACGGCCATCGCGAATATGCAGGCGATCACCGAACGGTTCGGCCCGTCGCACATGGCGTTTCTGGTGGTGCCGATGGTGGGCGCATTCTTCATTGATATCGTCAACGCGCTGGTCATTAAGCTCTACCTGATGCTGCCGATGTTTGGCTGACCGTCAGGCGTTGGAATACCGCTCGGTTTCCGGCATCCAGCGTTCAATTAACGCTGCCGCCTGTTCGGGGTAGCGTTCATGAATATGACGCGCAAGGCGTTGTACTTCGGGGATCATGGCCTGATCGCGCAACAAATCCGCCACTTTAAATTCGGCGTTACCCGTCTGACGCGTGCCCAGCAGTTCGCCCGGGCCGCGGATCTCCAGATCTTTTTGCGCAATGACGAAGCCGTCATTGCTGTCGCGTAATACCTGCAAACGCATCTGCGCGGTTTTCGACAGAGGGGCTTTGTAGAGCAGCACGCAGTGAGAGGCGATCGCGCCACGGCCCACGCGGCCTCGTAGCTGGTGGAGCTGCGCCAGGCCCAGGCGCTCCGGGTTCTCAATAATCATCAGGCTGGAGTTCGGCACGTCCACGCCCACTTCGATGACCGTGGTCGCGACCAGCAAATGCAGCTCGCCCTGTTTGAACGACTGCATCACCGCCTGCTTCTCGGCAGGCTTCATGCGCCCGTGAACCAGACCGACGTTCAGCTCCGGCAGGGCGAGCTTTAACTCTTCCCACGTGGCTTCGGCAGCCTGCGCTTCCAGCAGCTCAGACTCTTCAATCAGGGTACAGACCCAGTAAGCCTGACGTCCTTCGTGGGTGCAGGCGTTGCGCACGCGGTCAATGATGTCGCTGCGGCGCGTGTCCGGAATGGCGACCGTTGTCACCGGCGTACGGCCCGGGGGGAGTTCGTCGATGGTGGAGGTATCCAGATCGGCGTAGGCCGTCATCGCCAGGGTGCGCGGAATCGGCGTGGCGGTCATGATCAGCTGATGCGGGTGGAAGCCCTGTTGCAGACCTTTCTCCCACAGCGCCAGACGCTGATGAACACCAAAGCGGTGCTGTTCGTCGATAATGACCAGCGCCAGGCCGTTAAACTGCACCTGTTCCTGGAAAATGGCGTGCGTGCCGACAATCATCTGCACCTGCCCGCTGGCAATGGCTTCCTGCTGCGCAAGGCGCGCTTTGCCCTTCTGCTTCCCGGCCAGCCAGCCCACTTCAATTCCCAGCGGGGCGAACCAGTTACGGAAATTGTTGGCGTGCTGCTCGGCCAGCAGTTCCGTCGGCGCCATCAGCGCCACCTGCTTACCGTGGGCGATGGCGCGCAAAGCGGCCAGCGCGGCGACCAGCGTTTTCCCGGAACCCACGTCGCCCTGCACCAGGCGCATCATCGGCACATCCAGCGCCATATCGCGTTCGATCTCGGCAGTCACCCGCGCCTGGGCGCCGGTGGGTTTAAACGGCAGTGAGGCCAGCAGCTTATCTTTGAGCTCATCAAGCTGGCTTAATGGCTGCGCGTGGAAGCGCTGCGCACCTGCGCGCAGGGCCAGCATGCTCAGGTTGTGAGCCAGTAATTCCTCAAGGATAAGACGCCGTTGGGCGGGGTGTTTCCCGCTCTCTAAATCAACAAGCTGAAGCGTTGGCGGTGGACGGTGCAGGGTGCGCAACGCCTCCGGCAGGCTCATCATGCCCTGCGCCAGCTCCGGCGGCAGCAGCTCGTTAATGGCGCAGGTATCAAGCAGCTCCAGCGCCTGGTCGGTGAGCTTGCGCAGCGTAGCCTGCTTAATGCCTTCAGTGGTTGGATAGACCGGCGTGAGCGTCTCCTGTAGCTCAGGTGAGCTGAGATCGCCCTGCACGCGGTATTCCGGGTGGATCATCTCCGCGCCGTATTTGCCCCGTTTGGCTTCACCGTACGCAAGTACGCGTCGTCCAGTGGCAAGGCTGTTTTTCATTGCCGCATTGAAGTTGAAAAAGCGCATGGTGAGAATGCCGGTGCCGTCGCTGATCTGGCAGGTCATCATCCTGCGTCCGCCAAAGGTGATGTTGCAGTTCAGCACTTCCCCTTCAACGGTGGCGTAAATAGCGGGCAGCAGATCGCCAATCTTATAAAGCTGAGTACGGTCTTCGTAGCGCAGGGGGAGGTGGAGCAGGAGATCCTGCACGGTGTGCAGGCCTATCTTCGCCAGTTTACTGCTTTGTGCCGCGCCCACGCCCGTCAGGCTGTTGAGCGGTATGGCGTCCAGCAGGCGGCCTTTCATGATTTACCCCGCGTACTGCATGGTGGACCACCACTCGGCATCGGCTTCAATTTCGCCCTGCGCGTTGACGTGGGGGTAAGGCAATTTCTTCTGCTTCGCAACGCGAGCCAGCACCGGATAGCCACCTTCAAACAGCAGGCGCTGCTGCTCCTCTTCCGGCAGCATGCTGTTGCTGCGCTCGTACATTCCGGCATTCTGACGCTGGCGCTGCGCTTCATACAGGATCAGCGCCGAGGCGACCGACACGTTGAGTGACTGGACCATGCCGATCATTGGAATGATGATGTCCCGGTCGGCCAAATCCAGTGCTTCCTGCGTGATCCCCGTTTTTTCCTGGCCCATTAAAATGCAGGTTGGACGGGTGTAGTCGATCTCACGGAAATCCACGGCTTTAGCAGAGAGGTTGGTTGCCAGAACCTGCATGCCACGCCCTTTCAGGTGCGAGACCGCTTCACCAATAGTCTGGTGAGTTTTCACGGATACCCAGCTGTTGCTGCCTGCGGCGGTGGAGGCCATGGTACGCATACGTGCGCCTGGCCAGACGGCGTGGACTTCATGCACGCCGACGGCATCTGCGGTGCGGACGATAGCAGAGACGTTATGAGGTTTATGGACCTGCTCCATGCAGACCGTCAGATCAGGCTGACGCCTGGCGAGCATTTCGCAGATTCGCTCGTAACGTTTTGAATTCATAATGCTAGTTTCGGTTACGGGTGACTTTAATGACGTCCGGCATCACGCGGATCTTGCGCATAATATTGGCCAGATGCACACGGTCACGGGCGGTCAGGCGAATAAAGGCGCTATAAACGCGGCCATCTTTTTCTTCCGTATTCAGGCTTTGAATGTTGGATGAGGCGGTGTTGATCGCTGCCGTCAGGTTCGCCAGGGCACCCTGGTGGTTGAACATATCCACCTTGATTTCAGTGATAAATTCCTGCGCCGTCTCTTTATCCCACTCGACCGCCATGAACTTCTCTGGCTCTTTCTGATAGCCACGGATGTTACGGCAGGATTCATGGTGGATCACCAGCCCTTTACCTGGGCTGACGTGCGCAATAATCGGGTCGCCCGGGATAGGACGGCAGCATTTGGCGAAGGTGATGAGCACCCCGTCAGCGCCTTTGATCGGCAGGTGACCATGAGTTTGCGTGGTGGCAGGAACGGCTGTCGTTTCGCCTTGTTGCAGATTCTTCGCCACGACCACGCTCATGGCGTTGCCGAGACCAATCTCTGCCAGCAGGTCATCCAGCGAGGCGAGCTTCATACGCTCCAGCTCATGCTGAATGTTTTCTGGTGGGATCTCTGCCAGTTTGCGGCTGCCACCCAGCGCGTGATTGAGCAAACGACGCCCAAGGCTAACGGAGTCGTCGCGCTTGAGGTTTTTCAGCAGCTGGCGGATTTTTGCGCGCGCTTTTGAGCTCACGACAAAGTTCAGCCAGGCGGCGTTAGGACGTGCCCCCGGCGCGGTAATGATCTCCACCGTCTGTCCGCTGAAAAGCGGCTGCGACAGCGGATAAGGCTGCCTGTCGACGCGGGCACCTACGCAGGCATGGCCGATATCGGTATGCACGGCGTAAGCGAAGTCGACCGGTGTCGCGCCCGCAGGCAGTTCGACAATGCGCCCTTCCGGCGTGAAAACGTAAATCTCATCCGGGAAGAGATCGGATTTAACGCTCTCGATAAATTCAAACGAGCTACCTGCGCTCTGTTGCAGCTCCAGCAGGCTCTGCATCCAGCGCTGGGCGCGGATTTGCGCGGTGGTGCTGCTTTCGCCGCCGTGCTCTTTATAAGCCCAGTGCGCCGCGACACCCATCTCCGCCATCTGATCCATATCTTCGGTACGAATCTGCACCTCAACAGGGACACCGTGCGGGCCAATCATGGAGGTGTGCAAAGACTGGTATCCGTTCGCTTTTGGAATGGCGATGTAATCTTTGACGCGCCCCGGACGCGGCTTGTACAGGCTGTGCATCTGCCCCAGCACGCGATAACAGGTGTCTGAATCGTGGACGATGACGCGGAACGCGTAGATATCCATGATCGAGTGAAAACGCTGCTCTTTGAGCACCATTTTGCAGTAGATAGAGTACAAATGCTTTTCGCGACCGCTCACGCGGCACGGAATGCCCGCTTCCTGCAAACGCCCTTCGATTTCAGAGAGGATCTTTTGAATCATCTCTTTACGGTTACCGCGAGCGGCTTTCACCACCTCTTTAATCACGCGATAGCGGTTCGGGTACAACGCCTCAAAACCCAGCTCTTCCAGCTCGGTTTTAATGTGATGAATACCTAAACGGTGCGCCAGCGGACTGTAAATTTCGAGGGTTTCACGGGCGATGCGGCGACGTTTATCCGGGCGAAGTGAGCCCAGCGTGCGCATATTGTGGGTGCGGTCAGCCAGTTTGATGAGAATGACGCGGATATCCTGCACCATCGCCATGATCATCTTGCGGAAGTTTTCGGCCTGCGCCTCTTTCTTGTCGCGGAATTTCAGCTTATCAAGCTTAGAGACCCCTTCCACCAGCTCGGCAACGCTTTTGCCAAACAGCTGTTCCATGTCCTGGTAGGTGGCAGGGGTATCTTCGATCACGTCGTGCAGCAGGGCGGCCATCAGCGTTTCGTAGTCGAGTTTCATCTCGGCCAGAATACAGGCCACCGCTACCGGGTGCGTGATATAGGGTTCACCGCTTGAACGTGTCTGGCCCTCGTGAGCGTCACGTGCAACGAGATACGCCTGCTGAAGACGCTTAATCTGGTCTTCAGGCAGGTAGGTTTGAATCAGTTGATTCAGGCTTTCAAACAGATACAAGGGCGACCCGCAGGTTTAATTAACGACGACCTTCAGCAATAGCGGTAACAGCTTGTAATTCAGCGGCTTCCTGCTCTTGCTGCTCCTGGCGCTCACGCACGTCGAGGATCTGGTTGTTGATCAGACCTTCTTCGATTTCGCGAAGTGCAATAACGGTGGTTTTATCGTTTTCTTCCGGTACCAGCGGATCTTTACCGCCTACCTGCATCTGACGAGCGCGACGCGCGGCGACCAGCACCAGGTCAAAACGGTTACCAATTTTCTCTACAGCGTCCTGAACAGTTACGCGTGCCATACTTAAAATGCTCCACAGGTGAAGAAATGACTGGGCATGATACTGAAAGTGGGTTCAGTCTGCCAACAGTTTGGTGATTAATGCGTCATGTCGCTGCTTCTGGCGGCTCATACGCAGACGTTCTGCGCGAAGGATAGTTTTGAGATCGCTCAGCGCGGCATCAAAATCATCATTCACAATAAGGTAATCATATTCCGCGTAATGGCTCATTTCTGCAACTGCCTGCGCCATACGCTTCGCGATAACTTCTTCGCTGTCCTGGCCGCGACCACGCAGGCGGCGATCCAGTTCATCTTTCGATGGCGGTAAAATAAAGATACTGCGCGAATCAGGCATTTTCTTACGAATTTGCTGCGCGCCCTGCCAGTCGATATCCAGGAACACGTTCACGCCGGTCGCCAGTACCTGCTCAATGGTTTCACGCGAAGTACCGTAGTAGTTACCGAAAACTTCTGCGTGTTCAAGAAACGCGTCTCTGCCAATCATCGCTCTGAATTCGTCGTGATTCACAAAGAAATAGTGTTCACCGTGCACTTCACCCGGACGCGGTGCTCGCGTGGTGTGAGAAACAGAAACCTGCGTATCGTACAACGGTTGGGTTTTTAACAGTGCCTGAATTAGGCTGGATTTACCCGCGCCACTAGGGGCAGAAACAATATAAAGCGTGCCTTGAGCCATGAGAGTCTTTTGTATGTGTTAACGAAGAAGTCCTACATACGGGCTTATTATACACGTCGCCGCTGTGTGACGTAGCCTTTGTCACACTTTTTCCCGTGGATGATTAAATTTTGCGTGCCGTTTTCAGCTTTTACCTTCCTTTTGCTGCAATAAAAACAATGCGCTGAAGCGCGCTCGTAAAATGCAATTTTGCAGCTGGTCTGCGGCTCCCGGGCAGGGTATACCCTTCGCAAAACAGGGAGGGGTAATAATGGTGAAATGGATAAGCATACTGATGATCTTCTTAAGCAGCGGGGCGATGGCTATCTGCCCGGTCTGGTCACCGGCTAAAGCCGGGCAGGAGATCGCGGCCCTGAAGGCGCAGCTGACCCGCTGGAATGATGATTACTGGAAGCAGGGCAGCAGCGAGGTGAGCGACGACGTTTACGACAGGCTTAACGCCCGCTTAAAACAGTGGCAGCGCTGTTTTCACGATGAACCGCTGCACGACGATCTTCCAGCTGCCAGTGGGACGGTGAAACATCCCTTCGCCCATACCGGCGTGCATAAGGTAGAAAGCAAGCAGGCGCTTAGCCGCTGGATGGCGACGCAGCAGGATCTCTGGGTACAGCCAAAGGTGGATGGTGTTGCGGTCACCCTGGTCTACAAAAACGGCAAGCTGGTGCAGGCGATTAGCCGGGGCGACGGCTTACAGGGGGAAGAGTGGACGGCACAGGCGCGAATGATCCCCGCTATTCCGCAAACGCTGGCCGGGCCGCTTGCCAACAGCGTGTTGCAGGGTGAACTTTTTCTGCTGCGCGAGGGGCATATCCAGCAGCGGATGGGAGGGATGAACGCGCGTGCGAAGGTAGCGGGAGCGATGATGCGCGCGACCGATCGCGCAGCGCTGAAGCAGACAGGCATTTTTATCTGGGCCTGGCCGGACGGCCCAAAAGCGATGAAAGCACGCCTTTCCGCGCTGGCGGAGGCAGGTTTTACCCTGACGGCCCGCTATACCCTGCCGGTTAAAAACGCGGTTGACGTGGAGGCGCAGCGGACGGCCTGGTTTAAGGCTTCGTTGCCCTTCGCCACGGATGGCATTGTGGTTCGCGCCTCGGCAGAGCCGCCGGGCGAGCGATGGCTGCCGGGGGAAGGGAGTTGGGTCGTCGCATGGAAATACCTTCCTGTGGCCCAGGTGACGGAAGTCAAAGCGATTCACTTTACCGTTGGCCGTACCGGGCGGATCACCGCGATTGCGCAGCTTGAGCCGCTGATGCTCGACGATAAACGTGTACAGCGCGTCAGCTTAGGGTCGGTTAACCGCTGGCAGAGGCTGGATATTGCCCCCGGCGATCAGGTGCTGGTAAGCCTGGCGGGACAAGGTATTCCCCGGCTGGATAACGTGGTGTGGCGCAATGTGGATCGCCGTAAACCGCAGCCGCCCTCATCGCGCTATAACGGCTTAACCTGTTTCTATGCCTCCCCGGAGTGCATGGAGCAATTTTTTGCCCGGCTGACGTGGCTAAGTTCCAGGCAGGCGTTAGATATCGAAGGAGTGGGCGAATCAGGATGGCGGACCCTCTATCAGGCGCATCGGTTTGAGCACCTCTTCTCCTGGCTACAGCTCACGCAGGCGCAGCTCACCGCGACGGCGGGGATATCGGCATCGCATGGCGCTGTGCTGTGGCATCAGTTTAACCTGGCGCGGGAGCGTCCTTTTATCCGCTGGATCACCGCGATGGGAATACCGCTGGCCCGGTCGACGCTCAAGGCGGCAGGGGATCGCACCTGGCAGGCGCTGATTCAGCGAAGCGAAGCGGAGTGGCGGATGCTGCCGGGTGTCGGGCAGGAGAAGGCCCGCCAGATCGTAAACTGGCTGCATCAGCCTCAGATTGATGCCCTGGCAAAATGGCTGGCCGCAGAGCACATCGGTGGATTTTAATCTGCGTGCGCTCCTGAACAGACTGGCGAAGGGGCACACTTCCGCTGCCGTGAATAGCGTATTTATGAGACGCGGTTTATATACGCAATAATTATGAATATAAATGAATTATTCATGGTAAATATATTTTGAGGAAATGTTATCCCTGAACCCAGTTTCAGAATTTGCTCTGCTTGCGTTTTTATTTTCTTTGAGAGAACGCCTTAATTGATCTCAATCACTATTAATCGAGAGCAATAGCCGGGAATGAAGGAGTTATAGGTGATGCAGCCTGAGTGTTGATCGTTTTGTTGCTTTTAATTTCAGTAGGTTAACTATTTTATTAATAATATGTTGAGTGTTTTCTGGTTAACAATTAGTCATATTTATTCTGCCGGAAATCATTGCGTCAAATTATTATAAGAATTATCTTATCCAAAATTTTTAAGGTAGTTACCGCTGGGGTGCATTTCGCATCACTTCTGCGTTTTCCTTTCTTTTTGCGCCCCGTGAGGGGGTTAACTATCTGAACTCCAATTGAAGCAATTAAGGGTACCGAAATATATCCTGGCGGTTTATATGCGCTGGTGTTCAGAGCCCAGGGCTTTTACATGGATGATTTTCCGTCCCTGTCGGGCCGGAATTCAGCCCCGGGCTTTATGCCCGTTAACCGGGACCTGGTTTCCAGGTGCTCATATTTTCCTTCATTTGAATGAGGACCAAAAATGAAAAGGACGCTTTGTACAGTGCTGACGGCACTCACGCTGGCGACTGCCCTGCCTGCTATAGGCGCTACCACCGAAGCAGGTAGCACCAGCGCAGCAACAACCGGTACAACAACCGGAGCAACGGTGGGAACTACCGCTGGCACTACGGGGGGACTGGCGGCAGGCGCGATTGGGACAACCGCTGTTGTCACCACCGCTGCGATTGCCGGCGTAGCGACGTTAGCCGTTGTCGCGGCAAGCGACAGTGGCGATGACTCAGGCAATGGTACTTCCACGACGACAGTTACCCGCTAAGGCTGGTGCGCAAGGCGATATAGCCTTGCGCTGAACAGCGCAACGACTTGACCCGGTGGCGATATCAAAGCCGGGTATTTAATTGATTTCAATGTTATTTAATCAAGGATTTCTGGTGAGACTGTTTATTCTGCTCATCATGACTCTGCTGATCCAGGGATGTACGCCGAGCCAGCAGAGCATTATTGAGACCTTTAACGCCAGCCTGGACGGGCGCCAGGATGTGACGGTAACGGACGGGCAGATTCAGGTGCTCCCATACTCAACCATGTACCTGCGTCTGGATAATGGCCCGAGGATCCTGGTGGTTCTCGGATACATCGAACAGAGAAACAGTAAGTGGTTATCGCAGGATAATGCGATGATCGTCACGCATAACGGTCGCCTTATCCACACGCTCAAGCTTCCTTATAACCTGCTTGAGGTAACCAATCTTGAGCACGATCCGCTGCGCCACACGCCGCAGCTCCGCGACGGCAGCCAGTGGTCGCGTGATGTGCGCTGGCAGGAAGAGGGGCGGTATCGCTCCGCACACCTGACCTCGCGCTTCTCCCTGAGCGGGACGGAAAACCTGACCCTTGCCGGAAACACGCTACGTTGTCAGGTCTGGCAGGAGACGGTGCAGGCCGACGGCCTCGATCGTCGCTGGCATAACACCTTCTGGATTGATTCCGCCACCGGCCAGGTACGCCAGAGCGAACAGATGCTCGGCGCGGGCGTATTCCCTGTCGCCATGACGATGTTGAAGCCCGCCCCATGAACAGACTCAGAAAATGGTTACCTGGCGTAGGGCTATCTCTCTTCAGCCTGCCCGCCTTATGCGCAAGCGTCGTTACCGTGCATCAGCCGGGCAAAACGTGGTCTGCTGGACAGGCCGATACGCTCTCCCGGCTGGTCACCCAGCCGCAGCTGAACAACGTCTGGTGGCAGGGCGCTGTCATCGCAACCCCTTCCGCCACGCGGCGAGCGCAACAGACGCAACAGCAGGTGCTGGCGTCGCTTTCAGCCTGGCAGAATCGCGCCGATGACGAGCGGATCGCGACCATTCGCGCTGTCGCTACACAGACCCGCTCCCTGCGGATCGTCGGGCGGCAGTTTATCAGCCTCGATCCAGACGCCGTGCGTACCGACGCCCGCGGCGATCGTTCCCTTGAGGGCCGTTACGATCTGTGGGTCTCGCCTGCGCCCCGCACCGTCACGCTGATGGGGGCGGTCGCCACACCGGGGAAACTGGCCTGGCGTCCGGGCGCAAGCATCAGGGATTACTTACAGGGGCAGCTGCGGCTGGCTGGCGCCGACAGGAATAACGTGACCGTTATCGATCCTGACGGCAGTACGGTTGTTGCGCCGGTGGCGTACTGGAACGCACGCCATATTGAAGCAGAGCCGGGCGCTGTTCTGTGGGTGGGGTTTGATCCCCGGGCGGTGCCGGACGATTTTACCGGTCTGAATGAGCAAATCGTTGCGCTCCTGACGCGGCGGATACCTGACTGATGAACAAACTTTTTTTACTGAGCGGCCTTGCTCTGGCGATCTCTTCTGCCTGCCACGCGGAACTGCGTACCTGGCCCGATCCGACCGGACCTTCACAGTCCGACTTTGGCGGCACCGGCCTGATGCAAATGCCCGACGCGCGCTTTGGTCGGGAAGGGGAATTCAGCGTCAACTACCGCGATAACGACCAGTATCGTTTTTACTCCTCTTCGGTCGTGCTCTTTCCGTGGCTGGAAGGGACGATTCGTTATACCGACGTCCGCACCCGCAAATATAGCAGCGACGAGGATTTCAGCGGCGATCAAAGCTACAAGGATAAGTCGTTCGATTTTAAGGTTCGTCTGTGGGAAGAGGACTATAGCCTGCCGCAGGTGGCGCTCGGCAAGCGCGATATTGCGGGCACCGGCCTGTTCGACGGTGAATATCTGGTTGCCAGTAAAATGGCCGGACCGGTCGATTTTACCTTTGGAATAGCCTGGGGATATCCCGGTAATAGCGACAACGTGGGTAACCCGCTGTGCCACGACAACAATAAGTATTGCACCCGCGGCGAATCACATGATGCCGGGGATATCAGCTTTAGCGATATGTTTCGTGGTCCGACGTCGCTGTTTGGCGGCCTCCAGTATCAGACGCCCTGGCAGCCCCTGCGCCTGAAGCTCGAGTATGACGGCAACAATTATGCCGATGATTTTGCCGGCTCCATTAAGCAGTCGAGCCATATCAACGTGGGGGCAGTCTATCGCGTTGCCGACTGGGCCGATCTCAACCTCAGCTACGAGCGCGGCAATACGCTGATGTTTGGCTTCACCCTGCGGACCAACTTTAACGATCTGCGCCCCGCGCTGCGTGATAACCCGAAACCGGCCTGGAAACCGGCACCGGCAGGCGAGACGCTGGACTATACCTCGGCGGCAAACCAGCTCACCGCGCTTAAGTACAACGCAGGCTTCGATGCGCCGGAGATCCTTCAGCACGGCAATACCTTATACATGACCGGCGAACAGTATCGCTATCGCGATCCGCGCGAAGCGGTGGATCGCGCCAACCGTATTCTGATCAATAACCTGCCCGACGGGGTCGACACGATCGCTATCACCCAGCGGCGTGACCATCTGCCGCT
This sequence comes from Enterobacter sp. UPMP2061, assembly GCF_053709615.1. Classification (NCBI taxonomy): domain Bacteria; kingdom Pseudomonadati; phylum Pseudomonadota; class Gammaproteobacteria; order Enterobacterales; family Enterobacteriaceae; genus Enterobacter; species Enterobacter sp. UPMP2061. The sequence goes on from NZ_JBSKJP010000005.1 coordinate 172,568, forward strand.
GGTCACGACGCAAACCGATGTCACCAGCCTGCGCAAACAGCTGGCGGGACAGCCGCTCGGCCAGGAGGAGGCGCTCAGGCAGCAGCGCGTCGAGCCTGTGGATACCACAGCGTTCGGGCGCGGCTACCGTATTCGCGCCGATCGCTTCAGCTACAGCGTCAAACCGACGCTGGCGCAGTCGCTGGGCGGTCCGGAAGATTTCTATATGTTCCAGGTGGGGTTGATGGCCAGCGCCAGCTACTGGCTGACCGATCGTCTGCTGCTCGACGGCGGCGTGTTCGCCAACCTCTATAACAACTACGACAAGTTCAAATCCTCGCTGCTTCCCGCTGACTCCAGCCTGCCGCGCGTCAGAACCCATATTCGCGATTATGTCAGCAATGACGTCTACATCAACAACTTACAGGCCAACTATGTCGATGCGCTGGGGCACGGCTTCTATGCCCAGATTTATGGCGGCTACCTCGAAACCATGTACGGCGGTGTGGGAGTAGAGGCGCTCTGGCGCCCGCTTGATAGCGACTGGGCGCTGGGCGTGGATGCGAACTACGTCAAGCAGCGCGACTGGGACGACATGATGCGCTTCACCGACTACAGCGCGCCAACCGGATTTATCACCGCCTACTGGAACCCGGCGAAGCTCAACAGCGTGCTGATGAAGCTGAGCGTCGGGCAGTACCTGGCGAAGGATAAAGGCGCCACCCTCGACGTCGCGAAGCGATTCGACAGCGGCGTGACGGTAGGCGCCTGGGCGGCGCTGACCAACGTCTCGAAAGAGGATTATGGCGAAGGTGGCTTTAGCAAAGGCTTCTACATCTCGATCCCGCTTGATCTGATGACGATCGGCCCAAATCGCAACCGGGCGGTGGTCTCGTGGACGCCTCTCACGCGTGATGGCGGCCAGACGTTAGGCCGTAAATATCAGCTCTATGACATGACGTCAGAACGCGAAACCCCGGTAGGGCAGTAGTACCGGATGAAACAGGCATTACTTAACCAGATGATTTTCCTGAATGAAAAACGTTAAATTTTCCGTGCTTGCGTTGGCTATGATGGCGTTAAGCGGTTGTACTATCGTACCGGGCCAGGGACTTCGCACCCAGGGCAAAGATATTATCGATCTGCCTGACAGCAATTACGATCTGAATAAGATGGTCAACGTCTATCCGCTCACGCCGGGGCTGGTGGAGCAGTTGCTGCCTGGCAAAGTCGACTCCCGCGCGAATCCTGAACTGGATCGCCAGCTTCAGAACTACCAATATCGCATCGGCGTCGGCGACGTGCTGATGGTTACCGTCTGGGACCACCCGGAGCTGACCACCCCCGCAGGTCAGTACCGTAGCGCCAGCGATACGGGCAACTGGGTGAATGCCGATGGCACGATCTTCTACCCCTATATCGGCAAAATCCGCGTCGTCGGCAAAACGCTGGCCCAGGTGCGCGATGAGATCGCCGCCCGGCTGGACTCGGTGATTGAGAGCCCGCAGGTGGATGTCAGCGTCGCGGCGTTCCGCTCGCAAAAAGCCTACGTGACGGGCGAAGTGGCTAAGTCGGGCCAGCAGCCCATCACTAACATTCCGCTGACCATAATGGATGCGATCAATGCGGCAGGCGGCCTGACGTCGGAGGCGGACTGGCGCCACGTGGTGCTGACCCATAACGGCCAGGACACGCACATTTCTCTCTACGCGCTGATGCAGCGCGGCGATCTCACCCAGAACAAACTCCTCTATCCGGGCGATATTCTCTTCATTCCCCGTAATGACGACCTGAAAGTGTTTGTCATGGGTGAGGTGGGTAAACAGAGCACCCTGAAGATGGACCGTAGCGGCATGACGCTGGCGGAAGCGCTGGGTAATGCGCAGGGCGTAAATCAGGATATGGCCGACGCCACGGGGATCTTTGTGATTCGTCCGTTGCAGGGCAAGCAGAACGGCAAAATCGCCAACGTCTACCAGCTTAACGCCCGGGATGCCACCGCGATGGTGTTGAGCACCGAATTTCAGCTTGAGCCTTACGACATCGTCTATGTCACCACCGCGCCGCTGGTGCGCTGGAACCGCGTGATCTCTCAGCTTGTGCCGACCATTACCGGCGTACATGACCTGACTGAAACAGGGAGATATATCAGAACATGGCCAAACTAACGTTTAACGCCATCCTGGTGATCTGTACCGGCAATATCTGCCGCTCCCCCATTGGAGAACGGCTGCTGCGCCAGCTGCTTCCCACCGCCCGGGTCGATTCAGCGGGAATTTGTGGCCTGGAAGGGCGCACCGCCGATTCACAGGCGACAGAGATCGCCGCCGAACGCGGCACCCAGCTTGAGGGCCACGTGGCGCGCAGGCTCACCCCCGCCATGGTGCGCGACTACGATCTGATTCTGGCGATGGAGCTGGAACATATCGAGCAGGTCACGGCTATCGCACCGGAGGCGCGCGGCAAAATGATGCTCTTTGGTCACTGGACGGGCAGAAAAGAGATCTCGGACCCCTACCGTAAAAACCGGGACGCATTTGAATATGTTTATGGGCTGCTGGAGCAGGCCAGTCTGGAATGGGCGAAACGGCTCAGTTAATCACACGGGATAGTTACGTTTTATGTCAACAAATAACCTTCATGCCCATGATGCGTCTGCCGCGAATAACGAGATCGATCTGGTGCGCCTGTTGGGTGAGCTGCTCGACCACCGAAAATTTATTCTCATCCTTACCACGCTGTTCACGCTGGCGGCACTGCTTTATGCGCTCTTTGCCACACCGGTTTATCAGGCCGATGCGCTGATACAGGTGGAACAGAAGCAGGGCAACGCGCTACTCAGTAACCTTAGCGAGTTCATCCCTGACTCCTCGCCGGAGTCGGCGCCGGAGCTTCAGCTTCTCCAGTCGCGCATGATCCTCGGTAAAACGATTGATGACCTGAACCTGCGCACGCAGGTCAGTGAAAACTATTTTCCCCTTGTCGGACGCGGCTGGGCGCGGCTCACCGGGCAACAGCCTGGCATCCTCGATGTCAGTATGCTCAATCTTCCCCCTGTCGCGGGCCGGGCGCAAAAGCTGACGCTGACCGTCGGCGAGAAGGGCCACTATCAGCTGGAAGGCGATAACGTGACGTTACAGGGCGTTGTGGGACAGCCGCTGAGCGCGGCGAATATCGCCATTACCATTGCCGATATCCAGGCGAAGCCGGGTACGCAATTTACAATTACACAGCTGAGCGAGCTGGAGGCCATTGACGCGCTACAGCTGCGTTTTTCCGTGAGCGAGCGCAGCAAGGACAGCGGGATGCTTGGCCTGACCATCACGGGGGAAGATCCCGATGAGATGGCGCGCGTGCTTAACTGCATCGCCGATAACTATTTACAACAGAACGTGGCTCGCCAGGCGGCGCAGGATGCGAAAAGCCTGCAATTTTTGAAGCAGCAGCTTCCGCAGGTGCGCAGCGAGCTGGACCAGGCCGAGGAGAAGCTCAACCGCTATCGCCAGCAAAATGACTCCGTTGACCTGAACCTAGAGGCAAAAGCGGTGCTGGAGCAGATTGTAAATGCGGACAATCAGCTCAATGAACTGACCTTCCGGGAAGCGGAAATTTCGCAGCTCTACAAAAAAGATCACCCCACCTACCGGGCGCTGATTGAGAAACGCCAGACGCTGGAGCAGGAAAAAAACCGCCTGAATAAACGGGTATCGTCCATGCCGTCGACCCAGCAGGAGGTGTTGCGCCTGAGCCGTGATGTGGAGTCGGGACGCGTTATCTACCAGCAGCTGCTTAACCGCGAACAGGAGCTGAGCATCGCCCGGTCGAGCGCAATTGGTAACGTCCGCATTATCGATCCGGCCGTGACCCGGCCACAGCCAGTCAAGCCGAAAAAAGCGCTGGTCGTCGTTCTGGGGGTTCTCCTGGGTCTGTTCGTCTCTGTGGGCTGGATCCTGGCGCGCAGTATGCTGCGTATGGGCATTGAAACGCCGGAGCAGCTGGAGGAGCATGGGATTAACGTCTATGCCACCGTACCGCTGTCGGAATGGCTGGCTAAAAAGATGCGTTTGCGCAAAAAAGACTTTATGTCCTCAGGGCTGCGCCATAAGACCAAACATATCCCCTTCCTGGCGGCGGATAACCCGGTCGATCTCTCCGTGGAGGCGATTCGCGGCCTGCGCACCAGTCTGCATTTTGCGATGATGGAGTCAGCGAACAATATACTGATGATCTCTGGCGCCACGCCTGACAGCGGTAAAACCTTTGTCAGCAGTACCCTGGCGGCCGTCGTGGCGCAGGCGGGCCAGAAAGTGCTCTATATTGATGCGGATATGCGTCGCGGGTATGCCCATGATCTGTTTAAGCTCGACAATACCTGCGGCTTATCGGAGATGTTGTCCGGTAAGGCGGAGTATACCCAGGGCGTTCAGACCTTCGATAAAGGCGGGTTCGATACCATCGTGCGCGGGCAGATCCCCCCTAATCCGGCGGAGCTTCTGATGCATACGCGTTTCCAGCAGCTGCTGGACTGGGCGAATGAACGCTACGATCTGGTGATTATCGATACGCCACCGATCCTGGCGGTCACCGACGCGGCTGTTGTCGGCCGTCGCGCAGGCACCACGCTGTTGGTCGCCCGCTTCGGGATGAACAGCGTGAAGGAGATGCTGGTCTGTGTACAGCGTCTGGAGCAGAGTGGCGTCAATACCAAAGGGGTGATTCTCAACGGCGTCGTTAAGCGGGCAAGCAACGCTTACGGCTACGGCTATCATCACTACGGTTACAACTACTCGAGTAACTGATTATCCGGCGCCTGCCCGTTCTGACATTAATGCGCATTGTGTTTGTAATGAAAAACGGGAAGGCCCAGCTTAAGGCGCAATGCCAGCATACGCGCGGTGAATCCAAACAGCAGGGTGGAGATAACAACCACATCGTGGCTGGTGACATAGTGCTGCAAGGCGACATAAAGCACTGCCGCGGCAAAGGAGATGCCGGCATACAGTTCCTTCTGGAAAACCAGCGGGATACGCTTGCAGAACATATCCCGCAGCACCCCGCCAAACACGCCCGTGATCACGGCAGCGATGGTGGCGATAACCGGGCCTTCACCCATATCGAGAGCGATTTGTGCGCCAATGATGGAAAAAACAATCAGCCCAAGCGCATCCAGCACCAGGAACACGCGGCGCAGATGAGGCATCACCGGGGCCACAATCGTGGTTAGCACGGCTGCCGTTGCCACGATAATGACGTACTCAGGGTTTTTTACCCAGCCGAGCGGATAATGGCCAAGCAGGATATCGCGCACGGACCCGCCGCCGAGCGCGGTGGCTGTGGCAATGATAATCACGCCGAAGGTGTCCATACGGCGACGTCCGGCAGCGAGCGCGCCGGTCATGGCTTCTGCGGTAATGCCAATAAGATAGAGAATGTGAAGCAGCATAAACCCTCCGGAATGAAGAGGAGGAGATTAGCGATTTGTGCGGAAGATCACGATTGAGATTTTCTAAGGCGAGGGGGTTTGCCCTACAGAAATTTATCAACGCATGCCTGGCGGGCTTGTGATAAGGCGGGAGGAAAAGAAAGTAAGGCTAAATAAGGATTAGAAAAAGTAATGGGTGGTGTGCGAGGCAACACCACCCTGAAAGGAATTACTCGATATTCTGGATCTGCTCGCGCATCTGCTCAATCAGGACCTTCAGCTCAATCGCTGAATTGGTTACCTCTGCATTGATAGACTTAGACGCCAGCGTGTTCGACTCGCGGTTGAACTCCTGCATCATAAAGTCGAGACGGCGGCCTACCGCTTCTTTCTTCTTCAGAATGTTGTAGGTCTCTTTAACGTGCGCTTCCAGACGATCCAGCTCTTCAGCCACGTCCACACGCTGCGCCATCAGCACCAGCTCTTGTTCCAGACGGTTGTTTTCCAGCTGAACTTCCGCCTCTTCCAGTTTGGCGACAAGACGCTCACGCTGCCATTGCAGCACTTCTGGCATATGAGCGCGCACTTTAGCGACTTCGGCGCTCACGCCTTCAAGGCGTTGCTCAATCATCGCTTTCAGCGCCTGGCCTTCGGTTTCGCGGGCAACGATAAAGTCGTCCAGCGTGCCATCGAGTGCAGCCAGGATTTCAGCGGTAATCGCGTCCAGATCCTGCTCTCCGGCGGCCATCACGCCAGGCCAGCGCAGAATATCAACCGGGTTGATCTCGCCTTCATCGCTTTGCATTTTGACCCAGTTCGCCGCATTAACCAGCTGTTTTGCCAGCTTTTCGTTCAGGATCAGTTCGCCCTGTGCGCTGGCATCGGGCTCAAAACGCAAATTACATTCCACTTTCCCGCGGGTCAGACGCGTACGGATACGCTCACGCACCACAGGCTCCAGGCTGCGGAACTGTTCCGGCATACGGAAATACGTTTCCAGATAGCGCTGGTTTACCGAGCGCATTTCCCAGGTAGCGCTACCCCAGCTACCCTTGATTTCACGCCGGGCGTAGGCGGTCATACTGCGGATCATAGACATTCCCGTTTTTAAAGGAGAGATGGGGGGATTATAGCTTTCAGGGGCTTCTCAGGATAGGAATAAGCGTCCTTTATCCGTATAATGCGCAGCCACATTCGTTTCAAGCCGGAGAATCCATCATGCGTCCAGCAGGTCGTAGCGCCAACCAGGTGCGTCCCGTCACCCTGACCCGTAACTATACAAAACACGCTGAAGGCTCCGTGCTGGTTGAGTTTGGTGACACCAAGGTGCTTTGCACCGCGTCCATTGAAGAGGGCGTGCCTCGCTTCCTGAAAGGTCAGGGCCAGGGGTGGATCACCGCCGAATACGGTATGTTGCCGCGCGCAACCCATACCCGTAATGCCCGTGAAGCGGCAAAAGGTAAGCAGGGCGGCCGTACTATGGAGATCCAGCGCCTGATCGCGCGTGCGCTCCGCGCCGCGGTTGACCTGAAAACGCTGGGTGAGTTCACCATCACGCTGGACTGCGACGTGATCCAGGCCGATGGTGGCACGCGTACGGCCTCTATTACCGGTGCCTGTGTGGCGCTGGCAGATGCCCTGAACAAGCTGGTTGCCGCCGGTAAGCTGAAAACCAACCCAATGAAAGGGATGGTTGCTGCTGTCTCCGTTGGTATCGTTAACGGCGAGGCGCTTTGCGATCTGGAATACGTTGAAGATTCTGCCGCAGAAACCGACATGAACGTGGTGATGACCGAAGATGGTCGCATCATTGAAGTGCAGGGTACGGCAGAAGGCGAGCCATTCACCCACGAAGAACTGCTCACCTTGCTGGCGTTGGCCCGAGGGGGAATCGAATCTATTGTAGCGACGCAGAAAGCGGCGTTAGAAAATTGATTTTAAGGCGACCAATGAGTCGCCTTTTTTTTGCCTGTAAGACTGAAAAGACAAAGGAGCAAATCCATGAAATCGTATCAGCGCCAGTTTATTGAGTTTGCGCTTAACAAGCAGGTACTTAAGTTTGGCGAGTTCACGCTGAAATCCGGGCGTAAAAGCCCGTATTTCTTCAACGCCGGGCTGTTTAATACCGGGCGCGACCTGGCACTGTTAGGCCGCTTCTATGCCGAAGCGCTGGTGGATTCCGGGATTGATTTCGACCTGCTGTTTGGCCCCGCGTACAAAGGCATTCCAATCGCAACCACCACGGCGGTAGCGCTGGCGGAGCACCATGACCGCGACGTACCGTACTGCTTTAACCGTAAAGAGGCCAAAACCCACGGTGAAGGCGGCAATCTGGTAGGCAGTGCGTTGCAGGGGCGTGTGATGCTGGTGGATGACGTGATCACCGCAGGTACCGCGATCCGTGAATCGATGGAGATTATCCAGGCTAACGGCGCAACGCTTGCGGGTGTGCTGATTTCGCTCGATCGTCAGGAGCGCGGGCGCGGCGACATCTCTGCTATTCAGGAAGTGGAGCGCGATTATGGCTGCAAGGTCACGTCGATTATCACGCTGAAAGACCTGATTGCGTATCTGGAAGAGAAGCCTGAGATGGCTGATCATCTGGCGGCGGTGCGTCAATACCGCGAAGAGTTTGGCGTATAATTCAATTGCCCGGCGGCGCTACGCTTACCGGGCCTACCCGTTCGTAGGCCGGATAAGGCGAAGCCGCCATCCGGCGATGGCGTTACTGTAACTGAGCAGCCACTAACGGCCAGCGGGCGTCAAAATCGTCCGTTGGTCGATATTTAAACTCGCTGCGCACAAACCGGGAGAGCATCCCTTCGCAAAAAGCCAGGATCTGGCTTGCCAGCAGGGTCTCATCCGTATTATATCCCTCGCCTTCCCGCATTTTCTTCTCGCGCAGAACCTGACGCAGCTGGGCTTCGATACGCTCAAAAAGCTGGTTTATACGGCCTTGCAGACGATCCTGTTCAAACATCAGCGCGTGGCCGGTCAGAATACGGGTCAGACCCGGGTTACGTTCACCAAAGCCCAGAATCAGCAGCACAATCAGACGCAGACGCGTGCTGGTGTCTTTTTCATCCTTCAGAATCAGGTTGATGCGCGTGATCAGGCTGTCTTCGATAAACTCGATCAGGCTGTCAAACATCCGGGTTTTGCTCGGGAAATGACGATACAGCGCCGCCTCTGACACGCCCACAGAGGCCGCCAGTTTTGCGGTGGTGATGCGTTGACTGCCGTCGCTGGATTCAAGCATCAGAGCCAGAGATTGAAGTATTTCTTCGCGACGATTCCTTTTCGCGGTTTGTTTTTCTGCCATGTTACAAAATACCCCTGAAAATAAGCACTTGTCAGGCTGGCAACCACACAGCGACCCGCAAACTGACGTTTGCGGTTTGTTATTGCATTATGGCGCTGTGAGATGCGTGTTTGTCGGGCGGTTATTTGCGCCCGGAATGGCCGAAGCCGCCTTCGCCACGGTCGGTAGCGTCGAAGTCTGCCACCAGGTTAAATTCTGCCTGCACCACCGGTACAAACACCATCTGCGCGATACGCTCGCCCGGCTCAATGGTGAAGTTGTCCTGGCCACGGTTCCAGACGGATACCATCAGCTGACCCTGATAGTCAGAATCGATCAGGCCGACCAGATTACCCAGCACGACGCCATGCTTGTGGCCCAGGCCAGAGCGCGGCAGGATCACCGCTGCCAGTGACGGGTCAGCAATGTGAATCGCCAGCCCGGTCGGGATCAGGGTCGTTGCACCCGGCGCCAGTTCTACGGCGTCATCAAGACAGGCGCGCAGGTCAAGACCGGCAGAGCCGGAGGTGGCATACGTTGGCAGCGGAAATTGCTCGCCAACGCGCGGGTCCAGAATCTTAACGTCGATTTTTTTCATCATAACGGGTAACGATCTCGTCCAGTAAGTGTTGGCCCAGGAGTTCTTTGCGCTCAAGCGGTAAGACTTTATCTCCATCCTGCCAGAAAAGGTGCAATGCGTTGCTGTCGCTGTTAAATCCTTGCGTGGACAGCGATACGTCGTTCGCGCAAATCAAATCGAGGTTTTTGCGGGTACGTTTTTGCCGGGCATATTCTTCCACATTATTCGTTTCTGCGGCAAACCCAACAACGTAAGGTCGATGAGTTTTCAATGCGGCGACACCGGCAACGATATCCGGGTTCTTCACCATTTTTATTGTTAATTCATCACCTTGCTTTTTAATTTTAGCGTCGGCAATGGTTTCGGCGCGGTAATCAGCGACGGCCGCACAGCCGATAAAAATATGCTGCTGTTGAGCATGTGCCTGTACGGCGGCTTCCATTTCCAGCGCGGTCGTTACATCAATACGCTGCACAAACGCAGGGGTGGTAAGCGACACCGGGCCGCTCACTAGCGTGACGTTCGCGCCGCGTTTGGCTGCCGCGGCAGCAATCGCAAAGCCCATTTTGCCTGAGCTGTGGTTGGTGATGTAACGCACCGGGTCCAGCGGCTCGCGCGTGGGGCCCGCGGTAATCATGATGTTGAGATGTTGAAGATCGTTGACAGGCGAGAAATGGGCGGCGGCCATATCAACAATCGTCAATGGGTCGAGCATACGCCCTGGCCCAACGTCGCCGCAGGCCTGGCTGCCACTGTCCGGTCCCCAAATCAGCAGGCCGCGCGAGGCCAGCGTGTCCAGATTATGCTGGGTAGCGGCGTTGCGGTACATCTGCTGGTTCATTGCGGGCACAACCGCGACGGGCGCAGGCGTGGCGAGGCAAATGGTCGTTACCAGATCGTTCGCCATACCGGCTGCCACGCGGGCAATTAAATCTGCCGTGGCGGGGGCAAGGATAACCAGATCGGCCCATTTCCCCAGCTCAATGTGGCCCATTGCGGCTTCGGCTGCCGGGTCGAGCAGGCTGTCGGATACCGGGTATCCCGAGACGGCTTGCAGGCTCAGCGGGGTGATAAAGGCTTTGCCGCCTTCGGTGATCGCGACCCGTACGTCGGCCCCGCGCTCGCGCAAACGGCGCACCAGGTCTGGTGTTTTATAGGCAGCAATACCGCCGCTGACGCCAAGAACGATTTTTTTACCGGCCAGGCTCATCATGATTCTTTCCTGTTGGGTTTCACCAGAGAGCGGGCATTTTATCACAATCCCTAAAACGGGGTGATGATGTCCTTAATTCACTTTGCGAGGCGTTACGCAAGAACGAAATGCCAGCGTCGAACCCCGAATTTGCCTGTGGCAGCATAATGGCAAACAGAAGGAGGCCGGGCATGGAAGAGACTGAACTGCTGTTACCGCGTGAAAAAATGCTGCGTCATGGCGTCACGTTGTTAAAGGACGACGAGCTGCTGGCGCTCTTTTTACGCACAGGCACGCCGGGGAAAACGGTATTTACGCTGGCGAAAGAACTGATAGACCATTTCGGTTCACTGTATGGATTGCTGACCGCTGAGCTGGAGGCGTTTACGCACGTTGAGGGCATTGGCGTGGCGAAATATGCCCAGTTACGGGGCATTGCCGAGCTGGCCCGGCGATTTTACAACGTGCGTATGGAGGAAGAAGACCCGATCCTTACCCCCGACATGACCCGCGAATTTCTGCAAAGCCAGCTCTCCGATCTGGAGCGGGAGATCTTTATGGTGATCTTTCTCGACAACAAAAACCGGGTACTGAAACATACCCGCCTTTTTTCGGGAACATTGAGTCACGTTGAGGTGCATCCGCGTGAAATTGTGCGGGAAGCGATAAAAGTGAATGCAGCCGGCGTGATCCTCGCGCATAATCACCCCTCTGGCTGTGCAGAACCAAGCAGAGCTGACAAAGCAATTACCGAACGTATTATCAAATGCTGTCAATTCATGGACATTCGTGTGCTGGACCATCTGATAATTGGCCGCGGAGAGTACATTTCTTTTGCCGAACGTGGCTGGATTTAGGCCTTTTCTCGCGATCCATCGGGATCTTTGTCTGTTCGGGACTTGAGCACACCGCCGAGTCAGCGTATACTACGCCACCTTTGAGAATCTCGGGTTTGGCATTTGGGCCTGGCAATCGAGAGTTCAATAGAACTATGCGATGACCGGGCTGTAAAGCCTGACGAGGCGCCGATACCCCATACGAAGCTCGAGCTAATTTGATTTTTGGAGAATAGACATGTCCCGAGTCTGCCAAGTTACTGGCAAGCGTCCGGTGACCGGTAACAACCGTTCCCACGCACTGAACGCGACTAAACGCCGTTTCCTGCCGAACCTGCACTCTCACCGTTTCTGGGTTGAGAGCGAGAAGCGTTTTGTCACCCTGCGCGTATCTGCTAAAGGTATGCGTGTAATCGATAAGAAAGGCATCGATACAGTTCTGTCCGAACTGCGTGCCCGTGGCGAAAAGTACTAAGTACTTAAAGAGGAAATAAATCATGGCTAAAGGTATTCGCGAGAAAATCAAGCTGGTTTCTTCTGCTGGTACAGGTCACTTCTACACCACCACGAAGAACAAACGTACTAAGCCGGAAAAACTGGAACTGAAAAAATTCGATCCAGTTGTACGCCAGCACGTACTGTACAAAGAAGCTAAAATCAAATAATTTTAGTCTCCTTGTATTGAAAAACCCCGCAACTGCGGGGTTTTTTGCATTCTGCATCTCAACGGAGGAACCATGCCTGAATTACCAGAGGTAGAGACCAGCCGCCGCGGCATTGAGCCCCATCTGGTTGGCGCGACTATTCTTCATGCTGTCGTTCGCAACGGGCGTCTGCGCTGGCCGGTGTCCGATGAGATCCACGCGTTAAGCGACAAACCCGTCCTGAGCGTGCAGCGCCGCGCGAAATACCTGCTGCTGGAGCTGCCTGACGGCTGGATCATTATCCATCTGGGCATGTCGGGAAGCCTGCGCATCCTCACCGAAGAGTTGCCTGCGGAAAAGCACGACCACGTTGATCTGGTGATGAGTAACGGCAAAGTACTGCGTTACACCGACCCGCGTCGCTTTGGCGCATGGCTGTGGACCAAAGAGCTGGAAGGACACAACGTGCTGGCGCATCTCGGACCTGAGCCGCTGTCAGAGGCGTTTAACGCGGATTATCTCAAAGAGAAGTGCGCGAAAAAGAAAACCCCGATTAAACCCTGGCTGATGGATAACAAGCTGGTGGTGGGCGTGGGAAATATCTATGCCAGCGAATCGTTGTTTGCCGCCGGGATCCATCCCGATCGGCTGGCCTCCTCGCTGTCGGCGCAGGAGTGCGAGCTGCTGGTCAGAGTAATTAAAGCGGTACTGCTGCGCTCAATTGAGCAGGGCGGGACGACGCTGAAGGATTTCCTGCAAAGCGACGGGAAGCCGGGCTATTTTGCGCAGGAGTTGCAGGTTTATGGCCGTAAGGGTGAGCCGTGCAGAGCCTGCGGGACGCCGATTATTGCCACGAAGCACGCTCAGCGCGCCACGTTTTACTGCCGTCAGTGCCAGAAGTAGGGTTACTTTAGCTTTTCCATCAACGCCTGGTGGACGTTAACCGGCAGGAAGTGGGTAACGTCCCCGTGATGGCGCGCCACCTCTTTCACCAGTGAGGAAGAGATGAAGGACCACTCTTTGGAGGGCATCAGGAATACGCTCTCCAGCTCCGGCATCAGATGGCGGTTCATGTGTGCCAGCTGCATCTCATATTCGAAGTCTGCTACCGCGCGAAGACCGCGGATCAGGATATTGGCCTGCCGGTCACGGGCAAAGTTTGCCATCAAGTCGCTGAATCCGACGACCTCAACATTCGACAGATGCGAAATCGCATCGGTGGCAAGCTGCACGCGTTCGTTCAGGTCGAACATCGGCTTTTTGCTCGGGCTGGCGGCAATGGCCAGAATCACCTTGTCGAACATACACGCCGCACGGGTGATGATATCAAGATGACCGTTAGTGATCGGATCGAAGGTACCCGGATAAATCGCTTTTGTGCTCATGGCTCACGTTTTCTCTGAGTAGCCGCGGTTCAGCGCCCACAGCTCGGTGTATTTGTTGAAAGTATACTGGGCATTCACTACGGCCAGTAACCAGCCCTGTTTGCCGTCCAGCACGCCGCCACGCAGCAGCAGCGTTTTCAGAAACGCGCCCAGCGTGTGGGTGAAGATGCCGGTCAGCGTGGCCTTCTTGCCGCGCGTATGCCGCTCCTGTGCCCAGGCGGTGGCATAGTTCAGCTGTTTCCGCTGGAAGCTGGCGAAATCGCGGCAGGTCAGATGAAGCAGATCGCCCGTCAGAGGGATGACCTGAGCGCTATCGCAGGCCAGAGATTCATGGACCAGGTTGTCGTTGTACTGATAACGCTCGCGCGCATAGAGGCGCATCACGCGGTCGGGGTACCAGCCGCTGTGGCGCATAAAGCGGCCCAGGAAATAGTTACGACGCGCGATACTGTAGACCGCGCCGGGCTGTGGCGCGGCAAGCACCGTTTGAATGGCCTGTCGGAGTTCCGGGGTGACGCGCTCATCGGTATCGATCATCAACACGTAATCGCCCGTGGCGTAACCCTGCGCACGCTGGCGCTGAATACCGTAGCCCTGCCAGTCGGTGTCGGTAAAGACTTTTGCCCCGGCTGCACGGGCAACGTCCGCCGTGTTGTCCGTACTTCCGGAGTCGAGAATGACGATTTCGTCAGCCCAGGCAACAGAGGCCAGGCAATCCGGAAGCAGGTCGGCGGCGTTTTTGGCGATCATCACGACCGACAGACGCGTTGACATTAGTGGCTCCGCTGCGGCAGGTAAGGTTGCAGAAGTTGCAGCAGACGGGTCAGTGCGCCCTGGTTCTGATGCAGGACTTCAACGGCGTGACGACCGTACCACAGGCGGTAATCTTCGTCAGTCAGAAGGGTAGAGACCTCTTTGACCACCGAATCCGCGTCGGTCACGGTGATTAAGCCATCGGCTTGCTGCAATTTCGCGCAGATATCTTTGAAGTTAAACGTGTGTGGCCCCATCAGTACGGGGATGGCGTGGGCTGCTGGCTCCAGCGGGTTATGACCACCGCGCTCCACCAGGCTTCCGCCAACGAATGCAAGATCGGCGATCCCGTACAGCAGCATCAGTTCGCCCATCGTATCGCCAATCACCACCTGCGTGCTGCCAGAGGGGATTTCGCCGCTGCTGCGCAGGGTGAAGCTGAAACCGCCTTTTTGCACCATCTCGCGGGCATCTTTAAAACGCTCAGGATGGCGAGGAACCAGAATCAGCAGTAAATCAGGGAATTTTTCCAGCAGCTGGCGGTGAGCCTGAAGAATAATGGCTTCTTCGCCATCATGGGTGCTGGTGGCAATCCAGACCTGGCGACGCGGCGCCCACTGACGACGCAGCGTTACCGCACGGGCGGCGAGTTCAGGGGTGACGGAAATATCGAACTTCAGGCTACCCGTGACCGCAAGCTGGTTGCGCTTCAGGCCGAGGGCGATAAAGCGCGCGGCATCTTCTTCGTTCTGCGCGGCGATCAGCGTGATTTTGCTGAGCAGGCGACGCATAAATTTACCCAGCTTGCCGTACCCTTTCGCCGAGCGTTCCGACAGACGCGCGTTGGCGATAACCAAAGGAATTTTACGGGCATGCAGGGCGGAAATCATATTCGGCCACAGTTCGGTTTCCATGACGATCACCAGTTTAGGGCGCACGGTATTCAGGAAACGGTTCATGGCGCAGGGGAGATCGTACGGCAGGTAGACGTGATGCACGTCTTTACCGAAGGCAGACATCACGCGCTCTGAGCCGGTTGGCGTCATCGTGGTGACGGTGATGGGCAGTGACGGATAACGGTGGCGCAGGGCACGCACCAGTGGAATGGCGGCCAGCGTTTCCCCGACTGACACGGAATGCAGCAGAATACCGTCCGGCGCCACTTTATTGCGGCAGTAGCCATAACGTTCGGCCCAGCGTTTACGGTACGCAGGCGCTTTACGGCTACGAAGCAACAGTCGCAGCCACACCAGTGGCTGAATGATGTAGAGCAGGGCGGTATACAACAATTCCAAGCGATTATCCGTTTTTTTAGTTTCGGCCGGGAAATTCTAAGCATTTAAGCGTGCTAAAGCTATCTCTTATGCCAGATACCGTTTTAAACGGAAGTAGCGCCGGCCCAGGCGCCAGCGCAAACGCGGGCTTTTGGCACTTTTCCAGATGAGCTTCCAGATCCCGGTGTCGAAGAACTCTTTGATTATCATTGATTTCTTCGCCTCATCCTTCATGTTGTCGAAGGTATGAATAATTCCCAGACCCTCTTTAGCGATTTGCCAGTAACAGGCCGGGATATTTTTCACTTTATCCGGGTAGCGCTGGTTAATGGCATCAAGCATCTTCAGGATCTTCATATAATGGCGCGCAGAGCGAATCAGCGTGTCGTCATTATCCGGGGTGTGCGATACCGAGGCGGAGTGAATGTAGTAGTCGTAAAAGCGTTCGCTGGTGTACTGAACGCGTTCCGCGGCAAGCAGCACCTCAGTCGTCCACGGGATATCCTGATGGCGCAGGCCTGGCTCGAAACGGAAGCCGTGCTGACGAATAAAATCGTGACGATAGATATTCAGCCAGGTCACATGCAGGAACTTACGTGAATCCAGCGCCTTTTTTAACCATGCCGCGCCATTCATGACGCCCGTTGAGGCGAGCTTATCTTCAGGGAAGATAGGGCGAGACGGTTTTTTGTTATTTTCCCAGACGTAGTTGCCATTGCAGGTGGCGACATCCAGGTTCTGCGTGACGGCCATATCCAGCAGACGCTGGTACATGCCGGGTTTGAAGACATCATCAATATCCGGGAAAGAGAGATACTGCCCGGTCGCAACGGCCAGGCCAGTATTACGCGCGATGGACACGCCCTGATTAGGTTGTTCAATAACCTGCATCTTTGGCAGCTTTTCGCGCCATTTTTCGACAATCTGCATCGAGCGGTCAGTGGAACCGTCATTCACGATGATGACTTCCATACTGTCGATGTGTTGATTTACAAGGCAGGTAAAGAACTGATCGAGAAAAGCTTCACCGTTATAAACGGCCACCACCACGCTTAATAAAGGCGCTGAATTTTGCATATGAAACCTGATTATTTTTGGTTGTCGACCAAAGCAATGTATTGCTGGCAAATGGCGTTGATACCGAACGATGCGATCGTTTCGCGATCAACAACCGGCGGAGAGGCATACAGTTCTGCCAGTGTTTTCGCCAGTGATTCGTCGGTTAACGCTGTCAGACCACGCGCCAGGGGGCCAGTAAGGATCTCAGCAGGGCCGCCAGGGCAGTTTGTACTCACCGGTGGGGTCTGACAGATAATGGACTCTACCAGTACATTACCAAAACCTTCGCAGTCGGAACTTAACACTAAAAGGCGTGCCCCTTTGATCCACGGGTAGGGGTTGGTTTCGAACGGGCGGAAGACGATCTTGTTTTCAATTCCCAGCTTAGCGGCAAGCTGTTTGAGCTGATTTATTTTCGCGTCAGAACCTTTGCCCATCAACACCAGCGATGCGTCGATCTTGCTCAGCGCGAACGCCCGCAGCAGCCTGTCGTGACGTTTGTGTTCATGAAAACGGCCAACATGGATAATGTAATCCTGCCCCTGCATCTCAAAGGGCGCTTCCGCCAGACGCTGAATTTCAGGGATATCAAAGGGGTTATGGATAACCGCTTTGCGCCGCAGGGGGATCGCGAGTACTTCAGACAGATCGTGCAGCACGGCGCCGGATACCGCCACCACGTTGCGGTTTTCATAGGTATGACGGATTTTATAATGCTTAAACCAGCGAGAAAGCCCGCTGCGATGGCGCAAATAGGAGAAGGAGAACATCCCGTGTACGCAGAACCAGACCTTATCCCGATCCAGCACGCGGCTGTGCGCCACGATACGGTCGGTTTTATGCAGATGTGAGAACACGACGTCAAATTTACCGCTGCGTTCTGCCTGCTCGATGGCGCGATCCAGCAAACGGGCGCGACGCGGGATCTCGGTCAGCTTCCGCCAGGGTTTTTTACAGGTATCCTGCACAACCTGAAAATCGATGCCTTCTGGAATGGCGTAGTCGCACACCTTCCGTAAGGAGAAAAGGGTGACCTGATGCCCCACTTCTGTCAGTCCGCTGGAGAGGGTAAGAACCGTCTTTTCGGCTCCTCCACCGGGTAAACCATCAATAATCATTAGGATGCGCATTATTAATCCAGTAATTTTTGATAAAGCGAAATAAGCTGACTTGATAGTTTTTCAGGGGTTGCTTCTCTGACGCGTTCACGCGCCGCAAGCCCCATATTGTTATTTTTCTCCAGTGAAGGGATGGACATGACGGCCTCCTTCAATGTGTGGATATCAAGTGCATCACAGTAAAACCCGTTCTGGCCTTGCTCAATAAATTCTGAACCACCGCAACTCTCTGACGTAATGACGGGCAATCCACAGGCCATTGCTTCAAGTATGACGTTAGGGAAAGGATCATACAGCGTCGGCAGCAGTAAACCATCAGAAAGCTGATAAAACGGCAGCGTCTCTTTTTGCATCCCCAGGAAACGGATTTGCCCCTCACAGCCTAATGAACGGGCGAGGTCGCGATAACGGCTTTCCGCTTTATCCTGACCGACCACAACCAGCCACGCCGAGGTTCCTGCTATAGCCCGAATAGCGCTTGCCAGCCCCTTGCGTTCAAATCCTGAACCCACGAAGCAGAAAATGACGGCATCAGCGGGTAAGCCAAATTGCTGACGCAGTACAGCGCGTTGTCTCTCTTCTGCCGGAACGAAGCGGCTGGAATCTATTGAATTATAAATCACATGTATCTTTTTTGCGTCAATATCAAAGTCTTCGACGATTTCGCGCTTGATCATCTCCGCATTACAGATAACGGCTTTCAACTCGGGAGCCTGGTACATTTCACGTTCTGCGTGCATCACGTAGCGGTGATAGCGATCGTGCATAAGCAGCTTCGCGCGCCAGGCGGGAAGAATACGCGTACGCTGTAGCAGCCAGCGTCGATGTACACCATCCCCGGCGCGGTAAATATCGCAGCCCGGAATACGTTCGTGGCTCTGGACAATATCAAACTGCTGTTGCTGCCACAGCGCGCGTGCGGCGTGTGCAAAGCCGCGCTCACGGCTGATGCGGCCCCACTTTCGGGGATCGCAAATATGAATATGCCAGTCGTCCTGCTTTTCGCCCTGCCACTCGCGGGTGATGACGTTGAGCTCAAGATTTTGATTGCTCAGCGCGGTAAGTGCCCTAGAGACAAAACGTTCTGCTCCTCCATCCGGACGATATTTTTGGCGCACAATGGCCAGACGATGAAGCTTCATTGCAGGTATCTCCTTGCGGCGGAGACGACAGCATCAACGGGGATGGCGTCGAGATAACGTTCCGTCGTTTTTGTATCAATGGCGTCAGGGTTGGGAAGCGGGCCGTAGTTACCTGCCCAGATGACCTCTCCGTTAACCTGCCATGGCGACCAGAACGTCAATTTTGACGGGCCAAACAGCGCCACGCAGGGCGTCTGAAGGGCGGCGGCCATGTGCATGGGTACGGAGTCAACGCCAATGAACAGGATCGCGTGATCGATTAGCGAGGCCAGCTGGCGCAGGGTTAACTGCCCTGCCAGCGATACAACACCCGTCTGCGGGGAGGCTGCAAGAATGCGGTCAATCATCGCCAGCTCTTTCTTGTCCGGTCCCGCCGTAAGGACGATAGTGTGGCCGTCCTGCT
This sequence comes from Enterobacter sp. UPMP2061, assembly GCF_053709615.1. Lineage (NCBI taxonomy): Bacteria > Pseudomonadati > Pseudomonadota > Gammaproteobacteria > Enterobacterales > Enterobacteriaceae > Enterobacter > Enterobacter sp. UPMP2061. The sequence goes on from NZ_JBSKJP010000005.1 coordinate 191,656, forward strand.
GCAACGCGGCGATAGTTTGCGCCATTTTGCCTTCGTCCCAGCACTTAAAGAACCAGCGTGAAGTGGGTTGAATAACGATGTAGCGGTCTCCCACGCCCTTTTGCGACAGCTTTTGGTGAGCATGGCGCCAGTCATCCGCGCTGTAAGCCATGGTCACGGTAGGGTTGGCCATTACCGGCAGCGCTGACAGTATGGAGAGATTTTGTTCAACGGTGTGCAACGACTGATGGCTGGCGACCGAGACCAGTTCACTGTGGCAAAAACGCCAGAAGGCGTTATTGCGCTTGTTAAAAGCGAACCCGAGCCGAACCGGTGCGCCGGTGAAGCGGGTAACAATCGCGCTGCGCCACTGATCGGCAAGATTGATCACCAGATGATAATGCTGAGCGCGTAAAGTACGAAGCAACTGCCACTCTTTTTGCAGGTGCTTCAGCGTCCCCAACTGCTTCCATTTACGATCGATACCATAGATCGTCCCGATTGCCGGATGCGCGGCGAGCATGTCTCGCGTCTCTTCATAGAGAAGCACGTCGATTTGGGCGTCAGGCCATTTCTGGCGTAATGAATTGATGACGGGGGTGGTGAGTAACATGTCACCATGATGGCGAAGTTTGATCAGTAAAATGCGCAAATCAGGCGTGTCAGGTAAGTTATTCATCATCATCTTATCGGCGTTGTACTATTGGCAATTCTAATAGACCTGGTAACGACTTGCACTCTTTCTCCATAATGTCAGGAATTTCCCTGGAAGGGTTTACTCCTGCTTTCGGGCGTGCGTAACATAGCGCTAACTATTTTGTCTTGCGGGCTCATTATGAAAAAACCAGCGTTTATCATCACGATCGATACCGAAGGGGATAATCTCTGGCAGAACCACCGGGTGATCAAAACGGAAAACGCGCGCTACCTGGCGCGGTTTCAGGCGCTTTGTGAACGTTTCGGCTTTAAGCCCGTCTGGCTGACCAACTACGAGATGGCAGTCGAACCGGTATTCATTGAGTTCGCGAAAGAGGTCATAGCCCGCGGCCAGGGTGAGGTGGGAATGCATCTCCATGCCTGGAATAGCCCTCCGGAGCACGATCTGACCGGTGATGACTGGCGCTGGCAGCCTTATCTGATTGAGTTTTCAGACGAGGTCATGCGTGAGAAAGTGCTCTTCATGACCCGCTTACTGGAAGAGACTTTCCAGACAAAAATGCTCAGCCATCGCGCCGGGCGCTGGGCATTCGACAGCCGTTACGCCCAGTTGCTGATTGAGCTGGGGTATCAGGTAGATTGTTCCGTTACGCCGCGCGTGAACTGGCGCAACGCGAAAGGTGCCCCGCAGGGTAATGGCGGAACGAATTACCAGCATTTTCCCGATCGTGCCTACTTTTTGGACGTAGACGACATTTCCCGGCCGGGAAACAGCCCTCTCCTCGAAGTGCCGATGAGCATCCAGTATAAACACCCGGCATGGCTGAATTCCCTGAAGCAGGGTTATGATCGTCTGCGCGGTAAATACCGTTCTCCGTCAGTTAACTGGTTACGTCCGTCCGGAGGAAATGCGGCGGAGATGATTAAGGTTGCGCAGCAGTGCCTGGCTCAGGGGAATGACTACGTGGAGTTTATGCTGCATTCGTCGGAATTTATGCCTGGCGGGAGCCCTACTTTTAAAGACGAGGCCGCGATTGAGGGGCTGTATCAGGATCTGGAGCAGCTCTTTACCTGGTTATCAGATAAGACCGTGGGGATGACGCTGGCGGAGTTTTACCAGTACAAAAAATAGTTATGCCCGCCAGGCGGGCATATTTGTTATTGCTGTTTTGTTTGTGAGAAAGGTGTACTTAGCGCAAACAAAATCATAAAGAAGATTAAGGCTTCTGAACTGAGCAGTATGACATCCGTCAGTCCATACAAAAGCAAAAGAAGCATCGACGTCAGCAGCAGTGCGTTTCTGTTTCGTAGGGCATACACAATCATCGAAACGAAGAAAAAGAGCATTACCGCTACGCCGGGGATCCCCTGCAAAGAGTATTTCTCAATAAATTCATTATGCAGGTGGACTTTGATGTATTCGAGTGCACTGCCAAGGTGAGGATGGCCGTCTTTAATGTAGTGTCGGGTCCACGCTTCACGCTCTTCCAGCGATTGCCCTAACGGATGGGCAAGACCATTCTCGATCCCGATAGTCCACATCGAAAAACGTGCGCCGAGTGAGGTGCGGTCAAAACCTTGTTGATAACGTTCAACCTCACGTTGGGTTTGTTGTATTTTTGGCGAAATCAATGGCTTGTAGCTAACGATTACAACGCCTGCAACAATGCATAAAAAGATGAGGGCTGATTTAAGATGAATCTTTCTGAAATGATAAAGCGTGAGCACAATCGCCAGAAGCAGATATAAACCCATCGCAGCGCGGGTCCCCGTCAACAGTATGACGAAGTAAGAGATTAATATAGTGAAGCCCGCAACAACATACAGCTTCACGTTCTGTTGAAGGTAAAGACTATATACGAAAGCCAGTGACAGGACAGAATAAACATAGGCTGAAACGGTGGCACGGTTAATTGCCATCTCAACGCGAGTCATACCTTGCGAGGCCTGCCACAAGCCATACCCTGTGGCGAGCACAAACCCCAGGGCCGTTGCGAAGAAGAAGAATTTCCTGAAGGTATCCTTATCGATATAAAACTTAAAGCGGTCGATATAGAAAATCAGGACACTCGCTAAAATTAACTTTTTGCTGGCACCGAGGTAGTCGCTGTAAAGGTTGAGGCCCTCGTTATGATACTCATAGAGTAAGTACCAGCCGAGGTTAAGTAACCCAATCAGCAGAATGGGCAGTGCTATAGTAAAAGGTCGCAGAGTGATTTTTTTATATTCGAAAGCCAGGCCAATAATACTGACGTAAATAGCGATATAGAAAAATTCTCTTTGCTTCCCAGAACTGACTAAAGCCAGTATCAAGGAGATGAGGCTTAAAGCGATCGTCAGTTGATATAGCCGTGGTTTTATTTTTTCCATAACGCCTCAATAACCCTTTTTTTGTAGCTAAAACGAACATCGGTGGACATGAAAAAAGACAATGTATACATGGTCTTTACGCGTTGTTTCACGAGCTGCAATTGTTGGTCTGTAAGACAGGACCGATGGTTGCTGTAAATATCAAACCAGTGGCAATTGACGAGATGTTTGTAGCGTGACGGAAATGTTCTTTCCATCTGTAACGTGCATTCGACAAGCGTTGAAATTTTGCTGGCGTCCAGACTGCTCGACAAACTGTCGCGACGCTTGATGTAATAATAATGCCCCTGGCGTTGATAGGCTATTTTGCTCGATTGCATCAACATTCCCGGGAAGACAGCGAAATCCTCATAACATAACATCGGAGGTATGGGATTTTTCTCGTAAAGACTACGATGAATAAACTGGCCAATGAGATGTGCCTGAAAGTCTTTATGACGTAAGAAACGAGCAATTGCTTCATGTTGTGACAATGGCACAGGCTTAAATCCCTGCCAGTCTAAAGTCATTCTCCGGGGATCGCGAATCTCAAGCAAACGTGTCAGTAACATATCCGGACGTTGCGCTTTCAGATAGGCCATTGCGTCCCTGAGGCTGCCAGGCTTTAAGCAATCGTCACTGTCGAGCATCGTAATATACTCACCCGATGCCAGTGCGACAGCGCTGTTTCTTACCCGGCCAACGTTACGAAAGTTCACGGTGCGCGTTATGATCTGAGGAAATTTCGGCGACCACTCTTCAATTATTGCCTGCGTGGCATCCTCAGAACTGTCATTGAAAATAATGACTTCAGTATCCTGATCGGTTGCTGACAGCAGGCTTGAAAGCGTGGCGTGCAGCGTAGCTTCAGCGTTATGCGCAGCAATAATGACGCTTAAAAAAGCCATAAAAATTAGTTTCCTTGAGCGTCGGTAGCGCTAGCCAGTGAGCGGGCTTTTGGTAATGTACGGATAAACTGCTGAAGATCGTGTAACGCGGAGTCAGTGACAGAGAATAGTGCTTCCCGTTCTTGCGGGAAGTAATAGCGCGTTTCAAACACATAAGAACAAATGTTATCGTCATTCCCGATCAGCATCACATTGCCAAGCGGACGCTGTTCATAGTGACAACACGGTCCAAACAGCAGGACCACCGGCACGCCGACGGCGTCTGCGATGTAGACATTCCCCGAGTCAGACGCGATATAGCAGTCCATCTTAGAAATGGCCCAGGGAAGCTCTTCCAGCGAAATTTTGCCAATAAGATTGATAAAATTGGGGATTTCACCGTAAAGACGGGTGATATCGTCCATCCACGACTGTTCGTTTGGCGCGCCGAAGACATAAAACTCGCAGGGTAAATCAGCGAGTTGATCAACAATCCGCTTCCAGATAACCGGAGGGACGGTTTTGGCTTTATTGCCCGCCGCAATACTGATGCCGATGCGGATAACGCCAGGTTTATCAAGAATGGCCGGCCAGGTCGTCGGCTTGAAGAGTGGCTTTGTGGCGTGCTTGGGAGAGTCTTGCCACGTGAGCGAGCGGTCGGCCAGTTTCAGGTAATTCGTCACCGAAAGCGTTTTTTTGCCATGCTCAACGGTGCCGTCGGCTGCGAGATAGAAAATCCCGTGATACCACCTGCGCGTGTAAATGCTTAAAAATTGTTTGTTTTTGGCATTGCAGACGGCGGCAAAAAAGAGGTTCACGCTGTTGGGCTGTAGCAGGTAGACGTTGTCGTATCGGTTCATGATCCTGCACGCGAAGCACAGTTTACGCCACAGGTTGCGCTTATGCTGCTCAATAAAATAGATCTGCTCAATAGTCTCATCATGCTTCGCCAGCGCGCCAACGCTGCGACTGATCAACACATCGCTTTTTTGCAGATATGCCAGAAGAGGCGTCGCATTAATAAAGTCACCGATTTTGGCTGTCTGAATGACAAGGTTCTTGCCCGTGTCTTTTCGAAACAGCTTCCGGATGAGTTTCACCGGAAAGAGTAAAATCAGCAGAAATACATAACTCATGGGTTAAATATCCCTGTTGGAAAGCCGATGGCTGCCCTGTAAAAATGAAAAAATAGCATCTGCGCTAATATCCTTCGTTTGTTGCGTAGGGCTAACCATCTGATGCTGGTTTTTACCGTAACCCCCGATCAACCCCGGATCGGTCGGGCCGAAAATCGTGATATTAGGACGATCCAGTGCGGCGGTTAAATGGCTTAACCCTGTATCCACAGAAACGACGGCGTTAGCGCCCGCCAGCTGTGCGGCAACCTGCGCCAGCGTGAGTTTGGGTAACACCTCGACGTGGGAAAAACCTGCTGCCAGACGTTCCGCTCGCTGCCGCTCATGTTCAGCGCCCCATGGGAGTTTAATATGGATACCGCTAGGTTGCATTAGTTCAATCAGCCTTCTCCAGTGCGTTTCCGGCCAGTGCTTATCGTCGCGCGTTGTGGCATGCAGGAAAACCAGATAGGGCGCGATATCCTTGTCCGTTTCGCGCAGAAAATGCTGTGCGATGGCGTAGTCACCCTGGAGGTCGGGTTTTGCATAGCCGAGACTCTTAGCGAACAGCTCGCGGGTACGTTCCACGGCGTGCTGCTGCTTCGCAATATGGTGGCGACGATTATAGAACAGGCTCGCCAGCGGTTCGCGGGCGGTTTGCCAGTCCATGCCGTGCTTTACGCCGTGCGCCAGACGCGTGACCAGCGCGGCGCTTTTCACCAGCCCCTGGGCGTCGACGATCGCGTCGTAACGCCGGGCCTGCACCGCTTCGCGGAAGGCTTTGCGTTCGGCTTTAATCTGTGCGGAGAACCATGCTTTGCGCCAGCGGCGAATGGCCACCGGGATCACGCGATCAACCGCTTCATGCCAGGTGGGGATCTGCGCGAAGCCTTCTTCCACCACCCAGTCAAAACGGATGCCGGGAATGGCCCGCATGGCGTCCGTCAGCGACGGCAGCGTATGCAGAACATCACCCATTGAGGAGGTTTTAACGATCAATACCCGCATCCGTTATCCTTCTTCGCTCAACAGCAGTGCGTTGAGTTCTTCGAGAACACGCTGCGGGGTAATGTCGATCAGGCTCTGATGGTAACCTTCTGCGGCATCGCCTTTGCGCACCTTGTGGTAGCCGGTGATCAAACGGATCACGCGCGCCTTGTGCGACAGCGGCGGCGTGAAGTCCGGGCTGCTTGGACCATACAGCGCGACCAGCGGGCGATCCAGCGCGGCGGCGACGTGCATCAGGCCAGAGTCGTTACTGACCACGGCCTTACAGGCGGCAATCAGGATAACCGCCTGCTCGAGCTGCGTTTCCCCGGCCAGGTTTCGGCACCATGCCTGTTGCTCGGTGCTCAGCGTGGCGAGAATTTCATTGCCCGCCTCATGATCTTTCGCCGAGCCAAACAGCACAATCTGATAGCCTTCATCGATAAGCTGTTTCGCCAGCTCTGCATAGTGATAGTGCGGCCAGCGTTTTGCCGGACCGAATTCTGCGCCAGGGCAGAACCCAATCATCGGGCGTTCGGACGAAATGCCAAATGCGTTGCAGGTGTGGGATTTCTCCCCATCGCTTACCTGGAGCTGCGGCCACAGCAGCGGCTGCGGCAGATCTTTCGCGCTGCGCATCACGCCTTTGTCGTAGGCCAGCGCCACGTAGCGCTCCACCATCAGCGGCCAGGCCTCTTTATCCAGCACCCGGGCGTCGTTCAGCAGGCCGTAGCGCATTTCACCGCGCCAGCCGGTACGGTGCGGGATGCCCGCAAAGAAGGGCACAAGGGCGGATTTGAAGGAGTTAGGCAGCACGTACGCGCGGTCATAGCGTTTCTCGCGCAGGCTGTGGCCGAGTTTGCGGCGTTCACCGATTTCCAGCGCGCCGTGTCCGAGCGGCATCGGGATCGCCTCGTTCACTTCCGGCATACGCGATAACAGCGGACGGCACCATGCGGGTGCCATCACGTCGATTATCGCCTGGGGATAACGCGCCTTGAGCGTGCGATAGAGACTTTGCGACATCATCATGTCGCCCACCCATGACGGGCCGATCACCAGAATTTTCATGCTTATGCGTCGCGGTTCAGCCAGGCCATATATTCCGTTACGCCTTCGGCAACGGTCTTGAACGGCTTGTCGTAGCCTGCGGCGCGCAGGTTAGTCAGGTCCGCCTGGGTGAATGCCTGGTAGCGGCCTTTCAGCTTATCCGGGAACGGAATGTACTCGATGCTGCCTTTCTTATGGTACGCCAGCGTCGCGTCTGCCACCGCCTGGAAGGATTCCGCGCGGCCAGTGCCCAGGTTGAAAATGCCGGACACGCCATTTTCCAGGAACCACAGGTTTACTGCCGCCACATCGCCCACGTAGACGAAGTCACGCTTGAAGCCGTCGCTGCCTTCGAACAGTTTCGGGCTTTCGCCGTTATTTAATTGGGTGTTCAGGTGGAACGCCACGCTCGCCATGCTGCCTTTGTGGCCTTCGCGCGGCCCGTAGACGTTGAAGTAGCGGAAGCCGACAATCTGCGAGTTCGCTTCTGGCAGGATCTGACGTACGTACTCATCAAACAGGAACTTGGAGTAACCATAAACGTTCAGCGGCTGCTCATATTCGCGGGATTCGATGAAATCTGAAGTGCGCCCACCGTAAGTTGCCGCGGAAGAGGCGTACAGGAACGGAATTTCACGCTCCAGGCAGTAGTGCAGGAGCTCTTTGGAGTACTGATAGTTGTTATCCATCATGTACTTGCCGTCCCACTCGGTGGTGGAGGAGCAAGCACCTTCGTGGAAGATGGCTTCGATCTCGCCGAACTCTTCACCCGCCATAATCTGGATAAGGAAGTCTTCTTTATCCATGTAGTCAGCGATGTTCAGATCCACCAGGTTCACGAACTTGGTGCCGTCTTTCAGGTTGTCCACCACCAGAATGTCGGTGATGCCTTTGTCATTGAGGGCCTTAACAATATTGCTGCCGATAAAGCCCGCGCCGCCAGTAACGATGATCATAACTGTAACCTTTGAAGTATGAGTCGGGGAATATCCCGAACGCTAATCTCTTTATCATATCATCACAATGCTCAGGCTTCAGCCATTCACCGATATGCAGCAGGGGTACGCGTGATTTATGCTGCAAAAACGAGAAGAGATACTGCGTCATCTCGTCATGAACTATTGGTTTGGGTAATATGTGCCAAAATTTGCCGAGTCTGGAGAATTGCAATGCGTGGTGATTTTTACAAACAGTTAAACAGCGACCTCGACACCGCACGTGCGGAAGGGTTGTTCAAAGAAGAGCGTATTATCACGTCTGCCCAGCAGGCGGACATCACCGTTGCCGACGGCAGCCATGTGATCAACTTTTGCGCGAACAACTATTTAGGTCTTGCGAATCACCCTGAGCTAATTGCCGCGGCGAAAAACGGCATGGACACCCACGGTTTCGGTATGGCCTCCGTTCGCTTTATCTGCGGTACGCAGGACAGCCACAAGCAGCTTGAGCAAAAGCTGGCGAACTTCCTCGGAATGGAAGACGCGATTCTGTACTCCTCCTGCTTCGACGCCAACGGCGGTCTGTTTGAGACCCTGCTCGGCGCAGAAGACGCGATTATCTCCGACGCCCTGAACCACGCCTCCATCATCGACGGCGTACGCCTGTGCAAAGCGAAGCGTTTCCGCTACGCCAACAACGACATGGTGGAGCTGGAAGCGCGCCTGAAAGAGGCCCGTGAAGCAGGGGCTCGCCACGTCCTGATCGCCACCGACGGCGTGTTCTCCATGGACGGTGTGATCGCCAACCTGAAGGGCGTGTGCGATCTGGCGGATAAATACGACGCGCTGGTGATGGTGGATGACTCTCACGCGGTCGGTTTTGTCGGCGAAAACGGTCGTGGCTCCCACGAATACTGCGACGTAATGGGCCGCGTGGATATCATCACCGGTACGCTGGGCAAAGCGCTCGGCGGCGCGTCTGGCGGCTACACCGCCGCGCGTAAAGAGGTGGTCGAGTGGCTGCGCCAGCGCTCCCGCCCGTATCTGTTCTCCAACTCCCTGGCGCCGGCGATTGTGGCTGCCTCCATTAAAGTGCTGGAGATGGTGGAATCCGGGGCTGAGCTGCGCGACCGCCTGTGGGCTAACGCCCGCCTGTTCCGTGAAAAAATGAGTGCCGCAGGATTCACCCTGGCCGGTGCCGATCACGCGATCATTCCGGTGATGCTGGGCGACGCGGTTGTCGCGCAGAAATTTGCTCGTGAGCTTCAGAAAGAAGGGATTTACGTGACCGGGTTCTTCTTCCCGGTGGTACCAAAAGGTCAGGCGCGTATCCGCACCCAGATGTCTGCGGCGCACTCGCCTGAACAAATTGAACGTGCGGTGGAAGCCTTTACCCGCATCGGCAAACAGCTGGGCGTCATTGCCTGAGGACGTATGATGAAAGCGTTATCCAAACTGAAAGCGGAAGAAGGGATTTGGATGACCGACGTGCCGGAGCCGGAAGTCGGTCATAACGATCTGCTGATCAAAATTCGTAAAACCGCCATCTGCGGTACTGACGTTCACATCTACAACTGGGACCAGTGGTCGCAGAAAACCATTCCGGTACCGATGGTTGTCGGTCACGAATATGTCGGCGAAGTGGTGGGTATCGGCCAGGAAGTAAAAGGCTTCAACATTGGCGATCGCGTCTCCGGTGAAGGCCACATTACCTGCGGCCACTGCCGTAACTGCCGCGGTGGGCGTACCCACCTGTGCCGCAACACCGTCGGCGTGGGCGTGAACCGTCCGGGCTGCTTCGCGGAATACCTGGTGATCCCGGCGTTTAACGCGTTCAAAATCCCGGACAATATCTCTGACGATCTGGCCTCCATTTTCGACCCGTTCGGCAACGCGGTACACACGGCGCTCTCCTTCGACCTGGTGGGTGAAGACGTGCTGGTTTCCGGCGCGGGCCCCATCGGCATTATGGCGGCAGCCGTGGCGAAGCATGTGGGTGCGCGCAACGTGGTGATCACCGACGTGAACGAATACCGCCTGTCGCTGGCGCGCAAAATGGGCGTCACCCGCGCGGTGGATGTCTCGAAAGAGAGCCTGACCGACGTGATGGAAGAGCTGGGCATGACCGAAGGCTTTGACGTGGGTCTGGAGATGTCCGGCGCGCCACCGGCGTTCCGCACCATGCTCGACACCATGAACCACGGTGGCCGTATCGCGATGCTGGGTATTCCGCCGTCAGATATGTCCATTGACTGGAACAAAGTCATCTTCAAGGGGCTGTTCATTAAGGGCATCTATGGCCGTGAGATGTTCGAAACCTGGTACAAGATGGCCGCGCTGATCCAGTCCGGTCTGGATCTGTCCCCGATTATCACTCACCGTTTCTCCATCGATGAGTTCCAGCAGGGCTTTGACGCAATGCGGTCCGGCCAGTCAGGGAAAGTGATCCTGAGCTGGGATAAGTAATTAAAAAGGGGCCAGCGGCCCCTTTTTTTACTGATTCTTTTTCTCTTCGTCCGTCAGGTAGCGCACCTTGCGGGTGTAGTCCTGCCCTTTGAACAGCAGCCTGTTATCCGGCGATTCCAGATACTTCTGCCATTCGGAAAGCGGGAAACCACCGTGCGCGCCAATCACCTCTTTCGGCACAACGGCTTCCTGACCGCCGATCTTCTTGGAGACCGGCCAGTTCATCCAGTCGCCCAGGTTAACCGTTTTTACATCCAGCATGTCCAGCAGCGCAGCGAGCGGCAGCTGATCGGTCGGCGGCTGCGTGTCGTCCATCAGCTCCCAGGTATCCTGGAACAGCGTCAGCCACAGCGGGCAGATACGGCGCCAGGTCTTTTTGGTGGCGGCAAGAAACGCGCCGTTAACGTGATCGACCAGATACGGACGCACCGTTTCTTTGTAATATGCCGGCACTTTCTCCGCTGGCGCGCCGTCCAGCTTGGCAATCATTTTGCCCTGACGGAAGCTGGAGTAGATGTGCATATCCGCCATGTTGATCTCTGGCATTTTAAGCAGGTTGAGATCGGAGTCGATCATCAGCACACCTTCACCGCGCGCCTGCAACGGAGCATTAAGCTTCACCAGACGACTGAGGTAGATCTGCTTATAGCGGTAACCTTCTTCACGTTTTGGAAGCGTGAGGGTAACAACGCGGGTTTTTGGCGGCAGCTCGCCGAAAGCGGATTCAGGCTGATCGCTGACGATAACAATCTCGCTGATGTCGGTGGCATAACGCTCTGCAAAGGTCGCTGACAATAACGCCTCTTCGACGAAATCCGCGCCCGTACACGGGATCACAATGGAATCCACCGCAACGAGATCGCGCGTGACCGGAAGGGAAGCGTAAGGAATGTTATGACGCCCGGTAATGTGGCGGTAGCGAGCATTCAGGAATTTAAACATGTTCTTCTCGTTTGGTTATTGCGCGCCAAGAACGGCCTCGACACCGTTAACATAGCTTTCAATGGCATACATGTTGCAGACATTCTGGTGTGCGGCAGCGGCGAGCCGGGCGCGCAGAGCAGGATCCTGCCAGATATTATCCAGATGTTGAGCAAGTTGCGACACGTCGCTCCAGGGAAACAGCAGGCCGGTCGACTCATGATCGATCAATTCTGCCGTGCCGGTCACCTTTGAACCAATCACGGGAATATTCAGCAGCATCGCCTCCAGCACGACGCGCGGCAGGCCTTCGCTCTTCGAGGCCAGAATAAATGCGTCAAAGGTGGCGAGATAGTCAAAAGGCGTGTTCTGGAAACCGGTAAAAATGACGTGCTCAGTAATACCCAGCGCGTCAGCCTGTGCCGCCAGTGCGCCGCGCTCCGCCCCTTCACCGACCAGCACCATCTTCCATTTTGCCTGCGGGTGCCTCTGGCTGAACTGTGCCAGCGCCTCCAGCGTATGGTGGTTGGCTTTGCGAGGGATTAGCGAGCCAATGCTGCCGAACACAAACGTGTCGTCATCAATGTTCAGGCGCTGGCGCATCGCGCGTCGGTCGGGCAAAGGCTGGTGGATGTCGATAGCATTGTTGACCGCGGTACACAGCGCTGGCCGGACGCCATGCTGAAGCAACACGCGTTCAACGCCGTGCGAGACGGCGATGATTTTTGTGGCATGGGTATTCACCAGCTTCACCAGCGGCGGGGTCAGCACCGGTTCAATCCGGCAGTGCTGGATTATCCGCGCATGCAGGTTTGCGCCCGCCAGATACCCTTCTTCGTTAGAGCCTGGCTGGTTGTTCATATACAGCGTATCGAATCCACCTTCCCTGAAAATGGTCTCAATCTTGCTGACGTTGGGGCGAATGCGCCACAGGGTATCGATATGCCGCGTAAATGCTTTGCGCGCTGAACGCGAGAAAAACAGCAGACCACGTCCCGCTTCTTTCAGTAGTTTTGCCCATGCCGGTTGCTTACGTTGAGGGATAACGAGTAGCGGGATCCCAATGCTATTGAGCACCTGGCCAATCGTTTGACCTTCAGCACGACTATAATCACTGTAAAAACAACAAGTAATGTCGAATTTGTCGCGGTTGATTCGCTTCAGAAGCTCAAGCATACTGTTGGTACCTCCCCCCCATTCTTTGCCCGTGTCCAGGAGGAGGATTTTACGTTTTTGCGGCATGTCTGAATCCGTATGCTACCCTTCATCTGACCGCATTATAAAGAATTTACTGAAATAAAATAGATTTTTTGTATTCATTTGCCTTTTTATAAGCAAAGGTTTTAAACACGCTTATTTTAAAAGTGCGATTTAAGACTTTAATCGCCTCTTCTCAATTCGATAGTATGAGTGCAAAAATTTTATGTTGTTATTGAGAGAGTGAAAATATGTTTAAAATAACGGTCTGCTTATTAACGTTTAACTCCGAAAGAACGTTGCACGATGTTATTCCTCCTCTTTTAAAAATAGCAGATGAATTCGTTATAGTGGATTCCGGAAGTACAGACTCGACGATATATATTTGCCAGAGTTATGGATTGTCGCCCATATTCAAAAAATATAGCTGGCACGGCGAGCAGATGAACCATGCCGTATCCCATGCGCACAACGACTGGGTGCTGTGCATGGACAGTGACGAAATACTCGATCAAGAAACCGTTGATGCTATTTTAAAATTAAAAATGGGCGATGAACCCGAACCGGATATGGCGTGGCGGATATGTCGTCACTGGTTTGTTTTGGGAGAAAATGTCCGAACGATTTATCCCGTCTCATCACCGGATTATCCGGTGCGTCTTTTTAACCGTTCGCAGTCGCGATTTAATAACCGGCCAGTAGACGATCAGGTTGAAGGTTTTCTCCGTTCTGAACGTATTCCAGGTTATGTCAGACATGATACGTTTTATTCGCTGCATGAACTTTTTAATAAATTAAACGGATATACCACTCGCCTGGTTCAATATCAGACGATACGTCCCTCTCTTGGTCGCGGCGCGATCAGCGCTATTGGCGCATTTTTCAAATGGTATCTGTTTAGCGGTGCGTGGCGTCAGGGCAAAGTAGGTGTGGTGACAGGGTTTTATGCCACGGCGTACAGTTTTTTGAAGTATTTCAAGGCCTGGTATCAGGATCGGGAAAAGAGAGAGTCCGTTGCAAAAGAGCAGTCGGACTCTTATCTGGCAGAATAGGCGTTAGCCGATCAGGCTTTTTTTCCCCAACCCTGCCACTGTTGCTGGACGTATTTAACCAGTGTACTGCTGCTGATGCTTTCGCCAATCACCGAGAAGAAGCGGGTTGCATAGACCGGTTCAGGCGGCTGTTTCAGCGTGCAGTTCTTCACGCCGCGGAATGGATTACGCGGCTGCGTTGCGGGTGGTTGCGCGCTACCCGGACGAGAAGTATCCACCTGAGGTTCATTGAGCAGATCGCTCGGACGCACCAGCGTAATATCGGCGGGTAAGCCCGGCAACATTTGCTGCAAAACGCGAACGGTAGACGGATGCGGATGCCCAATGGCAATCGCCGAACCGTTACGGCGCGCCAGCTGTACCGCGCGGTTAAACTGCACGCGGATATCCGCTTCGTTCTGGGAGTCGTCCAGGAATACTTTGCGCTTGATGACTTTTACCCCCGTCCCCTGAGCGGCACGCATCGCCTGGCTGTTGCCGATGGTCATGCTGTCGAGGAAATAGAGATTGTAACGCTCCAGCGCCTGCATCACTTTCAGCATACCGTACAGGCTGGAGGTCATCGCGCTGCCCATATGGTTATTCAGACCCACGGCATACGGCACTTTATTGTACGCATCGCGGATGATGCGATCGATCTCGTCGCTGCTCATGTCCGGGCGCAGGGTATCTTTTTCCAGCGGCTGCTTGCTGAGGGGGGCCATCGGCAGATGGATGAGGACCTGATGGCCGCCATTGTGCGCTTTGGTCGCCATTTCATGCGCGTGAGGCGCATTAGGCAGGACGGCGACAGAGATGGCTGACGGCATCGCCAGCACCTGATTTTCATAGTGTGGTCGATAACCGAAGTCATCAATCACAATCGCGAGTTTGCCTGCATAAACCGGTGCAGCCAGCGCCAGTGCGCTGACTACGGAAACAACAATTCGACGAAATTGAAGCAAAACCTATCTTCCCAACCACGGCTGTGGATTGACCGCCTGACCCTGACGACGAATTTCGAAATAGAGTGACGGGCGGCCCTGACCGCCACTGCTGCCCACAAGGGCAATGGGTTGACCCGCGCGCACCTGGGTGCCAACGCTGACCAGCGCGCTCTGGTTGTAGCCGTAAAGACTCATATCGCCTTTACCGTGTTCAACCACCACCACGAGCCCATAACCCTGTAGCCAGTCGGCCAGGATCACGCGGCCATCGGCGATGGCTTTCACTTCGCTACCTTCAGACGCACCGATAACGATCCCCTTCCAACGTAGCTCACCCTGCAACTGTTCGCCATAGCGATGCAGGATCGTACCGCGAACGGGCCAGTAAGCCTGACCACGCGGGGAGCCGAGGCCGCCGGTACGCGACATCAGGGAACGTTCATTTTCAGTCGGTTTGTAGGTGGTGCCTTTCCGGGAGGCTTCCTGCTGCTTATTACGCACCGCCTGCGCTTCGCGCGCTTCTTTTTCGGCGCGCGCTTTGGCCGCGGCTTCTGCCCGGGCAATGCTGTTACGCAGTCTGGATTCGTTGGCGCGCATTTCGCTCAGCTGGCTTTGTCCTGCCTGGATAGAGGACTCCAGCCCGGCGAGCGTCTTCTTACGCTCATTGCGCGCCTGCTCAAGCTTCTCCTGCTGCGCCTGCTGATCGTAGAGCAGCGTTTGCTGCTGGCTCTGCTTCTCTTCCAGCTCGGCTTTTTGCGTGGTGACTTCTTCGCGCGTCTGTTTCAGCTGCGCAATGGTCTCCTGACGCGCCTGGTTTAGATAGCCGAAATAGGCCTGTAAACGCTGACCACGCTGGCTCTCTTCGCCGCTGAGGATCAGCTGAAGGCCTGTGTGCTCACCCTGACGGAAAGCAGCATCAAGCTGTGCAGCAAGGTTCCGCTCCTGGGCATCGCGCTGACGCTCCAGTTTCGCAATCGACGCGTTCATTTCATCGATTTGCTTATTGAGCTGGGCAAGGGTGTTTTGTGTTTCACGCAGCTTACGCGCGGCGGCGGAAATGGCCTCTTCCTGCTTTTTAAGCTGGGCGAGCAGGGTGGCGCGCTGCTGTTGCTGCTGACGTACCGCACGCTCTTTGGCGGCGATATCGGCCTGAATGGATTTAAGCTGATCGCGGTCATCCGCATGGGCGGATGCGGCGCACAGCAATACGCCAGCGCTGAGTGCGCTGGCGCAAAGCAGAGGTCTGACTGATAACCGAAGCGGCTTCACGACCCATGTGATTGAAAAAATCGCCTTTCCCCTCATGGGGAGCGATTATTCCACGATGAACAGCGGCTTGCCAGTCATCTCTTCAGGGATTTCCATACCCATCAGCGACAACATGGTTGGCGCGATGTCGGAAAGCTTGCCGCCTTCCACAGCTTTCACTGATTTATCACCTACATAAATCAGTGGAACAGGCAGGTTGGTATGGGCGGTATGCGCCTGACCGGTTGCCGGATCACGCATCTGTTCTGCGTTACCGTGGTCAGCAGTGATCAGCAGCTGGCCGCCCACGGATTCAACCGCTTTCGCGACCTGCTCAACGCAGTGGTCCAGCGCTTCAACAGCTTTAACGGCTGCTTCCATCACGCCGGTGTGGCCCACCATGTCGCCATTCGGATAGTTACAGATGATGGTGTCGTATTTACCGCTTTCGATCGCGGCCACCAGTTTTTCGGTCAGCTCCGCAGAGCTCATTTCTGGCTGGAGATCGTAAGTGGCGACTTTCGGCGAGTTAATCAGGATGCGGTCTTCGCCTTTAAACGGCTCTTCTACGCCGCCGTTAAAGAAGAAGGTCACGTGCGCATACTTCTCAGTTTCGGAGATGCGCAGCTGCGTTTTATCGTTTTTCGCCATCCACTCGCCGAAGGTATTTTCCAGGGAAGCGGGTGGATACGCGCATGGGGCTTTGATATCCGCTGCATACTCGGTCAACTGGATGAAATCGATCTTCGCCACTTTCTTACGGGCGAAACCGTCGAAATCGCTGTTGACGAAGGCGCGGGTGATTTCGCGCGCGCGGTCAGCACGGAAGTTCATGAAGATCAGCGCATCGCCATCTTCCATGGCGGCATCGGCCTGGCCTTCAGCGCGGATCACGGTTGCCTTCACAAATTCGTCGTTTTCATCACGCGCGTAAGCCGCTTCCAGGCCTTCAACGGCGGTCGGGAACTGGAACTCACCTTTTGCCAGGGTCAGCAGATCATAGGCTTGCTCAACGCGGTCCCAGCGGTTGTCGCGGTCCATGGCATAGTAACGGCCAACGATGGACGCCACGCGGCCTTTGCCCAGTGCGGCAAATTTATCTTCAAACGCTTTAAGAGAACCTTTTGCGCTGCGTGGCGGCGTATCGCGACCATCCAGGAAGGCGTGCAGATAGATTTTTTCCGCACCGCGCTCGGCGGCCAGTTCTACCATCGCCATGATGTGATCTTCGTGGCTGTGAACGCCGCCCGCAGAGAGCAGACCCATAATGTGAACGGCCTTGCCTGCGGCAACGGCTTTATCAACCGCTCCGGTGAGCGTTGGGTTGGCAAAGAATGTACGTTCTTTGATTTCAACGTCCAGGCGCGTCAGGTCCTGGTAAACGATACGGCCCGCACCCAGGTTAACGTGACCCACTTCAGAGTTGCCCATCTGACGATCCGGCAGACCCACTTCCAGGCCAGACGCATCAATCAGGGTGTGGGGACGTTTTGCCCATAGCGCATCCATAACCGGGGTTTTGGCGTTGAAAATGGCGTTATCCTGTTGATCTTCACGGTAGCCATAGCCATCCAGAATCACCAGTACCATAGGTTTTTTAGAAACCGACATTGCGACAACCTCATGCTCAAGAGACAAAAAATTTGCGTAATTTTACTACAGCTGAATCGATAAAATAGCCGCAGAAGATCAAAGAAAGCGCGGGGGCAATGCTGTTCTCAGGCCATTTTGAGGCTTTTTTTACGTGGCATGCCGCAGAAAATAGATTAGCTTTATGTCGCTGGCTGTATTTGCCACAGCGCACAGGTATACTCCTGTCCTGGTTTTTTTAATCACTTAGTCGGGAGTTGTTACCCCCCATGCAAGAAATTATGCAATTCGTTAGCCGCCACCCGGTTCTGAGCATCGCGTGGATTGGCCTGCTGGTCGCTGTACTGTTCACCACATTTAAGGGACTGACGTCTAAAATTAAGGTGATCACCCGCGGTGAAGCGACACGTCTGATCAACAAAGAGGACGCCGTGGTTGTCGATCTGCGTCAGCGCGACGATTTCCGCAAGGGCCACATCGCAGGTGCTATCAACCTGCTGCCCGCGGAAATTAAAGCGAACAACATTGGTGAGCTGGAGAAGCATAAAGCCCAGCCGATTATTGTTGTTGACGGCACTGGCATGCAGGCGCAGGAATCTGCCAGCGCACTGCATAAAGCAGGCTTTGAAAACGTAACGGTGCTGAAAGAAGGCATCTCCGGCTGGAGCGGGGAGAATCTTCCTTTAGTGCGCGGTAAATAAGGAGTTAAGTGATGGCCAATATTGAGATCTACACCAAAGCAACGTGCCCGTTCTGCCACCGAGCGAAAGCGCTGCTGTCCAGCAAAGGCGTAACGTTCAAGGAACTGCCGATCGATGGTGACGCGATTAAACGCGAAGAGATGATCCAACGCAGTGGTCGCACAACGGTTCCACAGATTTTTATTGATGCGCAGCACATTGGCGGCTGTGATGACTTGTATGCGCTCGACGCTCGTGGCGGACTCGATCCGCTGCTGAGCTAGAGACTTTAGGACAATTAAAAAGGGTTTTTCCATGTCAGAACAAAACAACACCGAGATGACTTTCCAGATCCAGCGCATCTACACCAAGGATGTCTCTTTCGAAGCGCCAAATGCGCCGCACGTTTTCCAGAAAGACTGGCAGCCAGAGGTTAAACTTGATCTGGATACCGCATCCACCCAGCTGGCGGATGATGTGTATGAAGTCGTACTGCGTGTCACCGTGACCGCCTCTCTGGGCGAAGAAACCGCATTCCTGTGCGAAGTTCAGCAGGGCGGTATCTTCTCCATCGGCGGCATCGAAGGCAACCAGATGGCGCATTGCCTGGGTGCATACTGCCCGAACATCCTGTTCCCGTATGCCCGTGAATGCATCACCAGCCTGGTTTCTCGCGGTACATTCCCGCAACTGAACCTTGCGCCAGTAAACTTTGATGCGCTGTTCATGAACTATCTACAGCAGCAGGCTGGCGAAGGTACCGAACAACATCAGGATGCCTGATGAGCACTGTTAATGCGTCAATGACTGTGATCGGTGCCGGCTCTTACGGCACCGCTCTTGCCATCACCCTGGCAAGAAATGGTCACGACGTGGTCCTGTGGGGCCACGATCCAAAACATATCGCGACGTTGCAACACGACCGCTGCAATGTGGCGTTTCTCCCGGACGTTCCGTTCCCTGACTCCCTGTATCTGGAAAGCGACCTCGCGACCGCGCTGGCGGCCAGCCGCAATATTTTGATTGTGGTGCCAAGCCATGTGTTTGGCGAAGTCCTGCGTCAGATTAAGCCGCTGATGCGTGCGGATGCGCGTATTGTGTGGGCGACGAAGGGGCTGGAAGCGGAAACCGGACGTCTGTTGCAGGACGTTGCCCGCGAAGCGCTGGGAACAGCGATCCCGCTGGCGGTGATCTCCGGGCCGACGTTTGCCAAAGAGCTGGCTGCGGGCTTGCCGACGGCGATTTCGCTGGCGTCCACCGACCAGGCATTTTCCGACGATCTTCAGCAACTGCTGCACTGCGGCAAAAGCTTCCGCGTGTACAGCAACCCCGATTTTATCGGCGTGCAGCTGGGCGGCGCGGTGAAGAACGTCATTGCCATCGGGGCCGGGATGTCTGACGGCATCGGTTTCGGCGCGAATGCGCGTACTGCGCTGATCACCCGTGGCCTGACCGAAATGTCCCGCCTGGGCGAAGCGCTGGGTGCCGATCCGGCCACCTTTATGGGAATGGCAGGGCTGGGCGACCTGGTGCTGACCTGCACCGATAACCAGTCGCGTAACCGCCGCTTTGGCATGATGCTCGGACAGGGCAGCGATGTAAAAAGCGCGCAGGAGAAGATTGGTCAGGTGGTTGAAGGCTATCGCAATACCAAAGAAGTTCGCGAACTGGCGCACCGTTTCGGTGTTGAAATGCCAATAACCGAGGAAATTTATCAGGTATTGTATTGCGGAAAAAATGCGCGCGAGGCAGCATTGACCTTATTAGGTCGTGCGCGCAAGGACGAGCGCAGCAGCAATTAGCCGGGAAGTATCGTCACCTGAATGACCCAGCCAGCGCAGAACTGGCTGGTCATTAACTATCGTCTGGAGCAAGCAATGCCGTGTGAAGAACTGGATATCGTCTGGAATAATATTAAAGCCGAAGC
Organism: Enterobacter sp. UPMP2061; assembly: GCF_053709615.1. NCBI lineage: Bacteria > Pseudomonadati > Pseudomonadota > Gammaproteobacteria > Enterobacterales > Enterobacteriaceae > Enterobacter > Enterobacter sp. UPMP2061. Next base: position 211,625 of record NZ_JBSKJP010000005.1, read on the forward strand.
CCGAGCGTTGGCCGACTGTGAGCCCATGCTGGCCAGTTTCTATCACGCGACGCTACTTAAGCACGAAAATCTCGGCAGCGCCCTGAGCTATATGCTCGCCAATAAATTGGCTTCCCCTATCATGCCTGCTATCGCGATTCGCGAGGTGGTGGAAGAGGCCTACGCCGCAGATCCGGAGATGATTGCTTCTGCCGCCTGCGACATCCAGGCTGTGCGCACGCGAGACCCGGCGGTGGATAAATATTCCACGCCGCTGCTGTATCTCAAAGGCTTCCATGCCTTACAGGCGTACCGCATCGGCCACTGGTTATGGAATGAGGGACGCCGCGCGCTGGCCATCTTCCTGCAAAACCAGGTTTCCGTGACCTTCCAGGTCGATATTCACCCGGCGGCGAAAATTGGCCGCGGGATTATGCTCGATCACGCCACCGGCATTGTTGTTGGTGAAACGGCGGTGATCGAAGATGACGTGTCGATCCTGCAATCCGTTACGCTGGGCGGTACCGGTAAAACCAGCGGCGATCGCCATCCGAAAATTCGTGAAGGGGTGATGATTGGCGCGGGCGCTAAAATCCTCGGCAATATTGAAGTCGGACGCGGCGCGAAGATTGGCGCGGGGTCGGTTGTGCTCCAGCCTGTACCGCCGCACACCACCGCCGCTGGCGTCCCGGCGCGCATCGTCGGTAAGCCAGACAGCGATAAGCCGTCAATGGATATGGATCAGCACTTCAACGGTATTCATCACACCTTCGAATACGGCGACGGTATCTGAACGCCGGAACACCTAAATAAAAAAGCCCGGTGAGTCAATGCACCGGGCTTTTGATTAGTTGCGGTATAACACTTTGATAATGTGATAGCCGAATTGTGTGTGCAGTGGGCCAGTTGGCTCCAGCACCGGGCAGGAGAAGACCACTTTATCAAACGCCGGGACCATCTGGCCCTGGCGGAACTCGCCTAAGTCACCACCGCGTTTGCCTGACGGGCAAATCGAGTGTTTCTTCGCCAGTTTGCCGAAGTCGGCGCCGTTTTTAATCTGTTCGAGCAGATCCTGTGCCAGTTTCTCTTCTTTAACAAGGATATGCAGTGCTGCTGCTGTTTTTGCCATGATCGTGCCTTGAGTCGACTAGTTTACGATCGGTATACTACCACGCGTTTTTCCTCCTCTCCCGACTTTCATTGAGTGACCATTTATGCGTTTAAACCCCGGACAACAACAAGCTGTCGAATTCGTCACCGGACCCTGCCTGGTGCTGGCGGGAGCGGGATCCGGTAAAACACGCGTGATCACCAACAAAATCGCCCACTTAATTCGGGGTTGTGGATACCAGGCGCGCCATATCGCGGCGGTCACCTTTACCAACAAAGCGGCGCGTGAGATGAAAGAGCGCGTCGGCCAGACGCTGGGCCGTAAAGAGGCGCGCGGGCTGATGATCTCCACCTTCCACACGCTGGGTCTGGATATTATCAAGCGCGAATACGCGGCGCTGGGCATGAAGTCCAACTTTTCTCTCTTCGATGACACCGACCAGGTGGCGCTGCTTAAAGAGCTGACGGAAGGGCTGATCGAAGATGACAAAGTGCTGTTGCAACAGCTGATCTCGACGATCTCGAACTGGAAAAACGATCTGATGACGCCGGCCCAGGCAGCGGCAAGCGCCAAAGGCGAGCGCGACCGCATCTTTGCCCACTGCTACGGACTGTACGACGCGCATATGAAAGCCTGCAACGTCCTGGATTTCGACGATCTGATCCTGCTGCCGACGCTGCTGCTTCAGCGGAATGAAGAGGTACGCGAGCGCTGGCAGAACAAAATTCGTTACCTGCTGGTGGATGAATACCAGGATACCAACACCAGCCAGTACGAGCTGGTGAAGCTGCTGGTAGGGCAGCGTGCACGCTTTACCGTCGTAGGCGATGACGATCAGTCGATTTACTCATGGCGTGGCGCGCGTCCGCAAAACCTGGTGCTACTGAGCAAAGACTTCCCGGCGTTGCAGGTGATTAAACTGGAGCAGAACTACCGTTCTTCCGGGCGTATCCTGAAGGCGGCGAACATCCTGATTGCCAATAACCCGCACGTCTTTGAGAAGCGCCTGTTCTCCGAACTGGGTTACGGTACCGAGCTGAAAGTGCTCAGCGCCAACAACGAAGAGCACGAAGCGGAGCGCGTAACGGGCGAGCTGATTGCCCATCACTTCGTCAACAAAACTGAATACAAGGATTACGCGATCCTCTATCGCGGAAATCACCAGTCTCGCGTCTTTGAAAAGATGCTGATGCAGAACCGCATTCCCTACAAAATCTCCGGCGGTACGTCGTTCTTTTCGCGTCCGGAAATCAAGGATCTGCTGGCCTATCTGCGCGTGCTGACCAACCCGGATGACGACAGCGCTTTCCTGCGCATCGTGAATACGCCGAAACGCGAGATCGGCTCTGCGACGCTGCAAAAGCTGGGTGAATGGGCGATGACCCGCAACAAAAGCCTGTTCACCGCCAGCTTCGATATGGGGCTGAGCCAGACCCTGACCGGGCGCGGCTATGACGCCTTAACCCGCTTTACCCACTGGCTGGGTGAGGTGCAGCGTCTGGCAGAGCGCGAGCCTGTGGCGGCAGTACGCGATCTGATCCACGGCATTGATTACGAATCCTGGTTGTATGAAACCTCTGCCAGCCCGAAAGCAGCCGAGATGCGGATGAAAAACGTTAACCAGCTCTTCAGCTGGATGACCGAAATGCTTGAAGGATCTGAGATTGACGAGCCCATGACCCTGACGCAGGTGGTCACCCGCTTCACGCTGCGCGATATGATGGAGCGCGGCGAAAGCGAAGAAGAGGCCGATCAGGTTCAGCTAATGACGTTACATGCCTCGAAAGGGCTGGAGTTCCCCTATGTCTATCTGGTGGGGATGGAAGAGGGCTTATTGCCGCACCAGAGCAGCATTGATGAAGATAACGTTGACGAAGAGCGCCGTCTGGCCTACGTGGGGATCACTCGTGCGCAGAAGGAGCTGACGTTTACGCTGTGCAAAGAGCGCCGTCAGTATGGTGAGCTGGTGCGCCCGGAGCCGAGCCGTTTTCTGCTGGAGTTGCCTCAGGACGATCTTATCTGGGAGCAGGAGCGTAAAGTCATTACCGCTGAAGAGCGTATGCACAAAGGGCAGGCAAACGTGGCAAACATTCGCGCGATGCTGGCAAAAGCCAAAGAGAAGGGATAACTATTTGCAGGCCGGGTAAGGCGAAGCCGCCACCCGGCACGCTTCAAAGGGTCACTTCACATCAAGCGCCCAGTGCACATAGCTCTGCCACTGGTACTCCTGCTCAATCAGTTCCGCCCCAAGCGGATGATCCTCAAGCCAGTTTTCCGGTAGCGTCAGCGTCAGTTTCTCATCGTCTGCCGCCAGCGTAATGGCTGGCAGCAAATCATCACGACGCCGGCTGGCAAACAGGATCGCCAGGCGAAGCAGACGACACAGATGCTCCGCCACGCGCGGCGGTACAGCGTTCTGCTGGTGAAGGGAAGAGAGATCGACGGCGTTAGTCTGATTTAGCAGCAGGGTGGCCAGCAGCTTCTTCTGGGCGGGCGTATAGCCCGGTAAATCGAGATTACGCACCAGCCAGGCCGCGTGCAGCGGTGCCTGCTTGTACTCCACGCTGAGACCAATTTCATGTAGCGCACAGGCGCTTAGGAGCAGATCGCGGCTTAACGGTTCAATATCCCAGCTTTTTTTCACCTGATCGGCAAACAGTGACGCCAGTTGACTCACTCTGTGTGCCTGGTCGATATCAACAATAAAGCGGCGCTGAACGTTACGCAGCGTACGGCTACGGATGTCCTGATCGACCGACTGGTGCAGCATTCCGTAGACCAGACCTTCGCGCAGCGCACCGCCTGCCAGGGTCATACACTGGATATTCAGTTCAGTAAAAATGGCGATCAGAATGGCGAGCCCACTGGGGAAAACCAGCGCGCGTTCGAGCGTCAGCCCTTCTATTTCAAGCTCTTCCAGACGACCACACTGGATGGCGCGCTGTTTAAGCTGCTGGAGTTTGGCAAGCGTGATCCGCTCGTCCATTCCCTGTGCCATCATGATTTCCTGCAACGCCTGAACGGTTCCGGACGCGCCGACACACACTTTCCAGCCGTGATAGCGCAGTTCGTCCATGACCGGGCGCAGGACCGCACGCGCCGCGTTTTCCGCCTCGTCAAAATTCTCTTTGGCAAGGTTTCGATCGGTAAAGTAGCGTTCCAGCCAGGTCACACAGCCCATCGACAGGCTGAACAGTGACGTCGCCTGCGCGCCTGTGCCCGTGACCAGTTCGGTACTGGCGCCACCGATATCGACCACCAGACGACGATCGTCGCCGCCGGTCGTGTGCGCCACACCCTGATAAATCAGACGCGCTTCTTCTTCACCGCTGATGACCTGCACCGGGCAGCCCAGAATTTCCTGTGCTCTGGCAATGAAATCGCCAGCGTTAACCGCCAGACGAAGGGTCGCCGTGGCAACAACGCGAATTTGACTGAGCGGGATATCCTGCAAACGTTCTGCAAACAGACGCAGACACTGCCAGCCACGTTCCATGGCTTCCGGGGAGAGGTGATTATCGCTGCTCAGGCCCGCCGCGAGGCGGACCTTGCGCTTAATGCGCGTCAGCGTTTGTATGCTTCCCGCCACCTCGCGCACAACCAGCATATGAAAACTATTCGAACCGAGATCAATTGCCGCATAAAGCGAGGTGGAGCTGAGCATATTTTTTAACCTGAACGACGACGATTACGCGGTGCACCGCCGGAACGACGCGGACCATTGCCGGAGCGTGGACGGGTAAGGCGCTTAGGTGGCGGCAGCTCGCTCAACAGCGCGTCCGGATTGTATTTGCTCTGTGGAATAGAGTGACCGATGTAGGTCTCAATGGCCGGAAGATTCAGCGCATACTCTTCACACGCAAGGCTGATGGAGTGACCGCTTGCGCCGGCACGACCGGTACGACCGATACGGTGTACATAGTCTTCACAGTCATCTGGCAGGTCATAGTTAAAGACGTGCGTCACGGCTGGAATGTGCAGGCCACGGGCCGCCACGTCGGTCGCGACCAGAATATCAAGGTCGCCACGAGTAAATTCGTCGAGAATGCGCAGGCGTTTTTTCTGCGCCACGTCGCCGGTCAGCAGGCCCACACGGTGCCCATCTGCCGCCAGGTGACCCCAGATATCTTCACAGCGGTGTTTGGTGTTCGCGAAGATAATCGCGCGATCCGGCCACTCTTCTTCGATCAGGGTTTGCAGCAGGCGCATTTTCTCTTCATTAGAAGGATAGAAAAGCTCTTCTTTAATGCGGTGCCCGGTTTTCTGCTCCGGTTCTACTTCCACATATTCCGCATTGTTCATCTGCTCGAATGCGAGTTCACGTACGCGGTATGACAGGGTTGCGGAGAACAGCATGTTCAGACGCTGGTTTGCCGCAGGCATACGGCGGAACAGCCAGCGGATGTCTTTAATGAAGCCCAGATCGTACATACGGTCTGCTTCATCCAGCACCACGACCTGGATTGCGCCGAGGTTGATATGGTTCTGTTTGGCGTAGTCGATAAGACGGCCTGTGGTCCCAATCAGGATATCGACGCCGCTTTCCAGCACTTTCAGCTGTTTATCGTAGCCGTCGCCGCCATAGGCCAGGCCAAGTTTCAGGCCGGTGGCTTGCGCCAGGGGCTCAGCGTCTGCGTGGATCTGTACCGCCAGTTCTCGCGTCGGGGCCATAATTAGCGCGCGCGGCTGGTTAACTTTGCGGTCTGCAATCGCCGGGTGAGAAAGTAAATAATGAAACGTTGACGTTAAAAACGCCATCGTTTTGCCAGTACCGGTTTGCGCCTGCCCTGCAACGTCGCGACCGGCCAGCGTCAGCGGCAGGGCGAGAGCCTGAATGGGCGTGCAGTTATGAAACCCTTTAGTTTCAAGGGCTTCGATCACCTTTGGGTGCAGGGCGAAGTCGGAAAACTTCTGTTCTGTTAAATGTGTTTTGCTCATAGTGTGGTAGAATATCAGCTTACTATTGCTTTACGAAAGCGTATCCGGTGAAATAAAGTCAACCTTTAGTTGGTTAATGCGACATCAACACGTCGTTGGTGGAGACAAAACCAACGTACCAGGCTTATTCCTGTGGAGTTATATATGAGCGATAAAATTATTCACCTGACTGACGACAGTTTTGACACGGACGTACTTAAAGCTGACGGGCTGATCCTCGTTGATTTCTGGGCTGAATGGTGTGGTCCTTGCAAAATGATCGCTCCGATTCTGGATGAAATCGCTGACGAATATCAGGGCAAACTGACCGTTGCCAAGCTGAACATCGACCAGAACCCGGGCACCGCGCCAAAATACGGTATCCGTGGCATCCCGACCCTGCTGCTGTTCAAGAACGGTGACGTGGCGGCGACCAAAGTGGGCGCACTGTCCAAAGGTCAACTGAAAGAGTTCCTGGACGCTAACCTGGCGTAAGGTTTCTCAGCTGAGCGTCCAGAGCGCCTAATTAACGGCGAGCTCTGGACGCCCGGCTTTAGTCGTGCTAAGTTAGCTATGACTACGTTTTAAACATATCTTGTTGTTTGAATCTTGTTTTACCCGATACTTCCCGTTGTTAACTTAAACAGTGCGTGAAGTTGCTAGATTCCGGGCTTGTCACTCAATCCGTCTTGTCGTTTCAGTTCTGCGTTCTTTCCCTGTGACCAGACAGCGAACAGACATGAGGTGATGGCCGCTAAACAGGCATGGATGACCCTGCCATACCATTCACAACATTAAGTTCGAGAATCACCCCGAGTTTAAGAACCCACACCATTATGAATCTTACCGAATTAAAGAATACGCCGGTTTCTGAGCTGATCACTCTCGGCGAAAATATGGGACTGGAAAACCAGGCTCGTATGCGCAAGCAGGACATCATTTTCGCCATCCTGAAGCAGCACGCTAAGAGTGGCGAAGATATCTTTGGCGACGGTGTGCTGGAGATACTGCAAGACGGATTTGGTTTCCTCCGCTCCGCAGACAGCTCCTACCTCGCCGGCCCTGACGACATCTACGTATCCCCTAGCCAAATCCGCCGTTTCAACCTCCGCACTGGTGACACCATTTCAGGTAAGATTCGTCCTCCAAAAGAGGGTGAACGCTACTTTGCGCTGTTGAAGGTTAACGAAGTTAACTACGACAAACCGGAAAACTCCCGCAATAAGATCCTGTTCGAGAACTTAACGCCGCTGCACGCTAACTCTCGTCTGCGCATGGAGCGTGGTAACGGGTCTACTGAAGACTTAACCGCTCGTGTGCTGGATCTGGCATCGCCAATTGGTCGTGGCCAGCGTGGTCTGATTGTGGCGCCGCCAAAAGCCGGTAAAACCATGCTGCTGCAAAACATCGCGCAGAGCATTGCTTACAACCATCCAGACTGTGTGCTGATGGTGCTGCTGATTGACGAACGTCCGGAAGAAGTGACCGAGATGCAGCGTCTGGTGAAAGGGGAAGTGGTTGCGTCTACCTTCGACGAGCCAGCTTCTCGCCACGTTCAGGTTGCGGAAATGGTCATCGAGAAGGCGAAACGCCTGGTTGAGCACAAGAAAGACGTGATCATCCTGCTCGACTCCATTACCCGTCTGGCGCGTGCCTACAACACCGTGGTGCCGGCTTCCGGTAAAGTACTGACCGGTGGTGTGGATGCTAACGCCCTGCATCGTCCGAAGCGTTTCTTCGGTGCGGCGCGTAACGTGGAAGAGGGCGGTAGCCTGACCATTATCGCGACGGCGCTGATCGATACCGGCTCCAAAATGGACGAAGTTATCTACGAAGAGTTTAAAGGTACAGGCAACATGGAACTGCACCTTTCTCGTAAAATCGCAGAAAAACGCGTCTTCCCGGCGATCGACTACAACCGTTCCGGTACCCGTAAAGAAGAGCTGCTTACCACTCAGGAAGAGCTTCAGAAAATGTGGATCCTGCGTAAAATCATCCATCCAATGGGCGAAATCGACGCAATGGAATTCCTCATTAACAAACTGGCGATGACCAAAACGAACGACGATTTCTTCGACATGATGAAACGCTCGTAACGCAAATAATCCCAGTAAACGCCACGTTTTTACGTGGCGTTTTTTATTTATGGACTATACGCTATTACCACACACTCCCAATTTAGACCTGTCGGTGCGACAATAAGAAGGTTTGCACAGTCAAAGAAATAATTGATTGAAAAACATACAAAGGGAGTTGTGATGAGCCATCTTTAATCCTTCTGAGGCAGAGGCTTCATGGTTATACTTCCGGGACTAACATTTGTTGAGAGCAATCCATTGTGAATCTACTCACTGCTGTAACTGAGCTGATCAGTATTTTTTTATTCACAACCTGTTTTTTGTTCATTGCGCGCAAGGTAGCAAAAAGAATTGGGTTAGTGGACAAACCGAACTTCCGTAAACGTCATCAGGGGCTTATTCCACTGGTGGGCGGCATTTCGGTATACGCAGGCATCTGTTTCACATTCGGGATCGCGGATTACTATATCCCCCATGCCGCACTCTACCTGGCATGTGCCGGTGTGCTGGTACTGGTCGGCGCCCTTGATGATCGTTTTGATATCAGCGTGAAGTTCCGCGCGACGGTACAGGCGGCCATTGGCATCATTATGATGGTGGTAGGCGGCCTCTATCTCAGAAGCCTGGGCTACGTGTTTGGTCCCTGGGAGCTGGTGCTTGGGCCATTCGGCTTCTTCCTGACGCTGTTTGCCGTGTGGGCGGCTATCAACGCCTTTAACATGGTTGACGGTATAGACGGTCTGCTCGGTGGGCTGTCCTCTGTTTCGTTTGGCGCTATCGGCATCATTTTATGGTTTGACGGCCAGTACAGCCTGTCAATGTGGTGCTTTGCCATGATTGCCGCCATCCTGCCTTACATCTGCCTGAACCTGGGTGTGTTAGGGCGTCGCTATAAAGTCTTTATGGGCGATGCGGGCAGTACCCTGATTGGCTTTACGGTTATCTGGGTCTTGCTGGAGACCACGCAGGGTAAAACGCACCCTATCAGCCCGGTAACAGCTCTCTGGATTATCGCCATCCCGCTGATGGACATGGTCGCTATTATGTACCGCCGTCTGCGTAAAGGGATGAGCCCGTTTTCTCCCGATCGGCAGCATATTCATCACCTGATTATGCGCGCCGGCTTCACGTCTCGTCAGGCATTTGTGTTGATTACGCTTGCGGCTGCTATTCTGGCTGCGATTGGCGTTGCCGCGGAATACGCACATTTCATTCCTGAATGGGTAATGTTGGTATTATTCTTGCTAGCATTTTTCATGTACGGTTACTGCATCAAGCGTGCATGGAAAGTCGCGCGTTTTATTAAACGTTTAAAACGCAGGATGCGTCGGAACAGTGGCAAAAACACAACATTAACTAAGTAAAACCGGGACTATGATGACTCAACCGTTGGCGGGAGCGAAATCAGTGGGCACTGAGAACGAGCTGGATATTCGTGGTTTGTTTCGCGTGTTATGGCAGGGCAAACTGTGGATTGTGGGGATTGCCCTGGGGTTCGCGCTGTTAGCGCTTGCCTACACCTTCTTTGCAAAACAAGAGTGGAGCGCCACGGCGATCACAGACCGACCAACGGTGAATATGCTTGGAGGCTACTACTCCCAGCAGCAATTCCTGCGTAATCTTGATATCAAGGCCAATCTGGCGACCCCGGATCAGGCTTCGGTGATGGATGAATCCTACAAAGAGTTTGTGATGCAGCTGGCGTCGTGGGATACACGTCGCGATTTCTGGTCCCAGACGGACTACTACAAGCAGCGCATGGTCGGTAACAGCAAAGCGGATGCCGCGCTGCTGGATGACCTGATTAATAACATTCAGTTTATGCCTGGCGATGTGCTCCGTAACGTTAGCGACAGCGTGAAGCTGATTGCGGAAACGGCGCCGGACGCCAATAACCTGTTGCGTCAGTACGTTGCTTTTGCCAGCCAGCGCGCGGCCAGTCATCTGAATGACGAGCTGAAAGGCGCCTGGGCTGCGCGTACTATTCAGATGAAAGCGCAGGTCAAACGCCAGGAAGAGGTCGCTAAGGCCATCTTCGCCCGTCGCGTACATAATATTGAGCAGGCGCTGAAGATTGCGGAACAGCACAATATTTCCCGTAGCGAAACGGATGTTCCGGCTGACGAACTCCCGGATTCAGAAATGTTCCTTCTTGGTCGCCCAATGCTTCAGGCTCGTCTGGAAAATATCCAGGCCGTTGGTCCTGACTTTGACCTTGATTACGACCAAAACCGCGCCATGCTCAATACGCTCAACGTCGGTCCAACGCTGGACCCGCGTTTTCAGACCTATCGTTATTTAAGAACGCCTGAAGAGCCTGTAAAACGCGATAGTCCGCGTCGCGCATTCCTGATGATCATGTGGGGGATTGTGGGCGCACTGACTGGCGCTGGCGTAGCGTTATTGCGTCGCCGCACAAACTAAGAACGCCGTCTACGATGAAGGCTGCGGCCTTCATCGTCTAATCGAAGAGAATCGATGTGAAAGTACTAACCGTATTTGGCACCAGGCCGGAGGCCATCAAGATGGCGCCTCTGGTTCATGCGCTGGCCAGAGATCCTGATATTGAAGCGAAAGTGTGCGTGACTGCCCAGCACCGTGAGATGCTCGATCAGGTCTTAACCCTCTTTTCTATCGTCCCGGATTACGATCTCAATATAATGAAACCGGGACAGGGACTGACGGAAATCACCTGCCGTATTCTGCAAGAATTAAAGCCTATTCTGGAGTCGTTCAAGCCGGATGTGGTGCTGGTGCACGGCGACACCACCACCACCGTGGCGACCAGCCTGGCCGCGTTCTATCAGCGTATCCCCGTTGGTCATATTGAAGCGGGTCTGCGTACCGGCAATCTCTATTCCCCGTGGCCGGAAGAGGCCAACCGTACGCTCACCGGTCACCTGGCGATGTACCATTTTGCGCCAACCGAGAACTCACGTCAGAACCTGCTGCGCGAAAATATCAGCGACAGCAAGATCTTCGTCACCGGCAATACGGTCATTGATGCGCTGATTTGGGTGCGTGACCGCGTGCTGGCTAACAGCGAGCTTCAGGCAGAACTTGCTGCGCGCTATCCGTTCCTGAACAACGGCAAGAAAACGATTCTGGTGACGGGCCACCGCCGCGAAAGCTTTGGCCGTGGCTTTGAGCAAATTTGCCACGCGCTGGCTGAAATCGCCGCGCAGAACGATGATGTGCAGATTGTCTATCCGGTGCACCTCAACCCGAACGTCAGCGAACCGGTCAACCGTATCCTGGGCCACGTGGAAAACGTGCTTCTGATCGAGCCGCAGGACTATTTGCCATTTGTCTGGCTGATGAACCACGCCTGGCTGATCCTGACCGATTCTGGCGGCATTCAGGAAGAGGCGCCCTCCCTCGGTAAGCCGGTACTGGTGATGCGTGAAACCACCGAACGCCCGGAAGCGGTTACTGCCGGTACCGTGCGTCTGGTGGGAACGGATCCGCGTCGTATTGTCGAAGAGGTCACGCGCTTACTGCATGACGATGAAGAGTATCAGGCGATGAGCCGGGCCCACAATCCGTACGGTGACGGGCAGGCTTGTGGTCGTATTTTGCACGCACTTAAACACAATCGGGTAACGCTATGAGTTTTTCTACCATCTCTGTTGTTGGTCTTGGCTATATCGGGCTGCCTACTGCGGCGGCCTTTGCCTCTCGTCAAAAGCAGGTCGTTGGCGTAGATATCAACGCGCACGCGGTGGAAACCATCAACCGTGGCGAAATTCATATCGTGGAGCCCGATCTCGATCGTGTGGTGAAAAAGGCGGTGGACGGTGGCTTCCTGCGCGCCAGCACCACGCCGGTAGAAGCCAATGCGTACCTGATTGCGGTTCCAACGCCCTTTAAAGGCGATCATGAGCCTGACATGGTTTACGTCGAGGCGGCGGCAAAATCCATTGCGCCTGTGCTGAAGAAAGGGGCGCTGGTTATCCTTGAGTCCACTTCACCTGTTGGGGCTACCGAGCAGATGGCGCAGTGGCTGGCCGAGGCGCGTCCCGATCTTAGCTTCCCGCAGCAGGCGGGCGACCAGGCCGATATCAATATCGCCTACTGCCCTGAGCGCGTACTGCCCGGCCAGGTGATGGTGGAACTGATTAAAAATGACCGCGTGATTGGCGGCATGACGCCAGTCTGCTCCGCGCGCGCCAGCGAGCTGTATAAAATTTTCCTTGAAGGCGAATGTGTGGTGACCAACTCCCGCACCGCCGAGATGTGCAAACTGACCGAAAATAGCTTCCGCGACGTTAACATCGCGTTTGCGAATGAACTGTCGTTGATTTGCGCCGATCAGGGGATTAACGTCTGGGAACTTATTCGCCTTGCTAACCGTCACCCCCGCGTGAACATCCTTCAGCCGGGGCCGGGCGTGGGTGGGCACTGCATCGCGGTCGATCCGTGGTTTATCGTGGCGCAGAACCCGGAACAGGCACGCCTGATTCGCACCGCACGCGAAGTAAACGACCACAAACCGCACTGGGTCATCAACCAGGTCAAAGCCACGGTCGCGGATTGCCTGGCCGACAGCGGCAAACGCGCCAGTGAGCTGAAAATTGCCTGCTTTGGTCTGGCATTCAAACCGAATATTGACGATCTGCGCGAAAGCCCGGCGATGGAAATTGCCGAAATGATCGCTGCCTGGCACAGCGGTGAAACGCTGGTGGTTGAGCCGAATATTCATGCGCTGCCGGCAAAACTTGCCGGTCACTGCACCCTTACCGCCCTGGATGACGCGCTGGCGACGGCGGATGTGCTGGTGCTGCTGGTGGATCACAATGCGTTCAAAGCGGTTTCCGGTGATGCCGTACGTCAGCAGTATGTTGTTGATACCAAAGGCGTGTGGCGTTGAGTATCCTCAACGGCGTGCTGGAGTCCCTTGAGTGGGAAAGCGCATTCTTTGCGCGTCCCTCAGCGATAGTGCGTCTGCGCGACAATGCCCCTGCGTTGCAGGAAGCAGACTTCAGCGCCTGGCAGCGCGTACAGGCTAAGATCCCGGCGGACCGCGCCGATCTGCTGGACGCCCTCCAGCAGCACGGATTCCGGCTGGTCGAGGGTGAGGTTGATCTCTCTGTTACCGTGGCTCTCCACGCCTCACCGGGCGCGGAAATTGCAACGGAGCAGGATATCCCCGCGCTGCGCAAGATGGCGGCGCTGGCCTTCGCTCAGAGCCGTTTCCGGGCGCCCTGGTATGCGCCCGATGACTGCGGCCGCTTTTATGCCCAGTGGATAGAGAATGCGGTCAAAGGCACGTTTGACCACGTCTGTCTGGTGTTCCGTACTGCCGGGGGGCAGATTCAGGGTTTTGTTTCGCTTCGCAGGCTCAACGAGCACGAGGCGCGCATCGGTTTGTTAGCCGGGCGCGGCATGGGCGAGAAACTCATGCAGGCGGCGCTGCACTGGGCGGAGCAACAACAGGTATCGACGCTGCGGGTCGCAACCCAGATGGGCAACACCGCTGCGCTTAAACGTTATATTGCGAGTGGTGCCAGCATCGACGCCACCGCCTACTGGTTATACAGGTGACAAGATGATTCCATTTAACGCGCCTCCCGTTGTGGGCACTGAACTTGATTACATGCAGTCTGCTATGGGCAGCGGCAAGCTTTGTGGCGATGGCGGTTTTACCCGCCGCTGCCAGCAGTGGATGGAGCAACGTTTTCACAGTGCCAAGGTACTGCTGACGCCGTCCTGTACCGCATCGCTTGAGATGGCGGCGCTGTTGCTGGATATCCAGCCCGGCGATGAAGTGATCATGCCGAGCTACACCTTCGTCTCCACGGCGAACGCGTTTGTCCTGCGCGGGGCGAAAATCGTGTTTGTGGATATCCGTCCGGATACTATGAACATCGACGAAACGCTGATTGAAGCGGCGGTCACCGATAAAACGCGGGCGATTGTGCCGGTGCATTACGCGGGCGTGGCCTGTGAGATGGACACCATCATGGCCATCGCTAAAAAGCACAACCTGTTTGTGGTGGAAGACGCCGCGCAGGGCGTGATGTCCACCTACAAAGGGCGCGCGCTGGGCACCATTGGTCATATCGGCTGCTTTAGCTTCCACGAAACCAAAAACTACACCGCAGGCGGCGAAGGCGGCGCGACGCTGATTAACGATCGTGCCCTGGTGGAGCGTGCGGAAGTGATCCGTGAAAAAGGGACCAACCGCAGCCAGTTCTTCCGCGGTCAGGTGGATAAGTACACCTGGCGCGATATCGGCTCAAGCTACCTGATGGCGGATTTGCAGGCCGCGTATCTCTGGGCGCAGCTGGAAGCGGCAGAGCGAATCAATCTGCAACGCCTCTCCCTGTGGCAAACCTACTACGACGCGCTGGAGCCGCTGGCAAAAGCCGGACGTATTGAACTGCCGACTATTCCGGCAGACTGCATCCACAACGCTCACATGTTCTACATCAAGCTGCGCGATAACGACGATCGCAGCAAGCTGATTGCCTGGCTGAAAGAGGCGGAAATTATGGCGGTATTCCACTATATTCCGCTGCACTCCAGCCCGGCGGGCGAAGCCTTCGGGATGTTTGCCGGTGAAGACCGCTACACCACCAAAGAGAGCGAACGTCTGCTCCGCCTGCCCCTGTTCTACAACCTCGCGCCGGTGAACCAGCGTACGGTGATCAATTCGCTTCTGAGTTATTTCGCCTGATATGTCTCTGGCAAAAGCGTCGGTGTGGACGGCAGCGTCCACGCTTGTAAAAATTGGCGCCGGGTTACTGGTCGTCAAGCTGCTGGCCGTCTCATTTGGTCCGTCAGGCGTTGGGCTGGCAGGGAACTTCCGCCAGCTGGTCACGGTGCTTGGCGTGCTGGCGGGGGCCGGGATATTCAATGGCGTCACCAAATACGTCGCGCAGCATCATGACGATGCCGAAAAGCTCCGCACGGTGGTGGGCACCTCCTCTGCTATGGTGCTGGGCTTCTCTACGTTGCTGGCCGTCGTCTTTTTGCTGGCGGCGGCACCCATCAGCCAGGGGCTATTCGGACACACGCATTATCAGGGGCTGGTGCGCCTGGTGGCGCTCGTTCAGATGGGCATCGCCTGGGCAAACCTGCTGCTGGCGCTGATGAAAGGCTTCCGTGATGCCGCCGGGAATGCGCTGGCGCTGATCCTCGGCAGCATCATCGGCGTTATCGCCTACTACTTTTGCTATCGGCTGGGCGGCTATGAAGGCGCACTGCTGGGGCTGGCGCTGGTGCCTGCGCTCGTTGTCATTCCGGCAGCGTTTATGCTGATGCGCAGAGGCAATGTCCCGCTGAATTACCTGAAACCGCAGTGGGACAAGATGCTGGCGGGGCAGCTAGGAAAGTTTACCCTGATGGCGCTCATCACTTCGGTAACGCTTCCCGTTGCCTACGTGATGATGCGAAACCTGCTGGCAGCGCATTACAGCTGGGATGAAGTGGGGATCTGGCAGGGCGTGAGCAGCATTTCAGATGCTTACCTCCAATTTATTACGGCTTCCTTTAGCGTCTATTTACTGCCAACCTTATCGCGCCTGACTTCCAGGCAGGATATTACCCGCGAGATTTTTCGCTCCCTGCGTTTTGTGTTGCCGGCGGTTGCGATCGCCAGCTTTACCGTCTGGTTACTGCGTGATTTCGCCATCTGGCTGCTGTTTTCGGCGAAGTTTACCGCCATGCGCGATCTGTTTGCCTGGCAACTGGTCGGCGATGTGCTGAAAGTGGGGGCATACGTTTTCGGCTATCTGGTGATTGCGAAGGCTTCGCTGCGGTTGTATATCCTGGCAGAGATCGGCCAGTTTGCGCTGCTGACGGCATTCTCTCACTGGCTGATCCCCACCCACGGTGCGCTGGGGGCGGCTCAGGCCTATATGGCAACTTATATCGTTTATTTCGCTGCCTGTTGCGGCGTATTTTTACTTTGGCGTAAACGCGCATGACTGCACTGATACACATACTGGGATCGGATATCCCGCATCATAACCAGACCGTTCTGCGGTTCTTCAACGATGAACTGGCATCCGGCACGCCCGATGCGCGCGAGTTTATGGTCGTTGGACGCGATAACGGCCTGAGCGCGGCGTGTCCGGCATTGCACATCACCTTCTGGCCAGACAAAGCGGCCCTGACCAAAGCCGTTGTCGCGAAAGCCAAAGCGGACCGAAGCCAGCGTTTCTTCTTCCACGGACAATTCAATACCGGGCTGTGGCTGGCGCTGTTAAGCGGCGGGATAAAACCTTCCCAGTTCAGCTGGCATATCTGGGGAGCGGATCTCTACGAAGTCTCCCACGGCTGGAAGTTCCGTCTTTTCTATCCGCTGCGTCGTCTGGCGCAGGCGCGCGTGGGCTGCGTTTTTGCTACCCGTGGCGACCTCAACTATTTTGCTAAACAGCACCCGAAGGTTCGCGGGGAACTGCTCTATTTTCCGACCCGTATGGATCCGGCACTGAATACCATGGCGAATGACGCGGTTCGTGAGGGCAAACTGACTATCCTGGTGGGAAATTCCGGCGATCGCAGTAACGAGCATGTCGCGGCGCTGCGGGCGGTGCATCAGCAGTTTGGCGATACGGTGAACGTGGTGGTGCCAATGGGCTATCCCGCCAATAACGACGCCTACATCGATGAAGTTCGCCAGCAGGGGCTTGCGCTGTTTAGCGCGGAAAATCTGCACATTCTCAGCGATAAGCTGGAATTTGATGACTATCTCGCGCTGCTGCGAAAATGCGATCTGGGCTATTTCATCTTTGCCCGTCAGCAGGGGATTGGTACGCTGTGTCTGCTGATTCAGGCGGGCGTACCGTGCGTGCTCAACCGCGAAAACCCGTTCTGGCAGGACATGGCCGAACAGCATATTCCGGTGCTGTTTACCTCTGACACGCTTAATGTCGAGGTGGTACGGGAAGCGCAGCGTCAGCTCACGCTGGTGGATAAAAATAGCATCGACTTTTTCAGCCCGAACTACCTCACGCCGTGGCACCGCGCGCTGCGTATCGCTTCAGGAGACAACGCATGAGCCAGTTGCAATTTAGCGGCTTGCTGGTGGTCTGGCTGCTGAGCACGCTGTTTATCGCCACGCTCACCTGGTTTGAATTCCGGCGCGTACGTTTTAACTTCAACGTATTCTTCTCGCTGCTGTTTTTGCTGACCTTTTTCTTTGGCTTCCCGCTGACCAGCATCCTCGTGTTCCGCTTTGATGTGGGCGTCGCTCCGCCGGAAATCTTGTTGCAGGCGCTGCTCTCTGCGACCTGCTTCTACGCGGTGTATTACGTCACCTATAAAACGCGCCTGCGCGCGGCGAAAGACACCACACCCCGTCGTCCGCTGTTTACCATGAACCGGGTAGAAACCCATCTGACGTGGGTTATGCTGATGACCATCGCCCTCGTCAGCGTGGCGATTTTCTTCATGCATAACGGCTTTTTACTGTTTAAGTTGCAGTCCTATAGCCAGATTTTCTCCGCCGAAGTCTCCGGCGTCGCGCTCAAGCGTTTCTTCTATTTCTTCATTCCGGCGATGCTGGTGGTCTTTTTCCTGCGTCAGGACAGTAAAGCCTGGCTGTTCTTCCTGGTCAGCACCGTCGCATTTGGCATTCTGACCTACATGATCGTCGGCGGCACCCGTGCCAACATCATTATCGCCTTCGCGATTTTCCTGTTTATCGGCATTATTCGCGGCTGGATCTCGCTGTGGATGCTGGCGGCGGCAGGCGTCTTTGGCATTGTGGGGATGTTCTGGCTGGCGCTGAAGCGCTACGGACTGAACGTGGCCGGCGACGAAGCGTTTTATACCTTCCTGTATCTGACGCGCGATACCTTCTCTCCGTGGGAAAACCTGGCTTTACTGCTGCAAAACTACGACAAAATCGAATTCCAGGGGCTGGCGCCGATTGTTCGCGATTTCTATGTCTTTATACCGACGTGGCTGTGGCCCGACCGTCCCGGTATTGTCCTGAATACGGCGAACTACTTTACCTGGGAAGTGCTGAACAACCATTCGGGCCTGGCGATTTCCCCAACCCTGATTGGCTCGCTGGTAGTGATGGGCGGAACGTGGTTTATCCTGCCGGGCGCGATCGCGGTCGGGTTGATAATAAAATGGTTCGACTGGCTATATACGCTGGGTAACGAAGAGACCAACCGCTACAAAGCCGCTGTTTTGCACAGTTTCTGTTTCGGTGCCATTTTCAATATGATCGTTCTGGCGCGCGAGGGGCTGGATTCGTTCGTCTCACGCGTGGTGTTTTTTATGGTCGTTTTCGGTCTCTGTCTGCTGCTGGCAAAACTGCTGTACTGGTTGTTTGACAGTGCAGGGCTTGTGCACAGACGTGAGCCACAGGGCAGCACAACGCTGTCGCAAGTCTGAGTAGGGATTATCATGACGGATACAACTTCAGCCCCGCGTTATGCGCTGCGTGGGCTACAGCTTATTGGCTGGCGTGACATGCAACACGCGCTGGATTTCCTGTTCGCGGACGGGCAGATGAAATCGGGCACGCTGGTGGCCATCAACGCAGAAAAAATGCTGGCGGTTGAAGATAATGCGGAAGTGAAAAGCCTGATTGAAGCCGCGGAGTTTAAATATGCCGACGGTATTAGCGTGGTGCGTTCAATTCGTAAAAAGTTTCCTGACGCTAATGTGTCTCGCGTGGCGGGTGCTGACCTTTGGGAGCGACTTATGGAACGCGCAGGCGCTGAAGGCACGCCGGTATTTTTGATTGGCGGCAAACCAGAGGTGCTGGCGCAGACCGAACAAAAGCTGCGTAGCCAGTGGAATGTTAACATCGTGGGCAGCCAGGATGGCTATTTCAGGCCGGAAGATCGCCAGGCGTTATATGAGCGCGTACGCGACAGCGGGGCGAAAATTGTCACTGTCGCCATGGGGTCGCCGCGGCAGGAAATTCTGATGCGCGATTGCCGTCTGGTCAGCCCGGATGCGCTCTATATGGGCGTTGGCGGCACCTACGACGTCTTTACCGGCCACGTTAAGCGGGCACCCAAAGTCTGGCAAAACCTGGGGCTGGAGTGGCTCTACCGCCTGCTCTCTCAACCGACGCGTATCAAACGACAGATTCGTCTGCTGCGCTACCTCGCCTGGCACTACACCGGGAAAATGTAATCAATATGCAGCGCGATCTGCTGTTCGCGCTGCAGCCCCCCCTGTAAAACTGCTGGATTTCTGTACAATGCATTCATTTTTTTAATGCATTGTTTGCCATTTGCCAGAATTTAAGAAACCATTCGCTCCGTATTTCAGTACCCCTCAAAACAATACCCGGCAATAAGTCGGGAAACAGCAAACACAACCGAGGATTTATGGCAGAGAAAAAACCGGAGCTTCAGCGTGGGCTGGAAGCTCGACATATTGAATTGATCGCGCTGGGCGGGACTATCGGCGTTGGCCTGTTTATGGGCTCGGCAAGCACGCTGAAATGGGCGGGGCCTTCCGTCCTGCTGGCGTATATTATTGCCGGGCTGTTCGTCTTCTTCATCATGCGCTCAATGGGCGAAATGTTGTTTCTGGAGCCGGTAACGGGCTCTTTCGCCGTTTACGCCCACCGTTATATGAGCCCGTTCTTTGGCTATCTCACGGCCTGGTCGTACTGGTTTATGTGGATGGCCGTCGGGATTTCGGAGATCACCGCCATCGGGGTCTACGTGCAGTTCTGGTTCCCGGAGATGGCCCAGTGGATACCCGCGCTCATCGCCGTAGGGCTTGTGGCGCTGGCGAACCTTGCCGCCGTTCGCCTTTACGGTGAAATCGAGTTCTGGTTTGCGATGATCAAAGTCACCACCATTATCGTGATGATTGTTGTGGGTCTGGGTGTCATCTTCTTTGGTTTCGGTAACGGCGGGCACGCGATTGGTTTCGGTAACCTGACCGGACACGGCGGCTTCTTTGCCGGCGGCTGGAAAGGCTTCCTGACCGCACTCTGTATCGTTGTCGCCTCTTATCAGGGCGTTGAGCTGATCGGCATTACCGCAGGTGAGGCGAAAAACCCGCAGGTCACGCTGCGTAGCGCGGTAGGCAAGGTGCTGTGGCGTATCCTGATTTTCTATGTGGGCGCGATCTTCGTTATCGTGACCATTTTCCCATGGAACGAGATCGGCACCACCGGCAGCCCGTTTGTCTTAACCTTCGCTAAGATTGGCATCACGGCGGCGGCCGCCATTATCAACTTTGTGGTGCTGACGGCGGCGCTCTCCGGCTGTAACAGCGGGATGTACAGCTGCGGGCGTATGCTTTACGCGCTCTCGCAAAACAAACAGCTGCCGGCGGTGATGGGTAAAGTCTCCCGCGTGGGTGTACCGGTGGCGGGCGTAGCGGTGTCGATTGTGATTCTGCTGATTGGCTCTTGCCTGAACTACATCATCCCGAATCCGCAGCGCGTGTTTGTTTACGTCTATAGCGCCAGCGTGCTGCCGGGAATGGTACCGTGGTTTGTCATTTTGATTAGCCAGCTGCGTTTCCGACAGGCGCACAAAAAAGCGATCGCCAGCCATCCGTTCCGCTCCATTCTGTTCCCGTATGCGAACTATTTGACGATGGCGTTCCTGATTTGCGTATTAATTGGAATGTACTTTAATGAAGATACCCGCATGTCGCTGTTTGTCGGGATGATCTTCCTGGCTGCCGTCACAGCTGCATATAAACTTTTTGGCCTGGGTCGCCGTGGCTCCGCCCATAAAGTGGAGGAATAAGCGGCAAAATGTGCAAACCATAACCAAACGCGCATTTTTTTCAAAAAAGCACTAGACAGCGGGGACGGAGGTACGTAATATCCAGCCCCGCAACGGCGCTAAGCGCCCGTAGCTCAGCTGGATAGAGCGCTGCCCTCCGGAGGCAGAGGTCTCAGGTTCGAATCCTGTCGGGCGCGCCATTTTAGTCCCGGCGCTAGAGCTGCGGTGGTCTGAGAAGTAGTCAGAACCGCGTGAAAGAATACAGTGGTGGCTATAGCTCAGTTGGTAGAGCCCTGGATTGTGATTCCAGTTGTCGTGGGTTCGAATCCCATTAGCCACCCCATTATTGAAAGAGTTGTGAATTGCGAAGGTGGCGGAATTGGTAGACGCGCTAGCTTCAGGTGTTAGTGTTCTTACGGACGTGGGGGTTCAAGTCCCCCCCCTCGCACCACGACTTTTAATGAGTTGAACTAAAAATTCAAAAAAGCAGTACATCGGCGAGTAGCGCAGCTTGGTAGCGCAACTGGTTTGGGACCAGTGGGTCGGAGGTTCGAATCCTCTCTCGCCGACCAATTTTGAACCCCGCTTCGGCGGGGTTTTTTGTTTTCTGCGTTTTTTATCCTGTAGCCTTTCCCCGACAACACTCTATATCCTTGTCGCGATTCAGCGACATATAACCCTTTAATATTAAAGAATTTATTATTTTACCTCTTAACCTGTCTCCTGGTGACGACATATCGCCGCCTTCAGCGCGATGTTGTATGGCTTCAGGCGGTTCTTAACAGCATAATTTCCTTTTATCTTAAAATGTTGCGCGATGTAAAAGTTCTGCGTGTAAACCTGGCACATTACATGCAATAATATGCGTGTAGATGCTCATTCCATCTCTTATGTTCGCCTTAAGGCCTCATAAACTCAGGAATGACGCAGAGCCGTTTACGGTGCTTATCGTCCACTGACAGATGTCGCTTCGGCCTCATCAGACACCATGGACACAACGTTGAGTGAAGCACCAAATATGTTGTCTTACAGACCTGTTTTAACGCCTGCTTTTATAGCAGGCGTTTTTTTATGGGCGTAAAAAAGGAAGCCATCTGGCCTCCTGTTAATTACTGCTGCGTTCCGTTATTTTGCAACGTCAATAACAGCCCATCACGGCGCATAGCTGCGGCCTCTTCCGGCTTATGCTGCTTGTCCAGCGAATCAGCAAGCCAGGCGTAATCAAATGCGTCCGGACGTTGCTTCAGCGCGGCGCGGAAGGCGAGACTCGCCTCCTGCCACTCGCCGTGTTTCATCAGAGACTGGCCCAGCGTACTCCACAGCAGCGGACGATCGCCCACGGTTTTGATCTGCTGGCGCAGTGCTTTTTCAATTTGTTCCGGATTGTTGGTTTTCAGACGCGGGATGACCATCACCAGGCGGTCATCATACTGTCGCTTGAGACCGTCGAGGAGGATCTCCTGCGCGGTGTCATGGTCGTCACACTCAATCAGATGTTCTGCCATCGCCACCTGAAGAGGAACCTGCTGGCGCGTTTTGCGGCTCTGGTTTTTCCACCAGGTTTTCAGGCCGTCGCTGCCGAGATCGGCGCGCGCCTGATCCATCAGGCCAATCCAGGCCAGACGCTGAAGTTCATCACGATGTTCATCATCGCCCACGTCGGCTTTCGCCATGGAAGGGATAATGTCCAGCAGCGAGCCCCAGGCACCGGTCCGAATATATGCCTGCTCAGCCAGACGCAGCACTTCCGGGTGACGAGGGGTAATTTCCAGCAGACGGTCAACGCCGTGACGGGCGGCATGGTTTTCATTGCGCGCCAGTTGCAGACGAACGCGGGTGATCTCAACCGGAATCGGATCTTTAGTAGAGAGCTCAGACGCGCGTTCAAGATGCTGATTGGCGCGGGCCTCATCGCCTCGCTGTTGCGCCGCCTCAGCGGCCAGCAGATAGTTAACAACCGGTTGTTCTGCATGGTCGGCATTTTTCGACATCAGCTTTTCAACCTGCTGATAGTCGCCTTCGGCCAGCTTCAGCAACGCTTGCTCGGTCTGCTTGCGGGCGCGACGGCGCTTACGGCCAACGAACCAGCCGCGCGTATGTACGCCGGTACGGAAAATACGACGCAGGAGCCATTCCACGGCCAGCAGAACGACCACACCCAGGATCAGAATAATTACCAGCCCTGTTACGCTGGTTTCGATATTGTAGTTATCGGTCTGGATCAATACATAACCCTGGTGACCCGCGAGCATCGGCCCCAGTACAATCCCGGCGATCAGCAGGATGAAGAGTAAGAAGACTTTTAGCATCATTACTCTCCTTGCGGCGCGCTTTCAGGCGCTGGCGCGGCGGCAGGTGCTTCAGCCGGACGCTCTGCCGGAACGCCCGGCTGGGCCAGCAGGTTACGCACGCGCGTCTGCATGAGCTTCTCCAGAATCGGCTGGCTTTCCAGCTTGTCCGGCACGTTCATGGTGATGTTTTGCTGGCTCAGCTTGTCGATATCCTCAAGGAACGCGGTCGTGGTGGCGTCATTGGTATCGTAGTAAGCACGTACCCAGGTTGAAACGTTATCCAGCGCCTGTTTGTAGGTCTCTTCCTGGTGACGCGGTACGGCCTGGGCAGCCACCAGCAGGCGGGAGCGGATGTTTTCACGCAGATAGACGTCCTGGTTCGGCGCCAGCAGCGGCACGGCAGTTTCATCACGGCGGCGAATGGTAATAAAGCTGTCCATAAAGTTCTGCCAGCTCTTTTGCAGGTTGATACGCCATTCGCTCAGGGAGCTGGACAGCTCGGTGCCGTCAGAATCCATCGGGGAGTCATCGTCGTTGTTATCGGCCAGCTGAAGGTTATCAATCTGGTTCGAGAGCTGATTCACCTTAAGGATGATACCGTCGTAATCGACCTGAGAAACCGCGGACAGGCTGGCGATATCTTCCGTAATAGCGCGGCGAGCGTTGATGAGGCTCGGATCGTTCATGTCCGCCAGGCTTGCGTCGGCGCTTTTCAGCAGCGCGGCGGCGGTGGTGACATCCTGATCGCTCCAGAGCTTGCGCCCGGCCAGTTTCACCAGAAAATCGGCCTGTGAAAGTAGCCAGGTTTTGGCATCGGTTCCCGAAATTGTGGCGACTTTTTCCTGCACTTCGCTCAGCTGTTTGGTCAACTCTTCACGTTTGCTGTTCGCGTCGGCGAGGGCGACAGCCTGCTGTTTGATCACGCCTTCCAGCTCAGCTTTTTGCGTCTCCTGCGCTTTCTGTAGGGCAGTGATTTGGTTAACCAGCGCGTCGCTGGTGGCCGTCTGGTTGGTGCCTTGTTTCTTCACCAGTCCGTAGAGTCCCACGCCTGCGGCCAGCGCAATCGCGATGGCAATCACGCTCAGCGTTAGGCTGGTTTTGTTGCTGCCGTTTTTCTTCTCAACGGTTGTGTCTGTCGTCTCTGGCTGTGACGTGGTGTCCACAGTCTCCCTGGTCTCTTCAACCACGGCGGAGGATTTTTCGTGTTCCGTCATTATGGCTTCCCATTTGAGAGTTATTGTAATGCGCGCAGCAGCGCATCGTTGTCGGCGTTTTCAGCGATCCGAATATCCTGCCAGCCCAGTTCCCGGGCGTGGTTCGCCAGACGCTCACTGACGACCAGAAGCCGACAGCGGAGTAACCAGTTTTCGCGATACCAAAGCGGAATCAGCGACCAAAGCTGTTGTAACATTTCACCGCTGGTGACCACCAGCGTATTAATACCGCGGGCGTGCCAGCGCATTGCTTCTTCCGCGCCATCATAGTGTTTCGCACAGCGCTGATAGCACTCCACAAACGTCACGTCTGCGCCGCGTTCGCGCAGCGTTTCGCCCAGCAGTTCGCGGCCACCGTTGCCGCGCAAAATGAGCGCGCGCTTTCCGGCAATGGTTTGTAATTCAGGTAATTGTAGCAAGACTTCGCTGATTTCCCGATCTAACGGGTAACGAACATCGATTCCGCTCGCGGTATGTAAGGCCAGCGCCGTGGTGCGCCCGATGGCGAAATAGCGGGGGGCGTGAGGCCAGCTAACGGCATGCTGTTGCAGCTGCGCATGGGCAAACTCCACGGCATGCTGCGACAGCGCAAAGAGCAGATCGCCTTCCTGTAAGAGACGCATCTGGTCAGCGAGCTCAGGCAGCTCGCGACCGGGGGAGAATTCAATCAGCGGAAAACTCCAGGCCACCTGCCCCAGTGCGCGCAGACGGCTCACTAACTGCTCTCCTGCGGGAGAAGGGCGGGTGACAAGTATGCTCATGCAGGGGGCTCTCCGTTATAGACCTCAGCCAGAATTTCACGCGCGCCGTTATTCAGCAGCTCTTCCGCCAGCGATACGCCAAGCGCCTCGGCATCTTGCGGCTTGCCGCGACGTTCACCGCGAACCATCTGTGAGCCGTCCGGCGCGCCAACCAGCGCACGCAACCACAGCTCACCGTCAGTTAATTCAGCATAGCTGCCAATTGGCACCTGACAGCCTCCTTCGAGGCGAGTATTCATCGCGCGCTCGGCTTTTACGCGAACGGCGGTATCGTCATGATTCAGCGGCGCGAGCAGTGCCTGAGTGCGCGCATCAACCAGACGACACTCAATGCCGACGGCACCCTGGCCGACGGCGGGCAGCGACAGCTCCGGCGGCAACGCGACGCGAATGCGTTCTTCCAGCCCCAGGCGTTTCAGGCCCGCAACCGCAAGAATAATGGCATCGTAGTCGCCGTTATCCAGCTTGCCAAGGCGTGTGCCGACGTTCCCGCGCAGCGAACGGATCACCAGATCCGGGCGACGTTCAGCCAGCTGACACTGGCGGCGTAAACTTGACGTGCCGACCACGCTGCCTGCTGGCAACGCATCGAGCGAGTCATAGCGATTAGAGACAAACGCATCGCGCGGATCCTCGCGCTCGCAGATGGTCACCAGCCCCAGCCCTTCCGGGAACTCAACGGGCACATCCTTCATCGAATGCACGGCGATATCGGCGCGGTTCTCAAGCAATGCCAGCTCCAGCTCTTTGACAAACAGACCCTTTCCACCCACTTTGGCCAGCGGCGTATCCAGAATGACATCGCCACGCGTGACCATTGGCACCAGTTCAACGCGTAATCCGGTGTGGTAGGCTTCCAGGCGCTGCTTAACATAATGTGCCTGCCAGAGTGCAAGAGGACTTTGGCGTGTGGCAATTCTCAAAACATTGTCTAACATGCTTGTTACCGTCATTATCAATCGCTAACCATCCTAACATTGTTGACACTCGGATGGCAGTTTTACGGTTGATGAAGAGTGAGAGGGACAGGGCGGCGTACTCGTCAGCCATCGCCGTATTCAGGAATTTACACGTCAAGAACGGTGCTACACTTGTATGTAGCGCATCTTTCTTTACGGTCAACCGGCAAGGTGTTAAATTGATCACGTTTTAGACCATTTTTTCGTCTGTACCACCAGAAAAGCAAAAGGCGAAAAAAGGGTAACGGTTATTTTTTGAAATACTGCGGGTCCGCTGCTTTTTGTGTTCTGACTGGCGTGCGACACCCGGAAACATCAGGCGATACGTCTTGTACCTCTATATTGAGACTCTGAAACAGAGACTGGATGCCATCAATCAATTGCGTGTGGATCGCGCGCTTGCTGCCATGGGCCCTGCTTTCCAGCAGGTATACAGTCTACTGCCAACATTGTTGCACTATCACCATCCGCTGATGCCGGGTTACCTTGATGGTAACGTTCCCCAGGGCATTTGCCTCTTCACGCCTGATGAAACCCAACAGCATTACCTGACTGAACTTGAACTCTACCGTGGTATGCCGCCGCAGGATTCGCCGAAAGGCGAGCTGCCGATTACCGGGGTTTACTCCATGGGCAGCACGTCATCGGTTGGGCAAAGTTGCTCTTCTGACCTGGATATCTGGGTCTGCCATCAGTCCTGGCTCGACAATGAAGAGCGCCAGCTGTTGCAGCGTAAATGCAGCCTGCTGGAGAGCTGGGCGGCGTCGCTCGGCGTGGAAGTGAGCTTCTTCCTGATTGATGAAAACCGTTTCCGCCATAACGAAAGCGGCAGTCTGGGTGGTGAAGACTGCGGCTCGACTCAGCACATCCTGTTGCTGGATGAGTTTTACCGTACTGCCGTTCGCCTGGCCGGGAAACGTATTCTGTGGAATATGGTGCCGTGCGATGAAGAAGAGAATTATGACGACTACGTCATGTCGCTTTACTCGCAGGGCGTTCTGACGCCAAACGAGTGGCTGGATCTGGGCGGCCTGAGCTCCCTGTCCGCCGAAGAGTACTTTGGCGCAAGCCTCTGGCAGCTTTATAAGAGCATTGATTCACCGTACAAAGCGGTGCTGAAAACCCTGCTGCTGGAAGCCTACTCCTGGGAATACCCCACGCCGCGCCTGCTGGCGAAAGATATTAAACAGCGTCTGCACGACGGGGAGATCGTCTCCTACGGTCTTGATGCCTACTGCATGATGCTGGAACGCGTCACCGAATACCTGACAGCCATTGAGGACGCCACGCGTCTTGACCTGGTGCGTCGATGTTTCTATCTCAAAGTCTGTGAAAAACTGAGCCGCGAACGCGCCTGCGTGGGCTGGCGTCGTGAAGTCGTCAGCCAGTTAGTCAAAGAGTGGGGATGGGACGAAGAGCGTCTCGCCATGCTCGACAACCGCGCCAACTGGAAGATCGATCAGGTGCGTGAGGCGCACAACGAACTGCTTGATGCGATGATGCAGAGCTACCGCAACCTGATCCGCTTTGCCCGCCGTAACAACCTTAGCGTTTCTGCCAGCCCACAGGATATCGGGGTGCTGACCCGCAAACTGTACGCCGCGTTTGAAGCGTTGCCGGGCAAGGTAACGCTGGTTAACCCACAGATTTCGCCTGACCTGTCTGAACCGAATCTGACCTTTATCTACGTGCCGCCGGGCCGCGCGAACCGCACCGGGTGGTATCTGTACAACCGTGCGCCAAGCATGGATTCGATCATCAGCCATCAGCCGCTGGAGTATAACCGCTACCTGAACAAGCTGGTGGCCTGGGCCTGGTTTAACGGCCTTCTCACTTCACGTACCCGGTTGTTTATCAAAGGCAACGAGGTGGTCGATTTAGCCAAGTTGCAGGAGATGGTGGCGGATGTCTCGCACCACTTCCCGCTGCGTCTGCCTGCGCCGACGCCAAAAGCGCTCTACAGCCCGTGTGAGATTCGCCATCTGGCGATCATCGTCAACCTGGAATACGACCCGACGGCGGCCTTCCGCAATCAGGTCGTTCACTTTGACTTCCGCAAGCTGGACGTCTTTAGCTTTGGCGAGCAGCAAAACTGCCTGGTGGGCAGCGTGGATCTGCTGTACCGCAACTCGTGGAACGAAGTGCGTACCCTGCACTTTAACGGCGAGCAGGCGATGATCGAGGCGCTGAAAACGATCCTCGGCAAGATGCACCAGGACGCCGCGCCGCCGGACAGCGTGGAGGTGTTCTGCTACAGCCAGCACCTGCGCGGCCTGATTCGTACCCGCGTTCAGCAGCTGGTGTCTGAGTGCATCGAACTGCGTCTCTCCAGCACCCGACAGGAAACCGGGCGCTTTAAAGCGCTGCGCGTCTCCGGCCAGACCTGGGGGCTGTTCTTTGAGCGCCTGAACGTGTCGGTGCAGAAGCTGGAAAACGCCATTGAATTCTACGGCGCGATTTCACACAACAAACTGCATGGCCTGTCGGTTCAGGTGGAAACCAACCACGTTAAGCTGCCGCAGGTGGTGGATGGCTTTGCGAGTGAAGGGATTATTCAGTTCTTCTTCGAAGAGTCGGGCGATAACGCCGGGTTTAACATCTACATTCTGGATGAAACCAACCGTGCCGAGGTGTATCACCACTGCGAAGGCAGCAAAGAGGAGCTGGTGCGCGACGTCAGCCGCTTCTATTCGTCCTCGCACGATCGCTTTACCTACGGCTCAAGCTTTATCAACTTCAACCTGCCGCAGTTCTACCAGATTGTGAATGTGGATGGGCGAGCGCAGGTGATCCCGTTCCGTACGCAGGCGATTACCCCGGCGGCGCCCGCTAACCAGGAAACTGCGCCGCTGTTGCAGCAGTATTTTTCCTGAGGCTTTTCGCCGGGTGGCGCTGACGCTTACCCGGCCTACGGTTTGAGTCGTTGTAGGCCCGGTAAGGCGTAGCCGCCACCGGGCAACGCAACTACCTGAAACTCACTGCCTCGCCTGCCTGCGCCGTCGCCGCCTGCTCCAGCAGATCCCAGAACGTTTCGCCGCTGCGATCACAGACCCACTCGTCACCTTTCAGATCAAAGTGATAGCCGCCCTGTTTCGCCGCCAGCCACACCTGGTGAAGCGGCTCCTGACGATTAATAATAATCTTGCTGCCGTTTTCGAAGCTTAAGGTCAGGATCCCGCCGTTGATTTCACAATCGATATCGCTGTCGCCGTCCCAGTCGTCGATACGCTCTTCGATGGTCATCCACAGGGTATCGGCAAGGCGATGAAATTCACTGTCGTTCATGGTTTTATTCCTGTTTTTCGTGATGGCGGCAGTATAACGCTAAATAATTCCCGTTGCAGGAAAGCTGCAAACTCTTGCTTTTGTGTCTTCTCCTGCGATGATAGAAACAGATTTGAACTTACGGGCAACCTCTACATGAAAAACGTCTTCCGAACGCTTGTCGTTCTTGTCACTCTGTTTAGCCTGACCGGCTGTGGACTGAAGGGACCACTGTACTTCCCGCCAGAGGATAAAAACGCACCACCGCCGACAAAACCGGTGCAAAGTGGTATCGAGTCATCTACGCCGGATACCAACGATCGCGGCAATAACGGCGGCCCGACTCAGGTCAATCTCTGACAATTACGTTCTGTACCCGCGCAATGGAGCAAATGATGCAGTTCTCTAAAATGCATGGCCTTGGCAACGACTTTATGGTCGTCGACGCGGTAACGCAGAATGTCTTTTTCTCCCCGGAATTGATCCGTCGCCTGGCGGATCGACACGTGGGCGTGGGGTTTGACCAGCTGCTGGTGGTGGAGCCGCCTTACGATCCTGACCTGGACTTTCACTACCGCATTTTTAACGCCGACGGCAGCGAAGTTTCCCAGTGCGGCAACGGCGCGCGCTGTTTTGCCCGCTTTGTTCGGCTGAAAGGGCTGACCAACAAGCGCGATATCCGCGTCAGCACCGCCAACGGCCGGATGGTGCTCAGCGTCACCGACGACGAACTGGTGCGCGTGAACATGGGCGAGCCAAACTTCGACCCCTCTGCCGTGCCGTTTCGCGCCAACAAAGCGGAAAAGACCTATATTATGCGTGCCGCCGAGCAGACAGTATTGTGCGGCGTCGTCTCGATGGGTAACCCGCACTGCGTGATTCAGGTGGATGATGTGCAAACCGCGGCGGTTGAAACGCTCGGCCCGGTGCTGGAAAGCCATGAGCGCTTCCCGGAGCGGGCGAACATCGGTTTCATGCAGGTGGTGAAGCGTGAACACATTCGCCTGCGGGTTTACGAGCGCGGCGCGGGCGAAACCCAGGCCTGCGGAAGCGGTGCCTGTGCGGCGGTGGCCGTCGGTATCTCACAGGGGTTACTGGCAGAAGAGGTTCGCGTGGAATTACCGGGCGGACGTCTTGATATCGCCTGGAAAGGAGCGGGTCATCCACTGTACATGACTGGCCCGGCGACACATGTTTATGACGGGTTTATCCATCTATGAAGCAACCAGGGGAAGAACTGCGGGAACCTGTAACGGAGCTGGACGACAGCGCTGTTGTGGATTACCTGCTGCACAATCCTGAGTTTTTTATCCGCAATGCACGCGTCGTCGAACGGATGCGCGTGCCGCATCCGGTTCGCGAGACCGTGTCGCTGGTTGAATGGCACATGGCGCGCTCGCGCAACCACATCAATCAGCTCGAAGAGAACATGACGCTGATGATGGAGCAGGCCAGCAATAACGAAAGCCTGTTCTACCGTCTACTGCACCTTCAGGCGCGTCTGGCTTCCGCGCACAGTCTCGAAGAGTTCCTCAACCGCTTCCACCGCTGGGCGCGCGATCTGGGGCTGGCAGGCGCGACGATCCGTCTCTTCCCTGACCGCTGGCGCATTGGCGCGCCGTCCGGGTTTACCCATCTGGCGCTGAGCCGCCAGGCGTTTGAGCCGCTGCGCATTCAGCGTCTGGGCCATGAGCACCACTATCTGGGGCCGCTGAACGGGCCAGAACTGCTGGTGGTGCTGCCGGAAGCCAAAGCTATCGGCTCGGTGGCGATGTCGCTGATGGGGCGCGATGGTGACCTGGGCGTGATGTTATTTACCAGCCGCGACGCGCATCATTATGAACAGGGGCAGGGCACGCAACTGTTGCAGGAGATCGCCCTGATGCTGCCTGAGCTGCTGGAGCGCTGGATTGAGCGCGTATGACGGACGGATTGCTCGCCACTGACGTCAACCGCTTTCTGCGCTATCTGGGCGTAGAACGCCAGCTCAGCCCTATTACGCTGCTCAACTATCAGCGTCAGCTTGATGCCATCATGCAGATTGCCGATGAAATCGGCCTGAAAAGCTGGCAACAATGTGACGCCGCCACGGTACGCGGGTTCGTCGTGCGTAGCCGTAAAAAAAATCTCAGCCCGGCGAGCCTGGCGCTCCGGCTCTCTGCCCTGCGCAGTTTCTTCGACTGGCTGGTCAGTCAGGGCGGTCTGAAAGCCAACCCGGCAAAAGGGATCGCCACGCCGAAAGCCCCGCGTCATCTGCCGAAAAATATCGACGTCGACGACGTAAACCGCCTGCTGGATATCGATCTTAACGATCCGCTGGCCGTGCGCGACCGCGCGATGCTGGAGGTGATGTACGGCGCGGGCCTGCGTCTCTCTGAGCTGGTGAACCTCGACTTAAAGCACCTCGATCTGGAGTCCGGCGAGGTGTGGGTAATGGGCAAGGGCAGCAAAGAGCGCCGCCTGCCGATCGGCCGCAATGCGGTCTCCTGGATTGAGCACTGGCTGGACCTTCGCGGGCTGTTTGGCGCCGACGAAGATGCGCTGTTCCTGTCGAAACTCGGCAAGCGGATCTCGGCGCGTAACGTGCAGAAGCGCTTTGCGGAGTGGGGCATTAAGCAGGGGCTGAACAGCCACGTTCACCCCCACAAGCTGCGCCACTCCTTTGCGACGCACATGCTGGAATCAAGCGGCGACCTGCGCGGCGTACAGGAGCTGCTTGGTCACGCGAATCTGTCGACCACCCAAATCTATACCCACTTAGACTTCCAACACCTTGCCTCGGTGTATGACGCGGCGCATCCACGCGCCAAACGGGGGAAATAATGCGTTTTTACCGCCCACTCGGTCAGATCTCAGCCCTGACGTTTGATCTTGATGACACCCTTTACGACAATCGTCCGGTGATCCTGCGTACTGAGCAGGAGTCGCTGGCGTTTGTGCAGAACTACCATCCTGCGCTGAAAGCGATGCAGAACAAAGACTTCCAGAAGCTGCGTCAGTCCCTGCGGGAAACCGAACCGGAGATTTACCACGACGTGACCGAATGGCGCCGCCGTGCGGTTGAGCAGGCGATGCTCAACGCCGGCCTGAGCGCGCAGGATGCGGCCACGGGGGCCGAAGCGGCCATGGAAAACTTCGCCAAATGGCGCAGTCGGATCGACGTGCCGCAGGAGACCCACGACACGCTGGCGAAGCTCGCCGAAAAGTGGCCGCTGGTGGCCATCACCAACGGCAACGCTCAGCCTGAACTGTTTGGTCTGGGGAACTATTTTCAGTTCGTGCTGCGCGCGGGCCCGCACGGACGCTCGAAGCCGTTCAACGATATGTATCATCTGGCAGCGGAAAAACTGGATTTGCCGCTCGGTGAGATCCTGCACGTGGGCGACGACCTGACCACGGACGTCGCCGGGGCGATCCGCTGCGGCATGCAGGCCTGCTGGATCAAGCCGGAAAATGCCGATCTGATGACTACCCCGGATAGCCGTCTTCTGCCGCACGTGGAAATTTCACGGTTGGCATCCCTCACGACGCTGATATAATCATCAATTGTTCTGTATAAATTAACAGGGTTTTGGCGAATGGAAACATTTGCCTGCCCGACATGACGTGACGGTGCCAATGGACGTTTCTTACCTGCTCGACAGCCTTAATGATAAACAGCGTGACGCGGTTGCCGCCTCGCGTACAAACCTGCTGGTACTGGCTGGAGCGGGCAGTGGTAAGACGCGCGTGCTGGTTCACCGTATCGCCTGGCTACAGAGCGTGGAGAACTGCTCGCCGTACTCGATTATGGCCGTGACGTTCACCAACAAGGCGGCGGCGGAGATGCGCCACCGTATCGCGCAGCTGATGGGCACCAGCCAGGGCGGCATGTGGGTTGGCACCTTCCACGGCCTGGCGCACCGTCTGCTGCGCGCGCACCATATGGACGCTAACCTGCCGCAGGATTTCCAGATCCTCGACAGCGAAGATCAGCTGCGCTTGCTGAAACGCCTGATCAAGGCGATGAACCTCGATGAGAAGCAGTGGCCGCCGCGTCAGGCGATGTGGTACATCAACGGTCAGAAAGACGAAGGGCTGCGTCCGCATCATATCCAGAGCTTCGGTAACCCGGTCGAGCAGACCTGGCAGAACGTCTACAAGGCCTATCAGGAAGCGTGCGATCGCGCCGGTCTGGTGGATTTCGCCGAGCTGCTGCTGCGCGCCCACGAGCTGTGGCTGAACAAACCGCATATCCTGCAACACTACCGTGAACGCTTTACCAACATCCTGGTGGACGAATTCCAGGATACCAACAACATCCAGTACGCCTGGATCCGCCTGCTGGCCGGGGATACCGGCAAGGTGATGATCGTAGGCGATGACGACCAGTCTATCTACGGCTGGCGCGGCGCGCAGGTGGAGAACATCCAGCGCTTCCTCAACGATTTCCCCGGCGCGCAAACCATCCGTCTGGAGCAGAACTACCGTTCTACCAGCAACATTCTGAGCGCGGCCAACGCCCTGATTGAGAACAACAACGGGCGCCTGGGTAAAAAGCTGTGGACCGATGGCGTCGACGGCGAACCGATTTCGATTTACTGCGCCTTCAACGAGCTCGACGAAGCCCGCTTCGTGGTGAACCGCATTAAAACCTGGCAGGAGAACGGCGGCGCGCTGGAGCAGTGTGCCATTCTCTATCGCAGCAACGCCCAGTCGCGCGTGCTGGAAGAGGCGCTGTTGCAGGTGAGCATGCCGTACCGCATTTATGGCGGTATGCGCTTCTTCGAACGTCAGGAGATCAAAGATGCGCTCTCGTATTTGCGTCTGATTGCCAACCGTAACGACGATGCGGCGTTTGAGCGCGTGGTGAACACGCCGACGCGCGGCATCGGCGATCGTACGCTGGACGTGGTGCGTCAGGCCTCGCGCGATCGTCAGCTCACGTTGTGGCAGGCGTGCCGCGAGCTGTTACAGGAAAAAGCCCTTGCCGGGCGCGCCGCCAGCGCATTGCAGCGCTTCCTGGAGTTAATCGACGCGCTGGCGCAGGAAACGGCCGACATGCCGCTGCACGTCCAGACCGACCGGGTGATCAAAGATTCCGGCTTGCGCACCATGTACGAGCAGGAAAAAGGCGAGAAGGGCCAGACCCGTATTGAGAACTTAGAGGAACTGGTGACGGCAACGCGCCAGTTCAGCTACAACGAAGAAGACGAAGACCTGATGCCGTTGCAGGCATTCCTCTCTCACGCCGCGCTGGAGGCGGGTGAAGGGCAGGCCGATACCTGGCAGGATGCGGTTCAGCTGATGACCCTGCACTCCGCAAAAGGTCTGGAGTTCCCGCAGGTGTTCATCGTCGGGATGGAAGAGGGGATGTTCCCGAGCCAGATGTCGCTGGATGAAGGCGGGCGTCTGGAAGAGGAGCGTCGTCTGGCCTACGTGGGCGTGACCCGTGCGATGCAGAAACTGACCCTGACCTACGCGGAAACCCGCCGCCTGTACGGGAAAGAGGTGTATCACCGTCCGTCGCGCTTTATCGGCGAACTGCCGGAAGAGTGTGTGGAAGAGGTGCGCCTGCGCGCCAGCATCAGCCGTCCGGTCAGCCATCAGCGTATGGGCTCGCCGATCTCTGAAACCGACACCGGTTACAAGCTGGGCCAGCGCGTGCGCCACTCGAAGTTTGGCGAAGGCACCATCGTCAACCTGGAAGGCAGCGGCGAGCACAGCCGTTTGCAGGTAGCGTTCCAGGGGCAGGGGATCAAATGGCTGGTGGCAGCCTATGCCAAGCTGGAAAGTGTGTAACTTTCAGAAAAATATCACTATTTTGTAATAATCTGCTAGCCTTATACGTTGAAGGTCAATTAATGCCCTTCAGCGTTCCGTTGCGTGTTGACGCCACAGTTATTGCTGGCGTAACATGCGCGCACGATTACGCTAAGAGGACATTCGCCTTGGACACACCCAGTAGATACTGGCTCAATTCCCTGTCATCCAGGAACAACTCCTAAGGCTATCTCCTCTTGCTGATGGCCTTAGTGGTTGTCAGCGACTGCATCATTCCCGTCGCGCTGAGTCAGGCTGTTTAATGGTCTGAAACCCAATTTGTTTCTGTGTGCCCACCGAACTGTCCGATATTTTTTGCATTGGGAGTCCCGGTCATGTTGAGCGCATTTCAACTCGAAAATAACCGACTGACTCGGCTTGAAGCCGAAGAGTCACAGCCCCTCATTGATGCCGTATGGGTGGATCTGGTCGAGCCGGACGACGATGAGCGCCTTCGCGTACAATCTGAACTGGGGCAAAGCCTGGCGACACGCCCGGAACTGGAAGACATCGAAGCATCCGCCCGTTTTTTTGAAGACGAAGACGGCCTGCACATTCACTCCTTCTTCTTTTTCGAAGATGCCGAAGACCACGCGGGGAACTCCACCGTGGCGTTTACCATCCGCGATGGCCGCCTGTTCACCCTGCGCGAGCGCGAACTGCCTGCGTTTCGTCTCTACCGTATGCGCGCCCGCAGCCAGGCGATGATGGACGGCAACGCCTATGAGCTGCTGCTGGATCTGTTCGAAACCAAAATCGAACAGCTGGCGGATGAAATCGAAAACATCTACAGCGACCTGGAAAAGCTGAGCCGCGTGATCATGGAAGGCCATCAGGGCGATGAGTACGACGAAGCGTTGTCCACGCTGGCTGAGCTGGAAGATATCGGCTGGAAGGTGCGTTTGTGTCTGATGGATACCCAGCGCGCGCTGAACTTCCTGGTGCGCAAGGCGCGTCTGCCGGGCGGTCAGCTGGAGCAGGCGCGTGAGATCTTACGCGATATCGAATCCCTGCTGCCGCACAACGAATCCCTGTTCCAGAAGGTCAACTTCCTGATGCAGGCGGCGATGGGCTTTATCAACATCGAGCAGAACCGTATCATCAAGATCTTCTCGGTGGTGTCCGTGGTGTTCCTGCCGCCGACGCTGGTGGCGTCCAGCTACGGGATGAACTTCGAGTTTATGCCGGAGCTGAAGTGGAGCTTTGGCTACCCGGGGGCGATTATCTTTATGATCCTCGCCGGGCTGGCGCCGTATCTGTACTTTAAGCGGAAGAACTGGCTGTAAAAATCTGGCGGGTGGCGCTGCGCTTACCCGCCCTACGATCGAATTCCCTCTCCCTGTGGGAGAGGGTTCCCCACAAAATAATGCCTGCACAGACGGCCCCCTCTCCCTTGAGGGAGAGGGCTGGGGTGAGGGGGAACATACGGCTCAGGTGGTCATTCCGTTCACTTTATGTTCCTTGCTACTCTGTCACGACATGAGCGGTGAACGTGCCAGGGTGGCTCAGTCGCCACCACCCTGGCGACCCGGGCTTCCGGTGGAAAATCGCCGCTTCGCGGTGCCTTCGGCTTATTCCTTCCGGCTTATCGGGGACGGGCGGAGGTAACATCCCTGTAAAGCCCTCAGTTATTCTGAGGCAACGTTATCGCTTTTGCTTTCAAATTACTGGGGAACCCTCTCCCCTGTGGGAGAGGGTTAGGGTGAGGGCAACATCACAGCCCTTTGCGCACCCTGCGCTGGGTATAAATCGCATCCGCAACAAAGATGGCCAGCGCCACCCAGATAAAGGCGAACGTCACCATCTTATCCGCACCCGGCACCTCGCCGTAAAACACCACCGCCAGCAGGAACATCAGCGTGGGGCCAATGTACTGGAAGAAGCCCAGCGTGGAGAGGCGCAGACGCGTTGCCGCGCCGGTAAAGCACAGCAGGGGGATCGTTGTGACCACGCCCGCGGCCATCAGCATCAGGTTCAGCGACCATGGATTGCTGCCCATGTGGCTGGTGGCGCTGTCGGCAATACCGAACAGGTAGATCGCGGCGACAGGCAGCAGCCACAGGGTTTCAAACAGCATTCCCGTCTGCGCTTCCACGGCAATTTTTTTACGCACCAGGCCGTAGAAGGCAAAGCTGAACGCCAGCCCCAGGGCGATAACCGGCAGTGAGCCGAAGGTCCACAGCTGTACCAGCACGCCGCAGAAGGCCAGAATCACCGCCACCCACTGCATCCGGCGAAAGCGCTCACCAAGGAAAATCATCCCCAGCAAAATATTGACCAGCGGGTTAATAAAGTAGCCCAGGCTGGCTTCGAGCATGTGATGGTTATTCACCGCCCAGATAAACAGCAGCCAGTTTCCGCCAATCAGCACCGCAGAGAGAGCGAGCAGGAAGACCTTCTTCGGGGTTTTCAGCAGCGTTTTGACGCCTGACCACTGACGGCTGATACTCATCAGCGCAATCATGAAGAAAAAGGACCAGATGACGCGGTGAGTGAGGATCTCGTCCGCCGGGACATAGGCGATAAGTTTGAAGTACGCCGGTGCGATACCCCAAATAAAATAAGCGGCAAGGGCGAGTAAAACGCCCTGCCGCGTCTGTTTAGCATCCATCGGGAAAATCCGTTACAAAAAAGTGAAGTAATTTTACCCGAATTTGCCGTCTCAACCCACCATATAAGTGGCGGTTGCGCTGGCGATATAAACCTGTTCTTCGTTATGCAGCTCAACGCGGGCGACAGCAACTTTATTCCCGGCGCGCAGCAGGCTGCTGGTGCAGGTGAAGCGGTTTCCGCGTCCCGGCCGCAGATAGTCGACGCGTAAATCGATGGTGCCCATGCGCGACAGGCGCTGGCGTAACTCATCTTCGTTGATGGTGTCATGGCGCGTCAGCGTGCTGCCCACGCACACCAGACCGGCCGCCACGTCCAGCGCGGAGGCAATGACCCCGCCGTGCAAAATGCTTTGCGCCCAGTTACCGACCATCATTGGCTGATTATTGAAACTCAGCTGAGCGAAGTCTTTTTCGTATCGCTCCAGCTCAAGACCCAGTGCACGGTTGAACGGCATGTGGTACACAAAAATCTCGCCCACGAGCTTTAAGGTTTCTTCGGCGGTGAGTGTGGCTGACATCTGACGTGGCATCCTTGTTGTTAACAAAATGTTGATTTTATGCTTCAGGATAAAGGAATGCCACTTTAAGAAACGAGGAAGCGGAAGTTATCGCAGAAGTCTGTAGAATGCCCGGACAAAACTATTCATTAAATGTCACCATTTCAGGAGAACACCACCGATGCGGACGTATCTGGGTTGGTTACTGGCGGCGGTTGCGCTGCCCCTCACAGCATATGCGCAGGAAGCGACGATCAAAGAGGTGCATGATAAACCTGCCGTTAAGGGCAGCATCATCGCCAATATGCTTCAGGAGCATGACAATCCGTTCACGCTGTACCCTTATGATACAAACTACGTGATCTACACCCAGACCAGCGATCTCAACAAAGAGGCGATAAGCTCCTATAACTGGTCTGATAATGCGCGTAAAGATGAGGTGAAGTTCCAGCTCAGCCTCGCCTTCCCGTTCTGGCGCGGCATCCTGGGGCCGAACTCGGTGCTTGGCGCGTCTTACACGCAGAAGTCATGGTGGCAGCTCTCAAACAGCGGGGAATCTTCACCGTTCCGCGAAACCAACTATGAGCCGCAGCTGTTCCTCGGTTTCGCCACCGATTATGAGTTTGCAGGCTGGACGCTGCGAGACGTGGAGGTGGGCTATAACCACGATTCCAACGGTCGTTCCGACCCAACCTCACGCAGCTGGAACCGCATCTATACGCGTCTGATGGCGCAGAACGGCAATTTCATGGTGGAAGTGAAGCCGTGGTACGTGGTGGGCAGCACCGATGACAACCCGGATATCACCAAATATATGGGCTACTATCAGCTTAAAGTGGGCTATCAGCTGGGTGACGCGGTGCTGAGCGCCAAAGGCCAGTACAACTGGAATACCGGCTACGGCGGTGCAGAGCTGGGCCTGAGCTACCCGGTAACGAAACACGTTCGTCTTTATACTCAGGTGTATAGCGGGTATGGCGAATCGCTGATCGACTACAATTTCAATCAGACCCGCGTCGGTGTGGGCGTCATGCTGAACGATATTTTCTAAGCTGCTCGAATGTTTTTGCGTTAAACGTTGAAGTTTCTCTCTCAGGCGCTGAAAATAGCGCCTGTTTCATTTCTGGCATATGGGGTTAACGTGGCGCAGGCGGAAGTATTGAATCAGGAATCGCTGGCTAAACAGGTTTTGCAGGAAACCTTTGGCTACCAGCAGTTCCGCCCTGGCCAGGAAACCATCATTGAAACCGTGCTGGAAGGCCGCGATTGCCTGGTGGTCATGCCGACCGGCGGCGGAAAATCGCTCTGCTATCAGGTGCCCGCGCTGGTGCTTAATGGCCTGACGGTCGTGGTATCGCCCCTTATTTCCCTGATGAAAGACCAGGTCGACCAGCTGCTTGCCAACGGCGTGGCGGCGGCCTGCCTGAACTCGACGCAGACCCGCGAGCAACAGCAAGAGGTAATGACCGGGTGCCGC
Organism: Enterobacter sp. UPMP2061; assembly: GCF_053709615.1. Lineage (NCBI taxonomy): Bacteria > Pseudomonadati > Pseudomonadota > Gammaproteobacteria > Enterobacterales > Enterobacteriaceae > Enterobacter > Enterobacter sp. UPMP2061. Next base: position 251,258 of record NZ_JBSKJP010000005.1, read on the forward strand.
ACCGGGCAGATCCGCCTGCTGTATATCGCGCCAGAACGCCTGATGCTGGACAACTTCCTCGATCATCTGGCGCACTGGAATCCGGTGCTGCTGGCAGTGGATGAAGCGCACTGTATCTCCCAGTGGGGGCACGATTTCCGCCCGGAATACGCCGCTCTTGGCCAGCTTCGTCAGCGCTTCCCCGAGCTGCCGTTTATGGCGCTTACCGCCACGGCGGACGACACCACGCGTCAGGACATCGTTCGCCTGCTGGGGCTGAACGACCCGTATATTCAGGTCAGCAGCTTCGACCGCCCGAACATCCGCTATATGCTGATGGAGAAGTTCAAGCCGCTGGATCAGCTCTTACGCTACGTGCAGGAGCAGCGCGGAAAGTCCGGCATCATCTACTGCAACAGCCGGGCGAAGGTGGAAGACACCGCCGCGCGTCTGCAAAACCGTGGCTTTAGCGCCGCGGCCTATCACGCCGGGCTGGAGAACCATATCCGCGCCGACGTGCAGGAGAAATTCCAGCGCGACGACCTGCAAATCGTGGTCGCAACGGTGGCGTTCGGGATGGGGATCAACAAGCCCAACGTGCGCTTTGTGGTGCATTTCGACATTCCGCGCAATATCGAATCCTACTATCAGGAAACCGGCCGCGCCGGGCGTGACGGCCTGCCTGCGGAAGCGATGCTGTTTTACGATCCGGCGGATATGGCGTGGCTGCGCCGCTGTCTCGAGGAGAAACCGCAGGGGCAGTTGCAGGATATCGAACGGCACAAGCTTAACGCGATGGGGGCCTTCGCCGAAGCGCAAACCTGCCGCCGTCTGGTGCTGCTCAACTACTTTGGTGAAGGGCGTCAGGCACCGTGCGGCAACTGCGATATCTGCCTCGACCCGCCGAAGCAGTACGATGGCCTGATGGACGCGCGCAAAGCGCTCTCGACTATCGGACGCGTGAACCAGCGCTTCGGGATGGGCTACGTCGTTGAAGTGCTGCGCGGGGCTAACAACCAGCGTATCCGCGATATGGGTCACGACAAGCTGCCGGTTTATGGCATCGGGAAAGACCAGAGCCACGAGCACTGGGTGAGTATCATCCGCCAGCTGATCCATCTCGGCTTTGCCACGCAGAACATTGCCCAGCATTCTGCGCTTCAGCTGACCGAAGCGGCGCGACCGGTCCTGCGTGGCGAGGTTGAACTGAAGCTCGCCGTTCCGCGCGTCGTCGCCCTGAAGCCGCGCGTGATGCAGAAATCCTACGGCGGTAACTACGATCGCAAGCTGTTCGCCAAGCTGCGTAAGCTGCGTAAAGCCATTGCGGATGAAGAGAACATCCCGCCATACGTGGTGTTCAACGACGCGACGCTTATCGAGATGGCCGAGCAAATGCCGCTCAGCGCCAGCGAGATGCTCAGCGTCAACGGCGTTGGCACGCGTAAGCTGGAGCGCTTCGGTAAAGAGTTTATGGCGCTCATCCGTTCCCACGCTGATGGTGATGATGAGGAGTAGTCAGCCGGGCGAAAAAGTGCCAGGATGGTGACTCACTACATTATTTCCCCGCGAGCTAATTATGTTAATGCTATTTCTCACCGTGGCGTTAGTGCACATCGTGGCGCTGATGAGCCCTGGCCCTGACTTTTTCTTCGTGTCACAAACGGCCGTCAGCCGCTCCCGCAAAGAGGCAATGATGGGTGTGCTCGGTATTACCATGGGCGTCATGGTCTGGGCGGCGGTTGCGCTGCTCGGTCTGAACCTGATCCTGGCGAAAATGGCGTGGCTGCATAACATCATCATGGTCGGCGGCGGTCTATACCTGTGCTGGATGGGCTACCAGATGCTGCGCGGGGCGCTGAAGAAAGAAGAGAAAAAGCCGGAAGAGCCAAAGGTTGAGCTGGCAACGGGCGGCCGTAGCTTTGTGAAAGGGCTGCTGACCAACCTGGCGAACCCGAAAGCGATTATCTACTTCGGCTCTGTGTTCTCGCTGTTTGTGGGGGATAACGTCGGCGCGGGCGCGCGCTGGGGGATCTTCCTGCTGATCGTTGTTGAGACGTTCGCCTGGTTTACCGTTGTGGCAAGCCTGTTTGCCTTACCGGCGATGCGTCGCGGCTACCAGCGCATCGCGAAATGGATCGACGGCTTTGCCGGCGCGCTGTTCGCCGGCTTCGGCATTCATCTCATCATTTCTCGCTAAGCATGACGCGCTGACGCAAGCAGCGCGCCAACCAGCATAAACAGCGAACCAAAGACTTTGTTCAGGGCCTTCATCTGCTTAGGCCCTTTGATCCACGCCGCAATTCGCTGCGCCAGCGTCGCGTAACCAATCATCACAATGATATCGACAATAATGGTGGTCGCGCCCAGCACCACGTACTGCATCACCTGTGGCTGATGCGGCACGATAAACTGCGGGAACAGGGCGGCGAGGAACACGATGCTTTTCGGGTTGGTCAGGTTAACGAACACCGCGCGTTTAAACAGGTGGCCGCGTGTTTGCGTCCGGGAGAGCGTATGCAGATCAATCGAGCCTGCGGCGCGCCACTGCTGAATACCCAGCCAGATAAGATACGCTGCGCCAGCCCATTTCAACACCTCGAAGGCCAGCACCGAACGGGAGAACAGCGTGCCCAGACCAATCCCCACCAGCACAATATGAATGCCAAGCCCGGTCTGTAAACCGGCGATTGACGCCGCCGCGCCGCGATAGCCGTGATTAATGGAGGTGGTCATGGTGTTGATTGCGCCCGAGCCAGGTGAAAGGCTGAGGATGATGGATGTCAGCAGGTAGGCGAACCACCATTCGAAGGTCATTTGAAACTCCCGGATCGTCTGTTTTTATGCCACAATACGCTATTGTTGAGTCATTTTGTGACCGGTGACGAAAAAAACGATATTCCCTGAATTACGGGGGGTGGAAACCCAATGTTTCAGCAGAAAAAGGACTGGGAAACACGAGAAAACGCATTTGCTGCTTTCTCCATGGGGCCGCTGACCGATTTCTGGCGCCAGCGTGAGGAAGATGAGTTTATGGGCGTCGGGGAAATCCCGGTACGCTTCGTTCGTTTCCGTGATGAAAAAAATGACCGGGTGATTGTGGTCTGCCCCGGGCGCATCGAAAGCTATATCAAATATGCCGAGCTGGCGTATGACCTGTTCCATCTGGGCTTTGATGTGTTAATTATCGACCATCGCGGGCAGGGGCTTTCTGGCAGGATGTTGCCGGATACCCATCGCGGCCACGTGGATAACTTCAGCGATTACGTCGACGATCTGGCCGCGTTCTGGCAGCAGGAAGTGCAGCCCGGACCGTGGCGCAAGCGTTATATTCTTGCCCACTCCATGGGGGGCGCGATCTCGACGTTGTTTTTGCAGCGCCATAAGCACCAGTGTGACGCCATTGCGCTGACCGCGCCGATGTACGGCATTGTGATACGTTTTCCTGACTGGATGGTGCGCCATCTTCTCGACTGGGCTGAGGGCCATCAGCGCATTCGAGAAGGCTATGCCATCGGAACAGGACGCTGGCGGGCATTGCCATTTGCCATCAACGTGTTAACCCACAGCCGGCAGCGTTATCGCCGCAACCTGCGTTTTTATGCCGATGAACCGCGTCTGCGGGTCGGCGGCCCCACCTGGCACTGGGTGCGGGAAGGTATTCATGCCGGTGAGCAGGTGCTGGCGGGCGTAGGCGATGATGACACGCCGACGCTCCTGATCCAGGCGGAAGAAGAGCGTGTGGTGGATAACCGCATGCATGACCGCTATTGTGAACTTCGCGCCGCTGCGGGCCATCCCTGTGAAGGGGGTAAACCGCTGGTCATCAACGGTGCGTACCATGAGATCCTTTTTGAAAAGGACGCTATGCGCTCAGTCGCGCTCAACGCCATTGTTGAATTTTTCAACAGGCATAACTGATTATTGTTTTCCACCAGAGGTTGAAATCCCTATGTACCAGGTTGTTGCATCTGATTTAGATGGCACGCTGCTTTCCCCCGACCACACCCTGTCGCCTTATGCGAAAGAGACCCTAAAACTCCTGACTGCCCGCGGCGTGAACTTTGTGTTCGCCACCGGTCGCCACCACGTGGACGTGGGGCAGATCCGCGATAACCTGGAGATCAAGTCGTACATGATCACCTCTAACGGTGCGCGCGTACATGACACGGACGGCAACCTGATTTTTACCCACAATCTCGATCGCGACATCGCCACCGATTTGTTCGGCATTGTGCATAACAACCCGGATATCGTGACTAACGTTTACCGCGACGACGAGTGGTTTATGAACCGCCATCGCCCGGAAGAGATGCGCTTCTTCAAGGAAGCCGTATTCCAGTACTCACTGTACGAGCCGGGTCTGCTGGAGCCGGAAGGGATCAGCAAGGTATTCTTCACCTGTGTAAATCATGAGGAGTTACTGCCGCTGGAGCAGGCGATCAACGCCCGCTGGGGCGACCGCGTGAACGTGAGCTTCTCCACGCTGACCTGTCTGGAAGTGATGGCGGGCGGGGTGTCCAAAGGTCACGCGCTGGAAGCGGTAGCGAAACGGCTGGGCTTTGATCTGAAAGACTGTATCGCCTTTGGCGATGGCATGAACGATGCCGAGATGCTCTCCATGGCGGGTAAAGGCTGCATCATGCAGAACGCGCACCAGCGCCTGAAAGATCTGCACCCGGAGCTGGAAGTGATCGGCACCAACGGCGATAACGCCGTGCCTAAGTATCTGCGCAAACTGTTCCTTGAATAATCTTCAATTGATTGTTTATTGTTCAGATGTCAACTAAAGAGTTCGCTACAATGCCTCTCCTTCTTTCTGAGAGACAAGCATTGTGGCGCTACTCATTATCACCACTATCCTGTGGGCCTTCTCCTTTAGTCTGATTGGCGAATACCTTGCCGGATCGGTCGACAGCTACTTCTCGGTACTGATGCGCGTGGGGCTGGCGGCGCTGGTGTTCCTGCCGTTCCTGCGTACCCGCGGGCAGTCGCTAAAAACGATACTGCTGTACATGCTGGTAGGCGCGATGCAGCTCGGCATCATGTACCTGTTCAGCTTCCGGGCCTACGTTTACCTGTCCGTCTCGGAATTTCTGCTCTTCACCGTGCTGACGCCGCTCTACATCACGCTGATATATGACTTGCTCAGCAGGCGCCGTTTGCGCTGGGGGTATCTGCTGAGCGCTGCGCTGGCAGTCATTGGCGCGGCGATTATTCGCTATGACAAGGTAAGCGATCACTTCTGGACCGGGCTGATGTTCGTCCAGCTCGCTAATATCAGCTTTGCCATCGGGATGGTGGGTTACAAACGTCTGATGGAGACCCGCCCGATGCCGCAGCATAACGCGTTTGCGTGGTTCTATATGGGCGCGGCGATTGTCGCGGTAGCGGCGTGGTTTCTGCTCGGCAATCCGCAAAAGCTGCCGACTACCTCCGTGCAGTGGAGCGTTCTGGTCTGGCTGGGCGTGGTGGCGTCGGGGCTGGGCTATTTTATGTGGAACTACGGCGCTACGCAGGTAGACGCCGGGACGCTGGGGATCATGAACAATGTGCACGTGCCGGCGGGGCTACTGGTGAACCTCGCCATCTGGCAGGAGCAGCCGCACTGGCCGAGTTTCCTTATTGGGGGAACGGTGATCCTGGCTTCGCTGTGGGTACATCGCCGCTGGGTCGCTCCGCGCTCCGCACAAACGGAAGATGGTCGCACGCGTGGTTCCGCGCTGAGCGAATAAACGCTTCCGTAATCGGCTGACGCTGCTCGCCGTCGCGCACGGCGGCGTACAGCCGGCTCCACAGTCCTTCACCCAGGGTTTTGGTGACCACCAGACCCTGGCGTTCAACCGTCTCGACCACCCAGTGCGGCAGCGCCGCAATCCCCATTCTGGCCGCCACCATCTGAATTAACAGCAGCGTGTTATCCACGCTTTTCAGCTGTGGGCTGATGCCCGCGGGTTGCAGGAAATGGCGCCAGATATCCAGACGACTGCGCTGTACCGGGTAAATCAGCAGCGTCTCCGTTGCCAGATCTTCCGGCGTGATACGCGTTTTAGCGGCCAGCGGATGGTCCGGGGCCAGCACCAGACGCACCTCAAAATCAAACATTGGCGAATAGTGCAGACCGCTGCGCGGCAGAATATCTGAGGTCATCACCAGATCCAGCTCACCCTGCTGAAGCGACGGCTGCGGATCAAACGTGACGCCGGATTTGAAGTCCATCTCCACCTGCGGCCACTTCTGGCGGAAGTTCTCAAGCGCGGGGGTCAGCCACTGAATACAGCTGTGACACTCGATGGCGATGCGCAGGGTGGTCTGCTGCGGCTCGTTGCATGACTGCAACGCGCTGGCAATCTGCGGCAGCACCTGGTTCGCCAGCTGAAGCAAAATTTCGCCCTGCGGCGTAAAGCGCAAGGGCTGGCTCTTGCGCACAAAAAGACGGAAGCCGAGGCGTTGTTCCAGATCGCTGAACTGGTGAGAAAGGGCAGACTGAGTCTGGTGCAGCGTGGCCGCTGCCGCCGCAAGAGAACCGCAGTTCCGCAACGCTTGTAGCGTTTTCAGGTGTTTTATCTCGATCATGAAAGTCCTTCACTTCGCCATGAACATTTTGCGCTTGAGGAATATACAGTACCTGCCAATTATAGAAGTGTAAACATCTGGACGTCTAAATAACGAATTTCTACAAGGGGTATGCCATGACAATCCGCACTCACACTCTCGGTTTCCCTCGCGTTGGTCTGCGTCGCGAGCTGAAAAAAGCGCAAGAAAGCTACTGGGCGGGTAACGCCACCCGCGAAGAACTGCTGGCGGTGGGGCGCGAGCTGCGCGCGCGTCACTGGGATCAGCAAAAACAGGCGGGCGTAGACCTGCTGCCGGTGGGCGATTTCGCCTGGTACGACCATGTTCTGACCACCAGCCTGCTGCTTGGCAACGTGCCGGCTCGTCATCAGAACAACGATGGATCGGTGGATATCGATACCCTGTTCCGCATCGGCCGTGGCCGCGCGCCAACGGGTGAGCCAGCGGCAGCGGCGGAAATGACCAAGTGGTTTAACACTAACTATCACTATATGGTGCCGGAATTCGTTAAGGGCCAGCAGTTCAAACTGACCTGGACCCAGCTTCTGGATGAAGTGGACGAAGCGCTGGCGCTGGGTCACCAGGTGAAACCCGTGCTGCTGGGGCCGGTCACCTACCTGTGGCTGGGCAAAGTGAAAGGCGAGCAGTTCGACCGCCTCAGCCTGCTGAACGATATTCTGCCGGTTTATAAGCAGGTGCTGATTGAGCTGGGCAAACGCGGTATTCAGTGGGTGCAAATCGATGAACCGGCGCTGGTGCTTGAGCTGCCACAGGCGTGGCTGGATGCCTTCAAACCGGCGTATGACGCGCTCACGGGCCAGGTGAAGCTGCTGCTGACCACCTATTTCGAGGGCGTAACGCCGAACCTCGACACCATTACCGCGCTGCCGGTTCAGGGTCTGCACGTTGATCTCGTTCACGGCAAAGACGATGTGGCAGAGTTGCACAAGCGTCTGCCTGCGGAGTGGCTGCTCTCAGCCGGTCTGGTGAATGGTCGTAACGTCTGGCGTGCCGATCTCACCGGGAAATATGCACAAATCAAGGACATTGTCGGTAAACGTGAATTGTGGGTAGCCTCTTCCTGTTCCCTGCTGCACAGCCCGATCGACCTGAGCGTGGAGACCCGACTCGACCCTGAGGTGAAAAGCTGGTTTGCCTTTGCCCTGCAAAAGTGTGAGGAGCTGGCTCTGCTGCGCGACGCGTTGAACAGCGGCGACACGGCAGCGATTACCGACTGGAGCGCCCCGATCCAGGCGCGCCGTCACTCGACGCGCGTGCATAACCCGGCGGTGGAAAAACGTCTGGCGGCCATCACTGCCCGGGACAGCCAGCGCCAGAGCCCGTATGAAGTGCGCGCCGAAGCCCAGCGTGCGCGCTTTAACCTGCCCGCATGGCCGACCACAACCATCGGCTCCTTCCCGCAGACTACCGAGATCCGCGGCCTGCGCCTGGACTTCAAAAAGGGCAATCTGGATGCGAATCACTACCGCACCGGCATTGCGGAGCACATCAAACAGGCGATCGTCGAGCAGGAACGTCTGGGTCTGGACGTGCTGGTGCACGGCGAGGCCGAGCGTAACGATATGGTGGAATACTTCGGTGAACACCTGGACGGCTTTGTCTTTACCCAGAACGGCTGGGTGCAAAGCTACGGCTCCCGCTGCGTGAAGCCGCCGGTGGTGATCGGTGACGTCAGCCGCCCGGAAGCGATCACCGTGGAGTGGGCGAAGTATGCCCAGTCTCTGACCGACAAACCGGTAAAAGGCATGCTGACGGGGCCGGTGACCATTCTCTGCTGGTCGTTCCCGCGTGAAGATGTATCCCGGGAAACCATCGCCAAACAGATCGCCCTGGCGCTGCGTGATGAAGTGGCGGATCTGGAAGCGGCGGGGATTGGCATCATTCAGATCGACGAACCGGCGCTGCGTGAAGGCTTGCCGCTGCGTCGCAGCGACTGGGATGCTTATCTGACGTGGGGCGTGGAGGCGTTCCGCCTGAACGCGGCCGTCGCGAAGGACGACACGCAGATCCACACCCACATGTGTTACTGCGAATTTAACGACATCATGGACTCCATTGCCGCGCTCGACGCCGATGTGATCACCATCGAGACCTCGCGTTCAGACATGGAGCTGCTGGAGTCGTTCGAAGAGTTCGACTACCCGAACGAAATCGGGCCGGGCGTGTATGACATTCACTCCCCTAACGTGCCGAGCGTGGAGTGGATTGAATCGCTGCTGCAAAAAGCCGCCCAGCGCATTCCGGCGGAACGCCTGTGGGTAAACCCGGACTGCGGCCTGAAAACTCGCGGCTGGCCTGAAACCCGCGCGGCGCTGGCGAACATGGTGCAGGCGGCGCAGAATTTGCGTCAGGCGTAGTGGGGCTGGATTGCCCGGTTGGCGCAGCCGCCACCGGGCTTTTTGTATTACGCTTTCTTCCCGCCGTACTGGCTGAACCACGCCAGCATTCTCTGCCAGCCATCTTTCGCCGATTCTGCGTGATAGCTCGGACGATAATCGGCATTAAACGCGTGTCCCGCATCCGGGTACACCACTATTTCGGCCTTCGCGTTTGCCGCCCGCAGCGCGTGGCGCATGGTCTCGACTGTATCAAGCGGAATGCCGGTATCCTGGCCGCCATACAGCCCTAGCACCGGGGCATTTAAATCGGTGGCGATATCAACTGGATGTTTCGGCGAGTTCAGGGTCTTTTCACCCACCAGTTTACCGTACCAGGCCACAGCGGCTTTCAGTTGCGGATTGTGCGCGGCATACAGCCAGCTAATGCGTCCGCCCCAGCAAAAGCCGGTCACCATCAGACGGTGCGGGTCGCCACCGTTGCGCGCCGCCCAGCTGGCAACGTGGTCGAGATCGGCCAGCACCTGCGCGTCCGGCACTTTGCTGACCAGGTTGCTGAACAGCGTCGGGATGTCGCTGTAATCATTCGGATCGCCCTGACGGAAGTAGAGTTCCGGCGCAACGGCCAGGTAACCTTCCAGCGCCAGACGGCGGCAGAGGTCGCGAATATGTTCATGAACGCCAAATATTTCCTGCACCACGATCACGATGGGCAGCGGGCCATCGGCAGATTTTGGCCGCGCGTGGTACGCTGGCATGTTCTCCCCCTGGGAGGGAATGGAGGTCTCGCCTGCGGTAATGGCCTCTTCAGGGGTTGAGACGATGGTTGAAGCATGCGGGGCCGCAGCAGGTGCAAAACCGGTTTTTTCAGTCATGGCATTCTCCGTACCAATGAATGGATTAGCGCAAAGATAAATATAGACACCAGGTTAACAATCCACAGTGCCTTATAGCGTCTATCTTTTGTGCAGCACCCGGCGATATAACTTGTTAGTGTGATGTGAATCACTATTTTATGGAAATTAACTGCAATCATTTTCATTCATGGTGAGGTGTGTCACGAAATAATGCACATTGCTTCTGTAAAGTACCGTTTTACTTCTTCTGACAAACCGACCCACAGAGGAGTCACCTATGTCTAAGTCTGATGTTTTTCATCTCGGCCTCACTAAAAACGATTTACAAGGGGCTACGCTTGCTATCGTCCCTGGCGATCCTGAGCGTGTGGAAAAGATCGCCGCGCTGATGGATAAGCCGGTTAAGCTGGCAGCGCATCGCGAATTCACCACCTGGCGCGCAGAGCTGGACGGTAAAGCGGTGATCGTGTGCTCTACCGGTATTGGTGGCCCGTCTACCTCTATCGCCGTTGAAGAGCTGGCGCAGCTGGGCATTCGTACTTTCCTGCGCATCGGCACCACAGGCGCCATTCAGCCGCACATCAACGTGGGCGACGTGCTGGTTACCACCGCATCCGTGCGTCTGGACGGGGCAAGCCTGCACTTTGCACCGATGGAATTCCCGGCAGTGGCCGATTTCGAATGCACCACCGCGCTGGTTGAAGCCGCGAAGTCCGTGGGCGCAACCACCCACGTGGGCGTAACTGCCTCTTCCGATACCTTCTACCCGGGCCAGGAGCGTTACGACACCTTCTCTGGTCGCGTGGTGAGCCGTTTCAAAGGCTCCATGGAAGAGTGGCAGTCGATGGGCGTCATGAACTACGAAATGGAATCTGCGACGCTGCTGACCATGTGCGCAAGCCAGGGTCTGCGTGCCGGTATGGTGGCGGGCGTTATCGTCAACCGTACCCAGCAGGAGATCCCGAACGCTGAAACCATGAAGCAGACTGAAAGCCATGCGGTGAAAATCGTGGTTGAAGCGGCGCGCCGCCTGATCTAATTCTCTCTTCAGTGCTGAAAGGCCGACATGCTCGGCCTTTTCTTTTTGCGTAACGCCTCGCAGGAAAACCCTTTCAAACTGGACGTTCATACAGCACAATTCTATTTTGTGCGGTAATACGTTGATGCAGGGGGCATTGTGGATATCTCAATCCTGATTTATGCAGTGATTGCGCTGGTGAGCGTGGGGATTGGCTGGCTCATTTCCGGCTACCAGCATGCGCAGCAGAAAGCCGAACAGCTGGCAGAGCGCGAAGAGATCGTCGCTGAACTTAGCGCGACGAAACAACAGCTTGCGCTGAGTGACCACTGGCGCGACGAATGCGAACTGCTCAATAACGAACTGCGCAATCTGCGTGATATCAATACCTCGCTGGAGGCCGATCTCCGTGAAGTGACCACCCGTCTTGAGTCCACCCAACTGCACGCGGAAGACAAAATCCGTCAGATGATCAACAGCGAGCAGCGTCTTAGCGAGCAGTTTGAGAACCTCGCGAACCGCATTTTTGAGCACAGCAATCGCCGCGTGGATGAGCAGAACCGCCAGAGCCTGAACAGCCTGCTGACGCCGCTGCGTGAACAGCTGGATGGCTTTCGCCGTCAGGTACAGGACAGCTTTGGTCAGGAAGCCCGCGAACGCCACACGCTGGCGCATGAAATTCGTAATCTCCAGCAGCTGAATGCGCAGATGGCGCAGGAGGCGGTTAACCTGACGCGCGCACTGAAAGGTGATAACAAAGCGCAGGGAAACTGGGGCGAAGTGGTCATGACGCGCGTGCTGGAGGCCTCTGGCCTGCGCGAAGGATACGAATACGAAACGCAGGTCAGCATTGAGAACGATGCGCGCTCGCGGATGCAGCCGGATGTCATTGTTCGTCTGCCACAGGGCAAAGATGTGGTTATCGACGCCAAAATGACGCTGGTGGCCTATGAGCGCTACTTCAACGCTGAGGATGACTACACCCGCGAAACAGCGTTGCAGGAGCACATCGCCTCCGTGCGTAACCATATCCGTCTGTTGGGCAGAAAAGATTATCAGCAGTTGCCGGGGCTGCGATCGCTGGATTATGTGCTGATGTTCATTCCGGTCGAGCCTGCGTTCCTGCTGGCGCTCGACAGACAGCCCGAACTGATCACCGAAGCGCTGAAAAATAACATTATGCTGGTCAGCCCCACCACGCTACTGGTGGCGTTACGTACCATTGCCAACCTGTGGCGCTATGAGCACCAAAGCCGTAACGCGCAGCAGATTGCCGATCGCGCCAGCAAGCTGTACGACAAAATGCGGCTGTTTGTGGACGATATGTCCTCGGTGGGGCAAAGCCTGGATCGCGCGCAGGATAACTACCGCCAGGCGATGAAAAAACTCTCCTCCGGGCGTGGCAATTTGCTGGCGCAGGCGGAGGCGTTTCGCAGCCTGGGGGTGGAAGTTAAACGCGAGATTAATCCGGAACTGGTGGAGCAGGCTACCGCTCAGGACGAAGAGTTTCGTCTGCGTGAAGGCGACGGTAAGCAAAATAGCCGCAATGAAGACAACGATTTAGCGGCGAGTTTATCCCCCGAAGCGCAGCCGGCGCGTTTCTTTCACGGTGGTTGAAACGTAGGGCAAATGCGCCCAATCTGTTACACTTCACGAACATTTGACTGATTAGCAGGCTCTGAGATGGTTGACGATTCACAAGACACAACGCACTTTGGCTTTCAGACTGTCGCCAAAGCGCAGAAAGCTGACATGGTGGCCCACGTATTTCATTCCGTGGCGGCGAAGTACGATGTGATGAATGATTTGATGTCATTTGGCATTCATCGCTTGTGGAAGCGCTTCACTATTGATTGCAGCGGCGTGCGCCGTGGACAAACGGTGCTGGATTTAGCCGGAGGCACAGGGGATCTGACCGCTAAATTCTCCCGTCTGGTTGGCGAAACCGGCCGCGTGGTGCTGGCGGATATCAACGACTCCATGCTGAAAATGGGACGCGAAAAGCTGCGTAATATCGGCGTGGTAGGCAACGTTGAATATGTTCAGGCCAACGCCGAAGCGCTGCCGTTCCCGGATAATACGTTCGACTGCATCACCATCTCTTTCGGTCTGCGTAACGTGACCGATAAAGATAAAGCGCTGCGCTCCATGTACCGCGTGCTTAAGCCGGGCGGTCGACTGCTGGTACTCGAGTTTTCTAAACCGATTATCGACCCGCTGAGCAAAGCTTACGATGCCTATTCCTTCCACGTTCTGCCGCGCATCGGCGAGCTGGTGGCAAACGATGCAGAAAGTTACCGTTATCTGGCCGAGTCCATCCGAATGCACCCGGATCAGGACACGCTGAAAGCGATGATGCAGGATGCGGAGTTTGAAAACGTGGAATACTTCAATATGACGGCGGGTGTCGTCGCGCTGCATCGTGGTTACAAGTTCTGAGTGGAGGTTTCCCGTGCCCATTAAACCCTTAGTCACCGCAGGCATCGAGAATGTACTGAATGCTTTTCTGTATCGCGCTCCGGCGTTGAAAACCGCACGTCAGCGGCTTAACGGAAAGGTGCTGCGCATCGTTTTAAAGGAGTTCTCGACGCCGCTTGTGCTGGTCTTCAGCGAACGCCAGCTTGACGTTCTGGGTGAGTGGGAAGGCGAGGCTGACTGCTCGGTGATTACGCACATGAGCGTATTGCCAAAACTGCGTGACCGTCAGCAGATGACGGCGCTTATTCGCAGCGGTGAGCTGGAGGTCGAAGGCGATATTCAGGTGGTACAGAACTTCGTTGCACTCAGCGATCAGGCTGAATTCGACCCGGCGGAACTGATGGCGCCCTATATCGGCGACATCGCGGCTGAAGGTATAAGCAAAACGCTGCGCACGGGTTCCGCTTTCCTTCGTAAAGGTCTGCTCCGTCAACAGCGCTACGCTGCCGAGGTGCTGACCGAAGAGTGGCGTATGGCGCCGGGGCCTTTAGAAGTCGCCTGGTTTGCAGAAGAGACCGCGGCAGTTGAGCGCGCAGTTGATGCGTTAACCAAACGGCTGGAAAAACTGGAGGGCAAATGACGCCTGGTGAAATTCGGCGCCTCTATTTTATCGTTCGCACCTTTTTGAGCTACGGGCTCGACGAGCTTATCCCCAGAATGCGTATCACCCTGCCGCTTCGGCTTTGGCGTCGCACGCTATTCTGGATGCCGAATCGCCATAAGGATCAGGAGCTGGGCGCACGCCTGCGTCTTGCGTTACAGGAGCTGGGCCCGGTCTGGATCAAGTTTGGGCAGATGCTCTCAACACGTCGCGACCTTTTCCCACCGCAGATTGCCGATCAGCTCGCGCTATTGCAGGACCGCGTTGCTCCGTTTGACGGAGAGAGAGCGAAGAAACAAATCGAAGAAGCGATGGGCAATATCCCCATCGAGACCTGGTTTGATGATTTCGATATTCAGCCCCTGGCCTCTGCCTCTATTGCGCAGGTTCACACCGCGCGCCTGAAGGAAAATGGCAAAGAGGTGGTCATCAAAGTGATTCGTCCGGATATCCTGCCGGTTATCAAAGCAGACATGAAGCTGATTTATCGCCTGGCTCGCTGGGTGCCGCGTCTGTTGCCGGATGGTCGCCGTCTGCGTCCGCTGGAAGTGGTTCGGGAATACGAAAAAACGCTGATTGACGAGCTTAACCTGCTGCGTGAATCGGCGAACGCCATTCAGCTGCGTCGAAACTTTGAAGACAGCCCGATGCTGTATGTTCCTGAAGTCTATTCTGACTATTGCAGTCAGAACATGATGGTGATGGAACGTATCTACGGTATTCCGGTCTCGGACGTGGCGGCGCTGGAAAAACAGGGCACCAACATGAAGCTGCTGGCCGAGCGTGGCGTGCAGGTCTTCTTTACTCAGGTTTTCCGCGACAGCTTCTTCCATGCAGACATGCATCCGGGCAACATCTTCGTCAGCTATGAGCACCCGGAAGATCCGAAATACATCGGCATCGACTGCGGTATTGTCGGCTCGCTGAATAAAGAGGATAAGCGTTATCTCGCCGAGAACTTTATCGCTTTCTTCAATCGCGACTACCGTAAGGTGGCCGAGCTGCACGTGGATTCAGGCTGGGTTCCGCCAGATACCAACGTGGAAGAGTTTGAATTTGCGATCCGCACCGTCTGTGAGCCGATTTTTGAAAAGCCGCTCTCGGAGATCTCTTTCGGACACGTCCTGCTCAACCTGTTCAACACCGCACGCCGTTTCAATATGGAAGTGCAGCCACAATTAGTTTTACTTCAGAAAACATTACTTTACGTTGAGGGCGTAGGCCGCCAGCTCTATCCTCAGTTAGACTTGTGGAAAACCGCGAAACCGTTCCTCGAATCCTGGATTAAGGATCAGGTCGGTATTCCAGCCCTGGTTCGCTCGCTTAAAGAGAAAGGCCCGTTCTGGATTGAAAAAATGCCTGAAATTCCTGAACTGGTTTACGACAGTTTGCGTCAGAGCAAGAACCTTCAGCACAGCATGGATAAAATCGCGCACGAGCTTCAATCCAGTCGCGTGCGTCAGGGGCAGTCCCGCTATCTCTTCGGAATTGGCGCGACGCTGCTGATAAGCGGCACGTTGCTGTTGATCAATCGTCCGGACTGGGAAATGATGCCAGCCTGGATTATGGCTGCCGGTGTGGTTGTCTGGCTTGCTGGCTGGCGAAAAACGCGCTGAATTAGCGTCGCTATCGAGAGATTGCATACGTATAATGCGATCTGACTAATTAATCATCTATCACTGGGGAACACGCATGGGTGGTATCAGTATCTGGCAGTTAGTGATCATTGCCGTCATCGTTGTGCTGCTGTTTGGCACGAAAAAACTCGGATCGATTGGTTCCGACCTGGGCGCGTCAATCAAAGGCTTCAAGAAAGCCATGAGCGATGATGAGAATAAGCAGGAAAAAACCAGTCAGGATGCTGATTTTACCGCTAAATCCATCGCCGATAAGCAGGACGAAGCCAAAAAGGAAGAGGCTAAACGTCACGATAAAGAGCAGGTGTAATTCGTGTTCGACATTGGTTTTGGTGAGTTACTGCTGGTCTTTGTGATTGGTCTGATTGTGTTGGGGCCGCAGCGTTTACCCGTTGCGGTGAAAACCGTCGTGGGCTGGGTGCGGGCGCTTCGCTCGCTGGCAACTACCGTGCAGAACGAACTGGCGCAGGAGCTGAAGCTTCAGGAATTTCAGGACAGCCTGAAAAAGGTTGAAAAGGCGAGTATGGACAACCTGACGCCGGAGCTGAAAGCATCAATGGATGAGTTGCGCGAAGCGGCTGAATCCATGAAGCGTTCTTACAGTATTAACGATCCTGAGAAGGCGAGCGATGAAGCAAACACCATCCACAATCCGGTGGTGAAGGGTAGCGAAGAGCAGCGCGAGGGTGTAACGCCTTCCAGCGCGGAGCATCAGGCTGCTTCGCCAGAGCAATCGCCGCAGGAGCCCGAAGTGAAAAAGCAGGTGCCGCCGGAAGAGCCCGTGGTCAGAACGGCTGAGGTAAAACCCGCCGCGCCCGTTTCCGAATCATCCCCCTCGTCGAGTGATAAAGCGTAAACATGGCAGTAGATGATACTCAACCGCTTATTACGCACCTCATTGAGCTGCGTAAGCGCCTGTTAAACTGCATTATTGCGGTTTTCCTCATTTTTTTATGTCTGGTCTATTTTGCCAACGATATCTATCAGGTGGTTTCCGCGCCGCTGATTAAACAGATGCCTCTGGGCGCGACGATGATTGCAACAGACGTTGCTTCACCGTTCTTTACCCCGATCAAACTGACCTTCTGGGTGTCGTTGATTGCCTCTGCGCCGGTCATTCTGTATCAGGTCTGGGCATTTGTGGCGCCCGCGCTGTACAAGCATGAACGCAAGCTGGTTATTCCGCTGCTGGTGTCCAGTTCGCTGCTGTTTTATATCGGCATGGCGTTCGCCTACTTCGTTGTCTTCCCGCTGGCCTTCGGCTTCCTGACGCATACCGCGCCGGAAGGGGTACAGGTGTCGACGGACATCGCCAGCTACCTCAGCTTCGTGATGGCGCTGTTTATGGCCTTTGGTGTCGCCTTCGAGGTGCCCGTAGCAATTGTCCTGCTCTGCTGGGTGGGGGTGACCACGCCTGACGATCTGCGTAAGAAGCGCCCGTACATCCTGGTGGGGGCATTTGTCGTAGGTATGCTGTTAACGCCACCGGACGTCTTCTCGCAAACCTTACTGGCGATACCTATGTACTGCCTGTTTGAAGTCGGCGTGTTCTTCGCTCGTTTCTACGTCGGAAAGGGGCGTACCCGGGACGAAGAAGACGAGCCGTCTGAAGAGACCACTAAAGAATAAAACCAACCGCCCGTCAGGGCGGTTGTCATATGGGGATACGTATGTTTGATATCGGGCTTAACCTCACCAGCGCCCAGTTTGCGAAAGACCACGATGAGGTGGTGGCGCGCGCCTTTGCCGCCGGCGTGGGTGGGCTGCTACTGACGGGAACGAATCTGCATGAGAGTGAGCAGGCACGGCAGCTGGCGCAACGCTATCAACACTGCTGGTCCACCGCAGGCGTGCATCCTCATGACAGCAGCCAGTGGACGCATGAAAGCGCTGAGGCGCTTCATCGTCTGGCACAAACGCCAGAAGTGGTTGCCATTGGCGAATGCGGGCTTGATTTCAACCGTAACTTCTCGACGCCTGAAGAGCAGGAGAAGGCATTTACCGCCCAGCTCGCGCTGGCAGCAGAGCTGGAGATGCCGGTGTTTATGCACTGTCGCGATGCGCATGAACGTTTTATGGCGCTACTGGAACCCTGGCTGGAGAAACTGCCGGGCGCGGTGTTGCACTGCTTTACGGGCTCCCGTCAGGAAGCGCTGGATTGCCTGAACCGCGGGCTGTATTTGGGTATCACGGGCTGGGTCTGCGATGAGCGTCGTGGGCTGGAACTGCGTGAGCTGTTACCCGTTATCCCGGCCGATCGTTTGCTGCTGGAAACGGATGCGCCGTATCTGTTGCCCCGGGATATGCAGCCCAAACCGCCATCACGACGTAATGAACCGGCCTACCTGGGGCATATTGCTGAGCGAGTGGCGCACTGGCGCGGAGAAGATGCCCAGTGGCTGGCAGCACAAACCGATGATAACGTGCGTCGTCTGTTCGGCGTGCAGTTCTAAACTTTGCGGAAATCGGTGTTTTTAACGCTCTGCAACACCTCTTTGTTCAGCAGGTTGAGCAGCAGCATGGAGCGCGCTTCACCGTCCGGCTCAGCGAAGATGGCCTGTAACCCTTCAAAGGCGCCTTCGGTGATCACCACGCTGTCGCCGGCATAAGGGGTTTCCGGATCGGTAATATCTTCAGGCTGCTGGTAGACAGAAAGCTGATGAATAACCGATGACGGTACTCTTGCCGGATGGGCGCCAAAACGCACAAAATGGCTGACGCCGCGCGTGGCGCTGATCGTCGTGGTGTGGATCACTTCGGGGTCGAACTCGACGAACAGATAGTTCGGGAACAGAGGCTCACTGACGGTCGTGCGTCTTCCACGCTGCATTTTTTCAAGCGTGATCACGGGTGTCAGGCAGTTAACAGACTGACGTTCAAGATGTTCCTGCGCGCGCTGAAGTTGCCCGCGTTTGCAATACAGTAAATACCAGGCCTGCATAATCACTCTTCCCATTGTTCGGGGCGCAAGCATACCAAAACCCTGGCGGGATCGCTAAGGTGATTATAATGGCGAAAAAGAGAGTAAGTCGTGGAAGTTCACGCTAATTTAACAAAATTACAGCATCACGCGGTCTTACGCCGTATAATGAAGCGCTTACAGAGAGGCCATGATTAACTGCATGAAATACCACGATCTACGCGACTTCCTGGCGCTGCTGGAAAAGCAGGGCGAACTCAAACGCATTACGCTTCCTGTTGATCCGTATCTGGAAATGACAGAAATCGCTGACCGCACCTTGCGCGCGGGCGGCCCGGCGTTGCTGTTTGAAAACCCAAAAGGCTACGCCATGCCGGTGCTGTGCAACCTGTTTGGCACACCTCGCCGCGTGGCGCTGGGGATGGGACAGGAAGATGTCACGGCGTTACGTGAAGTGGGCAAACTGCTGGCCTTTCTTAAAGAGCCGGAGCCGCCAAAAGGGTTCCGCGACCTGTTCGACAAGCTGCCGCAGTTTAAGCAGGTGCTGAACATGCCCACCAAACGCCTGCGCGGTGCGCCGTGCCAGCAAAAAGTGCTGGAAGGCGATGCGGTGGATCTGACCAAAATTCCCATCATGCAGTGCTGGCCTGACGATGCCGCACCGCTGATCACCTGGGGCCTCACCGTGACGCGTGGGCCGCATAAAGAGCGTCAAAACCTCGGCATTTACCGCCAGCAGCTGATTGGCAAAAACAAGCTCATCATGCGCTGGTTGTCCCATCGCGGCGGGGCGCTGGATTTCCAGGAGTGGTGCGCGGCCCATCCGGGCGAACGCTTCCCGGTTTCCGTCGCGCTGGGTGCCGATCCGGCAACCATTCTGGGCGCGGTGACGCCTGTTCCTGATACGCTGTCTGAATATGCCTTTGCAGGGCTGCTGCGCGGCACCAAAACCGAAGTGGTGAAGTGCATCTCCAATGACCTGGAAGTACCGGCCAGCGCAGAGATTGTGCTGGAAGGTTACATTGAACAGGGCGAGCTGGCGCCCGAAGGGCCGTACGGCGACCACACCGGCTATTACAACGAAGTGGATAACTTCCCGGTGTTCACCGTCACGCACATTACCCAGCGTGAAGATGCCATCTATCACTCCACCTATACCGGCCGTCCACCCGACGAACCGGCGGTGCTTGGCGTGGCGCTGAACGAAGTGTTTGTGCCGATCCTGCAAAAGCAGTTCCCGGAAATCGTTGATTTTTATCTGCCGCCGGAAGGGTGTTCGTATCGCCTGGCGGTGGTGACGATGAAGAAGCAGTATGCCGGTCACGCTAAGCGCGTGATGATGGGCGTATGGTCTTTCCTGCGCCAGTTTATGTATACCAAGTTTGTGATTGTCTGCGATGATGACGTCAATGCCCGCGACTGGAATGACGTCATCTGGGCCATCACCACGCGTATGGATCCGGCGCGTGATACGGTGTTAGTGGAAAACACGCCGATTGATTACCTGGACTTTGCCTCGCCGGTTTCCGGACTTGGCTCAAAAATGGGACTGGATGCCACGAACAAATGGCCTGGCGAAACCGACCGTGAATGGGGTCGCCCGATCGAAAAAGATCCTGCCGTGACCGCGCGAATTGACGCGATCTGGGACGAGCTGGCCATAATGAATAACGGTAAGGCAGAATAAGACCGTTTAGCCCTATAGACTTCCCGACAGAGAGAGCGAATGACAACCTTAAGCTGTAAAGTGACGTCGGTAGATGCTATTACCGACACCGTATATCGCGTCCGTTTGGTTCCTGAAGCGGCATTCTCATTCCGTGCCGGTCAGTACCTGATGGTCGTGATGGATGAGCGTGATAAGCGTCCTTTCTCTATGGCCTCAACGCCAGCAGAGAAGGAATTTATTGAGCTGCATATTGGTGCGTCTGAGCTTAACCTGTACGCGATGGCCGTGATGGACCGCATCCTGAAAGAGCGTGAAATCGTGGTCGATATTCCTCATGGCGAGGCCTGGCTGCGTGAAGACGAAGACCGTCCGCTGATCCTGATTGCCGGTGGCACGGGCTTCTCTTATGTCCGCTCTATTCTGCTGACCGCGCTGGCGCGCAACCCGAATCGCGATATCACCATCTACTGGGGCGGCCGTGAAGAGAAGCATCTTTACGATCTGTCTGAGCTGGAAGCGCTGAGCGTAAATCATCCAAACCTGCGCATCGAGCCGGTTGTCGAGCAGCCTGAAGAGGGCTGGCGCGGGCGCAGCGGTACGGTGCTGACTGCGGTATTGCAGGATCATGGGACGCTGGCCGGGCACGATATCTATATTGCCGGTCGCTTTGAAATGGCAAAAATTGCCCGCGACCTGTTCTGCAACGAGCGTGACGCGCGGGAAGATCGTCTGTTTGGCGATGCGTTTGCGTTTATCTGATTGAGAGACCCGCTTCGGCGGGTTTTTTACGCTCGGGCATTAGCCTGGTGAAAATTTAACCTTGAAATGGGCGGCGCATTGCCGTTATTCTTGTTCCCGTTAAATTTCGCCCTCAGGAGCGCCCCCCAAAAATGAACAAACACGACTGATGAATTTCGATCCTTGCTCAACGCACCGCGTCGGCAGGGGATGTTTTGATTTCATTCAGGAGTGCTTATGGCTCATTTTGCGCAGTCCCCCTCTTTTATTTTGCATCAGGTCACCTGTCAGTTTGCGACGGGCGATATCCTTTTTGGTCCGCTGAATCTTTCTCTGGATGCGTCAGTGTGCGCGCTGGTTGGCCGCAACGGCAGCGGTAAAACACGTCTTCTGCGGCTGCTGGCAGGGGTTGATGAACCCGCCAGCGGTCATATTGAGCGCTTTGGTACACACGTCTATGTGGCGCAGCAGCAGGATATTTCTGCGGATACGACGCTTGCCGGACTGCTTGGTTACGACGCGATCTTTGCGGCGCGCACGCGCATCGACAGCGGTCATTATGAACCCGACGATCTCGACACGCTCGATGGTTACTGGGATCTGGCTGAACGGCTGAGCCAGGCTTTTATCACTGCAAAACTTCCCCCTTTTGACCCGAATAAACGCGTGGCAGAGCTGAGTGGCGGTGAGCGCATTCGTGCCTTGCTGTGCAGCGCATTCACCGCGGATGCTGACTACCTGCTGCTGGACGAACCGACCAACCACCTCGACAGGCAAGGCCGCGTGTGGTTCTACGAGCAGCTATCCCGGTATCAGGGCGGGGTGCTGGTGGCCTCTCACGACCGTGAGTTGCTGGCCCAGGTGCCGCGAATCCTTGAACTGAGCGCGTTGGGCTTGCGCAGCTACGGTGGGAATTATGCTGACTATCGAACCCAGCGTGATGCTGAGCAGCTGGCTGCCCGCGCCGCGCTGGAGCATGCTGCCACCGAACGCAAGCGTACCCGCGCCCGTATGCATAAAGAGCATGACGACAGCCTGCGGCGTTCAGCCAAAACGCTTCGCACGGTCGACAGCCTTAACATCGCCTCGTTTGAACGGGTCAAATACAAAGGGGCGGCGAAAGAGCGTATTGGTTCCTGGAAAAAACAGCATAGCGATCAAAATCATGCTCTGAACGCTGCGGTCAACCAGGCACGCGAGCGGGTTGAAGAGGATAACGCGGTGATGTTTACCCTGCCGGGCAGTGAAATCCCGGAAGGAAAACAGGTGCTGGTGCTGGAAGAACTGGTGCTTCCGCATGTGCCTGTCTCCCCGATAAACTGGCGAATGGATGGCCCGATGCGCGTGGCGCTACGCGGGCCGAACGGCTGTGGAAAATCCACGCTGTTGAAAGTGATGTTGGGCGAAACCGCCCCTGCCACGGGAACCTGTAAGGTCTCCGTCAGGTGTGCTTATCTCGATCAGCATCTTTCCCGGCTGGATCTGTCGCAGTCGGTGATGACACACCTTAGCCTGGGCAATACGCCGCTCGAAGAGGGGGCGCTGCGTACCCGTTTAGCGCAGCTTCAGTTGGGCGCAGAGAAAGTGACACTACCACTGGCCGAACTGAGTGGCGGCGAGCGCCTGAAGGCCGCGCTGGCCTGCGTATTGTGGCGTGAAGCGGCAACGCAGCTGTTGCTTCTGGATGAGCCGACCAACCATCTTGATCTGGCCTCTGTTCAGGCCATAGAAGCGGCCTTAGCCGATTACCCCGGCGCGCTGCTGGTGGTGTCGCACGATGAAGCCTTTCTGGCAGGGCTGAAGCTGACGCATGAACTGGTATGGGAAGAGACGGGATGGCGATGTGAAAGCCTGTAAACACAAGCCCCCGCAAGGGCGGGGGCAAACAAACTTTATCAGGCTAACTGCTTGCGAAGGTCAGGGTTTGCCTGGATCAGGCGCATCAGCTTTAGCTCGGCTGGGGTAGGTTTTTCACGTTTTGACTCCCACTCCAGCACCATCGCTACGCTGACACCCATCGCTCTTGCGAATTCATCTGTTTTCAGGCCCGATCCTTTACGTAAACGCTCAAATTCACTAAAAGGATTGGACTTTTGATTCAGGGTAACCGTCGGCGGTACATCTTTAAAAATAATCTGTTCCAGGCTGCTCAGCAGCTCAAACTCAGGATCTTTTAATTCCATTGAGAACTCCTCATAAATCACACATCGGGATCATGAACATCAGAGAGCCTGTTAAGAATAGTCCCTAAACCAGACACAGGATCGTCACGGCTGTGATTAATTGTGCGATAACGATCGCTTTACGCGTTTCAGCTATATGGATAGTTATGCTAATTACCTGATTAGTCATATGTAGGGATGCACAGGTATTTTTTTGTAAATAGTCAGTACAAAAACGGGAATACCCGTTTTGCATGAAAACTCTATCTTGCAAGGCTGACCTGGACTATCCTTGTCAGCGTTGGGCACGCGTGTGCCGGTGTGCGCTTTTTGGGTGAAAGGAGTAATAAAATGGCGACAGGAAAGTCCTGCTCTCGCTGGTTTGCGCCTATTGCGGCGTTGTTGATGGTTGTTAGCCTGAGTGGGTGTTTCGATAAAGAAGGCGATCAGCGCAAAGCGTTTATCGATTTTCTACAGAATACAGTGATGCGTAGCGGCGAGCGTTTACCAACGCTGACTGCGGATCAGAAAAAACAGTTTGGTCCATTCGTGTCGGATTACGCCATTCTGTATGGCTATTCACAGCAGGTAAGCCAGGCGATGGATTCCGGTATTCGCCCGGTAGTGGATAGCGTGAATGCCATCCGCGTTCCACAGGATTATATGACCCAGCGCGAACCGCTGCGCCAGTCAAATGGCGCGCTTGGGGTACTGAGCCAGCAGCTGCAAAATGCCAAAATGCAGGCTGATGCGTCGCGTTCCGCGTTGAAGCAGGGCGAGGATCTCAAACCGGTCTATGACCAGGTGTATGAGAAAGTCGTGACCAAGCCGTCAAACGCCTTGCAACCGCTGATCCCGGCGGCGCAGGTCTTTACTCAGCAGCTGGTTCAGGTGGGTGACTTTATCAGTGAACAAGGTACGCAGGTGAGCTTCGTCTCTAACGGTATCCAGTTCCCGACCTCCCAGCAGGCGAGCCAGTACAACGCGCTGATCGGGCCGCTCGCGTCCCAGCATCAGGCCTTTAGCCAGGCCTGGAGCGCAGCGGTCGCTGCTACGGAATAAGAAAAACCCCCGCTTCGGCGGGGTTTTTTTTATGCTTGATGAAAATAACGCTTGTCATTCATCTACCACATCGGTATAACTATGTTCGTCGGTTTGTTACACAGACCTAAAGCAGTTTAGTAAAGCAGTCCAGATTGTTATCCATAGATACCCTTCGTAGTGACCCTTCCTTCATCGCTTAAAAATCTGTAACGCAATCCATCAAGCCGGAAGGCACAATATATTTGTTAATAAGGTAATTTCTATGTCTGCTAAAATGACTGGTCTGGTAAAATGGTTCAACGCTGATAAAGGTTTCGGCTTCATCACTCCTGACGATGGCTCTAAAGACGTGTTCGTACACTTCTCTGCTATCCAGAACGATGGCTACAAATCTCTGGATGAAGGTCAGAAAGTTTCCTTCACCATCGAAAGCGGCGCTAAAGGCCCAGCAGCTGGTAACGTTGTAAGCCTGTAAGCTTCCAACCCAGTAGCACAAAATTCAAAAACCCGCCTTCTGGCGGGTTTTTTCGTTTCTACTGTTGTATCTGTGGGTTAACGCAGTTCTTATCCACTTTACCGCCGAGCGCGGCAATCAGGTTATCCACGGCGGTCGCCGCCATATTGTAGCGTGTTTCATGAGTGGCAGAGCCGATGTGAGGCAGGGCGACGACGTTCGGCATGGTCAGTAGCGGAGAATCCACCGGCAGCGGCTCCTGTTCAAACACGTCCAGACCGGCGGCGTGGATCTCACCGTTTTGCAGTGCCTCAATCAGCGCCTTCTCATCGACCACCGGACCACGACCCGCGTTGATGAAAATGGCCGATTTCTTCATCTTTTCAAACGCCGCTTTGCCGATGAGATGACGCGTTTCATCCGTCAGCGGCAGGATCAGGCAGACAAAGTCGGCTTCCCGCAACAGCGTATCAAGCTCGCAGTAGCGGGCATTGAAACGTTCTTCAGCTTCAGTGTGGTGACGGCGTGCGTTATACAGAATGGGCATGCTGAAGCCGAAATGCGCGCGCTGTGCCAGTGCCAGACCGATGCGGCCCATCCCAACAATCCCCAGCGTTTTGCCATGAACGTCCACGCCGAACCAGTCCGGGCCAATGCTTTTCGTCCATTCGCCCGCTTTCACGCGCTCGGCCACTTCCACCACGCGACGGGCGGTGCTGAGCACCAGCGCCATCAGCGTGTCGGCGACGGTTTCCGTCAGGGCATGCGGCGTGTGCATCAGCAGGATGTTGCGTGCGTTTAGCGCATCCACGTCGAAATTGTCGTATCCCACCGAAACGGTTGAGGTAGCACGAAGCTTCGGCATTTTCACCAGCAGCGCTGCATCCACCTTTTCGCTCGAACCCAGCAGACCCTCGGCGCTGGCAAACGCGTCGGCGTGCTGCGCCACGGTTTCCGGGCTGAGGTTCTTGACCCGGGTAACGGTAAAGTGTTCTTCCAGGCGTTTTTGCAGATCTTCAGGCAGTGCTTTGTACAAAATGACGGACGGCTTCATGCTAATCTCCGTTGATTTTAAAAGGATTCAGGCGTGGCGTGCGCCGACGGGTAGCTGTTGATTATTAGCAGGCTTAACGATCAGAGTAAGCCATACCGAGGCAAAAAGCGCCACCCCCATAAAGATGTAAGAGGCCGACGGGCTGCCGGTGGCGCCGTTCAGATAGCCCACAAACCACGAGCCAAAGAACGAACCCAGCGCGCCCATACTGTTGATCAACGCCATCGCGCCCCCTGCGACGTTACGCGGCAGCATTTCCGGGATGATGGCAAAGAACGGACCATACGGGGCATACATGGCCGCACCCGCAATCACCAGCAGAGTGTACGAGACCCAGAAGTGGTTTGCGCCTACGGCCCAGGAGCCAATGAAGGCAAAAGCAGCGATCAGCAGCAGCGGCCAGACGAACAGCTTACGGTTTTGCAGCTTGTCCGATGCCCAGGAGACGATAATCATCGCGATGGTCGCAGCCAGGTAAGGCACCGATGACAGCCAGCCCACTTCCACCATGCCAAGGTTTTCACCGCCGCTGCGGATAATCGACGGCAGCCACAGCACAAAGCCGTACACGCCAATACTCCAGGTAAAATACTGTGCGCACAGCAGAATAACGTTCCGGGAGCGGAAGGCTTCGCCGTAGTTACGCACCGCTTTCAGCCCCTGCTGCTCTTTATCCAGCTGCGCCTGGAGTGCGGCTTTTTCGTCCTCAGAAAGCCATTTCGCCTGGGCTGGCTTATCTTTCACCAGCACCCACCAGCAGAAGGCCCAGATAATCGCGGGAACCCCTTCGATGATGAACATCTCGCGCCAGCCGAAGGACTGGATCAGATAGCCGGAAACTACCGACATCCACAGCACGGTGACCGGGTTACCGAGTATCAGGAACGTATTAGCACGTGAACGCTCAGATTTTGTGAACCAGTTGCTGATGTAAATCAGCATTGCTGGCATGACGGCCGCCTCAACCACGCCGAGAATAAAGCGAATGGCCGCCAGAGCAGGTATGTTATTCACCACGCCAGTAAGCGACGCACAGGCACCCCACAAGATCAGGCAGATGAAAATGAGCTTTCGCACGCTGCGGCGTTCAGCGTAAATCGCGCCGGGGATCTGGAAGAAGAAATAACCCAGGAAGAAGAGGGCACCCAGCAGGGAGGAGACCCCTTTGGTGATCCCGAGGTCTTCGTTGATCCCGGCGGCGGATGCGAAACTGAAGTTGGCACGATCCAGGTACGCCAGGCTGTACGTGATAAACACGATTGGCATGATGTACCACCAGCGTTTTACTGCATTGGTCGAACTGTTCATAGGCTTGCCTCTGTTGTTGAGGTTGTTGCCGCCGTTGTCTGTAGGGTACACGGTGGCTTAATTATCTGGTGCGGATTGCTGCCCTCACCCTGGCCCTCTCCCACAGGGAGAGGGAATTTAGACGCCGAGATCTGCTCGTGTTGGTAATCCTTCGCTGTCGCCCTGCACCTGAATCGCCAGCGAACCAATTTTGTTGCCTCGCGCCACGGCCTGCGACAGCGGTTTGCCCTCCAGCAGAGCGCTGATGACCCCGACGGCAAACCCATCGCCCGCGCCCACGGTATCGACCACGTTGTCGACTTTTACCGCAGCGACAGCGCCTTGCTCACCGTCGGCAGTTTTGAACCATGCGCCGTCGGCACCGGTTTTCAGCACCACGGCTTTTACCCCTCTGTTGAGGTAAAAATCAGCAATGCCTTCGGGCGTGCTTTCGCCAGTGAGGATCATTCCCTCTTTTATGCCCGGCAGAACCCAGTCCGCCTTAAATGCCAGTCGGTTGAGTTTCTCAGCCATCTCCGCTTCGCTTTTCCACAGCACCGGGCGCAGGTTCGGATCAAAGGAGATGGTTTTGCCCTGCGCTTTCATTGCCGAAGCCGCGTGATCCAGTAAATCGTACGAGCTGGCCGAGAGCGCCGCCGCCACGCCGCTCAGGTGCAGGTGGCGCGCGGAGGAGAAATACGCGGCGTGATAATCATCCACGGAGAGATGGCTTGCCGCTGAGCCTTTGCGGAAATACTCCACGATGGGATCGGTTCCATTTTCAACTTTAGATTTCAGCTGAAAGCCCGTCGCAAAGCGTCCGTCGAGGGTCACGCCTGCGGCATCAATACCCTCTTTTTTCAGCGAGTCGAGAACAAAATGGCCAAAGCTGTCATTTCCCACGCGGCTTACCCAGCCGACATTCAGCCCCAGACGCGCAAGGCCGGTAGCAACATTCAGCTCGGCACCTGCCACGCGTTTAATGAAGTGCTCCACTGCGCTCAGCTCGCCCGTTTCGGTGGCGACAAACATCGCCATGGCCTCGCCAATGGTGATGACATCCAGCGTCTTGTGCATGGTTTACTCCTCGCGCAGCAGGTTGACGTAATGGCGGGTGACGGCGGTGAGATCCGTCCCTTCCAGCGGAAATTCGATACCGCGTGGCGCATCGGCAGGGAGCTGATTAAGCAGATCCCGCCAGCGAGAATCGGCCTGATCCGGCGCGACGGCGCGGAACTGCGCCTTATGTGGGACCGCGGCCTTAACATGAATATAGCTCACGGCGGGAGCCAGCTGACGTGCAGCCTCTTCCGGGGAGTCGCCAACCCACAGCCAGTTGCCCATATCGAACGTCAGCGTGACCGGCAGCGCCATTACCCGGCAGGCGGCTTTGAAACGCTGCATCGGCGCGAGCTGCCCGCAGTCGGTCTGGTCGTTTTCCACCACCAGCGTCATGCCGCTTTCATCCAGCAGTGTGCGCAGGGCTTCAAGGGGCTGTTTGTCGCTGAAATGACCCAGCGAGACTTTAAGCCACAGCGCGTTCAGGGTGCTGGCTTCGCTAAGGTAGCGCGGGAGATCCGGGTTGAGGGTGCCATCGGGCATAAACAGGGGGGCCGGGGCGGAGTAGCACGCCAGTAAACCCAGCAGTTCAATGGACTCGCCGAGCGCAGGTAGGGCCATTAACTCGTCGTTGCTGAAGAGCTCGCGGCGGATTTCAACGCCATCAGCTCCTGCGCCGGCAATAACGGGAAGCATTGCCCGTTGACCGCCTGCCTGTCGCACCTGATCCGCACCATACGCGGCGGTGACCACCATAATTTTCCTGCTCATTTCCTGACTCCAGAGCGTAATCGATAGTATTACGCTAGATGGAACCGGTTCCAAAGAAAAGATCGGGATGCTGAATTTATGATCGCTGTCACGAAGGGGAAATTAACGGGCAGTAGAGCCGCGAACGATCAGTTCGCCGGAAAACACCTGCTCGCGTACGGCGTCGCGGGTGCCTTCAATGCGGCGAACCACTTGTTCAACCGCGGCATAGCCGATCTGCCAGGTGGGTTGTTTGAGGGTGGTGATGCCTACGCCAGCAAGTTCTGCCCACTCCAGTTCATCAAAGCCGAGTAAGCCGATGTCGCTGCCCCAGTGCAGGCCAATGCGTTTAAGCGAGCGGGCAACCTGAAGCGTCAGCGCCCCGTTCGCGGAGATCACCGCCTTGCGCATACCCCGATGGCGGGTATGGAACTGGCGCAGGGTATTATCCAGCTGCCCGGCTTCATGCAGGGGGATTTCGGCATTCTCGGCGATCATGCCGGGATATCGCGCCAGCGTGGCACGAAATGCAGCCAGGCGGTCGCGGCGGGTGTTAACCATGCCCAGCGGTTCGCTCAGGAATAAAATGGCTTCGAAGCCCTGTTCAATCAGGTGCTCAGTGGCGGTGGTGGCCGCCTGGGTGTTATCCAGCCCGACCACATCGCAGGCAAATTCCGGGATTTTTCGGTCAATAAGCACCATTGGCAGAGACGATTGTTGCAGACGATTTAGCCCCTCTTCTCGCATCCCGACGGCATTCACCACAATCCCTTCCACCTGATAGCTGCGCAGCAGATCGAGGTAATGCAGCTCCTGATCAACCTCGTTATTGGTGTTACAGACCAGCGGGGTAAAGCCTTTTTCACGGCACGCCGCTTCGATGCCGCTGAGGACGTTAACGGAATAGGGGTTGGTGATATCGGCGATGATGAGGCCAATCAGACGGGTGCGGCCCCGCTTGAGGCCGCGCGCCATCAGGCTGGGACGGTAGTCGAGATCGGCAATGGCCTGTTCGATTCGCGCCAGCAGCGCATCGGAAAGCAGGTGTTTCTCGCCGTTGAGGTAGCGTGAAATGCTGGTTTTACCGGTTTTGGCGGCTTTCGCCACGTCGCTGATGGTGGCCCGGGTTGGTTTGATCATCGCTGATTTCCCTGAATTTAGTGAGAATACCTTAGCGGGAAAATCTGGCGAATCAAGCTATTTGCCGGGTGGCGCTGCGCTTACCGGAGGTTGCGGTCTGATGCCCTCACCCCAACCCTCTCCCACGGGAGAGGGCGCAAACACTAATAACGGCAACGGGGTTGCCGTTTTGCTTTTACCTACTGCACCGGGCTTAACGTAATCTCAACGCGGCGGTTCTGCGCTTTGCCTTCCGCCGTGCTGTTGCTGGCGATCGGGTTAGCCGGACCCATGCCGCTGGTGCGGATGCGGTTCGCTTCTACGCCCTGGGCGATCAGCGAGCTGGCCACGGAATCGGCGCGCTGCTGGGACAGACGCATGTTCAGATCCTGGCTGCCGGTGCTGTCGGTGTAGCCAATCACGTTCACGGCAGTTTTATTGTACTCTTTCAGCACTGCGGCCACGCCGGTCAGGGTGTTTGCGCCTGCGGGTTTCAGCGTCGCGCTGCTGCTGTCAAAGGTCACGTTGTTTGGCATGTTCAGGATGATGTTGTCACCGCTGCGCGTCACGCTCACGCCCGTACCTTTCATTTTGTCACGCAGTTTTGCTTCCTGCACGTCCATGTAATAACCCACGCCGCCGCCCAGGGCTGCGCCTGCCGCTGCGCCAATCAGCGCACCTTTGCCGCGATCTTTCTTGGAGGAGGAGAGTGCGCCAACGCCAGCGCCCACCAGGGAACCAATACCCGCGCCAATGCCGGATTTGCCCGCTTCGCGTTCACCGGTGTAAGGGTTGGTTGTGCAGCCAGAAACAGCCAGTGCGCCGCTCACCAGAGCGGCAATAACGAGTACGCGTTTTTTCATCTTATTTCCTTAATCCTTTTTATTCTTTGCCACGATGGACGTGGCAGTGGATTATGACGTCCGGATACGGAGAAAATTCAGTGTATAACTCTGAAATTTGTCACAAACGATAAACTGCCTCAATGAAAGGCCGAAACACCTGCACGCAACCAGGAGCGCACGCTTTGAGCACCTCAACAAAAACCATTCTGACCGCCGCCCACTGGGGGCCGATGCTGGTCGAAACCGATGGCGACACTGTGCTGTCGTCTCGCGGGGCTTTGCCTTCGCGCCATCTCAACTCTTTACAGACCGTCGTTCGCGATCAGGTACACAGTAAAACCCGCGTCCGCTGGCCGATGGTGCGTAAAGGCTTTCTGGCGTCACCGGATAAGCCGCAGGGTATTCGTGGGCAGGATGAGTTCGTACGCGTGAGCTGGGACGACGCGCTGGCGCTGATCCATACCCAGCATAAACGCATTCGCGACAGCTATGGCCCGTCGTCCATTTTTGCCGGCTCCTATGGCTGGCGCTCGAACGGCGTGCTGCATAAGGCCGCAACCCTGCTGCAACGCTATATGAGCCTGGCCGGAGGATACACCGGCCATCTGGGCGATTACTCGACCGGCGCGGCGCAGGCAATCATGCCGTATGTCGTGGGCGGGAATGAGGTTTATCAGCAGCAGACCAGCTGGCCGCTGGTGCTGGAGCATGCGGAGGTGGTGGTGCTCTGGAGCGCCAACCCGCTCAATACCCTGAAAATTGCCTGGAATGCGTCCGACGAGCAGGGCGTTTCCTACTTTGATGCGCTGCGCAAAAGCGGCAAGCGCATCATCTGTATCGATCCGATGCGTTCTGAAACGCTGGATTTCTTCGGCGACAGCGCCGAGTGGATCGCGCCGCATATGGGCACCGACGTGGCGATGATGCTGGGCATCGCCCACACCCTGGTGGAGAACGGCTGGCACGATACGGAATTTCTGGCGCGCTGCACCACGGGCTTCGATAAATTTGCCGACTACCTGACGGGACAAACCGACGGTATCGCCAAAACCGCAGAGTGGGCTGCGGCGATTTGCGGCGTTGATGCCGTTAAAATCCGCGAACTGGCGACGTTATTCCATAGCCGTGTCACGATGCTCATGTCCGGCTGGGGGATGCAGCGCCAGCAGTTTGGCGAGCAGAAGCACTGGATGCTGGTGACGCTCGCCGCGATGCTCGGGCAGATTGGCACACCCGGCGGCGGTTTTGGGCTTTCCTATCACTTTGCTAACGGCGGCAACCCGACGCGAAAAGCGGCGGTGCTGGCCTCCATGCAGGGCTCGGTGCAGGGTGGCGTGGACGCTGTAGATAAAATTCCGGTGGCACGCATTGTTGAAGCCCTGGAGAACCCAGGCGGGTTTTATCAGCACAACGGCCAGGATCGGCATTTCCCGGATATTAAGTTTGTCTGGTGGGCGGGTGGGGCCAACTTCACCCATCACCAGGATACTAACCGCCTGATCCGCGCCTGGCAGAAACCGGAACTGGTGGTGATCTCGGAGTGCTTCTGGACCGCGTCAGCGAAACATGCCGATATCGTTTTGCCCGCCACGACCTCGTTCGAGCGTAACGATCTCACCATGACGGGGGATTACAGTAATCAGCATATGGTGCCGATGAAGCGCGTCGTGGCTCCCCGGGATGAAGCGCGGGATGATTTTGATGTCTTTGCCGACCTGAGTGAAATGTGGGAAGCGGGCGGTCGGGAGCGTTTCACCGAGGGCAAAACGGATCTGCAATGGCTGGAAACATTTTACCAGATTGCCAGCCAGCGCGGGGCTGCGCAGGGCGTGACGCTGCCGCCATTTGCTGAATTCTGGGAGGCGAATCAACTCTTCGAAATGCCGGAAAGCGAGCAGAATGCGCGGTTTGTGCGCTTTGCTGACTTCCGTCGCGATCCGGAGAATCATCCGTTAAAAACCGAAAGCGGGAAGATTGTGATCTACAGCGAACGCATCGCCAGCTTTGGCTACGCGGACTGTCCGCCACATCCGGCGTGGCTGGAGCCGGACGAATGGCATGGTAATGCGCAGCCGGGGCAGCTTCAGCTGCTGTCTGCCCATCCCGCCCATCGTCTGCACAGCCAGCTCAACTATTCGGCTTTGCGCGAGCAGTATGCGGTGGCGGGTCGTGAGCCGATTGCGCTGAACAGCGATGACGCAAAGGCGCGGGGGATTAACCACGGCGACCTCGTTCGGGTCTGGAACGCGCGCGGGCAGGTGCTGGCCGGTGCCGTGGTGAGTGACGGGATCCGCCCTGGCGTTTTCTGCATTCATCAGGGCGCATGGCCTGATCTGGCGCTGGACGAGGGCGGTATTTGTAAGAACGGCGCCGTAAACGTGCTGACCAAAGATCTCCCCAGCTCGAAGCTGGGGAATGGCTGCGCGGGGAATACGGCGCTGGCATGGGTGGAGAAATATGAGGGGCCGGCGCTTACCCTTACGGCGTTTGATCCGCCTGCCAGCTCATGATCCACGTCGGGTGTTGGGTATCATCCTGCCAGGCGCTGTCTTCGATGCGAAAACCCTGAGCATGATAGAAATTCACCGCCCGCACGTTTTTCTGATACACCTCCAGAGTTAAATACGGATAGTGCTGCTGAACGTGGTTCAGCAGCGCACGCCCGATCCCCTTTCCGATGAACGCCGGGGCGATAAACAACGCCCCCACGAACTGGAACTGCATGACGCTGATAAAACCGCACAGGGTACCGTTTTCTTCCCAGACCCAGGTCTCGGCGGCGGGAAGGTATTCATCCCGCACTACCGCTTCATTCGCTTGCCAGTAACTTGCGTCGATAAACGGATGCGCCTCGGTGGTGCTCTCCAGCCACAGACTCAAAAGCGGAGCGGTGTCCTCACTTTGCCATTTGCGGATCATGGTGGCCCTCCGGATGGCAGAAGCAGCCCGTAATGTGGTCATTGACCAGCCCGCAGGCCTGCATAAAGGAGTAACAGATGGTGGTGCCCACAAACTTAAAGCCGCGTTTTTTCAGCGCTTTCGACAGGGCATCTGAGGCGGGGGTCGACGTTGGGATCTCTGCAAGCGTGGCGGCCTGCGTCACCTTCGGCTCGTTATCCACAAACGACCAGACGAATGCTGAGAAGGGTTCGCCGTTTTGCTCCATCGCCAGATAAGCACGCGCGTTACCAATAATGGCCTGAATTTTACCGCGATGGCGGATGATACCGGTATCCAGAACCAGCCTTTCCACGTCGTCGTCGGTCATGGCGGCAACCGCAGCCGGATCGAACTGGTGGAAGGCTTTGCGATAGTTCTCACGCTTTTTCAGAACGGTGATCCACGACAGTCCGGCCTGCTGGCCTTCAAGGCAAATCATTTCAAACAGTTTTTTACCGTCGGTTTCCGGTACGCCCCATTCCTTGTCGTGATAATCGATATAAAGCTGATCCTGGCTTACCCAGCCGCAACGTTGCATAGGTCATCTCCCTTCCTGATACGGTAAACGCAAAAATTTCAATCTGCCCGGCTTGACGTGTCTGCTAAAGAGACAATAGTTAATACAGGGCTATACGCCCTAATACCTCTTCGAACAATGACATATATCGCCGAACTCGGCTCTTTCTGGAGTCGCTTTGATGATGATAAAAAAAATCAGTGGTCGCCATGCTGCTTCTGGCCTGGTGGGTGTTTCAGTCTGCCTGCTTTTTTGTAACACCGCTTTTGCGTGGCAACAGGAATATATCGTTTCAGATGCTCAAAGTAATACGATGGAACGCTATACATGGGACGCCGATCACCAACCTCGTTATGAAGATATTCTCGCGGAGCGTATTAACCGTACGCAGAATGCTGCGGGGTTTACCCTGAACGATCCCTCCGGTTCGGATGCGGAAACCGTTCTGAGCGTTGGCTGGAATTTTCCCGTGGCGGGACATTTCACCACCGGGCCCGTAATGGCGTGGCGCACTGATGGCGCTCCCTCCGCACCAGTGAATGCGTTTGAGGATACAACCACCACGCAGTCGCTTACCGATCCACTCTGGCATGCCAGCGTGAACTCATTGGGGTGGCGTGTCGATACGCAGTATGGTGATTTACACCCCTGGGCGAAGATCAGCTATAACCAGCAAACTGAAGAAGAATATTTATATACGCTGGGATTGAGCGCCAAATTTTAAAGGGTTGTCACTTTTTTAAACGCTGCCGTAACATATTTAATACAATAACGGCAGGGACTGTAGCGATAGTGATCGCTCACCTTTGAGCTTTTTCTTCTCCGGCAAGGTCATTCATTCCCGCTTCCAGGCATTTCATTCCGTTTCTCCTGCATTTCATGCCGTTTTACCCCTGGCGTTATGGGGTTTTGTTTATCGTGTCCTCAGCGAATTTCCTTAATTTATCTTGCAGGACACTGCCATGAACACATCAACTTATAACCGCACGCGTTGGCTGACGCTATTCGGCACCATCGTTACCCAGTTCGCACTGGGATCGGTCTATACCTGGAGCCTGTTTAACAGCGCCCTGTCTGATAAGATCGGCGCGCCGATAAGCCAGGTGGCGTTCTCCTTCGGCTTGCTGAGTCTTGGGTTAGCAATTTCCTCTTCCGTGGCGGGCAAACTTCAGGAGCGCTTCGGCGTGAAGCGTGTAACCATGGCCTCCGGGATCTTGCTGGGCGTGGGCTTCTTCCTGACGGCATATTCCGACAACCTGATGATGCTGTGGCTGAGCGCCGGGGTGCTGGTGGGGCTGGCGGACGGCGCAGGTTACCTGCTGACGCTGTCTAACTGCGTGAAGTGGTTCCCGGAGCGTAAAGGGCTTATCTCCGCGTTTGCCATTGGTTCATATGGCCTGGGCAGCCTTGGCTTCAAATTCATCGATGCGCATCTGCTGGCCTCGGTGGGGCTTGAGAAAACCTTTATGATCTGGGGCGTGATTGTGCTGGTGATGATCCTCTTCGGCGCAACGCTGATGAAAGACGCGCCGCAGCAGGAAGTGAAAACCGTTAACGGTGTGGTGGAGAATGATTTCACCCTTGCACAGTCCATGCGTAAACCGCAGTACTGGATGCTGGCGGTGATGTTCCTGACGGCCTGCATGAGCGGTCTGTATGTCATCGGCGTGGCGAAAGATATCGCGCAGGGAATGGTGAAACTGGACGCGGCGACGGCGGCGAACGCGGTAACGGTCATCTCCATCGCTAACCTCTCGGGTCGTCTGGTACTGGGTATCCTGTCTGACAAAATCGCCAGGATCCGCGTGATTACGCTGGGGCAGGTGATCTCCCTGGTGGGGATGGCAGCGTTGCTGTTCGCTCCGCTGAACGAAGCGACATTCTTTGCGGCGATAGCCTGCGTAGCCTTTAACTTTGGCGGCACCATTACCGTCTTCCCGTCGCTGGTGAGCGAGTTCTTCGGGCTGAACAATCTGGCGAAAAACTACGGTGTGATTTATCTCGGCTTCGGTATCGGCAGTATTTGCGGATCGCTGATTGCCTCGCTGTTTGGTGGCTTCTACGTGACATTCTGCGTGATATTTGCCTTGCTGATTATTTCACTGGCGCTGTCCACCACGATTCGTCAGCCGCAACGCGAGGTCTATAAAGAAGCGCATGCATGATTCGATAAAAAGGGGCGCAGGGCCTCTTTTTTTATCGCAATATCACTTCCGGACTTGTTATTTTGTAAAAATTTTCATCGATTCACATTCTCTGCTGCCACTTTTCTTCCTCGCTGTGGTCTACTTATCGCGCTTGTAGACGTTTCTGATAACGCTTTATCTCGCACCTACTTACTCTGTCTGCTTTCTCAATGAGATTCGGCGGGTCTTTATACCCCTTCCCCCAGGGTTGTTTGCATGAAATATATCAGGTCTCTTACCCAGCAAAGATTGTGTCTGATGCTGGCTGTCTATATCGGTTTGTTTCTGAATGGCGCGGTGCTGTTCAGAAGAGTGGAAGGTTATTTTGAACACCTCACCGTAAGAAACGGGATTTTCGCCGCGATTGAAGTGTTTGGCTCAATTCTGGCAACCTTCTTCCTGCTACGTCTGCTCTCGCTTTTTGGCAGACGTACATGGCAGGTTCTGGCCTCGCTGGTGGTGATTATCTCTGCCGCCGCAAGCTATTACATGACATTCATGAATGTGGTCATTGGCTACGGTATTGTGGCCTCGGTGATGACCACGGACATCGACCTCTCGAAAGAGGTGGTGGGGCAAGGGTTCATCATGTGGACGATTTTGACCTGCCTGATCCCGCTCTTCTTTATCTGGAGTAATACCTGTCGCTATACCCTGTTACGCCAGCTGCGTACCCGTGGGCAACGCATCCGCAACGTCGCCGTCGTTCTTCTGGCGGGTCTGCTGGTATGGGCGCCTATTCGCCTGATGGAAAAACAGCAAAAGCGGATCGAAAAAGCGACAGGCGTAGATATGCCAAGCTACGGCGGCGTGGTGGCTAACTCGTATCTGCCGTCTAACTGGCTGTCGGCGTTAGGTCTCTATGCCTGGGCTCAGGCGGACGAATCCAGCGATGTGAAATCGCTGATTAACCCGACCAAAAAGTTCACCTACCAGGCTCCGGCTGACGGACTGGATGATACTTACGTGGTCTTCGTTATCGGAGAAACGACGCGCTGGGATCATATGGGGATTCTCGGTTATGACCGCGATACCACCCCGAAACTGGCGCAGGAAAAGAACCTGGTGGCATACCGCGGCTACTCCTGCGATACCGCCACGAAGCTTTCGTTGCGCTGTATGTTTGTTCGTGAGGGCGGTGCGAGTGATAATCCTCAGCGCACTCTCAAAGAGCAAAACGTGTTTGCTGTTCTGAAGCAGCTTGGATTTAGCTCCGATCTGTTCGCCATGCAAAGTGAGATGTGGTTCTACACCAACACCATGGCGGATAACATCGCCTACCGCGAGCAGATTGGCGCCGAGCCGCGTAACCGCGGAAAGAACGTTGATGATATGCTGCTGCTCTCTGAGATGGAACAGTCGCTGAAAAACCATCCGCAGGGTAAGCACCTTATTGTTCTGCATACCAAAGGTTCACACTACAGCTACTATCAGCGTTACACGCGCGATTTCGCCAAATGGACGCCTGAGTGCGTCGGCATTAACAAGAACTGTAGCAAGCAGGAGCTGATCAATGCCTATGATAACTCGATTCTGTATGTGGATACCTTCCTCAGCCGGGTGATCGACCAGCTTCGCGATAAGAAAGCGATTGTGATTTACGCGGCCGACCACGGCGAGTCCATCAACGAGAAAGAGCATTTACACGGCACGCCGCGTAAGCTGGCCCCGCCTGAGCAGTTCCGCGTGCCGATGATCATGTGGATGTCGGATAAGTACCTGGAAAACCCGGACAAAGCCAAAATGTTTGCCCATCTGAAACAGCAGGCAGAGATCAAGGTACCGCGCCGTCACGTTGAGCTGTACGACACCATTATGGGTTGTCTCGGCTATACCTCACCGAACGGTGGGATTAACGAAAACAACAACTGGTGTAAACTCCCTGATAACACCACAAAAGCCGCGCAGTAGCTGGTCTGGCGAGAATATCGCCAGTTGAATGGCTTTTTGAAAATAAGGGATTGACGGGGGCGCACCTCAGCAGTAAGATGCGCTCCGCATTCGGCGAGTAGCGCAGCTTGGTAGCGCAACTGGTTTGGGACCAGTGGGTCGGAGGTTCGAATCCTCTCTCGCCGACCACATTCTAAAAAGGGCTAACCGCAAGGTTAGCCCTTTTTGCATTAACGCGTTACCCCGCACGAGTCCTCAAAATACCCCTTAGCCCTGCTTCCCCCTGCCTGCTTGCGGTTTTGTGACATAATCCATTGTATTTTTTTATATATAGTTTGATCTTTTTTCGCGTTGCTTATGGATAACCTCAGCATTTTTCGCTGTGCGTTTTAACGTTCGCGGTATTTAGTGCTCAGATAATCACCATTCTGTAAGAAAATTTACCCATTCTGAATAAAACTTAATCACTGAGTGTTGCGAAATATGAAGATAATTGTGCTGCATCATGGCGAGTAGCATAAATTTCTCTGCTGAAAACTCACGGTCAGGGTTTTTTTAATCTTTGTTTGCGGTTTCTCACACTCCACGTAAATCCCCGCCACCTGTATTGACGTTTTCACATTCTGTTGACAGATTGTAGGGCACGAGGGGCATTTCAGGGAGGATCTGCGCTGCAACTCAAACGCTCTTCTGAAAGGATTCTCTATCCCTTTTAACGCCTTCGGGCATCACCGACCGGACCGGGTAAAAAATAAATAAAGGTCAGGCGGCGTAACACAACAAAGCAAAACATCACATTGGAGCACAATAATGAGTATTTCCTTGAAGAAGTCAGGGATGCTGAAGCTTGGTCTGAGCCTGGTGGCCATGACCGTTGCAGCAAGCGTACAGGCAAAAACCCTGGTTTACTGTTCTGAAGGCTCTCCGGAAGGCTTTAACCCACAGCTCTTTACCTCTGGTACGACTTACGACGCAAGCTCTGTACCGATCTATAACCGTCTGGTTGAATTTAAAACCGGCACCACGGAAGTAATTCCTGGCCTGGCTGAAAAGTGGGATGTCAGCGAAGACGGTAAAACCTATACCTTCCACCTGCGCCAGGGCGTGAAGTGGCAGGACAGCAAAGAATTTAAACCTACGCGCGACTTTAACGCCGACGACGTTGTGTTCTCCTTCGACCGTCAGAAAAATGCCCAGAACCCGTACCATAAAGTGTCTGGCGGCAGCTATGAATACTTCGAAGGGATGGGTCTGCCAGACCTGATCGCTGAAGTGAAAAAAGTGGACGATAAAACCGTTCAGTTTGTGCTGACGCGTCCGGAAGCGCCATTCCTGGCTGACCTGGCGATGGACTTCGCCTCGATTCTCTCTAAAGAGTACGCGGACAACATGCTGAAAGCCGGCACGCCGGAAAAAGTGGACCTGAACCCAATCGGTACCGGCCCGTTCCAGCTGCTTCAGTACCAGAAAGATTCCCGTATTCTGTATAAAGCCTTCCCGGGCTACTGGGGCACCAAGCCGCAGATCGACCGTCTGGTCTTCTCCATCACGCCTGACGCATCCGTGCGTTACGCAAAATTGCAGAAAAACGAATGTCAGGTGATGCCGTATCCAAACCCGGCTGACATCGCGCGCATGAAGCAGGACAAAAATATCAACCTGCTGGAGCAGGCGGGCCTGAACGTGGGTTATCTCTCCTTCAACACCGAGAAGAAACCGTTCGATGACGTGAAAGTGCGCCAGGCGCTGACTTACGCGGTGAACAAAGAAGCGATCATCAAAGCCGTTTACCAGGGCGCGGGCGTTGCGGCCAAGAACCTGATCCCACCAACCATGTGGGGCTATAACGACGACATTAAGGACTACACCTACGATCCTGAGAAAGCGAAAGCGCTGCTGAAAGAAGCGGGCCAGGACAAAGGCTTCACCGTCGAGCTGTGGGCGATGCCGGTACAGCGTCCTTACAACCCGAACGCACGTCGTATGGCGGAAATGGTTCAGGCTGACTGGGCGAAGATTGGCGTACAGGCCAAGATTGTGACCTACGAGTGGGGCGAGTACCTGAAGCGCGCCAAAGCGGGCGAACACCAGGCGGTCATGATGGGCTGGACCGGCGACAACGGGGATCCGGACAACTTCTTCGCGACCCTGTTCAGCTGTGCGGCAGCGAAAGACGGTTCTAACTACTCTCGCTGGTGCTACAAGCCGTTTGAAGACCTGATCCAGCCGGCGCGTGCGACCGACGATCACAACAAACGTATTGAACTGTACAAGCAAGCGCAGGTTGTTATGCACGATCAGGCCCCGGCGCTGATTGTTGCTCACTCCACCGTGTACGAGCCAGTGCGTAAAGAAGTGAAGGGCTACGTGGTTGATCCACTGGGCAAACACCACTTCGAAAACGTATCTGTTGAATAATAAGTAGGGTGTTCTCCCTCTCCCTGTGGGAGAGGGCAGGGGTGAGGGGCGTGCATGCATCCCCTCATCCTAACCCTCTCCCACAGGGAGAGGGAATTTACATTTGTGAGCAATACAGACGTCACGCCACTGGGCGTGCGTCATCAGAGAGAATCCGGGTTATGTTGCAGTTCATCCTCCGACGTCTGGGACTGGTTATCCCGACGTTTATCGGTATCACCCTTCTCACTTTTGCCTTCGTCCATATGATCCCGGGTGACCCGGTAATGATTATGGCGGGCGAGCGTGGTATCTCCCCTGAACGTCATGCGCAACTGCTGGCTGAACTCGGCCTTGATAAGCCGATGTGGCAGCAGTATCTCCACTATATCTGGGGTGTGTTGCACGGCGATTTAGGGATTTCACTGAAAAGCCGTCTTCCGGTGTGGGACGAGTTCGTACCGCGCTTTAAAGCGACGCTGGAACTCGGTATCTGCGCCATGATCTTCGCGACCGCGGTAGGGATCCCCGTTGGCGTACTGGCTGCCGTTAAGCGTGGCTCTATTTTCGACCACACCGCTGTTGGCCTGGCACTGACCGGCTACTCCATGCCTATCTTCTGGTGGGGCATGATGCTGATCATGCTGGTCTCGGTGCAGTGGAACCTGACGCCGGTCTCCGGACGCGTCAGCGACATGGTTTTCCTTGACGACACCAACCCGTTAACCGGCTTTATGCTGATTGATACGGCGATCTGGGGCGAAGAGGGCAACTTCATTGATGCGGTTGCGCACATGATCCTGCCTGCAATGGTGCTGGGCACCATCCCTCTGGCGGTGATCGTGCGTATGACCCGTTCCTCCATGCTGGAAGTGCTGGGCGAGGATTATATTCGTACTGCCCGCGCTAAAGGCCTGACCCGTATGCGCGTCATCATCATTCATGCCCTGCGTAACGCTATGCTGCCGGTGGTAACCGTTATCGGTTTGCAGGTCGGTACGCTGCTGGCGGGGGCG
The DNA here is from genome assembly GCF_053709615.1 of Enterobacter sp. UPMP2061. NCBI lineage: Bacteria > Pseudomonadati > Pseudomonadota > Gammaproteobacteria > Enterobacterales > Enterobacteriaceae > Enterobacter > Enterobacter sp. UPMP2061. Next base: position 292,805 of record NZ_JBSKJP010000005.1, read on the forward strand.
ATCCTGACCGAAACCATCTTCTCCTGGCCGGGTCTTGGACGCTGGCTGATTGATGCGCTGCAACGCCGTGACTATCCGGTTGTGCAGGGCGGTGTACTGCTGGTCGCGACGATGATTATCCTCGTCAACCTGCTGGTCGATTTGCTGTACGGCGTGGTGAACCCGCGTATTCGTCATAAGAAGTAAGGGGCCATCATGTCACAAGTTACTCAAAATAAAGTGGTCACCGCACCGGTGCCAATGACGCCGATGCAGGAGTTCTGGCACTACTTCAAGCGCAACAAAGGCGCGGTCGTCGGGCTGGTGTATGTTTCCATCATGATCCTGATTGCGGTGTTTGCGAACTTCCTTGCGCCGTATAACCCGGCTGATCAGTTCCGCGATGCGCTGCTGGCACCTCCTGCATGGCAGGACGGCGGAAGCCTGACGCACCTGCTGGGCACCGACGACGTGGGCCGCGATGTGCTGTCGCGCCTGATGTACGGCGCACGCCTGTCGCTGCTGGTTGGCTGCCTCGTTGTCGTACTGTCGCTGATCATGGGGATCGTACTCGGCCTGGTGGCAGGCTACTTCGGCGGCATTGTTGATAACATCATCATGCGCGTCGTCGACATTATGCTGGCATTGCCAAGCCTGCTGCTGGCGCTGGTGCTGGTGGCGATCTTTGGTCCGTCGATTGGTAACGCCGCGCTTGCGCTGACGTTTGTTGCGCTACCGCATTACGTGCGTCTGACCCGTGCGGCGGTGCTGGTGGAAGTGAACCGGGACTACGTTACCGCCTCTCGCGTGGCGGGTGCCGGTGCTATGCGTCAGATGTTTATCAATATCTTCCCAAACTGCCTTGCGCCGCTGATTGTTCAGGCGTCGCTCGGTTTCTCTAACGCCATTCTTGATATGGCCGCTCTTGGCTTCCTTGGCATGGGTGCGCAGCCGCCAACACCGGAGTGGGGCACCATGCTCTCCGACGTGTTGCAGTTCGCGCAAAGCGCCTGGTGGGTCGTCACCTTCCCGGGTCTGGCGATTCTGCTGACGGTGCTGGCATTTAACCTGATGGGTGACGGTCTGCGTGATGCACTTGATCCCAAACTGAAGCAGTAAGAGGCACGAGATGGCGTTATTAAATGTAGATAAATTATCCGTGCACTTTGGCGACGAAGGCACACCGTTTCGCGCCGTGGACCGCATCAGCTACAGCGTTAATCAGGGCGAAGTGGTCGGGATTGTAGGAGAGTCGGGCTCCGGTAAGTCAGTGAGTTCGCTGGCGATTATGGGGCTGATTGACTACCCCGGTCGCGTGATGGCGGAAAATCTGGAGTTCAACGGTCAGGATCTGAAGCGCATTTCCGAAAAACAGCGCCGCCAGCTGGTGGGCGCGGAAGTGGCGATGATCTTCCAGGACCCCATGACCAGCCTGAACCCATGCTACACCGTCGGTTTCCAGATTATGGAAGCCATTAAGGTGCATCAGGGCGGGAATAAGAAAACCCGTCGCCAGCGTGCTATCGATCTGCTGAACCTGGTGGGGATACCTGACCCAGCATCGCGTCTGGACGTTTACCCGCATCAGCTTTCCGGCGGCATGAGCCAGCGCGTGATGATCGCCATGGCGATTGCCTGTCGACCAAAACTGCTGATTGCGGATGAACCAACTACCGCGCTGGACGTAACCATCCAGGCGCAAATCATCGAGCTGCTGCTGGAGTTGCAGCAGAAAGAGAATATGGCGCTGGTGCTGATTACGCACGACCTGGCGCTGGTGGCGGAAGCGGCACACAAAATCATCGTGATGTATGCGGGTCAGGTAGTGGAGACCGGAAGTTCGCACGATATCTTCCGCGCGCCGCGTCACCCGTATACGCAGGCGTTACTGCGCGCGCTGCCGGAGTTTGCCCAGGACAAAGCGCGTCTGGCGTCACTGCCGGGTGTGGTTCCGGGTAAATATGACCGTCCGCAGGGCTGCCTGCTGAATCCGCGCTGCCCGTATGCGACGGATAAATGCCGCGCCGAGGAGCCAGAGCTGAATCTGCTGGCCGATGGTCGGCAGTCAAAATGCCACTACCCACTCGATGATGCCGGGAGGCCAACACTATGAGTACGCACGAGGCCACCACGCAACAGCCGCTGTTGCAGGCTATCGACCTGAAAAAACATTACCCGGTGAAGAAAGGGATTTTTGCCCCCGAGCGCCTGGTAAAAGCGCTGGACGGCGTCTCCTTCAGTCTTGAACGCGGTAAAACGCTGGCGGTCGTCGGGGAGTCGGGCTGTGGGAAATCCACGCTGGGCCGTCTGCTGACGATGATTGAAACGCCAACCGGCGGCGAGCTTTACTATCAGGGCCAGGATCTGCTCAAGCACGATCCGCAGGCGCAGAAGCTGCGTCGTCAAAAAATCCAGATTGTGTTCCAGAACCCGTACGGTTCTTTAAACCCGCGTAAAAAAGTGGGGCAGATTCTGGAAGAGCCGCTGCTGATTAACAGCAATCTGAGCAAAGAGCAGCGTCGTGAAAAAGCGCTGGCGATGATGGCGAAGGTGGGGCTTAAAACCGAGCATTACGATCGCTACCCGCATATGTTCTCTGGCGGTCAGCGTCAGCGTATTGCCATCGCCCGTGGGCTGATGCTTGACCCGGACGTGGTGATTGCCGATGAGCCGGTCTCAGCGCTTGACGTGTCCGTTCGTGCGCAGGTGCTTAACCTGATGATGGATTTACAGCAGGATCTGGGACTGTCGTACGTCTTCATCTCCCATGACCTGTCCGTGGTTGAGCACATTGCCGATGAGGTGATGGTGATGTATCTGGGACGCTGCGTGGAGAAGGGGACGAAAGATCAGATCTTTACTAACCCGCGTCATCCGTATACGCAGGCGCTGCTGTCTGCAACGCCGCGGCTGAACCCGGATGACCGCCGGGAGCGCATTAAGCTGACCGGCGAGTTGCCAAGCCCACTTAACCCGCCGCCGGGATGTGCGTTCAACGCCCGCTGCCGTCGCCGCTTCGGTCCGTGCACGCAGTTGCAGCCACAACTGAAGGATTATGGCGGACAGCTGGTGGCCTGCTTCGCAGTCGATCAGGATGAAAACGGCGAAAAGCCGCAGGCATAAATAAAAAAACCGGCGTTAAGCCGGTTTTTTTACGTCTGAGGTCTACTTCCGTAAACGAATCTGGTCGACGGCGTGTTTCTCACTCTTGGTGAGGATCAGGCTTGCACGTTCGCGCGTCGGCAGGATGTTCTCTTTGAGGTTGACGTAGTTGATCTCATTCCACAGCCCGGTCGCCACGCTGATAGCCTCTTCTTCAGAGAGCTGGGCGTAGTTGTGGAAGTAGGAATCCGGGTCGGTGAACGCGCCTTCGCGGAACTTCAGGAAGCGGTTGATATACCAGCGTTGCAGCAAATCTTCCGGCGCATCGACATAAATTGAGAAATCGACAAAGTCAGAGACAAACACATGATGCGGATCGTGAGGATAATCCATCCCGCTTTGCAGGACGTTTAAGCCTTCCAGAATCAGGATGTCGGGCTGCACAACCGTTTTGTCGCCATCCGGGATGCGGTCGTAGATCAGATGCGAGTAAACCGGCGCGGTAACGTGAGGTACGCCCGATTTTAGATCTGAAACAAACTTTACCAGGCGGTGCATATCATAAGAGAGCGGGAAGCCCTTCTTTTTCATCAGGCCGCGTTCTTTCAACACCTCGTTGGGATGCAGGAAGCCGTCGGTGGTGATCAGCTCCACGCTGCGGTGTTCCGGCCAGCGGCTCAGCAGCGCCTGTAGCACGCGCGCGGTGGTACTTTTACCCACTGCCACGCTGCCCGCAATACTGATGATATAAGGAATACGTTGACCGTTCGTGCCGAGGAACTGTTCCAGTACGGCCTGACGGCGCAAATTGGAGCTGATATAGAAGTTAAGCAAGCGAGAAAGGGGGAGATAGATTTCTGCCACCTCTTCCAGGGAGAGATCTTCGTTTATCCCTTTTAGCCGTGCGATTTCACCTTCCGTCAGTGTCATAGGGACGGAGTCACGCAGGGCTGCCCACTGGCTACGGTTAAACTGAAGATAGGGCGTCATTAACGTTTGCTCTTTTTTGCTCATAAGCATGCTTCTGTGAACCATCACGAAACGGCGGGTGCGGGCTCATCACATAGTTAATTTTGGACAATGGGCAGGAGGTTAACACCAGATGAGAGGAATAATAAGAAAAAATATGGGAAAGCGATGCTTAACCGGGCAGGCATCACCTGGGGCTATAGCGTGCCGAAATCAGGCGTTCATGTTGAATTTTTAACCGTGAGCGGATGAATTTACAGCGGTTAGCCCTGGTTTCGAATAAAATGTGAGCGAAAGAACGTTTTATGCAATTTTTTAGTTGCATGACTGCGCAGGTCTCCATAGAATGCGCGCTACTTGATGCCGACTTAGCTCAGTAGGTAGAGCAACTGACTTGTAATCAGTAGGTCACCAGTTCGATTCCGGTAGTCGGCACCATCAAGTCCGGTGGGGTTCCCGAGCGGCCAAAGGGAGCAGACTGTAAATCTGCCGTCACAGACTTCGAAGGTTCGAATCCTTCCCCCACCACCACTTTCTGGCAGCGTCAACGCCGCCGGAGCTGGTTGGAAAAATTGACCAGCTCGAACAGAAAAGAGAGAAATCTCTTTTTTTGTTACAGAAAGAACTGGGTAGCCGAGTTTCAGGATGCGGGCATCGTATAATGGCTATTACCTCAGCCTTCCAAGCTGATGATGCGGGTTCGATTCCCGCTGCCCGCTCCAATACGTGCTGATATGGCTCAGTTGGTAGAGCGCACCCTTGGTAAGGGTGAGGTCCCCAGTTCGACTCTGGGTATCAGCACCACTTCACTTCTCCCTCCCTTTCTCTCTGTTTCAATGTAAATGTATTCAACAGTTCAGGCATTTTCGCCTGGTTGATGTGGTGATATCACCGATTTATCCGTGTCTTAGAGGGACAATCGATGTCTAAAGAAAAGTTTGAACGTACAAAACCGCACGTTAACGTCGGTACTATCGGCCACGTTGACCATGGTAAAACAACGCTGACCGCTGCAATCACTACCGTACTGGCTAAAACCTACGGCGGTGCTGCTCGTGCTTTCGACCAGATCGATAACGCACCAGAAGAAAAAGCTCGTGGTATCACCATCAACACCTCTCACGTTGAGTATGACACCCCGACTCGCCACTACGCACACGTAGACTGCCCAGGCCACGCCGACTATGTTAAAAACATGATCACCGGTGCTGCGCAGATGGACGGCGCGATCCTGGTTGTTGCTGCGACTGACGGCCCTATGCCTCAGACTCGTGAGCACATCCTGCTGGGTCGTCAGGTAGGCGTTCCTTACATCATCGTGTTCCTGAACAAATGCGACATGGTTGATGACGAAGAGCTGCTGGAACTGGTAGAGATGGAAGTTCGTGAACTGCTGTCTCAGTACGATTTCCCAGGCGACGACACTCCAATCGTTCGTGGTTCCGCGCTGAAAGCGCTGGAAGGCGACGCAGAGTGGGAAG
>NZ_JBSKJP010000006.1:0-216707 GCF_053709615.1 Enterobacter sp. UPMP2061
GTTTTAGCCCACCATCGACCTCGGCTCCATAAACGCCTGAATCCCCTACTCGCCATCGTCACGTCCCGCCAGGCTTACGGGCGCTGGTGGCGATAATCCGCGAGCGCGGGATTACTCCAGGTTAGCCTTGTTCAGCCCATATGCCGCATCCAGCGAGCCCGGCTCCATGCGGGAGGTAATGCCCAGGCGGTTCCAGGCGTTGATCGCTACGATGGCGAAGTTCAGCTCTGAAATCTCCACGTCCGAGAAGTGCTCCGCCACGCTGCGGTACAGCGCGTCGCTCACGCCGTGAACGCCAATCTGGGTCAGCGCTTCGGTGAAGGCCAGCGCGGCTTTCTCGCGGGCGCTGAACAGCGGGGACTCGCGCCATGCCGCCAGATGGTACAGGCGCAGCTCGCGCTCGCCAGCAATTTTGGCCTCTTTCGAATGCATATCCAGGCAGAAGGTGCAGCCGTTCAGCTGTGACACGCGAATGTCGATCAGGTGCTTCAGCGCCGGATCAAGGGAGGTTTTCGCCACTTCCATGCTCAGGGCGGAAAGCGCGTTGGCGAGTGCAGGTGTGGCTTTGTGGTGGTTTACGCGGGTGCTCATTGTCTTTCCTCTTTTTTGTGCGGTTTTTATCATGCGATGAGGCAAATCTACGCCGTTAATGACATAGTAAAAAGATACAAAAAACATGAAATGAGGTAGGACATGAAGCCGGGCTATCACGACATTTATACCCGCTATCGCGACAACATTACGCGCGGCGTACTGAAGCCCGGCGACAAAGTGCCTGCCATCCGCGTGCTGGCTGAAGAGCTGAAGGTGGCGCGCAAAACCGTCGAGACGGCGTATGCCATTCTGACGGGCGAAGGGTATCTGGTGAGCCAGGGCGCGCGCGGCACGCGGGTGAATCCGGATCTTCTGCTGCCCGCGCAAAACGCTCCGGCAGAACAAGCGACCGGCACGCTGCCGGCGTCGTTGATTAGCCAGCGCGAACGGGCCGGTTTTCTGCGCCCCGGCATTCCCGCGCTCGACAGCTTCCCCTATAAAAAATGGCTGCTGCTGGCAGGCCAGGCGACGCGCGCCATGCGACAGGATGAAATGCTCAACCCGCCGGTGCTGGGCTGGTATCCGCTGCGCGAGGCGATTGCCCGCTATCTCAATATCTCGCGCGGGTTGTCCTGCACCGCAGAACAGGTGCTGATCACCAGCGGCTACAGCGGCAGCCTGCGCCTGATCCTCGACACGCTCGCCAGCCGCAGCGATAAGGTGGTATTTGAGGATCCGGGCTACTTTATGGGCCAGCAGTTGCTCAAGCGCATTGTGCCCCGCCTGCACACCGTGCCGGTCGATCGCGCAGGGATGGATACGGACTACCTGCTGCGTAACCACCACGATGCCCGCTTCGCCATCGTTACCCCGTCGCACCAGAGTCCGCTGGCGGTGACGCTCTCCCTGCCGCGCAAGCAGCAGCTGCTCGACTGGGCGTCACAAAACGAGGCATGGATTATCGAAGATGACTATGACGGCGAATTTCACTACACCCGCAAAGTGCTGCCGTCGTTGAAAAGCCTCGACCAGCATGACAGGGTGATCTTTATGGGCACCTTCAGCAAAACCATCATGCCTTCACTGCGCATGGGCTACGTGGTGATGCCCGCCAGCACCGTCGGCGCGTTTACCGACAGCGCGGACATCCTCACCAGCGGCCAGCCGGTCCTGACGCAAAAAATCCTCACCACGTTTCTCAACGAGGGGCATTTTTTCCGTCATCTGAAAAAGATGCGCGCGCTCTATCAAACCCGCCGCGACTGGATGATTGCCGCCCTGCGTGAGGTCTATGGTGATCTGTTCTTCACCGAGCAAAACGACGGTGGAATGCATATTGTCGCGTTCCTCGCAAAGGGAAGCGCTGACCGGGAGATCGCCCGCTGCTGGCAGGAACAGCAATTGCAGGTCAATGCGCTTTCGGCGTGGTATCGCGGGTCGGGCAAACGCTACGGGCTGGTGATGGGCTATAACAACTTGCGGTCATATCAGGAGGCGGTTGAGCTGCTGGAAAGGCCGAAACGGCAGACGCTTGCGCTGTTGAGCTGAAAACCGCCAGGTGGCGGCTGCGCCTTACCCGGCCTACGGTCTCCTGTAGGCCCGGTAAGCGTAGCGCCACCGGGCAACCCTATGCTCACACATCATATCGCGATAACCCGACGTCCTTGAGCTGCTCGTCGCTCATCTGGCTCAGAATACGGCGGGTACGGTTGATGCGATACCAGTTACGCAGCGTGTTCGCTACCCAGACAAACGCGATAAACGGACGTTTTGAACGATTCTCGTAGAATTCCATGATGCTCTCCTCGCTGTGCCAGTGGAGTTATCATCATGGAAAACGGCCAGTACAATACAGATTCAAAAACTGCTTTTGTTTACCATACAGATCCGCTAAAACGGTATCTGCATGGTGGTTTACCCATCAATCTGTACTGGTTTAATGCTCTGTATGGTGAAAAAAAAGGATACAGCATGACGCGCTATCAACATCTGGCCAACCTCCTGGCGGAACGTATCGAACAAGGGCTGTATCGCAGCGGTGAACGTCTGCCGTCGGTACGCACGCTGAGCCAGGAGCACGGCGTGAGCATCAGCACCATACAGCAGGCCTACCAGATCCTCGAAAACCGCCAGCTGATTACGCCTCAGCCGCGCTCCGGCTATTTTGTCTCGAAACGCAAAGCCCAGCCGCCCGTCCCGGCGATGACGCGCCCGGTGCAGCGCCCCGTGGACGTCACCCAGTGGGACGAAGTGATGATGCTGCTGGACGCCCGCGCCGACAAAGAGATGATCTCCTTTGGCGGCGGCTCACCGGACATTAACCAACCGAGCCTGAAGCCGCTGTGGCGTGAGATGAGCCGCCTTGCGCAGCATAATCCGGGCGAAATGCTGAGCTATGACGTGCTCGACGGGCGCCTGGAGCTACGCGAGCAAATCGCCCGTCTGATGCTGGATGGCGGCTCCACCGTGGCGGCAAACGAGATTGTCATCACCAACGGCTGCCACGGCGCGCTGTCGATCGCTCTGCTCTCGGTGTGCAAGCCGGGTGACATCGTGGCGGTCGAGTCACCATCGTTTCACGGCACCATGCAGATGCTGCGCGGCTTTGACATCAAGGCCATTGAAATTCCCACCGATCCCGAGACCGGGATCAGCATCGAGGCGTTAGAGCTGGCGCTGGAGCAATGGCCGATCAAGGCGGTGATCCTGGTGCCGAACTGCAATAACCCGCTCGGGTTTATCATGCCGGAGTCTCGCAAGAAGCAGGTCTTAGCCCTGGCACAGCGGCACGATATCGTGATTGTTGAGGATGACATTTACGGCGAGCTGGCGGCGGAGTACCCGCGTCCGCGCACCATTCATTCTATGGACATAGATGGCCGCGTGCTCTTATGCAGCTCGTTTACCAAAACCGTGGCGCCGGGCCTGCGCGTCGGCTGGATCGTGCCGGGGCGCTATTACGACCGGGTGATGCACATGAAGTACGCCGCGGGCGGGTTTAACGTGCCGGGCACGCAGATGGCGGTGGCGGCGTTTATTCGCGACGGCCATTACCATCGCCACGTGCGCCGTATGCGTCAGATTTATCAGCAGAATATGGAAACCTATACCTGCTGGGTGCGGCAGTATTTTCCGGCAGAGATATGCGTCACCCGCCCGCAAGGAAGCTTCCTGCTGTGGGTTGAGCTGCCGGAGACGGTCGATATGGTGTGCGTCAGCAAGCAGCTGTGCCGTCTGAAGATCCAGGCTGCGGCCGGGTCGCTGTTTTCTGCCTCCGGGAAGTACCGCAACTGCCTGCGGATCAACGTGGCGTTGCCGCCGACGGAGAAGAACCGCGAAGCGCTGAGGAAGATGGGCGAGGCAATTGTGATTGCGATGGAGGAGTAGTGCGGCCTGTTGCCCTCACCCCAACCCTCTCCCAAAGGGAGAGGGTGGAAACCGCCACCGGGCAATGGTCAACGACTCAGAACTTCCACGAAACGCTGCCCACAATACTGCGTTCTGCACCGAAGTAGCAGTAAGAGAGCGAGTTACACGCCGCGACGTAGCTTCTGTCCGTCAGGTTATTGACGTTCAACTGCGCGCTCACGCCCGTGAGCCCCACTTTCGACAGGTCATACCCCACGGTCATATCCACCAGCGTGTACGACGGAAGCGTATGGGTGTTCTGGCGATCGCTGGCGATCCCGTTGACATAGCGCACGCCGGAGCCGACGGTCAGGCCATCCAGAGGGCCGGTTTTGACGTCGTAACTCAGCCAGGCGCTGGCCATGTTACGCGGGGCATAAACGGCGCGCTTGCCCTCCTCTTCCGGGCTGCTCTTCTTGTAGCGAATATCCGTGTAGGTGTACGCGGCCTGCATACGCAGGCTGTCGGTCAGCTGACCAATCGCCTCCAGCTCAACACCCTCGGATTCGATTTCACCGATGGAACGGTACGGATCGGTCGGCTCCTCTTTAGTGGCAATGTTCTTCTGGTTAATGCGGAACACCGAGGCGCTGAACTGGCTGTTCATCCCCTCCGGCTCATACTTCACACCCGCTTCCCACTGCTTGCCCTTCATCGGATCCAAAATGTTGCCCTGCTCGTCGGCAAAGCTGGTCGGCGTAAAGGCGGTAGAGTAGCTGACGTACGGCGCGACGCCGTTATCAAACAGATACAGCAGCGCCGCGCGGCTGCTGAAGTTATTTTTATCCAGATCGCTGCGGGTGTGGTTGAAGTTGTCGACGTTCGACACGCTCACCTGGTCGTAACGCCCGCCCAGCGTGAGGCGCCAGCGGTCAATGGACATCTGATCCTGTAGGTAGTAGCCGGTCTGGCGCAGCTTGTGTTTTTCCCTGCTGTACTGGGTGATGTAGTCCGGCTTCGCGCCGTAAACAGGATGGAAAGCGTCAATCGGCGGGAAGCCGCCGTAGTAGCCAGTGACGTTGTTGGTGCGGTCCTGGTAGTCCATGCCGATCAGCACGCGGTGGTTTACCGCCCCGGTATCGAAGCTGCCGTCGACCTGGTTATCCAGGGTGATGGCGTTCATCTTCTCGTCGGAGCCGGAATAGCCGCGGTTCAGCTCGGTGTCATTCAGCCAGCCTGCGGCATACACCTGGTTCAGCTCGACTTTGGTGTGCAGGTAGCGCAGCTTCTGGCGCACGGACCAGCCGCTGTCAAACAGGTGCTCGATGTTATAGCCGACCATGTTTTCCCGACGATCGTACTTGTCGTAATCGTCCTCGCCCTCGAAGAAGGTGTTGGAGATTTTCTTACCGCTGTGCGGTACAACGGTGCCCTCATATGGCAGGCCGGAGTGGCTGCCGCCTTCTGGATCGCGGTGCAGGTAGGCCATCAGATCCAGACGGGTGTTGTCGGTGATACGCCAGGTCAGGCTCGGCATCAGGGCGTAACGCTCTTCCTTCAGCGGATCGAACTGGGAATCGGCATAGCGGGTCATCCCGCTGAGGCGCACCGCCACGCGGTCGTTATCATCAACCGGGCCAGTGACGTCGAACATCGCCCCACGCTGGTTATTGTTACCGGCGAAGAGCTTGATCTCCCCGCCAGGATCGAACGATGGCTTACGGGAGGTGAGCGCCACAATCCCGCCCGGCGATGAGCGGCCATAGAGCACGGAGGCCGGACCGCGCACGACTTCGATACTGTCCAGGAACCACGGGTCAACCACCAGCGAGCTGTGGGAGTTGGTGTCGCCCATCATCTTCAGGCCGTCGAGGTAGACGTTGTCCAGGCTGCCGTCCGAGAAACCGCGCAGCACCATGTAGTCAAAGCGGTTTGACGCCCCGATCTGGTTGCTGTAGACCCCCGGCGTGTAGCTCACGGCCTGACGCACGCTGGTTGCGCCCTGCTCTTCGAACTGCTCGCGAGTGACGATAGAGACCGACTGCGGGGTTTCAATATCCGGTGTTTCAAGCTTGGTGGCCGCAGACTGCATCTGCGAGGTCACCACCACGGTGTCAGTTTTTTGGGCATCCTGCGCCAGTAAAGGAAAAGCAACGCTACCGGTAACCCATCCCACCAGCAGTGCCAGACGCGATTTAACAAACATAACCCTCTCCAGAGATATTTCTTATTGTTAATAAGAATTATTACCTTTTTGAGAGTGCAAACGGCTATGCGTGCCGCCAGGTTACGTATGCGCGATGCTAAACCACACGAAATGCATTCGCGCGACAGGAGAAATTACGTTAGCGGAGTTTGCGCACGTCCCCCGGTGAAATCCCGTAATGACGACGAAACGCGGTGGCAAAGTTGGTGGCATGCTGATACCCGCACATCCACGCCGCCTGCTGCACGCTGTGGCCTTCCAGCAGATAGCGGCGCGCCAGCGCAAGGCGACAGTCGCGAAGGTAATCGAAGAGCGTGCAGCCGTAGCGCTGACGGAACTTGCTGCGCAGGCTGCTTGGGCTCATTGCGGCAAGGGCTGCCAGCTGCGCGAGAGTATGATCCCGTTCAGGAGACTGTTCCAGCAGGCTCCGCACGCGTTCAAGACGCGCATGCTCAGGCCGGCGCGGGCAAGGCTGCTGGCGCTGGTTGAGGCCATGGCCGAGCAGCTGATACATCAGCCCCTCCAGCAACAGCTTGCGTGAGAGCACGCTTCCCCCCTGCCGCTGCGCATGCAGAATACCTGACATCACAAACTCGGGAACCTGCCAGACAAACGCGGGTGCATTCAGGCTTTGCCATTCCAGAAGCAATGACTCAAGCAGGGCTTCACGTCCGGCATCGTGCGGGTAGACGCCAAACGAGAGCGTTTTCAGCGTGCTGTCGGCATCGTGACGCGCGCTCATCACCTGATCTTCACTCAGACGTGAGCTGAACGCCATGCCCGGGCGGACGGGATAATTGATACCATTGAGCGTGAGCGTCACGCACCCTTCCAGCACCACCAGCATATAGAGCGGGCTGCTGTGGCGAGAGGTGGTTTCATAGGGCTGTAGTACACGTACGTCGGAGTGGGTCAGCGAAATGCCGGACGAGAGCATCATCTCTTCAACATTCCCCTGCAACACGGGGCTACAGCTGACCTGCGCCTCTTTTAACTGGGGGAAACGGTAGTCGATGCCGTAGCGCTCGCCGAATACCTGAAAATCTTCAACAAAAAATATGCGTTTCGCTGATCTATTTTCACTCTGGAGCATCATTTGGGGCCTGCATCGGGGAAAGGACAGGCAAAACAGTACCATCCATTTGTAATGGCAGCAATCACCGGGCGCAGACACTATTACGCTCCGGACGAAGCCGGAGCGAAGGCATATATTTCCTTGCGAGAAATATATTTATGCTTCCTGCCACTCAGCAAAAACCTCTTTATGGTTTTTGGTCAGGACAACTTTATTATCTTCGACCTTATCAACCCAGCCGAGAGGAATAAAGTGGTGCTTGCCGCCCGATTCCGGATCGCTCTTCGCAAGCTTGATACGCTCACCATCAAGATGGTCCACAACCCCGACGTGCGTTCCGCAGCTGGCGACAACCTGAGTGTGATCCTTAATTGCGCTTTTATCTACCATAATTATTCTCCTGTTTCGGTTATTTGCCTGTTGCACGAAATTAACTGTAGCGCATAAATTCAGGCTTAAACGTCTTATTAGCATTTTGAAACATCATTGACAGAACCGAATATTAAGTCTACTTAACGCCGAAATGAAAAAATAAGAATGAGATGAATTATTACCGACTGATTATTCCCCGTTCATAATTAAATTATCGCAACCAACGAGGAGGTATTTATGACGATTCGCAATAATCGGGCAGAAATTTCACTGGCTCTTGGTGAAGCGGTTTTAGACATCGTGCAAAAAGGCCATGAAGTATCGCGAGAAAATCTTGCCCGGGCGATGAAAATCAAAGCGGAGAAAGAGCGCGACGATGAGCGGCTTCTTAACTACTGGAAGGCCTGTAATATGCTGGTCTGAACCTGGCGGCGTTTAGCCTGACTAAACGCCGCCTGCTGTTACTCGTCGAAGAACCAGTAGCCCTGGTTAATCAAACCGGTCAGCTCTTCCACAAACGCCGGATTATTCAGCGCATCGCCCAGCTCAGCCTGGCCGAGCTCGGTGAAGCGGCACAGCGCATCCGCACCGTTCACATCCGCCGTTTCCAGCTGTTCGCTGTTGATAAAGACGCTGCCGTTGATGTTCAGCACGCGCAGCCCGCTCAGGCGGGAGAGCGTTTCGCCCCCTTGCAGCGCGTCGAGCACCTCTTCTACGGAATACGGCGGCTCGGCGGCGGCAATATCCAGCTCGTGACGCGGCGTGGAGACGAAGCTGCCAAACCATTTCGTAAAATCATCTGGCTTGCTAATCATGTCGATCATCATCTGGCGAATGCGATCGAGCTCGTACTGCTCCACGCGGCCAGGGTGTTCGCGGCAGGTCAGATCCGGATCGCTGTAATGTTCGCCGCCCAGATCGTTCTCCAGCGCGTAGTCGGCAAAGCTGCTGATCAGATCGCGACCGTTCGGCCCGCGGAAACCGACAGAGTAGTTGAGCGCGGTTTCATGGGTGAAGCCGTCATGCGGGAATCCAGGCGGAATGTAGAGGATATCGCCCGGGGCCAGATCTTCGTCGATGATCGGCTCAAACGGATCGACATGCAGCAGGGCCGGATGCGGACAGAACTGACGCATCGGCAGCTTGTCCCCCACGCGCCAGCGGCGGCTGCCCATCCCCTGGATAATAAACACATCGTACTGATCGATATGCGGCCCAACGCCGCCACCCGGGACGGAGAAGGAGATCATCAGGTCATCAAGACGCCAGTCCGGCAGGACGCGGAACGGACGCACCAGCTCTGCTGCGGGCATATGCCAGTGGTTCACCGCCTGCGCCAGCAGGGACCAGCCGGTTTCACCGAGGTTATCGAAATGCTCAAACGGGCCATTGCTCGCCTGCCACTTGCCGTTAGCATGGCTTACCAGGCGGCTATCAACTTCCGGCTCCATCGCCAGACCCGCCAGTTCATCAGGGGTAATGGGGTCGACAAAATTCGGGAAGGCATTTTTCAGCACAACGGGTTGTTTTTGCCAGTATTTTTCAAGAAATTCCGGCCAGTTCAGGTTCAGTTGATACGCCATGGGTAGCACCAGTGAGAGGGGAGACAGGCGCGATTATAGAAGAGACAGCGAGGGGGGAACTTGTCATGGGTCAATCGAGCGCGCGTAGGTCGGGTAAGGCGAAGCCGTCACCCGACGCACACGCGGGCTTAAACTTAATCCAGGTTCAGCTCGTCATAATGGGTAATCAGTTTACCCACGATGCCGTAGTCCAGCGCTTCCGCCGGTGACATCCAGAAGTTACGGTCGGTGTCTTTCTTCACTTTCTCCAGCGGCTGGCCGGTGGCGTCAGCAATCAGCTTGTTCACGCGCTCCAGCATGCGGATGATCTCGCGCGCTTCGATTTCGATATCCGTTGCCTGACCGCGCACGCCGCCCAGCGGCTGGTGGATCATAAAGCGGGTATTCGGCAGAGCGTAGCGGTGCTCTTTTTTCGCCGCCAGGAAGATGGTGATCCCGGCGCTCGCCACCCAGCCGGTGCCGATCACATGCACTTCCGGACGGATAAACTTAATGAAGTCGTGGATGGTGTCGCCCGCTTCTACGTGGCCGCCCTGACTGTTGATGTACAGCTTGATCGGATCGTTGCTGACGCTTTGCAGCAGGATCATCTGAGTGATGACCTTCTGGGCCAGCTCCTGGTTAATCTCTCCGGAGATGACAATCGAACGGGATTCCAGCAGTTTTTGCTGTAGAGCGCCCGCGCCGTTTGTTCCTTCCGCTTTTTCCTTGTCGCTTTCTTTCAGTGTGTAGTGCATTGTTGTTTCCTCAGCTTGTCGCGCTCAAAACCAGAGTGTAGCCTGTTTTACCGGTGAAAGTCCTCACAGACAAATAACGAGGGATCTTATGAATATTGCACATGTCGCACTCTGGACCCGCAGCCTGGACGCGCAGGTTCAGTTCTGGGAAACGGTGTTTGGCGGCCGCAGTAATGACCGCTACGTCAGCAAAAATCGTCCGGGGTTTAAATCTCACTTTATTACCCTGGATGACGGGCCGACCATCGAGCTGATGACGCTGCCGGGCCTGCCCAGTGCACCTTCGCACCCGGAATTTGTCGGCTGGGCGCATATCGCCATCAACGTCGGCAGCAAAGCGCAGGTGGACAGTATGGCAGCGCAGGCGCAGGCAAGCGGCTCCCTGCTCAGCGCCCCGCGTATGACCGGGGACGGTTTCTATGAAGCGGTGATTGCGGACCCGGACGGCAACCGTATTGAGCTTGTCGGTGCATAAAAACAGCGTTTCGTTCCTTCATCGCCTCCGCTCCAGCTCGCTATACTTCATATGGTTATCATATTGCTAAATGATAATGATATTTAATGTGTTAAGATGAAAGTCAGCATAAACAGTCTCTTACGTAGCCATAGTGACTGTTTATATCCTCGACATTTAAATCAACACCGGGGCGGTGAATGGAACACATTGTTTATGTGGTTGATGACGATGACACAGTCAGGCAGTCCGTTGTCAGGCTGCTGGAATCTGCGGATATACATGCCCTTGGCTTTTCCTCAGCAGAGGCCTTTCTCAGCCATCCCTTTGAGGATCTGCCCTCCTGCGTGATCCTCGATATGCAAATGCCCACGATAACCGGGTTTGATGTCGCAGATGCGCTGAAAGACAGCGGGCGGGAAATACCGATCATCTTTCTCACCGGCCACGGCACCATCCCTATGTCCGTCCGGGCGATCAAAGGCGGGGCCTACGAATTTCTCACTAAGCCCGTTGAATCCAGCGCGCTCATCGGCTCCATCGAATCCGCGCTCAGGCTGGCACAGCACAACGCCGCCCGCGTCAAAGAGCACTACGCCCTGAAACAGCGCCATCTGTCCCTCACGCCGCGCGAGCATGAGGTGCTTGAGCTGGCCGTCAGCGGCAAGCTCAACAAGCAGATCGCCGCCGAGCTGGGCGTCAGTGAGATTACGGTGAAAGTGCACCGCCGCCGGGTGATGGAGAAAATGCAGGTCCGCTCCGTGGCTGAACTGGTCAGGGCCGTCGAGCGCCTGACCAAACATCAGCCAGCGGAATAACCGTTACATCTCCTGTCCGGCAAGCGGCAACGCGAAGGTAAACACCGTGCCGTACGGCTCTCTGCGGCGCGCGCTCAGTTTCCCCCGGTGCCGTTCAATAATGCTGGCGCTGATGGTCAGCCCCATCCCCATTCCCTGCGCTTTGGTCGAATAGAACGAGTCAAAGATCCGCTCGGTGAGCTCCGGCTCAATGCCGCTGCCGGTATCGGCGATCTCAAAGATCACCTTCCCCTCAGCGCAGTTCGCGGTGGCGATCGTGATGCTGCACGGGCGATCCGTCACTTCCGCCATCGCTTCCATCGCATTCATCACCAGGTTAAGCAACACCTGCTGGATCTGCACGCTGTCGCCGATGATAAAGCTGTCGTCAGCGTTCAGAAGATAATCAACGCTTATGTGTCGCAGCTCAAGTTCGCTGCGGGAAAGCATAATGATGTGGTGGATCAGGAAGTGCAGATCGATTCGCGTAAACGTGGGGTCCTGTTTGCGCGTCAGAGACTGAATGCTGCGGATGATCTCCCCTGCCCGCTCGCCCTCGGCGGCGATCTCCTCCAGCCCCTCGCGCACTTTTTCCAGCCGCGCCGGATCGCGGTTGAGCCAGCGCAGGCTCGCGCCGGCGTTCGAGACAATCGACATCAGCGGCTGGTTGATCTCGTGCGCGATCGAGGAGGTCAGTTGCCCGACGGTAGTGGCTCGTGAGACCCGCGCCAGATCCGCCTGCGCCACCCGCATCGCATCCTCCGCCGCCCGCTGGCTGGTGATGTCGGTAATGATGCCGTAATACTCATTCACCTCGCTGCCCACCCCCACCGGATCGCCAATCCCGAGGATGTAACGAACGGAGCCGTCGGTGCGGATGATGCGAAACTCCGCGCGCATCGACAGCCCGTCACGCACGCTCTGATTAACGAGGGTGCTGATCCGGCCATAATCATCCTCATGCACGAAGGTCAAAAACTCCGCCATTGAGATCATCTTTTGCTGCTCCGGCAGGCCAAGGATACGGGCGTACTCTTCGGACATAAACATCAGATCCTGCACCAGCTCCCAGCGCCAGCTGCCGGTATGGCTGATCTGCTCGCCCAGCATCAGCGAGGTCTGGCTGGCGCGCAGCTCTTTCTCCACCCGTCGGCGCTGGATGTTTTCCGCCAGCAGCTCGGCGTAGAGCCGCGCCGTCTCCAGCGAAACCGCCGCCTGCGCGCCCAGCAGGCTGACCACGCGCGAATGTTCGGCGGTAAACACCTCCGGCATCAGGCGGTTTTCCAGATACAGAATCCCCACCAGCCGCGCCTGTTTGAACATCGGCACGCACATCACGGCGGCGCCGGACGTCACCAGATACGGATCCTGGCTGAACGGGTGGAACTCCTCCGGTTTGCCGGTGCGGATCTCCTGCCCGGTGCGGATCACCGCGGCCAGCACCGACAGCGGCATGTCCGTCGCCATCGGTGACGCTTTCAGGATGCGCACCCGCACGCCGTCGGTACTGGTCCAGGCGCTGGCTTCAATTTCCGGGATGTGATTATCGCTGACGCGCAGCAGCAGGCCACGCTGCGCCCCGGCCCGTTCAAGCAGCAGCGTCATCAGGTTTTCGATTAAACGTTCAAGGTTGATCTCTTCGGATAAGGCGCGTGAGGCTTTGATGACGCTCTGTAAATCGCGGATCACCTCGTTCTGGGCAAACGCCGCCGTGTCATACGCGCGGCTCTGCCCGGAGGCCAGCAGATGGGGGAAATCCTGCTCCAGCTGGCGCACCTTGGCCTGCGCCCCGACGCGCCCCCAGGCGGCAATCGCGCCGCGGAAATGGGCGTCGGAGGCGGTCGGGTAGCCGCAGGCCAGCGAGAAACGCCCGGCCAGCTCGTGCGCCAGGGCATTGATCGGGTTAAACCCGCCCTCCCGCGAGAGTCGCACCGCTTTTTCATACTGCTCCAGCGCGATGCTGTTCATGCCGTCCAGACGGACGATTTCGGCATAAATCAGCGCCTCTTTATCGGCAAATGTGCCCGGATTGATCCGCGCCCAGAGGGCAATTTTGTCGTAATGGTGATGAATACTGCGGCGATAATCCGCCGAAAAGGTTTCCGGCGTGAGCTGGCGGGAGAGCGCCAGCGCGCTGTAAAAATGGTAATCCAGCAGATGAATATGACCCGGCGCGGACCACGCATACCAGCCCGTCATTTCTAAATCCGCCTGTGCGTCGGCGTATTCGCCGCAGGAAAAGTGCGCCATCCCGCGATAGAGCCAGTACCAGAAGAGCATAGTCGAGGTCTGCTCGGGCGCCTGCTCCGGCGGCGCGGGCAGCAGATCGTCAGGCAGCGCCTGGGCGGCGCTCCATGGGCCCGTCACCGGCGTGCGTAAAAACTCCACGTAGCAGCGCTGAATGTGCAGAACGGTTTCAATGTCCTGGTAATCCGTTTTGCGCACAAAGGCCAGACCGCGATCGATGCTGGTCAGCACGCCATCCAGATGATCGCCCCGGAAGAGGAAGTTAATGATCTGATGACAGGCCGCGAAGCAGGCCATCGTCATGTCGCCGTGGGTCACCGCTGAGGTAAAGCAGGCCTTGGCGCACTCGATAGTGTACGACAGCGGCTGGGTCCAGACGCTGAGCTGGTCGAGCGGCAGCAGAGTTTTGGCTTCATAGGCATCATAGCCGTGGCGGTTCACCAGCTCACGAGCCAGCGTGCCGTACTCAAACCCGAGACGGTATTCGGCGTAGCGGTGGCCAATCAGCACGCCAAACCAGGCCATCGCCGTGGTGGAAGCACCGGTTATGCCGTGATCGAGCGTGAGGTGCATCATCCGGCACAGGAGTAAAAAGTGCAGGCGCGGGCAGGTAAAGCTGGCGAAAATACTGGCGCTGTAAAGCAGGTTCATCACCGCTTCGGTCTCTGCGTTCTCCATCAGCTTAAGCTGAGAAAACGGGTTCTGCGGCGCGTCGGCGGTGCGTTGACAGAACTGCTGCCAGGCCTCGTCACATTCGGTATTTTCCGGGTAGCGGCTGATCTGGATCCCGAACACGCCCAGCCAGCATAACGACGCCTCCAGCGCCAGGCGGATCTCCGACTGGCGCATATAAACTTCCGCCAGCAGGTTGGCGGCCAGCGCTTTCTCCGTCAGCCCGCCCGGTGAACCGAGGATCGCATCGCACAGCGCACGCGTGCGCTCCAGGTGTCCGAGCGCAAACTCACAGCCCGCCTCTTCAATATCCAGCATAAAGTCCGAGACCGGGCCCGCATTCCCCAGCGCTCTGGCGGTCTGGATATAGCCGAGCGCCGAAAGGTAATCTCCCGAACGCTTCGCGCGTTGAGCGGCCAGCAGGCTCAGCTCGCGGAACATCTGGCGCTGCGGCACGGGCTGGATGCTGTCCAGCGCGGCTGTGACGTGGTGAACGGCGCGGAACAGCAGCTCGTTCCCCGCCGCCTGACGCGCGGCGTCGGCCAGCAGGCTGGCGGTGGTCAGGTGAATATGGCTTTTCTCATGCTGATCCAGCAGCGCAAAGGCCGCCTCCTGCACCCGGTCGTGGGTGAAGGCATACTTTTTTTCCGTCAGCACGATGAGCTGGGCCATTACCGCCGGGTGCAGCGCATAGCGCATTTCCGCCATCGACAGGCCAACCACGCGGCAGATCATCTCCATCTCGCCCGTGCCGCCGAGGCAGGCGATGCTGCCCAGCAGGCGGCGCGTCTCGTCGGGCAGCTCTTCGAGCTGCTCCAGCACCAGAGTGACGACGTTTTCGGTGTAATGCCTGGCGCGGATCGCCTGCAGATCGTAGTGCCACTTGTCCTGATATTTGTTGTGCACCACCAGGCCGTCATCAACGATGCGGCGGAAAAACTCGTGCACAAAGAGCGGGTTGCCGCCCGTCTTCTCGTGGATCAGCGTGGCGAGGTCGGTCGTCGCCGCGCTGCGGGTGCGAAATACCGTCGCCAGCCAGCGCGCCACCGCTTTCACGGAAAGCGCCTGCGGGACAATCTCGCTCGCGTTTTGCGCCGCCTCCGGCAGGCCTGCCAGCAGCGCCTGCAGGGCGGCGTCGGACACGGAACTGATATCCCGGTGGGCCGCGACCACCAGCAGCGGAACAGCGCCACAGTTCATCAGCAGATATTTGAGCGTGTGCAGGCTGGCGGCGTCGCTCCACTGGAGATCGTCGAGCACCAGCACCAGCGGGCAGCCCTGCGAGGCAAAGGTTTTTACCAGCGCCAGCACCATATGGCTGAAGCGCGCCCGGGCATCAATGGAAAACGTATCGGCCGAGAAACGCGGCTGGCTCTCCAGCAGCAGGCCCAGCTCGGGCACCAGGCTGACGGCCAGCGCCTCGTGCCCCTCCAGGGCGCGAGACAGGCGGATTTTCCACTTCGCCACGTCCTCTGCGGGCAGCCCCAGCAGGTGCAGCGTCAGGGTGCGGAACGCGGAGCTTAATACGCCGTAGGGCAGCGACGGTGAAAACTGATCGACTTTGCCCACCGCCAGCAGCACCGTACGCTGCTGCAGCGTTTTGAGCGCCGTCGCGATGATCGACGATTTGCCGATCCCCGACGGCCCGCCGATCGTCACCAGCTCCGGCACCAGGCTCTGCCTCACCCGCTCAAACGCGGCAATGACGTCGTTCGCCTGCGGATGCGTCGCGAACAGGGAGTCCGCCAGATGGATCGCCGGGGTGCGGTCCTGCTGGCCGGGCGTAAAGGCAACGATCTCGCCCTCGCAGGTCAGCGTCGCCTGGCAGCGGCGGAGGTCGGCAATCAGCCCGTCGACCGTCTGGTAGCGATTATCAGGATTCTTTTCCAGCAGCTTCAGGATGATGGTCGACAGCATTCCCGGCACGTCCGGGCGGATCGCGTCCGGAGCCAGCGGCGCGGAGGCAATATGGTAGTGCGCCCAGTGGGTCTGCTCGTCCTCCCCCAGCTCAAACGGCAGGCGTCCGGTCAGGAGTTCATAAAGCACCATCCCGAGGCTATAGAGATCGCTGCGGCCGTCGACGGGGCGCCGGGTGCGGGTGGTGTGCTCCGGCGACATATAGGCGGGCGTGCCCCCTGAAACGGGAAGCCGGGTCTGGGTGATGGCATCTGAGAGGCTGCTGGAAAGGCCAAAGCTGCCCAGACGGCAGGTGGCATCGTGATGAACAAAAATACTGCCGGGCTTGATGTCGCCGTGGATCAGGTTTTGCAGATGCATCTGGCGCAGCGGAACGCAGATCTGGATCGCCATCTCGATAAAGCGCGCGATGCCCGAGATCGCCCGGCCCGCACGCCGCGCCAGCAGCTCAAACGCAAACGGGGCATACACCAGCGCGAAGCGCCCCCGGTACTGGGTGGAGGCGACGGCGCGGATGGCCCAGCTGTCCTGCAGCGCGTCGCGCAGCGCAAACTCGTTTTTGAGCAGCCGGGTGGCCCGCTCTTCCTCTTCGTCGCTCACCGCGGTGGCAATAATGAACGAGCCGCCGGAGTGAGGATGCCGCGCGTGCATCCAGGCGATACCGCCCTCCTGCGCCAGCACGGTAAAAATCACATCCTCTTTAAGGACAAAAACCCGCCCCTGGTGAAGATTCCCCTGGGCGGGCCAGAATGCAGGCTGCTCGTGTTCGTTCATCCGCGATCCTTATTGTCGGCGGGTCAGCTCCCGCTGAATATGATCCAGCAGAATATCGATGTTAATCGGCTTACGCAAAAATGCAGCGGCGCCCAGACTGAGTGCATACCGCTGCATATTTTCATCAGCATGACCGGAGATAAACAGTACTGGCGGTGGCGGCGTGGCCAGCAACCGCAGCTTCTCAAACAGCTCGATGCCGTTCATGCCGCGCAGCTTGATGTCGGTGATCACCAGCGACGCGCCGGACAGGGCGAGAGGGTGGCTCAAAAACACCTCTGCCGAATCGAAGGTATCGGTAGCATACCCTTCCGATTGCAGCAGGTTACTGAGCCCGCTGCGAACAGAGCGTTCGTCATCAATGATGGCAATGCGCCACGGCAGCGTCATGCTGTCTTTCCTCAAACAAATCGTTACGCGTCGCGGCTTTCCTTCGCGGGCGCTGGGGGCGCGGTACCGCTGATCTTCGGTACGCATTCATGACGAAACCAGGCCAGGGTCAACGGTTCGCGGCTCACCAGACGCCGTCCGATGGGGATCAGCTGTTCACCCACCAGCATGCCGAACAGGCCAAGCAGCGCGACGACCGGCGGCGCCGGGGAATGCACGTCGAGCAGGGCGTAAAGTACCCCAGCCGCGACCCCGCACACCAGCGAAATAATCCAGGCCTTCATGATGACGCTCCGGTCAGGTGCTGAACGTGGGGAACCGTCACCTGCACGCCCGCGGGATTATCGCGGGATAAAAGATGACGCATCGCCTGTTCCCCCGCCAGCATCCCCAGCAGGCCAATCAGCGCCAGCGCGGGCGGCGCGGGGGAACGCACCTTCAGCACGGCATACATCAGGCCAATCAACACGCCTGCCGCGAGGGATATCAACCCTGTACTCATTGTGAACTCCAGAGAAAAAGGCAGCGGCGAGCCGGATGAGGGACCAGCCCGCCAGCGGGACTTAGCGTGCCGGAACCGGCGCTAAGGTGCGGTGCTCGCTCTTCTGACGAGACGGCGCTTTGTGCACCATGGTGTAGGCGTAATCCACACCCATTCCGTAGGCACCGGAGTGCTCGCGCACGATATCCATCACCGCGGTGTAGGTCTCTTTGCGCGCCCAGTCACGCTGCCACTCCAGCATCACCTGCTGCCAGGTCACCGGGATCACGCCCGCCTGGATCATGCGCTGCATCGCGAAGTCGTGGGCTTCTTTGGAGGTGCCGCCGGAGGCGTCTGCCACCATATAAATTTCGTAGTCGCCTTCCAGCATCGCGCACAGGGCAAAGCTGTTATTGCACACTTCGGTCCACAGGCCAGCGACAACCACCTTCTTCTTGCCGTTGGCCTTCAGCGCGTCGCGCACCTTCTGGTCGTCCCAGGAGTTCATGGAGGTACGCTCCAGGATGTCCTGGCCCGGGAACACGTCCAGCAGCTCCGGATAGGTATTGCCGGAGAAGCTTTCGGTCTCAACGGTGGTGATGATGGTTGGGATGTTGAACACCTTAGCCGCTTTCGCCAGCGCCACGGTGTTGTTTTTCAGCACCTGGCGGTCAATAGACTGCACGCCGAACGCCATCTGTGGCTGGTGATCGATGAAGATGATCTGACAGTTGGCAGGGGTTAAGACTTCGAGCTTAGAAGTGGTCATAAGATTATCCAGTGAGGTTAAAGGTTAAAATCGCCGCGAACAGCACGCCGATAAAATCGCGTTCATCCTATGACCCACAGCGCTGTGGTGTAATTATCTCTTCGTATAGTTAACCTTAGGTATAGTTATACTTTGGTATACCTATCCTATTGTATAACTGGATCTTTGCCGAAACCGGTTCCCATAATCCTGACCATTCCCCTCTGAGTCTGGAGCTATTATGGTTACCCTCGGTAAAGCCGATCTCATTCTGGTTAACGGCCAGTTTCACACCGTCGATCGCGAGAATCCTGTCGCGGAAGCCGTTGCCGTGCGCGACGGAAAATTTCTGGAAGTGGGTACCGTCGCCGAGGTGATGCAACACCACTGCGACGGCACTAAGGTGGTCGACTTAAAAGGCCACACCGCCATCCCCGGCCTGAACGACTCGCACCTGCACCTGATCCGCGGCGGCCTGAACTACAACCTCGAGCTGCGCTGGGAAGGCGTGCCGTCCCTGGCCGACGCCCTGCGGATGCTAAAAGGGCAGGCCCTGCGCACGCCGTCGCCCCAGTGGGTGCGCGTGGTGGGCGGCTGGAGCGAGTTCCAGTTCGCCGAGCGCCGCATGCCGACCCTCGACGAAATTAACGACGCCGCGCCTGACACCCCGGTGTTTATCCTCCACCTGTACGACCGCGCCCTGCTCAACCGCGCCGCGCTGAAGGTGGTCGGCTACACCAAAGACACGCCAAACCCGCCGGGCGGGGAGATCCAGCGCGACGCCAACGGCAACCCGACCGGAATGCTTATTGCCCGTCCGAACGCCATGATTTTGTACGCCACGCTGGCGAAAGGGCCGAAGCTGCCGCTGGAGCAGCAGGTCAACTCCACGCGCCAGTTCATGCGCGAGCTGAACCGTCTGGGGCTGACCAGCGCCATCGACGCGGGCGGCGGCTTCCAGAACTACCCGGAAGATTACGAGGTGATTGCCGAGCTGCACGAGAAAAAGCAGATGACCATCCGCATCGCCTACAACCTGTTTACCCAGCGTCCGGGCCACGAGCTGGAAGACTTTGAAAAATGGACCGATATGCTTACGCCGGGCCAGGGCAGCGATTTCTTCCGCCACAACGGCGCGGGCGAGATGCTGGTCTTCTCCGCCGCCGATTTTGAAGACTTCCTCGAGCCGCGCCCGGATCTCGCGCCGGGCATGGAGGACGAGCTGGAGCGCGTAGTGCGCCATCTGGTGGAGCACCGCTGGCCGTTCCGCCTGCACGCCACTTACAACGAATCCATCAGCCGCATGCTGGACGTGTTCGAGAAGGTGAACCGTGACATTCCGTTCAACGGGCTGCACTGGTTCTTCGACCACGCCGAAACCGTGTCGCAGGCCAACATTGACCGCATCAAAGCACTCGGCGGCGGTATTGCCGTGCAGCACCGCATGGCCTTCCAGGGGGAATACTTTGCCGAGCGCTACGGCATCGAAGCCACCCGCCACACGCCGCCGGTGGCAAAAATGCTCGAGACCGGCGTGCCGGTGGGCCTGGGAACGGACGCCACCCGCGTGGCGAGCTATAACCCATGGACCGCGCTCTACTGGCTGGTCTCCGGCCGCACCGTTGGCGGGATGCAGATGTACGATCACAGCGCCCGTCTGGATCGCGATACCGCCCTGATGCTCTGGACCCAGGGCAGCGCGTGGTTCTCCAGCGAGCAGAACCAGAAGGGGCAGATCAAAGCGGGCCAGCTCGCGGATCTGGCGGTGCTCAGCAAAGATTACTTCCGCGTGCCGGAGGAGGAGATCAAGGGCATCGAGTCCGTCCTCACCGTGGTGAACGGCGATATCGTCTATGCCGCAGGCGCTTTTGGCCCACTCGCGCCGCCCGCCATTCCGGTCCTGCCCGAGTGGTCCCCGGTGGTGAAGGTGCCGGGCCACTACCGCAGCGCGCCGCCGCAGGCCGCACGCGTGGGTATGAGTATGGCTCACCACTGTAGCGGCCCGTGCGGGGTTCACAACCACCAGCATGACTTTGCCCGCACGTCAGAGATGCCGGTATCCGACGATAACGCTTTCTGGGGTGCGCTGGGTTGCAGCTGCTTTGCATTCTGATGAAACAAAATGACGCTTCGCCCCGGATCGATCCGGGGCTGTTCTTTCTGCGCCTGACCGGCAGTCTGCTGCTGCTTTACGTGCACGGTCTGCCGAAGGTGCTGCACTTCAGCGAAGAGCTGACGCGCATCGAAGATCCGTTTGGTTTTGGGCCGTATGCCAGTCTGATCCCGGCGATCGTCGCCGAGGTGATCTGCCCGCTGTTTATCATTGCGGGGATTTACACCCGCCTGGCGTGCCTGCCGATTATCGCCGTGCTGCTGGTGGCGATGCTGGCGGTCCACCCGAACTGGTCGATTGCCGAGGGGCAGTTTGGCTGGCTGCTGCTGATTATCTTCACCACCCTCGCCCTTACCGGGCCGGGCCAGTGGCGAGTGCAGCGTAAAACAACGGAGAGGTTCGCATGACCCAGGTAAACGACGTTCGCGACGCACACGTCGAGACGACGCCCGCCCCCGCGGTTTCACCCTGGCAGCCGCTGAGCCAGCCGGTGTTCCGCATGCTGTGGATCGCCACGGTGGTCTCTAACGTCGGCTCATGGATGAGCGACGTCGGTATCAACTGGAGCATGCTGACGCTCAGCGCCGATCCTTTAGATATCGCGCTGGTGCAGGCGGCGAGCAGCCTGCCGATGTTCCTTTTCGCCCTGCCGTCCGGGGTGATGGCGGACATCGTTGATCGACGTAAATACCTGCTCTTCTCCCAGCTGTGGGTGTTCATTGCCGCCGCCGGGCTGACGCTGCTCTCTTTTACCGGACACGTCACCCCCACCGTTCTGCTGGCGGCGACATTTCTGCTGAGCGTGGGTGCGGCCATGAGTTCGCCGCCGTTTCAGGCGATTGTCCCTGACCTGGTGAGCAAGCCCGAGCTGGGTTCCGCCGTGGCGCTTAACTCGCTCGGGGTCAATATCAGCCGGGCAATTGGCCCTGCGCTGGGCGGTTTTCTGCTGTCGCTTGCCGGGCCGTGGATGGTGTTTGCCCTGAACGCGCTGTCCGTGATGGGCGTGGCGTGGGTGCTGTGGCGCTGGCGTCCGGCACCGTCCGTGCAGCGTTTGCCACCGGAGCACTTCTTCTCTGCGGTGCGCTCCGGGATTCGCTACGTGCACGCCGCGCCGGTGCTGCGCAACGTGCTGGTGCGCACCGTGGCCTTTTTTGTTTTCGGCAGCGCGGGCTGGGCATTGCTGCCGCTGGTGGCGCGCCGCGAGCTGGGCTTAGGCCCGGCGGGCTACGGCGTGATGCTGGCGTGTATCGGCCTTGGCGCCATTGCCGGGGCCATCCTGCTGCCGCGTCTGCGCCAGCGGCTGAACGCCGATCGGCTGATGGTGGCCGCCAGCCTGACGTTTGCGATCACCATGCTGGCGCTGGCATTTGTACGTCACTTTTGGCTGCTAAACTTGTTTGAGTTCTTTACCGGCTTCGCGTGGATTGCGGTGCTCTCCACCCTCAACCTTGGCGCGCAGCGCAGCGCCGCACGCTGGGTAAAAGCCCGGGCGCTGGCGGTGTATCTGACGGTCTTTTTCGGTTCGATGACCGCAGGCAGCGCCGTCTGGGGCCAGATCGCCTCGCAGTTCGGCACTCCGGCTTCGCTGGTTGTCGCCACGCTGGGGATGGTGCTGGCGAGCATGACGGTGTTCCGCTGGAAGCTGGAGAAAGATCCGGATTTAAATCTCGACCTGAGCGGGCAGCCGCTGGACGGGGTGGAGATTGAACTCCCGAACGAGCGTGGCCCGGTGCTGGTGTCGCATGAGTACATCATCGACCCACAGAACGCGAAAGCGTTTTTGCAGGCCGTGCACGAACTACGCCGGGTGCGCCGCCGCGCCGGGGCGATGAGCTGGGCGGTGTACGAAGATATTGAACGTCCGGGTCTGTTTATCGAGACCTTCCTGATGGGTTCCTGGATTGAGCATCTGCGCCAGCAGGAGCGCCACACCATGAATGACCTCCTGTTGCAGAGCCGCGTTCTGGCTTTTCATCAGGGCACAACATCACCGGCAATTCGTTATCTGGTCGCGCCGGTCTGAACATAACAATCACCTGTAGAGGAACACACTATGGCAACGTTTAAGGCAAAAGATGGTACGCAGATTTATTACAAAGACTGCGGCGCGGGAAAACCGGTTCTTTTCAGCCACGGCTGGCCGCTGGACGGGGATATGTGGGACAGCCAGCTGAACTTCCTGGCCGAGCGCGGCTACCGCACCATCGCCTTTGACCGTCGCGGGTTTGGGCGTTCGGATCAGCCGTGGAACGGCTATGACTACGATACCTTTGCGTCCGACATTAACGACCTGATCACCACGCTGGATCTGCGCGACGTGACGCTGGTGGGCTTCTCCATGGGCGGCGGCGACGTGACGCGTTACATCAACAACTACGGCAGCGAACGCGTGGCCGGTCTTGCCCTGCTGGGCGCGGTAACGCCCATTTTCGGCAAATCCGAAAGCTACCCGGAAGGGGTCGATCAGAGCGTGTTCAGCGGGATTCGCGACGGACTGCGTAAAGATCGCGCTCAGTTCATCAGCGATTTCTCCACCCCATTCTACGGCACCAACGCCGGGCAGACCGTTTCTGCCGGTGCCCTGACGCAGACGCTGAACATCGCCCTGCTGGCGTCCCTGAAGGGCACCATCGACTGCGTAACCGCCTTCGCCGAAACCGACTTCCGCCCGGATATGGCGAAAATCGACGTGCCGACGCTGGTGATCCACGGCAGCAACGACCAGATCGTGCCGTTTGAAACGACCGGCAAGCTGGCGGCAGAGATGATCAAAAACGCCACGCTGAAAGTGTACGACAACGCGCCGCACGGCTTCGCGCTGACCCACCAGGACCAGCTCAACGAAGATCTGCTGGCGTTTGTGAAGTCGCTGTAAGTCATTACGCGAAGCCTGATGGCGCTTCGCTTATCAGGCCTACAAGGGCTGGTCCTGTAGGCCGGGTAAGGCGCAGCCGCCACCCGGCGCTTTCGCAGACGCATTCCGCTCCGCCAGCAGCCGACACACCTCCGCATGCTTCTCTTCGGTAAAGGTAAAGCGCGACATAAAGCCCATTCGAATCAGCGAGCCTATCGCCGGTAACAAGCAAATCCCGAAGAACAGCCCCGCCAGCACGCTGTCGCTCTGTGACTGTGCCTGCGGCACATAGTCGATCATCGTCAGAAACACGCCGATGAGCCCGCCGCCCACCGCCACCGACATCTTGCCGGTAAAGGTCTGCCCGGAGAAGGTGATCGCCGCGCAGCGCTTGTGGGTGTGATACTCCGCGTACTCGATGGTGTCGGCAATCATCGACGAGGTGAGAATGTTGGTCATCATCACGAACAGCGTGCTCAGGCCGAGCAGGATAAACAGCAGCGCCGTGTGCTGATAGCCCGTGAACCACATCACCACGCGCACCGCCACGTCCAGCCCGCAGAGGATCATAAACAGCTTCCGCTTCTGCATCCGGCGGGTCAGCAGCGGGGCGACCAGGCACAGCACCGCCGCCACTATTCCCATCACGCCAATTGCCATTTGCAGGCTGCCGTCACCCATATTGTTGATAAAGAAGTAGATATAGAGACCGCCCGCCACGTTATGGAACACGCAGAAAAAGAACGACAGCAGGACGATAAACAGCGGCTTGTTCTGGCGCAGGTTGTGGAAGGTGTCGCGCATCGTCACCTTTTCCGGGCTCGGCGGCACGCGCTCTTTGATCTGCATAAAGCCGTTGAGCATCAGCGGCAGGCCCACCAGCATCATCACCAGCGCCGCCATAAAGTAGCCTTTATCGTTGCTGTACTGGGCAAAGAACGCCGCCAGCTTCGGGAAGAAGATGTTGGCGCAGGCAATCCCGGCGTTTACCCCGAGCATTGCTGCCGTTACCGCGCGGGTGCGCTGCCCGGAGTCGTTGGTCATCACCGACGACATCGACCAGAACGGGATATCGGAGATGGCGTACAGCGTCCCCCACAGGATATACGTCACCCCGGCGTAGAGGATTTTGGTGGTCATATCCGCTTCGATTTTATAGAACGCCAGCAGGGTGACGCCGGTGATCAGCAGCGGCGCAATCAGTAAAAAGTGGCGAAACTTGCCGAACCGGCTGTTAATGGTGTCCATAATGCTGGCAAACAGCGGATCGTGAACCGCATCCCACGCACGGGCAATCAGGAAGATGGTGCTTGCCGCCAGCGCCGAGATCCCCAGCACGTCGGTGTAAAAATAGTTAATAAACGAACCCACTAAACCAAAGCTAAAACACTGACCTAAACCATAGCCAAAGTAAGACCACAACTCGCGAGACGGTATTTTCATTGTCATTGCCATAGTGCGTACCTGGTTGCCCGGCGACAGCGCGCCGGGTCATTATTATTAGCCCTGCGGATTCGGGGCGATTTTGCGCAGCTTCTTCATCAGCGCGATTTCAGCGCGTGAGAACGGGATACCGTTCTCCTCAAACACGTCGTGGAACCACAGGCGGCAGTAGTCCGTGGACTCCTTCATCACCACCGGCCATGGCAGCCAGGTCTGGGTTTTACCGCGCACCAGCCCCCACTGATACGGCGCGACCTTCGCCATGTACATCAGCGGGAGCTGCTCTTCGATGGTGCCGCCCACGTGACGCGCCAGCCATTCGGTGCAGAAGATTGGGCGGCCCAGCGCCTGAAGCTGCTGGATAATCGCCGTCATGCGCCCGGTATTGGTATAGGCGTGGTAGCTCACCACATCTGACAGCGCCAGTGCGGTCTGGTCCAGCGGGTGCTGGTAAAACGTCTCGCCCTCTTCTTCCGCCGGCAGACGCCACGCGCAGATGGTGAGCGGCTGGGTCGGGTCTTCCTCACGCACCCAGCGGAACGCCTGCTTCATCAACTCGTGCGCGCAGGTTTCCAGCTTCTCGTCGTACAACACCTCCTCCGTGCCGGTCGCGAAAATGCCGCGGTTGCCCGGCTCGTTATACAGATCCCAGAGCAATACGCGCTTATCCTCGCGGAACTGGCGCACAACGTCGCGGATATAGCGCTCAATCTGTGGCCAACAGTCGCGATCGCACACCTTGTCGCGTCCCGGGCTCGCCGCCGCCTGGCTGTTGTGCTTGCCCGGTACGGGCGGCTTTTGCGGGCCGAGGTACGGCTCGTCGCCGGAGAAGCCGCAGTCGTCCATCAGGGTCAGCATGGTGCTGAACCCGTGGCCGTCGGCAATCGTCAAAAAGCGGTCGATGCGCGTCATCAGCCCGTCGCGGTCGTGCTCCCAGACGATGAACGGCAGGTTGATGCGCAGGGTGTTATAGCCCGCGTCCGCCGCCCAGCCCAGCTCGCGGTCGATGGTGTCGGCATCGAACGTTTCCTCCTGCCAGATATCGGTCCAGTTCACCGCCGTCGACGGCAGATAGTTAAACCCGCACAGCCAGCCTTTTTGCTGATACCACGCCTGTGCCTGCTCCCTGCTCCACTGCTCTTTCATTACGCATCCTCTTACTGATAATATTTAGCTAATAAATATTAGTTGCAGGATAAATGCGCAAATCGCGGCGCTCAGAAAAGCGACGCCTCTCACAAAGTTCACGCTTCGATGGATGAGAAACGTGATCGACGGCGCTAAAGCGTGCGGTTAGGGTATGATGCGAAATCGCGAAAGGGAGAGGACGGATGAAGCGAAAAACAAAAGTGACGATGAACGATATTGCGCGGGCGGCGGGGGTGTCGCAGGCGACGGTATCGCTGGTGCTCAACCAGTCCCGCAACATCAAGCTCAGCGACGACACCCGCCAGCGGGTGATTGGCGTCGCCACCGAGCTCGGCTACGACCGCCTCCCCGCCGTTCACGCCCCGCGCAACCAGGAGGAGATCGCCCTGCTGGTCAGCTCCATGCAGAGCTTCGACCCGTTTATCGACGCCATCAGCCAGGCGCGGGAAGCGGCGTGGCGCAACGAGACCCTGCTCACCGTCTACGACTACGGCGACGACGTGGAGCTGGCCCTGAACATCATCCGCCAGCTGGACAAGCGCAACTGCATCGGGATTATCCTTGCCTCTCCGGTCACGAACGTCGTCGATATGACGGCATTCCAGGACTGCACCCGCATCCCGCTGGTGCTGCTCAACCAGCGCGACCCCGGCTCGCCGCTGCTGCCGTCGTTTATTCCGGACGACTACGCCAACGCTTTCCAGGTTACCAGACACCTCATCGCCTGCGGCGCCACGCGCATCGCCCACATCACCGGCGAGAGCTGGATGGAGGCCTCGCGCCAGCGTCTGGCGGGCTACCAGGCAGCATTACAGCAGGCCGGACTCGCGTGCGACGACGGCCTGGTGCGCCAGACCAACTGGCAGTTCAGCGAGTCCTTTACCGCGACAGCTTCGCTGCTGGAACTGGCCGAGCGCCCGGACGCCATCTTCTGCGCCAGCGACTGGCTGGCGATTGGCTGCTATCAGGCGCTGGCGGTGAACGGCGTGCGCATCCCGCAGGACATGCTGCTGGCGGGCTACGACGACCAGAAGATTTCCGAGCAGCTCACCCCGCCGCTGACCAGCATCCAGTTGCCTTACAGCGAGCTGGGACGGCTGGCGGTGGAGTACCTGTGCAATCAGGAAGATGCCGCCACGCACGTGACGCTGGCGGGCAGGCTGAAGGTGCGCGCCTCAAGCCTCGTCTGAGGTAAACACCATGCCCGCGTAGGGCTTCTCGCGACACGCCGCCAGCCGCGCGGCGAGGCTGCCGACGTGCAGCTCCAGCTTGT
The DNA here is from genome assembly GCF_053709615.1 of Enterobacter sp. UPMP2061. Lineage (NCBI taxonomy): Bacteria > Pseudomonadati > Pseudomonadota > Gammaproteobacteria > Enterobacterales > Enterobacteriaceae > Enterobacter > Enterobacter sp. UPMP2061. The sequence goes on from NZ_JBSKJP010000006.1 coordinate 27,168, forward strand.
GCCCGTCCGGGTCGAGAAAATAGAACGATGCCCCCTCGCTTTTGTTCTGCTTCCAGACGGTGACGCCCGCCTGCTTGAGCCTTTGCGAGAACGGTTCAAAATCTTCTTCCGCCACGGTAAACGCGTAGTGGGTGTAGTCGCTCTCCTGCGGCGGCACGTACTGGCGCGCCTCGTCGTACGACAGGCAGACCCACAGATCGCCGCAGGTGAGATAGGCCCCGGTATTCCAGCGGGCGTGCAGCGTCAGCCCCAGCAGCTCGTGCCAGAAGTTGATGCTTTTTTGCAGGTCGCTGACCGCGAGGGTCAGGTGGTTGAGTGATTGCAGCATGACGTGCCCTTTTGTTTTTCGCGCCGGACATGGTACGGTAAAGAGATGAACATAAACCACGCCGTCCTCACCGTAAACCGCTGGTGGCTGCCTTCTTAAAGGCGGCACGGAGTTGTTTTCCTCATTTTCAGATAGCCGCCGAAAGGCGGCTTTCTCACATCTTAGACCCCTTTCGGCATTACAACGTTAAGGAGTCTTTATGAACGCACCAACTATTCTCACCGGCGATCGCCCAACCGGCCCGCTGCACCTCGGTCATTTCGTCGGATCGCTGCGCCAGCGCGTGGCGCTTCAGCAGACGCACAACCAGTTTGTGCTGATTGCTGACCTTCAGGGGCTAACCGACAACGGCAGCAACCCGCAAAAAATTCGCGACAACATCCCCGAAGTGCTGGCCGACTACCTCGCCGCGGGCATTGACCCGAACCAGACCACGATCTGCCTGCAATCCGCCCTGCCCGCCCTTGCAGAGCTGACGATGCTGTATATGAACATCGTCACCGTCGCCCGCGTGGAGCGTAACCCGACGGTGAAAAACGAGATTGTGCAGAAAGGCTTCGCCCGCTCGCTGCCGGTCGGGTTTATGGCCTACCCCATCAGCCAGGCGGCGGACATCACCGCGTTCAAGGCCGAGTGCGTGCCCGTCGGCGACGACCAGCTGCCGATGATTGAGCAGACCAACGAGATTGTGCACAAGATGAACAGCCTGCTGCCCGCCCCGGTGCTGCGCCACTGCAAGGCGATGCTGAGCGACACCAGCCGCCTGCCCGGCATCGACGGCGGTGCCAAGATGTCGAAATCGCTGGGCAACACGCTGCACCTTTCGGCCAGCGAAGAGACCATTCACCGTGCGGTCAGCGCCATGTACACCGACCCGAACCATCTGAAGGTGAGCGACCCGGGGCAGATTGAGGGGAATGTGGTGTTTACGTACCTCGACGCGTTTCATCCGGACAAGGAGAAAGTGGCGGCGATGAAGGCGCATTATCAGACGGGCGGGCTGGGCGACAGGGTGTGTAAGAACGAGCTGGAGGCGTGTTTGCAGGAACTGATTGCGCCAATGCGGGAGCGGAGGGCGATGTACATGCAGGATAAAGGGGAGCTGATGGCGATGCTGAAGCGCGGGACCGAATGGGCGCAGGGGGTGACGCAGGAGACGTTGAGGGAGGTGAAGGTTGGGTTGGGGGTGCCGGTGTTTTGATTAGGTGAGTTGATTGAGGTTGGGCGGTGGAGTGTGATTGACACGTAGCCGCTTTGCCTCTCGATTTAAAATATCGTTTGTTATAAAAATACTTAATTTTCCTTTTAGATAATTTAAATTGCTTTAATTACTTTAATATTACATTGATAAATCTTTTATGACACGCTTAAAGGATTAACATGGCAGATGTAGATAATATATCCTTGAGATTATTCAACATAATCGATTCTCCAGATACAGTCACAGCATTTATAAATGGAGGCTTATCCGTTCCGCTAGATTATGGATATCTGATCTATGGTATCTTTGACACGGAAACAAGGTATGAACGCGAAACGGAAAGAATTAGAATAGCTGCCGCAATCATAAAAGACATTTTGAATTACGATAATATCATCAATGCAGCTAAGCAAATATTTAAACTATTCAACAGATATTTAACCGAGGCTGAGCAAGATAAGGTCTATAGACCAGCAGCTTCTTCAATACTGGGTAGAGTATCAACAAATATTATAGCAGCCACCATTGCGAAACGTGTTATTGAAAGAACGTCTTTTACATTTGTGGTTTTCAAAGGCAAATTAAATCCAATAACAGGACTGAGTACACTCCTTTTGTTTGGAGGAATGGCAGAACGCTCAATCAGAACATCTGCCAGGCTTAAAGCAGAAGCACCGGAGATATACGAACTTCTCAGACCCCGAGACTACGACCTACTCTACTTTCTCTTTGCTGATGCCGTCCAACCTTTCGTAGATGCTATCCATGCATGTTACTCAGAAGGAAAACCTGTCTTTAATCAGATCATAAACAAACTTAATGAAAAACTTAATGCCAAACGTACGGTAGGCTCGTATGAGTAAATTCATTATTCCTATTATAAACCTACTTCTTTGTTCATATTTAGTCTTATTATATATCCTTAGCTGGGTAGAATTTGACAACTGGCATGATAAAACAATCGCCTTTTGCATCATTACCCTAAGCGCCTACATTATTTCATTAGTAATGAATAAATTACTACCAGGCAAGATACATATTTTTGGTGGGATCCTGGATGTGTTATCAGGCCCCTTACTGATCATCGGTGCATTTGCTTGTATAGCTGTCCTTGAACCATGGCCGCTGAAAATTATTGGCTTGTTTATATGGGTCGTGGCGATGTTGCACCTACCTTCTTTTGTAAAAATAGATGAGGAATAATCATGTCAAATCCAGCGTATCTTTGGTTAACCGATGCTAATGGCTCACCCGTCGTAGGAGGTTCCATGGTGTCCGGCCGGTTTGGTGCTATTGAATTAAAGGCAGTCGCTCATCACCTCACCATTCCTGTGAGTGAAAATACAGGCCGACTAACAGGTACCCGCGTACATACACCGATTGCCGTTCAGAAAGAGTTTGATAAAACGACACCGGTTCTCATCAGGGCACTGTGTGAAAACCAAACACTGAAATCGGCTACGATAAAAATGTACCAAATTGATGATGCAGGAATCGAGAGAGAATATTTCAACATTATCCTGGAGAATGTAAAAATCACGGGTATCACGCCAAATCTGTTCCCGGGTTCTGGAACAGGAACGCATACAGAGACGATCGAGCTAAGATATGAGGCAATCACCTGGAAACACTGTGACGGGAATATCGTTTACAGAGATGCCTGGAATCATATGGCGATAGCCTGAACCGACTTTAACATTTCTCGGGCCGAGGTAACGTTGTGCTTGTCGGTCCGACCAAGCGGAGCGCCGCCGGGAAGCGCTGGCGATTATTTCTACCGCCTTAAAGGAGAGCATCATTATGGAACCCACACTCTCTCAAGTCATTGAGGTTGTTCGAAACTCCTCAGGTGAGCATCGTAAACCTATCGATAGCAATACGTTGATTGAGGCCGATTTGCATATTTGCGGTATCGACGGCGAAGACCTACTGGAAGACTGCGAAGAAGCGTTTGGCGTTAAACTTGCCACGGAAGAAGATGGCTACAGGAAAACGTTCTCTCTCGCAGAGAATGAATATCTGTTTACGGGTGAAGGCATAGACTTTTTTGGCATCTGTCGGTTTATCCGCTGGATACGTGGCATACCCGAACCTGTTATATGTGATTTAACCGTCGGCAAACTTCACGCTGCGCTGGTTAACGCGGTGAAAGAGCAGGTTAAGCACGATTGATTTTTACTTTCAACGGGCATGGGATGACATGCCCGTTTTATTGCTTCAAGGGTTACATTAGATGGGAAGCAGGTTACTCAGACATCGCCTGCCCTGTTCCACGCTTAACAACCGGTATATCGCCGGTATCATTCAACGCTCCCGGAAACGTCTTCAACCACTGCGCCACTTTCTTTTTATTTATATTCACCATGCTCATACCTTCCAGGCATCCCCATAATTCTCTTGTATGCTGCGGCGTAATCACAATGCAATCTTTCATGGCGCGGATTTTCACGGGCATGCCGTTGATAAAGCCTGCACGGGTTAACCAGTCCCCGCCGAGGAGAAGGTATTTCATGTCTATGCGTGCATACAGTTCGCAGCAGGCGGCACTGTCCTGCGGCGTTTCCGCTCGGGGATGGACGGGGGCCGCGTTGGGCGGGTTACCGTGCAGACGGCGGGCGCTGTTTTTGCGTACCAGCTCGCGGTTTTCAATCATGCCGGTAAAAGCATCTGATTCTGTTTTGCAAACAGTAAACTCTGGCTTAAAATTCGTCGCAGCCATTTTCAACTCCTCGATAGTTGGTTGTGGTTAGCGGTATGGGGGTGTTGCAGCACCTTCATATCGCGAATTCTCTCTTTAAATATTCTTTGATACTTCCTTTGCCGTTCGGCGTAATTTCTGGTGCCTATTATACAGGGCTGAATATAAATACAGCGGTTTGGCGTGGGGTAAATTTGGAATTTGCGAGGGGGATGCAGGAAATAGGGTTTTAATTCGAGAAATGACAACGCTTCGGCTGGAAAGCTGTTCAACTCACCTCTTCCAGATATCTGTTCGTTCGCAAACCTGGCGCAAATGCCGCATCGGTTGCCTCCACACCTTTCTCACCTATCTCTCAAAAATTCATCAAACCTATAGATTAACGATTTACATCACCCTGATTTTGTTATGTGATCCTGTTACAGGCTTTAGTAACGCCCTGCCCAGCCAACCGTAACAGGACTTGATCGATGGAATTTTATCAGGCCGATCCAACGCTTGAGAACTACTGGCGTGGTGTGATCCTCTTTGGAAGGAACGTCGCATCTTACAAATTTGCGCTGGCGTCGGCATTGTATGAAGTGGATAAGACGGGCAGCGATTTGATAACGCTCGACCAGCTTGCCGTGCCGTTCAGCCGCTATCTTTGCGAGCACCTGAAGCACGCGCCAAAACAGATCACCTCGCGCAGCAGCCAATTTCTGGAAACCTGCCTGAAGTTCAACAGAGGTGAAATCACCCATGCCCAACTCATTGAAGCGACGGTGCGCCTTGGCTTTAACAACGTGATTGATGCCTTTCATTACGTGAACCAGGGCGAGATCGATAAACGTTTTTTCCTTGATGAGCGCAAAACCAACAACGGGATCCGCCTGACGGATAACTTCTATTTACTGGGCGAACGCCTACAGTATAAAAACCTCGCCTTTGAAACTAATGCCCGCTGGAACCTGGTAGAGCAGGCCTGGTCGATGGGGATTTCACGTAATCTTGTGGGCGTGGAGTTCGACGAAGATAATCAGCTGCTGTTCACGAGGGTGAACGCGCGTCGCGTAGACATCACCAGCTGTCGCGACAGCCTGAATGGTTACCAGAAAGGACGATGCTTTTACTGCTTCAAACCCATCAGTCTGGTAACGGGAGACGCAGAACTGGCGGACGTCGATCACTTTATTCCCTGGGCTGCCCGCCATGAAGTGAGCAATATTAACGGCGTATGGAACTTAGTGCTGGCCTGTCGGTGCTGTAACCGTGGCGTCGAAGGAAAGTCGGCACGCATTCCCGACCTCAGGCTCCTGCAGCGGTTACACACCCGCAATGAGTATTTTATTCAGAGCAAACTGCCGTTACATGAGACGATTGTTCAACAGACAGGGCAGCGTCCTCAAGCACGGAAAAGCTTCCTTCAGCGTAACTGGCAGGCCGCGCTGGATAAACTTATCCATACCTGGAAACCCAACGCGGAAGGCGTGGCAACGTTTTAATGACACTTCACTACTATCAAAACCACGCGAAGGATTTCTTCGATGGCACAGTCAATGTCGATATGACCTCGCTCTACGAGGCCTTCACCCAACATCTGCCTCACGGTGCCCGGGTTCTGGATGCGGGCTGCGGTTCTGGTCGGGACGCAAAAGCCTTTCATGAGATGGGTTATCTGGTGGATGCGTTTGATGCCTCTTCCGCCATGGTGGAACTGGCAAAGCAACATACCGGGCTACCCGTGCAGCTGATGACATTTTCAGAGAACGACGGTAAAGCGCAGTACGATGGGATCTGGTGCTGTGCCTCTTTGTTGCATGTCCCCTCTTTTGAGTTGCCCGCAGTGATGCAGAAGCTTGCGGATGCGCTTAAACCTGGCGGTGTCTGGTATGTGTCCTTTAAGTATGGCAACGGTGAGCGCGTGCAGGGTGAAAGACGGTTTACGGACCTGGATGAAAAGGGGTTGCGGGAGTTGCTGAAGGCAGTTCCGGGGATGGAAATAGCTTCGCTGTGGGCGACTCAGGATAACCGCCCGGACAGGGATGAGACATGGCTGAATGGGATATTACAAAAAACCGTCGCTTGATCATCAGGCGGTGCTAATCGAAAAGGGAGTAGGTTAACTCAGTAATTCATCACTTTAGTCAGCTCAACTTCACCCGTGGCGGCATTAAAGTACAGATAGAAAATATCCCCTTTTACCTGTTCGGGTTTTGACCAGATCTCTTTCTCCCCCAGGCGACGCTTTTCCTTCGTGTATCCCAGCGTTTCGAGATACGTACGCAACGGTGCTACACCAGTGGCCCCTTTAAAGAAGATGTTATTTGAAGGGGCATAACCATCACCGGGATGCGCCTCGAAATAGTAGTCGTCCGTGATACGCGGGGCGTTTTCAATATCCTTGTCAGTCAGCGTGTAGTAGTGGAAAAATTGAACTGTCCAGAGCATCATAGCTCTGGACATACGATGGGGATAAATTATCGTAGCTTTTGATAAAAATTCTTGCGAACAGTGCGACTAATGTAACTGTTAAGCCCCTGACCAGACCTTGCAAGCATTTTCATGTGGTCAACCATAACTTGACCTGGGCGAATTGAGTTGTATAAGTACAAAGAGCTATCACGAAATTGTACCGTGATTGAATCATCCCCTATCTCAAAACTCATTACCCCTGAATCACCCCCACGATTTTGATACCTTTCCATTTCATGTCCTTGTCAAAAAAAAGCTTATCGCTCTTCAACAATAACCGCTCAGCTTAAATGGTTATGTGACAGGTATCTCTAAAAGTAGTATGGCGTTAGAAATTTAGTTGTACTCCTTTAGGACCCAAATAATGGGTTAGAGCAAAAAAATTTTTTAATTTCAACCTGAAGGTCTTTTATTGCTACAAACAAGAATTCGATTAACTCACAGTACACCAACAACGCTGGGTACTTAAGTCTGAAATCTGGCTACAACTTGATACCAGATAAAACTTGGTTAAAATCCTTCACGTAGCCTAAATGACAAGCAATGTCACAGCAAAGGAAAAGTCACGATGACTCTTGTAGATAATGTCGAAGCAGGAAAGCTGACGATCGGTGAATTGATTGATACCCTGTCGAAAGATAAAAATTATGCAGCTTCCAGATGGGATCAGCGATACCGTGAATTTACGACCTTGCTACAACAAACCTCAACTTTTGCTGAGCCTGAAACGGATGATTTAGTTAAGAGGCTCTGGTATGAACGTGATAACGGTATTGCCAGTATTCGTCAGGGCGTTCCATCTTTAGCGGAATATCAGCAAAACCTCCCATTACTTAGAGAACTTACCGAACGTGTTCGTCAGCAACCTGATGAGACAACCTACCAATACGTAGACAGTGCGCTGCAGCAGGCCAAAAAGACCGGGCAGCTTAAGCGCATGTATTGGAGTTTAAGAAATCGTGTCTTTGCCGCGTTCTCGCCAGAAAACTACACCAGTACTGTGGATGAGAATGCTTTCAATAAAGCAGCAGAATTCCTAAATCAGCACTTCCACCTCGGTTTGGTACTGACCGGAAATTGGTTACAGAAAAACTATGAATTGAAAAAAGCCATACACGCCCAATCTCCTAACACAGATCCTTATTACGTGAATATGGCCATCTGGCATCTCTATGAATTGCTCCGTGAACGCGATCATGAACAAAAGCAGGAGAAAGTAGCTAGCACTACATCCACAACCAGCAGTGAGCCCATCGAGAACAAGAGCATTCCACATTCACCAACTAACTTGATCTTCTTTGGCCCCCCTGGCACTGGCAAGACCTTCAAGTTGCAGCAAAAAATGAAAGAGTACACTTCTCATGCTGTAGCAACCGATCGTGATGCCTGGCTGGATTCTCGCCTTGAATCGTTGAATTGGATGCAGGTTATAACGCTGGTGCTGCTCGATCTTGGTAAACGAGCTAAAGTTCGCCAAATGACGGAACACGAGTGGTTCCAACGCAAAGCGCTGCTGAATGGCTGTAGTAGCAACTTTTCGCAAACTGCCTGGGCGACGTTGCAATCCTTCACCATTCCGGGATCAACTACCGTTGCTTACAAAGGTCGTCGTGAACCTGCGGTCTTCGACAAAACTGCCGATAGTGAATGGTTCCTGGTTGAATCCCAGTTAGAGCAAGTGGATGAGCTGCTTTCTCTTTACGCCGAGTTAAAGCAAGGACCTAAATCTGCCGAAGCCATCCAGCGTTTTGCAGTGGTTACCTTCCACCAATCTTACGGCTATGAAGAATTTATTGAGGGTATCCGCGCTCGCTCCGATGAAAGTGGCAATATCTCTTACCCTATTGAGCCGGGTATCTTTATGCGGCTGTGCCAGCGTGCCAATGCCGATCCAGCCCATCGCTACGCCATTTTCATCGACGAAATCAATCGCGGCAATATCTCCAAGATTTTTGGCGAATTGATCTCACTCATTGAAGTAGACAAGCGTGCCGGTATGTCCAATGCAATGAGCCTGCAGCTGTCTTATAGCGGTGATCACTTCAGCGTACCCGCCAATGTCGACATCATCGGAGCAATGAATACAGCGGACCGTTCTTTAGCTCTTATGGACACTGCTTTGCGCCGTCGCTTTGACTTTGTCGAAATGATGCCTGACCTCTCTTTACTGAGTGGAACCAAGGTGAAAGGCATAGAACTCGAGCCGTTGTTAGAGAAACTCAATAGCCGCATCGAAGCACTTTACAATCGTGAACATACGCTGGGGCATGCGTTCTTTATGCCAGTAAAAAATGCACTCGATGCTGGTGATGAAGAAGCTGCGTTTAAACAATTGAAGATCGCATTCCAGAAAAAGATCATTCCGCTTTTACAGGAATACTTTTTCGACGACTGGAACAAGATCAGGTTGGTGCTGGCAGACAACCAGAAACAAGACGACAGCCTGCAATTCGTGATTGAGAAAACAGACGATCTCGATACGCTTTTTGGTAACAACCATGATCTACGACACCATGATCAGCAATCGACAGCTTACGAGCTCGAAGCATTCGATCAAGAGATCTGGAACAGGCCACCGGCTTACCGTGCTATTTACCAACCCCAACAGACCGCTCTTGATGAGCAGGCTGTAAACCATGGGTGAAGTGATCTCTGTTTTTGAATATGACCTGCTGGGGAGTGGAAAAGCGGCTTCAGTTGGCGCAAAGTTGGTGCCTCAACAGATCTTTAATTATTTAGAAGCACTTAGCCTGGCAAGTATTCAAGGGAGCCAGTTTCTCAAACTCACTTCTCGCTCAGGCTTCAAATTACTTCAGGTGCAAAACTACGCGGGGATGCTTTCAACACCTCATGGTTTCCAGCTTGAGATACTGCCCAAGGTTGGTAAAAACCTCACAGCAGCTAATGCTCGTGAAACATTGCTGACGATGCTAAGCCATCTGCCTGGGTTTCGACATATTCAAACCCAACAGGCAACTCTGCAGGCTCAGCGCATGCCTTTGCTTGAGATTTTTATCAGTCAGTTTTTGCTTAGCGTCAGCCAATTGCTTAGACAAGGTTTACGCTCCGACTATGTGAGCGAGCACGGTAATCTGGCCTTTATGAAGGGCAAGCTGATGCTTTCTGCACAGCTGCGACATAACGCGGTAAATCGCCATAAGTTTTGTGTAGATTATGATGAGTATATGCCTGATTGTGCTGCCAATCGGCTCTTACACTCCGCACTGGATAAGTTACTTAGTCTGCAGCTGTCATCAGAGAATCAACGCTGGCTTTACGAACTGCGCTTTGCGTTTGACGGGATTCCACTTAGCCGGGATATTGAAAGTGATATAAACAGCTTACGCATTGAGCGTGGTATGACTCATTACAGCGAGCCAATGGCTTGGGCGCAGTTGATCCTGAGAGGAATGAGCCCAAGTGCATTGCAAGGAAACACCAAAGCGATATCACTTTTGTTTCCTATGGAAGCGGTATTTGAATCCTTTGTGGCACAGACCCTACCCTACGAATTACCTTCCCACCTAAAAGTTTTTCCTCAAGCAGCAACTTATTCTTTGGTAAAGCATGGACTTAAAGATTGCTTTAAGCTTCGCCCAGACTTGGTGATTCAATCTCGGCAACCGATTCAAACCAAAATGGTGATGGATACAAAATGGAAGCAGGTGAATAGCAGCTACCAAAAAAAATCACTTTATGGACTAGCGCAATCCGACTTCTATCAAATGTTTGCTTACGGCCAAAAATACCTTGGCGGAACAGGCGAAATGTACCTGATTTACCCTGCGCATGATGACTTTAGCCAACCGATACCGCAGCACTTTGCTTTTTCAGAGACTTTAAAATTATGGGTTGTGCCATACCGGATAATGGCAAAACGCGGTGAGAGGATGATGTGGGCAAGTGATGTGTTAACAACATAGTGACTAAGCCATTAGGAATGGGCCAGTCCAAAACATCGACGCTGTCTCAGACAAAGTGTTTGTGTTGATAGGAATGGAGACAGTAGTCCCTCATTAGCCCTGACTCTAAGGCCCTACCGCTAGCAAGAAGCTCTTATCAAAAGTACAATCAAAACCCTAAAACAGCCCTTTTCGAATTAGAATTGCTTTTAACAGGATTTATAGTGAATAAACAACAGCTTGCTGCAAAAATCTGGGAATCTGCCAACCAGATGCGGTCTAAAATTGAAGCCAACGAATATAAAGACTACATACTCGGCTTTATCTTCTACAAGTACCTAAGCGACCAGTTGGTGCAGTTTGTCAGCAGACAAGGGATGACACCCGAAGACATCAAAGCCCTGAATGAAGAAGACGCCGACACCGTTGAATACGTGCAAAGCAACTTGGGCTACTTTATTGCCTACGATAATCTGTTTTCTACATGGATTGATCCAACGTCCGAATTTAACGAATCTAACGTACGTGATGCGCTTTCGGCCTTTAGCCGCTTGATTTCGCCAACTTACAAAAAACTGTTTGACGGTATCTTTACCACCTTAGAAACAGGTTTAAGCAAACTGGGTGAAAGTGCGGGTAAACGTACCAAAGCTATCAGCGACTTACTACACCTGATTAAAAGCATCCCCATGAATGGCAATCTAGGGTATGACGTACTGGGCTATATTTACGAGTACCTGATTGAAAAATTTGCCGCCAATGCCGGGAAAAAAGCTGGTGAGTTTTACACGCCACATGAAGTTTCTGTACTCATGTCGAACATCATCGCACATGAGTTGAAGCACAAAGATACCATTAAAATTTACGACCCTACTTCTGGCTCAGGTTCATTGCTAATCACTATCGGTGAGGCATTCGAGAAATACGCGAAAAATAAAGACTGCATCACCTATTACGCACAAGAGTTAAAAGCCAACACGTACAACCTGACCCGTATGAACCTCATCATGCGTGGTATTAAAGCCAGCAACATTAAAACCCGTAATGGTGACACCCTGGAAGACGATTGGCCATATTTCGATGACAGCGATCCTCAAGGCTCATACTACGCCTTGCATGTCGATGCCGTGGTGTCCAACCCGCCATACTCACAAAACTGGGACCCCAGCTTTAAAGACAGCGATCCGCGCTATTCACGTTTTGGCCTGGCACCTAAAACCAAAGCGGATTTTGCTTTTTTACTGCACGACCTCTATCACCTAAAACCCGATGGCATTATGGCTATCGTGCTGCCTCATGGTGTCTTGTTCCGTGGCGGTGAAGAAGGTGAAATTCGCAAGCAACTCATTGAGCAGAATCACATTGATACCGTTATCGGTTTACCGGCCAATATCTTTTTTGGCACCGGCATTCCCACAGTGATTTTGGTACTCAAGCAAAAACGTCAAAACACCGATGTATTGGTGGTCGATGCCTCCAAACACTTTATGAAAGAAGGCAAAAACAACAAACTGCAAGCCAGTGATATCAAGCGCATTACTGATGCGGTGATTAACCGAGAAAGTATTGACAAGTTTTCGCAACTGGTGAGCAAACAAACCCTGCGCGACAACGGTTACAACCTCAACATACCGCGCTACGTGGATTCCTCTGCGGCGGCAGAAAGCTGGGATTTACACGCCACGATGCTCGGCGGTATTCCCAATAGCGAAATTGCCGAGTTAGACAACTTTTGGCAAGCCTTCCCACAATTGCGCAGTAATTTATTTACGCCAAAATCTGCCGCTTACAGTGAGCTAGCCATTGATAAACAGGACGTCAACGCCAGCGTTAGCGGGCACCCGCAAGTGCTAGAGTTTATCAGCGCCTACAACCAGGCTTTTAATGGCTTTGATGACCAGCTAAACGCCCAATTAATACAAAACTGGCAAAGCGTAAAGCGTAACCAACAAGAAGCGGTACTAAGTGCCGAGTTATTTGCTCGTTTAGCGCCCATAGCCTTAATCGACAAATACCAGGCTTATCAATGTCTGAACAACCAATGGCAACTCATCAGCGCTGATTTAGAAATGATGCAAACCGAAGGCTTTGCCGCCACTAAACAAGTTGATCCTAACATTGTTATAAAGAAAAAAAACGGCCAGGACACTGAAGTACAAGACGGCTGGAAAGGCCACATATTGCCCTTTGATCTAGTGCAACAAACTTACTTAAATGATGACTTACAGGCTTTGGCAGCTAAAGAAACCCGCCTGACAGAAATCGCCAGCACGCTGGAAGAAATTTTAGAATCCCTGACCGAAGAAGAAAAAGAACAAGATACTGTAAAAGACAACAAAGACGGCTTTGCCAATGCCGAATTAAGCAAGGCCGCCAAAGTCTTCCTGAAAGAACAAAAAGACAGCAAAGTTAAATTTGTAGAAGAAAGCTATGAAGCCAAAATCATTCACGCAAACAAATTAATCGATGAAGAAAAAAGTCTGAAAAAAGCGGTCAAAGATGCCGCTACTGCTCTGCACCTAAAAACCAAAACGACCATCGAAGCCTTAACCGATGAACAAGTAAACAACCTGCTGCACCTAAAATGGATTACGCCATTAGGTATGGAGCTGGCTGACATGCCAAACGCAATTATTAGCAAACTAACCAACCGAGTGCAAAACCTTGCTGATAAATATGCCATCACTTACTCACAAGTGGCCAGTGATATAAAAAACACCGAGCTAGAACTAGCGGAAATGATGGGTGAACTCACAGGTAATGAGTTTGATATGCAGGGCTTGGAAGAACTCACTAACTTATTGAAGGGTGAATAAGATGAGTATAGTAAAGAAGGTGCCTGAGATTCGTTTTAAAAGGTTTGGCAGGGAGTGGGAAAACCTAACGTTGGGTGATCTTGGTTCTGTCGCCATGAATAAAAGAATTTTTAAGCATCAAACGACTATAACCGGTGATGTTCCATTCTTTAAAATAGGCACTTTTGGAAAGCAACCTGATGCTTTTATTAGTAAAGCTCTATTTGATGAATATAAAGAAAAATACCCATATCCAGTTGAGGGAGATCTTCTACTGTCAGCTTCTGGAAGTATTGGTCGCGTTGTTGAATACAAAGGGGAAGATCACTACTTCCAGGACTCAAATATTGTTTGGCTAAAACATGATGGAAAGATAGACAATTCTTTCTTAAAGGTTTTTTATTCTACAGTAAAATGGAGTGGGCTAGAAGGCAGCACTATCCAACGACTGTACAACAAAAACATCCTTGACACCGAGATTAGTACACCTGAAAGACAAGAACAAATTGCCATCGGCAACTACTTCCAAAAGCTAGACGCGCTGATCAACCAACACCAACAAAAGCATGACAAGCTCAACAGCATTAAAAAAGCCATGCTAGAAAAGATGTTCCCCAAACCTGGCGAAACCATTCCAGAAATCCGCTTTAAAGGGTATAGCAATGAATGGTTTGAAGTAAAATTAGGAGAAGTTGCCAGAATTAAAGGTCGTTTAGGTTGGAAATCTCTCAAGCAAAATGAATATCTCAGTGATGGTCCAGCAATGATTGCTGGTAAACATATAGAAAATGGTCATATAAACTGGAGTACGGTCGATCATATTCCTGAATGGCGCTACATAGAGTCGCCGGAGATTATGTTGAAAAACGATGATGTAATCTTTTCAAAGGATGGTTCTTTGGGTAACCCAGCTGTTGTAAGTAATTTACAATGCAAGGCTACTATAAACTCTACAATGATGCTTGTAAGGCCTAGTAATAATCTAGACTCTAACTTTTTTTATCAAATTTTGAATACGAAACTATTTAAAGAGTTAATAAAAGAAAAGGTCTCTGGGAGCAGCATCCCACATCTGTTCCAAGCAGATATGAAGCTGTTTAAGTTTTATAATACTAGTTTAGAAGAGCAATATCAGATAGGTGTCTACTTCAAAAAGCTTGATACTCTAATCAACCAACACCAAAAACAAATCACCAAGCTCAACAACATCAAGCAGGCTTGCTTAAACAAAATGTTTGTCTAACAGGGAGCGCCATCATGACCACCTTTACAACCGAAGCGCAATTTGAGCAGGCCTTTATAGAGGTACTCGCCAACAAAGGTTGGGAACCAGAGATACTCAAAAATAAAACCGAAGCCGAATTACTGCAAAATTGGGCGTCCATTTTGTTTGAAAATAATCGCCAGCGAGATCGCTTAAACGATGTTCCGCTTACTGCGACTGAAATGCAGCAAATTATTGAGCAAATCAAAGAACTTAAAACCCCACTCAAGCTCAACGGTTTAATTAATGGTAAAACCGTTGCGATTAAGCGCGATAACCCATCCGATACCTTGCATATGGGCAAAGAAGTCAGCTTAAAAATATACGACCGCCAGGAAATCGCCGCAGGACAAAGCCGTTACCAAATTGTGCAACAGCCAAAATTTGAACGCGGGAGCCCTTTACGTAACGACAGGCGCGGTGATGTGCTGCTACTGATTAACGGAATGCCAGTTATCCATGTAGAGCTAAAGCGCAGCGGTATTCCGGTTAGCCAGGCCGTAAACCAAATTGAAAAGTACAGTAAAGAGGGCTTATTTAACGGTCTATTTTCGCTCATCCAGGTGTTTGTGGCCATGGAGCCAAACGAGACCAAATACTTTGCCAACCCCGGACTAGACGGAAAGTTTAACCCCGACTATCAGTTTAGCTGGGCCGATTTTAATAACGAACCCATAAACCACTGGAAAGACATCGCGTCTACCTTGCTTTCTATTCCTATGGCACACCAGTTAATTGGTTTTTATACCGTCGCCGACGATACCGACGGCGTGCTTAAGGTAATGCGCAGTTATCAGTATTACGCCGCCAATGCGATATCTGACAAAGTGGCCAAAACCAACTGGCAACAGCTGGGTAGCGCTAATAACCCTGATCGTCTCGGGGGGTATGTGTGGCATACTACCGGTTCGGGAAAAACCATGACCAGTTTTAAATCGGCGCAGTTAATTGCACAATCGAAAGATGCCGATAAAGTGATTTTTTTAATGGACAGGATTGAGCTGGGTACCCAATCTCTGACGGAATATCGCAATTTTGCAAGCGATGGTGAAACCGTTCAAGCTACAGAGAATACTCATGTACTCATTACCAAATTAAAAAGCAGTGCAACTTCCGATACGTTAATTGTTAGCTCCATTCAAAAAATGAGTAATATTTTTGAAGAAGCTGATGATGAGGGAACAGCAACAAATTCAGCTGACGTAGAAAAAATCCGTGCTAAGCGCTTGGTATTTATTATTGATGAAGCACATCGCTCAACGATGAGTGGAGGAAAAGAAAATAAACTAGGCATGCTGGTAAGCATTAAAAAAACATTCCCTAAGGCACTCTTTTTTGGTTTTACCGGCACGCCGATTCATGATGAAAATAAAATCAATAGCAATACTACCGCTGATGTATTTGGTAACGAGTTGCATCGCTATAGCATAGCAGATGGTATACGTGATGGTAACGTTTTGGGCTTTGATCCTTACAAAATACCTACTTTTAGAGATAGTGATCTAAGGAAAGAAGTTGCATTAGAACAAGCCAGGGCTGAATCGGTTGCTGATGCGATGGCTGATCCAGAAAAAAAGAAAAAGTTTAATCACTTTATGAAAGATGTGCCTATGGCAGGCTACAAAGATGGCACTGGCAAATATCACAAAGGCATTGAAGACTATATACCTAAAAGCCAATATTTAACTAATGCCCACCAGGAGAAAGTGGTCAGTGATATCTTAGATAAATGGGATATACTCAGCCAAAATAATAAATTCCATGCGATTTTAGCCACGAATAGTATCGCTGAAGCGATTGACTATTACCGACATTTAAAAGCGGCTAAACCCGAAATTAAAATATCAGCTTTATTTGATCCTAATATTGATAACGACGGCAGTGGTGACCGTGGCCCAACCTTTAAAGGTGATGGCCTGAATGAAATTATGGATGACTACAATAAGCGCTATGGTCACGATTTTGATTTTGCCCGCCATGCCGCTTTTAAAAAGGATTTAGCGGCACGTCTTGCCCATAAAAAACCCTACGAACGTATTCATACCGATCCTTCGAAGCAATTAGATTTATTGATTGTAGTGGATCAAATGCTTACTGGTTTTGATTCTAAATGGCTTAATACTTTGTATTTAGACAAGATAATTAAATACCAAAATATAATTCAAGCGTTCTCACGCACCAATCGCTTGTTTGGTCCGGACAAACCCCACGGTATCATCCGTTATTACCGCTACCCGCATACAATGGAGCAGCACATTAATGCTGCGGTAAAACTCTATTCCGGCGATAAGCCTATCGGCTTGTTTGTTGACAAGTTAGAAAGCAATCTAAAAGCCATGAATGAATTAGTAGCTGACATTACCGAGCTGTTTGTTATAGCTGGAGTTGAGAATTTTGAAAAACTGCCAGACGATATAGAAATCTGTGCCCAATTTGCCAAGTTGTTTAATACCTTTAGCCAGCACCTGGAAGCGGCTAAAGTACAAGGCTTCAATTGGGAACAGTCAGTCTATTCCTTTACTGAAAATAATACAGAACATGAAGTAACGCTAGCTATAGACGAACAAACTTACCTGAGTCTGGTCCTGCGCTATAAAGAATTAACAGCCAAAGGTGAGCACGATGGTGCAGGTAGTGGCGATGTACCTTTTGATATCAGTGGTTATTTAACTGAAATAGATACCGGCAAAATCGATGCCGACTATATGAATAGCCGATTCGATAAATATTTAAAAGAGCTGAACAAACACCAAGACCCTGCAAGCATTGAATCCACATTAAATGAACTGCACAAGTCGTTTGCAACGCTCACCCAAATTGAACAAAAATACGCCAAACTCTTCTTGCACGACTTGCAGCGTGGCGATGCTCAGCTTGTTGAAGGCCATACTTTCAGAGACTACATCAACATCTACAAAGATAACGCTGAATATGCGCAAATAAACGGTGTTGTTAACGCTCTTGGTTTAGATAAAGAACTGCTCATAGCATTAATGGTTAATAGTGTTAATGCGAAAAATCTAAACGATTTTGGTCGCTTCGACGCATTAAAAGAATCGGTAGATAAGGCAAAAGCAAAAATATATTTTGAAAAACAAGATGGCGTAAGCATGCCTTTATTTAAGTTGAATATACGCATTGAGCAGTTTTTAAAACAGTTTATTTTATCACAAAATGATGAATTATTAAGTAGCGGAGATTTTGTTGATAATGTGAAGTCATGACATATCACCTCACTCAGCATAAGTACTGCCCTGTTTATGCTGAGTGTTGATTTTTCATAAGTATTTCTTCAATACGTTTGTATAGATTGAATCAGGTTGAGCGGAAAAGCGAGGACAGCCTTGCGGCTACCGGATTTCAGACACAAAAAAAGCCGCCCTTAGCGACTTCAATTTGCATCTTTTGGTGCGAAGGCCGGACTCAAATATAGACATAAGTCATTGTTAAATAAATATTTTTCAATATAAAAACAGATTTATGCCCCCATTTGTGCCCCCACTTTTTTTCTTCCCATCGGTAAAAAAGACGAGTTTTTAGCCATTTGTAATCAAAGCACAATTTTAATATCCCCGGTTAGGTTCCGTGCAACGGATCCAAACCAAAAGTCCTCAACACCCAAAATTACTTTTTCTTTAGAAAAGCGTGCACACTGTTCACTGCGACATAATTAACTTTAATATCAATAAAATAGAAGTTAACAATATGGTGTAGAGTGAACAGTAAACTCTACATTCATTGAAAAGAAAAAACCCGGCGTATGCCGGGTCAGTTATACGTTAATTGGTTGCTGGGCCATCGCACTTAGGTAGCCAGTCAGCATTGCTTTCCTCTCTGAGTGCCAGATTGGTCTGCATTCCCTGATTGGTCCGCCGCTTCTCGTACTGCAGCCCATACTCTTTCAGCATTAACGGCAGCCCCTTGCCAAACATGGTCAGACTGAGCGTATTTTTATAGCCGTTGGCTTCCATGTAGACCAGATAGGCATGGTAAAGGTATGTACGAGGCTGACGTGGGACAATGTTAGCGTTCCCCATAAACATTCCCGTGGTGTCAGGTAAGACTTCAAGGTATCCGCAAAAATCAAACGCTGAATCAGCATCACGCTTGATGGTGAGCGCTTCATCGGAGTTCTGCTGCGACTGAAGTAATGTCCTAGCACTCATTGGGTCGCTGAAACGTTGCATAAGCTGGCGAACAATCACCGCCAGCTCGCTGGCAATTTTCTCTTTGAGCTGGGTATCGCGTTCCTCCGGGGCTATCTGGTCGGGGAAATGCAGGATCACCCTTCGGCGTGAAACTCCACCACTACGATCAGTGAAACGCATCGGGTTATTGTTCACAGCCAGAATAACTGCAGGAATGTGGGTTGAATAGGCGTTCTGGTATTTGGGATCAACGGATACCGCATCGCCGCCAGTGATGGCTTTTAGGCCGGCCCCGTCACCGCTCCACTTTTCCTGGTCGGGAAGTCGAATCAGTGAAAAACCAATTAATGCGGCTCGTTCTCGTGGTGACTCAAGCATTTCAATGGTTGCAGAGGTAGCATTATCCTCACCTGCCAGCATTGATGCTATTTCAGCCAGAATACTCTTTCCGCTTCCGCCAGGGCCAGTGACCTCCAGAAACAGCTGCCAGTCATAACGGTTAGCCAGCACCATAAACAGTGCCGCTAGGATAATGTCCCGCTTTTCTGGTTTGAAACCTGCAGCGCGATCCAGCCAGCGCCAGAATGCCGGGGCATGAGTTTCCAGTGCCTCGCCGTCTACAGGCTGCGTGTAATCCACCTCGCACAGCGTACGTAACCAGTGCTTCTTATCGTGCAGGCTGAACAATCCTGTCCGGGTATCGAGCACACCGTTGCGAAACCCGATCAGCTGCCGCGCTGGATTCTGCTGTTGCGGAACAATCAGTTTGAGGGTTTCCACGATAGAGGCAATTTTCCCGGATGAAAAAGGTGCGCCAAGGCGCTGAAACAGCGCAGCCACATCACGGGCAAAATCGGCGTAAGAGATAACTTTCCAGGCCCCCGCCTCATAGCGTGAAAGGAGCTGCCCATTCGGGTCTACTGCCAGTGCATTTTTATAGTGATCCACTACCCTCTGCGCTTTTTCACTGACGCTCAGCGCGCTAAATTCAGCTTCGCTCATTGTGTCGAACGGGCTGGCAACGGCTGGTTTTATGGCCTCATAAATTGCCTGCCGGGTGGCTTCTTCGCCATTCTGCGTGAATGCATCATTCCAGTCACCAAACACAGGTGGGAGCGCCATTGTGCAATTGCAGGCCTTGGCAGCAGCTACGCCCCTTGTTTGCCCCGCACCGTTGAGATCGCGGTCAGCAGCAATAATTATCTGGTGCGTTGGGTACTGACTGCAGGCAACGCTCGCCAGGGAAAGGAAATTGACGGATGAAAAGGCCACCATGACAGCATCGCCAGTCAGATGGTTGAGAGTAAGTGCAGTGGCATATCCTTCCGCTATCCAGAGCCGTTTAGCTGATTTGGCAGTACCTTCAACAAGGTAAAAGGCATTCTTAACCTGACCGCCTTTAAGGAAGCATTTGCCGCCATCAGCCTTGATTAACTGCAAATTTACCAGATCCCCATCTGCATACAGTGGAACGATAAGATCTCCCATACGGAATGTCACACCACCGACTTTATGCACGGCGGTTAATTCCCGGCAAGGCAGTGCAGAAAACCCTTTGCCCGTCAGATAGGCATTGCCAGTGGTCTGACGAGATTTCTCAAACAAACGGGCAGCCAGCGCTGCTGCAGTTTGTTTCCCGGTCTTATTATCAAGAGAACAGGATTCAAGCCTTTCCTGAGATACGGGTGGCAGATTTCCGGTAATGCCGTTTATTCTGTCTGCCGCTTCACTAACGCCTACATCCAGTACTTTACTCACAAGCGCCAAACCATCACCTGCCCCGCACTTGTTACAGAACCACGTTCCCCGTCCTTCCTGGTCATCAAATCGAAAGCGGTCTTTCCCGGCGCATACCGGACAAGGCTGATGACGATTTTTCAATACGTTTACGCCCAGTGCGGGTAAGATACTTGACCAGTGACCTCGAGCTGCTTTCTCAGCCTGGCTAACTTTCATTCCTGACATTGTGCGGCCCTCCTTAATGCAGCGCTGGTTTATTGAGGTGACGGGAGCAAAGTTCATCCATTACCGTCACTCCGAGCAGTGAGAGAACCGGACAGGCCTTAAGCGGCCCCGACTCCATTAGATCCGAAAGCAACGCGCAGGCAATTTCCAGTCCCCTTTGCTGCCCATGCTGGCGCAGATAGAACCCTTCCAGCTCGCGGGCGATGGCATCTTCAAGTTCAGCGAGTGTCAGGCCGGAATAACGTTCCCGCTGACTGCTGAGAGTCAGCCAGGCACAAGCTACGGCACGTCGATACAGAGCGGCGCGAAGTGCCAGATGAGATTCACAGGATTGCATCAGGCCACCTCCGCATTCATCAGGTCGTCATGGCAGCGCTGCACCACACCATCCAACTGCTCTGTCATCAGATAGATGAGGGAAACCAGTTGTTCACATTGGGCCCCCGCTGGCTGTTCATAACAGTCCTGCAGGGCTGCCATGCCAGTGACATATTCACCCACATTGCGTAAATGTTTCAGCCTTACAATATCGTCGTAGGAGATCTCAAACTGGTTCATAGTGTCACCTCTTTGGCAGGCAGGCGTGCAGAAAGGGAGAGCACATAATCACGAACCAACGAAAGGCGTGCGGAACGCTCATCGCAGGCCACAGTGCGGAGCATACAAATGCGAGGTTGAGTGTCTGCACGGCGGATTGCGGCAAACACAAAGACATATTTCGGGTGTGACGAGGTGAGGATTGTAGCCATGATGGCAGCCTCCATTGAGTGGCGGTTATTGCTACCACCGGAAACGCCAATTTCACTGGTGGCAGCCCGAACGGGGTTGGCGTAACCGGCCTCAATGGATACCGGCCAGCCCGAAGGCTGCCCCGCCCGGACTGCCATTATCACGATAGAACCACGGTGTACACATAAACACCACAGCCCGGAAAATGGGTGTGCCTGAGCTACGACGAAAAAAAAGACGCCTGGCGCGTCTGGTGTCGCCATTGAGTTTCGCGGAACGCCAATTCCGGCTGCCGATTTTGCGACAGCGGAAAGACTATACATAGAAATGGCGACAGTAAGCAAGCCTGAGAAAAGGTATTTAATGTGTTCAGGTATCATCATGCATCACATCCCCGCCCACGGGCGCTGATACGGTCCGCCATCCATGCGCTGACCTCAGACTGTGCCCAGGCGACATTTTTTCCGCCAAGCGGGATCTGCTTCGGAAACGCATCGCGGCTGATCAGATCGTAAATGGTCGAGCGAGACAACCCGCATAAGTGCATCACCTCAGGCAGGCGTAAAAAACGCTCATGCTGGTTCGGAATAGGAAATAATGGCGCAGCCGGAGCTGGCGCAGAAACAGAAATATTATGCATTTGTCTACCCTCTTAATTTCAACAAAAGCCCGGATAAATTCATACGGATTCAGGTAGTTCCTTATTATGTGTATATAGCTTGCTTGCGCACGCATTATTTATTTAGCGTCACGTATTGATTTTATGGAACTTAAAATCCGATCAAACCTTATAAAATGACATAATAAACACTATGCCTGCGGGCTATAAATACAGGAGCATTAATAGGAACTACCATTCATCTAATGGTTTACTAACCCCATGAGTCATTGCACGTAATGCTGCTGCCTCCGGAGTTCATACAGCAATGCTGCATAAATACTATACGGGGCCTTGCATTGCAGGTCCCTACATACGGACATATTCACGAAACGCATCCAATGTATAAAATTTTGGCCTGCATAAAAAACTTGATGTTAAATAACTCCACCTTAAATCTTAAAATATATCAAAAATGAATCCATACAGAACCGGACAGCTCTAGTTTTATAAAAATCAGTATGAAATGCAACACCATGGCAAGAGGCAAAAATGTTATTTTCCAGCCAAAAGATGCAGTCTGTTTATGTGCCTGTTGAATACTACTGAATAAGGGTGAATAGTGGTGGGGAGCAAAAAATGAATACCCATGAGGAATAAAATAGCCATCCATTATGAAAAAATACTATAAATAATTTTATTCCATGTGAACAGTTATGAACAGTCGATGAATACTGCTTTGCCACCCCTTCACTTTTTAACTTACTGTATTATCTATTATTTTATCTAAGTGAATAGTAGTGAATAGTTAAAGTAAGTCTGAAACAAACTCAGCTAAGCGAGACCTTTCTTGGCTAGCCAAAAAGAAGTCTTTGTCTAGTCGCTCGCACAATGGCGTTCAATAGCAGCTTTGTATGCATGACAGCACAATTGACAACACGACAAACCACCAGGTGCTGACATGACTACCGGAACCATTAATCAGGAAGCTCTTAACGATTACCGCGCGGCGATAAAAAGCTGGCTGACACTACGTAATGTGCAAAGTACCAGCCAGCTTCGTTTGGCGGCTCTTCTGGATACCGAAGAAAAACCGGCAGCATATGCCAGCCAGCTTGAAAATCTTCGTGAGCGCCTTGCACTCCTCGAATGGCAAATTAACTGTGCCGCCCGGGATGGTCTTTATGCTCACCAAATTGTGCTGGAAAGCTGTGTTACAAGCGCAACTGAAAACTTCATGAGCGAGCATGGTGATGCACTCACTGACGCTCTGGCTCCTTTTCTTTGCGCACCATACGGGCTTGAGGCGGCAATGAAAATATTACGCACCGCTGTAGTCCGACAAACCGAAATCCGTACTCCTGTAATTTCAGCAGCATATAAGAGCGTTATCGACGAAACCGGATTAACGGTGGATGCATCAATGCGAGCTGATGCTTCAGCCACTTTCACTCCGGCAAAACATAAAGTTTTCCTGGCCCGCCTCAACAGGCTTAATGAAAAAGGAGGGTATTGATATGGCCCTGAAGTGTCCTGAATGTGGCACGGTCGCACACGCCAGAACCAGCGCCTATGAAGCTCCATCGGTTAAACGCTCATGGTATCAGTGCCAGAATCTTGAATGCTCCTGCACATTTACTGCCCTGGAAAGTGTGGACACGATAATTATGAAGCCCCATAAACCAGCGGCGCCTGAGCCTGAATCACAGAGCGATTCTCTTGTACGTCAGCCGCATACACTGGGCCGCTACGGTTCAGCCTGTACCCTTAAAGACCGTCATGCACAATAAAATGAGGAGGAACAACGATATGACAGAACAACAATTGACGGAAAACCAGATTCAGGCCGCAACCGGACATGTAGTAACACTTCTCGCGAGGGCAAAAAAACCGCTTCAGGATGCGGATTGGCTCATGAGATTGCCTGCAAATGAAATAGCCCGCGAGACGGAAAAACTGACAAAAAGCCTTTCCTCGGAATGGCAGTCCCGAATTATCGACCTTTACAAAAAAATGCAGACCTGGGTGGAGGCCAGACAGGCCGAAGAAGCAGCCATTGAGAACCTTCGGGCTCTGCGCCAGCATCAGACCGAAACTGAGCAGGTCAGCAAAGACAATCGGGCGCAGTTCAGGGAATTGCTTAACCAGAGCGGCGGCATCGTAACGCCGGAGATGAAAGCTCTCCGGGCTGAGTATCTGGAACAACAGGAAACAGCCACAGAACTGGCCGGGCTGATTACTGAAAAAGAAGAGCAGCTGCCGGTACTGGCTGCAGCGACCGCGCGTAAGGCAAACGTCTATATAAACTGCCATCATGGCATCACTGAGGAGCGTATCGATGAGCTTTTACGAGATTTTTTTATTTTCCACGGTGCCGAATTGAGCAGCCTGCTCAGGATGAAGTACAGACAGTTTGAGCGGAATAGCTCAGCGCATATACCGGGCATTATTGAAGGGACAAATGATGCAGATACGTTGTATCGTGAATTTATCCTGAATCTAATGCTGAAGTGGACGAATGAAATATTGCCGTTGAGATTCCGGGACGACGTGATGAGTCTGATCGGTTCAGCACCGGTATCAGGATCACATGACGACAGAAAAAAAAGAAAGCTGTTCTGACCTGAACAGAAAAGCTCACTTAAGCCCGGCCAGTGCCGGGTTTTTTGATGTCTGTAGCATGAGTGCATGCCTATACTGCATGAAATCGCATGACTATATGCACTTGCATTTTTACTTCTCAGGCCAGATTAGGCGCGGTTAAGAGCCTATCATGCAACTGCATGAAAACCACTCCATAAAGCGGGCAGGCGTGGCGGGGCTACGAGTGCGCGCTGTGGGATTAAATGGTGTTGATCATTCAAATCCCGAGGAGCCGACAGGGTCAAGATAGGGGTAAATCTCACCGCTTTGGGGCGCTGTCGAAACGCAAGTTACTAGGGTGAAGAGCAGCTGGCCAGAGCAGAATTACGCGGCAGAAAGCATTTCAGGCCTGTTGCTGCTTAGTGAGTTAATAATGGTGACAAAATCACCACTAAACAGAGCGGGATTTATCTCCGTCGCCACGCTGACCGTGCAGCAGCCCGTCAAACAACCTATATAAATCCAGTTATTTCCCTCAATTAAGCCATGCATCCAAAGGGGGCATGGTTTTACATGCGTTTTCCCGTCCCTGCACTACAGCGCCAGTCTTGGGGCAGCCTGAGAACACCATTACACCTGTATTAAAAGTGCCCCCTGCGTGCTAGCGTGCTGGCGTAAGTATTGCGCAAAACTATATTGATAAAGTCATCTTACAGTGCAAAAATATCCCTCAACCAACTATCACTTAATAATAGCGTCAATTTCATCAATCATTTTTGAATATGACTCTATTTTCTCATCAGGAATGCAATCATATCTGAGGTTAAACTTTATGAACGATATTAAATAAGCACGATAGCCGCAAAGCTTATTACGAACCTGGGTTTTATAAAATTTTTGTTTAAACGCTCTAGTTATCGGGAAAGCAAAATTATCAGGCTTTATTTTCTCCCTAAAAATCCCCTCCATGATTTTAGTGTAATCTACTGGCTTTTTATTAAATTCATGGATGATTTTTTTTAACTTTATTATCTTCTTGTTTGAAATAAAAACACCACTTATATCGTTAACATTCTTCCTATTTGTCAATGAAGAGGATTGGATAACATATCCATTTAGAGATATCCTATGCTTCGCCTTAACAATTTTTTTCTCATTTACCTTTAATTTATGTGATGAAAGAATCACTTTAATTTCATGCTCAAAAGAATCCGAATGAATGTACTTGTCAGCGCGAGAGGATGAAAATAGCATATCATCGGCATATCTAGTATATGTTATATTATACAGCGCACATGTTCTTTGGATAATTATGTCAATTTTACGAAGAAAAATATTTGATACGAACGGAGACGCAGGAAAGCCAACAGGTAAAATTCTTTTTCCTTTATCATCATCATTCCCAAAGGAACTGCCGACATGAAACAATATCAAATTGAGGAATGATGAAATTAATTTTTGCTTATTTTTGGGGTCAATACACTCGTCTTTAAAATATGATGAAAAGCAATCCCTCAGCAACTTTTCGTCAATTGAATGGAAGAAGTTTTTTATATCGAAACGAAGGAAGTGATAGTTATTCGAGTGAGGCTCAAGAAAATTCAAATAGCAGGCGCCCTTCCTAAAACCTACTGCACTATCATTTAAATCAATTCTTCGTAACAACACTTCAATTAAATTTCGCTGAGCAAGCAATGCAGGGGATTTATTTTTTAAAGCATATATGTATCTTTTTTTTATCTTTTTTTCGAGCACGCTAGAATATGGAATCGATGGAATGACATCATCCTCCAAAAGATCCTTTGGTGCAATTTGAGTTTTGAACAAATTTTTATCGATAATATGCATTATAGTAGCAACCTAATAATGTATAAAATGTGCTTCGTCCCGATACCAAGAACAACTTTTCACGGGCAGTGAAACTAAAAGCTCATCCAAGATAATCATAACATCGTAGGAGGAACTGGTCTTTATTAGGGCTAGTCAAGTCTGACGAATCAGATCTTGAACCATTTTCATGGCCCCTTACCCTCTATCGAGACGAAGCTTATCTATCATACTATAAAACTCTGGGAAAATTAAAGAAAATTTACTATCAAACGATGTAGATGTTTTTGCTGCTTCCAATTCAAGATGGGCTATAGCGAAATCAAGAAATGAAGTGACCCATCCACCAGTTTTCCCCGTATAAAAACACTTCTTCTGAATTTCTCTTTCGACAATATTTAATAAACGCTGCCCAAGTTTAAAGTCTTTGTTTTTTAGATGTTTATAGACTAAACCAGTTGTTGCCTTTCCATTAAAAATCAACCGTAAATAAGTAGCAAGAGTTCTGTAATTGAAATATGTTAGCCCCTCTAAGTTTTTAAGTATGTTATCGACATCTATACCATTGGAATGATGAAGCCAAAGTAAAAACAATGGAAGCGAATTCTCATTTATTAAGCACTCTTCAAAAGTGCTACTTAACACTATAATATTCTTATTTGATAAATAACTATCTATATTATCAACAAGTTTATTCACATATGCTTTACTGATATTATCAAAGTCTAACGTTTTATTATTAAAAGATAGAACCTTTCCTTCTGAAGATTTAATATCATTCAAGATTGAAACTTGAACCCTGTATTCAGAACTATATCCCTTCATATAGTATTCTATTTCAGAGTCTAATTTCTCAGGTTTTAAACTGAATAACCCCCCATTTCCCTGAAGCATTACTTTACACTGCCGCTTAGTAACCTCGTATTGTAACGTTTTGTCTCTATCAAATAGGTAAAAATACGGAATTGATAATTTTGACCTGTTCGGATTTAAATTTTCAAGATATACATTTGATCCTGCCTGATAAAGTTCCACATTATTCATGTGAGGATATTTTTTAGAAAGTGAAAAGTTTGAGAACGCTTCCAGTTCAGTATCGCCTTCAACAAATAAGATAATATCACTAAAAAATAATCTTGCTTCATTATCATTAAAGATATTTAAAAAACGCCTATCTTCATATGTAGACTTCATTACACCAACGCGAGTATGATTTTCTTCAATCCTAAAATGAAGTATCTGATGATTATCTTTAAAATATTTGATAATATGCTTGGCTATATTTGCTGAATGGGTTGCGATAAAAATTTTTGGCAACGGAGTTGCATATTTACCCTTTTCAAAGGATTCTTTTGTTTTTTTGAAAGATTCATAAGATTGATAAAGCTCATAGATTAGTTTTTCATTCGCCTTAGGATGAAGCCCAATTTCAGGCTCATCAATATAAACTATTGGTGAAATGTATTCTCTCCGAGTTAAAGAAACTAAAAGCTTTAAGAAAAGTGATAAATATTCTAAAGAATTTGTTCCATCCGATTGAGTAGTAAGGTCTTTACCGCCAACATTAAACGTTTGACCATTTAACCCAATTTTTACATAGTTTAATACCCTCTCTCTATAGCTATAGGATGATACCTTTGTTATATCCTGAATTTTAGAGGTGAAATCCTTATATGCATTACTATTAGGAGAGATTTTTTCATTCAAGAAATCAATAATTTCTTCTTTTTTAACCCCATCTACTTTGAACGACTTCAATCTGCTAATTAGATCCCATAACTTATCCCAATCATACAAATTTATATGCCTAGTTTCTATTTCAAAAAATGGAAATAAATAGCCAATCAAATCTATTTCAGAATTATTTTTGGTTGACCAAGAAAATGCATTATTACTATGGATTGTCAATTTAAGCGTAAAAGTTGTGTCATTGATTCTGTTAGTGAAAAAATCTTTCTCAACCCCCATTGGTGAACCTTTAAAAAAGGTGTTGTATATATGTTTAAAAAAATCTGTTTTTCCTTTTCTTTTTGAAGTTACTATATTTTTAATTCTTGTTAAATCATATTGTATTGAAATACTTCCATGACTACTATAATTTGAATGTAACTCAGGAGGTATGCATTTAATATTATCGATTTTTTTGTAAAAAAAGGACAATAGTTTTAATAAATTGCTTTTACCTACATTATTTTTCCCAATTACACAATTTAAATCTTTAATATTATTTATTATTAACGTATCATAAGATAATAAATTTTCAATCCTGATTGATTTAATGCTCATCTACTCTCCTTCGCATGCACTGAGAAAATAATTAATTTTTAGCGAAATCATAAGGTGTTATATAGTTATGTGTATTCTCTTCCAGATAGTCCGCCCACCATTGTACCATCAGGCGACGCTCGTCTAAATGCTCGGAAGTATGAATATATGCAGCACGCACGTTATTACGTTCCGAATGACTTAATTGTCGCTCTATTGCATCCTCACTCCATAATCCTGATTCACCTAGCGCACCACGCGCCATCGTCCTGAATCCATGCCCGCAGACCTCGGTTTTCGTGTCGTATCCCATCGCACGTAATGCGCTGTTTACTGTGTTTTCGCTCATAACTTTAGTTGCGTCATGATCACCCGGAAAAAGCAGCTCTTTATCACCACTAATCTGCTTTAACTGATCCAACAAAATCACCGCCTGCCGACTAAGCGGAACAATATGCTCCTCTTTCATCTTCATGCCACGGTACGAGTAACGCACGCCTTTAATTTCTTCTCGTTTTGCTGGTACGCGCCAGAGAGATTTATCAAAGTCGAACTCATTCCAACGCGCGAAGCGTAACTCACTGGAGCGCACGAAAGTTAGTAAGGAAAGCTCGACTGCGATCCGTGTCATTACACGGCCACGATATGCAGCAAGACGAGCAAGAAACTCAGGGAACCGGCTGGAGGGTAAAGCGGGATAATGTCGCGCCTTAGTTGTCGATAACGCCCCGGCCATGTCACTGGCTGGATTAGAGTCGATGTAATCGTTCTGTACTGCATAACGCATAATAGCCGTGACGCGCTGTTGCAAGCGCTGAGCTACGTCATGCTTACCACTGGCATCAACTTTTTTAATCGGGGCTAACAGGTGACTGGTTTTGAGCTGGCGAATGTCGGACGAACCGATATGAGGGAAGATATAAAGCTCAAGATAGCGAAGAACGCGCGATCGATGGTCTTCACTCCATCGCTTGTTACTTTCATGCCATTCGCGGGCAATGATTTCGAAAGTATATGCCCCCGAATTCTCTGCCTGAGCTTCTTTCTGTTCAGCTTTAGGGTCAATGCCCTGCACTAGCATTTTTTTAGCTTCATCACGCTTTGCTCGTGCCTGAGCAAGCGTTACCGTAGGCCAAACACCAAAAGCGAGGCGATCCTCTTTTTTGTCAGAGGGGCGTCGGTATTTCATGCGCCAATATTTAGAGCCCTTGGCCGAAACCTCGAGATACAAACCGCCGCCATCGGCCATTTTGTAGGTTTTGTCTTTTGGCTTTGCGGTCTCGACCTGTCTGGCGTTGAGCTTCATTTGGGGGCACATTTCTAATCGAAGTTAAGATGCCCCCAATTATGCCCCCAATGACATCCGGATTTCAACGGACAACCTCGTACAACTCAGGACGTAAAATCGCTGCAAGCGCTGATTTTTAAGGGATAATTGGACTTTGTCGGATGTTCTTGGAAGTACTAATGGTGCCGAAGGCCGGACTCGAACCGGCACGTATTTCTACGGTTGATTTTGAATCAACTGCGTCTACCGATTTCGCCACTTCGGCACTGAAGGGGATGCGGAAACGTTGTGGATTATACCTGTCGCGCGCCGCCATGCAAGCGACGACGCGCGAAACCCGCGCTAAGTGCCCAAAAAACCAGCGCCCTTCGTCACTCCAGCTCAGACACCGCCAGCCGAATTACCCCTGCCGCCTTCTGCTCCGGCAGCGCCAGCACCTTCGCCCACATTTCCTGCACCATATCGCAGGAGAGCTTCTCCTTGCCCACCGCCTTCTCCGGCATCTGCAACAGCTGGATGTCCTCGCCGTACTTATCGGCTAGTTGTTTCATAATCGGCCGCACATCCTCGACAGCCGCCTCGCGTTCGGCTTGCGTCACGGTGTGGCGGTTTTTGCCGTAGGCCGCACGCATCATGTCGGCGTCGGCCTGCATGCGCCGCGTCATCAGGTCTTTATCCAGCATGCGCATCGGGTTCACGCCGCCCTTCACCGTCGGGTAAAGGAAGCGGAAGCAGGCGTCGTCGCTCACCTTCTGGATGGCGGCGGTCTGCTCCATGTTGATGGTCATGTAGTTCACCACGTTGGCGTCCGGGGCGTTCTGCAGGCGCGACATCTGCAGATGCAGGATCTGCGGCTGGATGGTGTCGATAATCTGCTGCTCCGGCTCGCCCGCTTTTTGCAGGGCGGCCATCTGGTCGAGAATGCGCTGATGCAGCGCGGGCTCCTGCTCCTTAATCACCTGCCAGGCGGGCATCGCGTTAAGGGCGGAATCCATCTGCCGTTCCGGAGCGCGCTGCCTGTCGAA
Source organism: Enterobacter sp. UPMP2061 (assembly GCF_053709615.1). Taxonomy (NCBI): domain Bacteria; kingdom Pseudomonadati; phylum Pseudomonadota; class Gammaproteobacteria; order Enterobacterales; family Enterobacteriaceae; genus Enterobacter; species Enterobacter sp. UPMP2061. The sequence continues at coordinate 58,238 of NZ_JBSKJP010000006.1, forward strand.
GAACACCCAGAACGCCACGGCGGCGGCCACCACAACAACCATCACGGTACGGGTCCACGTTTTTTTCATCTCGCATCCTTATCCTTGAGTTGTGCCGGTTTACACCGGCACGCCGCTATGGAAGCGAAACTCGTGGTCCGGTGTCGAGATAAGTGTGGCTTCAATTTCGCCAAAAAGCTTTATGCGCGGTGAGATATCGTCGTCGCTCACCTGCTGGGCCAGCATCAGGTAGTCCTGATAGTGGCGCGCTTCCGAGCGCAGCAGCGAGAGATAGAACTTCTGTAAGTCATCGTCGAGGAACGGGGCCAGCGCGGCGAAGCGTTCGCAGGAACGGGCTTCGATGTAGGCGCCGCAGATGAGCTTGTCGATCAGCGTCAGCGGTTCGTGGGTGCGCACTTCCTTCAGCATCCCTTTGGCGTAGCGGCTGGCGGTGATTTTGACATACGGAATATCACGGGCCAGCATCGCCTCGCGCACCTGCCAGAAATGGTGCAGCTCCTCTTTAATCAGCAGCACCATGCTGTCGATGAGCGCCTGGCCCCACGGGTCGTCGGTTTTGGGCATCACGCTTTTGCCAATCTGCTTGTGCAGGGCGATGAAGTCCGGCTCCGGGCCGTCGCGAAAGGTGAACTGTTCGTAAGGTTTGAGCCAGTCGAGCAGCGCGTCGGCACCACTTTCGTCGGCGACGTATTTACGCACCAGCAGCAGCGCGGTCTGGGCGGCCTTGAGCTCGCACACCATGTGGTCGGTGAGCAGCAGCGGCAGGTTCGCCGGGTCGCGGGCTTTATCAATCCATGCTTGCGGGGTCGGGCACTGGAGGAAGTTGAGTACGGGGGCGAGTATCTGCGGGTAATCCATGGTTCTGCCTTGAAAAAAGCGGTGGCGCGCGCCACCGCCTGAAACGCTTAGTGACGCACGCCATCGTCGTCTTCGTCGATGTAATCTTCGTCGTCGCCTTCTTCGCCGTCTTCTCCGTTCGGATCTTCGAAGTAGGTTCCCCAGCCGTCGTATTCCACTTCAAACTTCTCGGCCAGGTTCATCAGCTGTTCCACCTGCGCGTCGATCAGCTCCGCCTTCAGCGCGCCTTCGCTCAGGATGTCGCAGCAGATGACGGTGTCGCCCTCTTCCACTTCCAGCTCTTCCGGCTCGGTCACTTCGTAACCCAGCTTGAAGGCTTCCACGGCCATTTTTTCCAGCGCTTCAAAGTCGTCCGCAGAGAAATGGTGTTCGATGGTGTACAGCGCGTCCGGATCGCTACCGTCTTCCAGCAGTTCTTCAATAATCAGACGCGTCTCTTCGCGTTGCTCTTCCAGTAATTCCGGGTTTGCCATGGCTCAATCCTCTTTAAAGTGCGGCAGATACTTCTATTTTCACACACGGACGGGTTTGCCTCCACCTTTGTTGGAAAGATTTGTGAAACGGGGTTGCAAATGAATAATTACACATATAAAGTGAATTTTAATTCAATAAGTGGCGTTCGCCATGCGAGGATAAAATGTCTGATCTGCACAAGAAACACTTTCTGAAATTGCTCGACTTTACCCCTGCACAGTTCACTTCTCTGCTGACCCTTGCCGCACAGCTCAAAGCCGATAAAAAAAAGGGCAAGGAAGTACAAAAGCTTACTGGCAAAAACATCGCGCTCATCTTCGAAAAAGACTCGACCCGTACACGTTGCTCTTTCGAAGTTGCCGCATTTGACCAGGGCGCGCGCGTTACCTATTTAGGGCCGAGCGGCAGCCAGATTGGGCATAAAGAGTCAATTAAGGATACCGCACGGGTGCTCGGGCGGATGTACGACGGCATTCAGTATCGCGGCCACGGCCAGGAAGTGGTCGAGACGCTGGCGCAGTATGCTGGCGTGCCGGTGTGGAACGGGCTGACCAACGAGTTCCACCCGACGCAGCTGCTGGCGGATCTGCTGACCATGCAGGAGCACCTGCCGGGCAAGGCATTTAACGAGATGACGCTGGTCTACGCGGGCGACGCGCGCAACAACATGGGCAACTCGATGCTGGAAGCGGCGGCGCTGACGGGGCTGGATCTGCGCCTGGTGGCCCCGAAGGCCTGCTGGCCGGAAGAGAGCCTGGTGGCAGAGTGCAGCGCGCTGGCGGAAAAGCACGGCGGGAAAATCACCCTGACGGAAGACGTGGCGGCGGGCGTGAAGGGCGCGGACTTTATCTATACCGACGTGTGGGTGTCGATGGGCGAAGCCAAAGAGAAGTGGGCGGAGCGGATTGCGCTGCTGCGCGGGTATCAGGTGAACGCGCAGATGATGGCGCTCACCGGCAACCCGGACGTGAAGTTCCTGCACTGTCTGCCGGCGTTCCATGACGACCAGACCACGCTCGGCAAGCAGATGGCGAAAGAGTTCGATCTGCACGGCGGGATGGAAGTGACGGACGAGGTGTTTGAGTCGCCGGCGAGCATCGTGTTCGACCAGGCGGAAAACCGGATGCATACGATTAAGGCGGTGATGGTGGCGACACTTGGGGAGTGATTGGGTCCTCTGAGCGCTGGTGCCCTCACCCCGGCCCTCTCCCACAGGGAGAGGGAGAAAACCCAGCCCGTAGGCCCGTGCAAGCGCAGCGCCGCCGGGCAAATCAGGCGACGATGCGGCTGATGCCCTTTCTCCCACAACCCGCTCTACTCAATTGATTTTTCACCCCGAAAAAGGTACGTTTTCGCCTTAATTCCAGCGTGGACATACCAGCATTATGCCGATTATTCAGTCTGTTGAACGTGCGTTGCAGATCCTCGACCTGTTCAACGAGCAGGCCACCGAACTTAAGATCACCGACATCAGCAAACTGATGGGGCTGAGCAAGAGTACCCTCCACTCGCTGCTGAAAACCCTCCAGCTTCACGGCTATATCGATCAGAACCCGGAAAACGGTAAGTATCGCCTCGGCATGAAGCTGGTCGAGCGCGGTCATTTTGTCGTGGGCTCGATGGATATTCGGCAGAAGGCGAAAGGCTGGCTGACGGAGCTGTCCCGGCGAACCGGGCAGACTACCCATCTGGGGATCCTGGACGGGCGTGAAGGGGTCTATATCGAGAAGATTGAAGGCAAGCTCGCTGCCATCGCCTATTCGCGCATCGGCCGCCGCCTGCCGGTTCACGCCACCGCCATCGGCAAAGTGTTGATTGCCTGGCTGGGCGAGGCCGAGCTGAACGCCCTGCTGGAGGGCTATCAGTACACCACCTATACCCCTTCTACCCTTGCCTCTCGCGAAGCCTTAATGAGTGCCCTGGCGCAGACCCGCGAGCAGGGTTACGCCCTGGATAGCGAAGAGAACGAGCAGGGCGTGCGCTGCGTGGCGGTGCCGGTGTGGAACCACGAGTCCCGCGTCATTGCCGCCCTGAGCCTGTCGACGCTGACCTCCCGCGTGGACGACGCAGAGCTGGCTAATTTCCGCGAGCAGCTTCAGCAGGCCGGGCTCCAGCTCTCACGCGCGCTGGGCTACCCGGCCTGAGCCGTCAGACCGGCTCGTAGGTGAAGTAGTCGAAGTCAGCGTGGCAGCCGTCGCCGCTGATGTCCTCGCAGTGCAGTCCCACAAACGCGCCGGTGAAGAAGCCGCGCCCGCCGATATAGTCATCCGACAGCTTCCACGCCTCATACGTCACCGGCACGGCATGCCACGTCTCGCCGTCGAACGAGTAGCTGTAGCGGTAGACCAGCCTATCCACATCCACCCGGAGCCAGACGCTCTCAGCCTGTTCCGGCACCGGAATCGGCTGCTCGTGCAGCGGCCATGACGGCACGTTGTGGTCAAGCTGGATCACCTTAATCGTTCTGCCCTGCCCCCCCTCGTAGTCCACAAAGCAGTAGCTCCAGTTTTTGCTGTTGTAGTAGCAGGTCAGCCCCGCGCTCTGCTGGAAGTGCACCGGCGAGAACTGCATCCGCGTCTCGGCCCGGAAGGTGAAGTGCTGCCAGCGGCGCGCCACGGTCGACTGGGTAAAGGTCGAGTTGAGCGAGTCGTTGCCGTACAACCGTAAATAGCCGGGGCGCGCGGTGAGCGAGCCGAGGGTGTCGTCGAACGGAATGCGCAGAGTCTGCAATTCAGGGTCAAGCGTGCTGCCGTCGAAATCATCCCGCCAGCTACCCTGAGCGGCGCCAGGCTGCTCCGCCACCTGCGGGCCTTTCACGGTCAGCTGCGCGTGCTTGCCGCCTTCCACGTACGGCCAGCCATCGCGCCATTCAATGCGGGCAATGCCGGTCTCGCGCCCCAGCGGACAGTAGCCGCGTCCGCCGGAGGCCAGCAGCGGCACGCCGGGCAGGCGCAGCGGGCGGCTGGTAAGGTAGGCCATATACCACTCCCCGGTGTGGGTTTGCAGCAGCGAGCCGTGGCCGCTCTTTTGCAGCGGGTTCTCCGGCAGGTGCCAGCTGGTCATCATCGTCACGTCCGGGTGAAGCTCGTACGGCCCGTCGATGGTTTTTGCACGCAGCACCACGACGGCGTGCTCGTAGCTGGTGCCGCCTTCGGCAACCATCAGGTAGTACCATCCCGCGTGGCGATAAAGATGCGCCCCTTCGGTGTAGCAGAGCGGCGTGCCGGTAAACAGCGTTTTGCGCTCGGGCGAGAGGGTGCCGGTCTGCGGGTCAAACTCCTGCATCACGATGGTGTTGTGCGGGTTGCTGTGATGGCGCGGCCCCCACGGGCGGTAGAGGTAGTATTTGCGGCCATCGTCGTCGTGGAACAGGGACGGATCGAACCCGCCGTTGCCCATCGGGACCGGCTCGCTCCATGGCCCCTCAATGGACGGCGCGGTGACGAGGAAGTTGCGGCCATTTTTCCACGGCGAATCGACAATCTTCACGTCGGTGTAGAGCAGCCAGAATTTGCCGTCGGCGTAGCTCAGGCACGGTGCCCAGATACCGCCGGAGTCCGGGTTGCCCTTCATGTCCAGCATCGACACACGGTCCAGCGGGGTGCTGACCAGCGACCAGTTTTTCAGGTCGCGGGAGTGATAGATGCGCACGCCCGGGAACCACTCGAAGGTCGAGGTGGCGATGTAGTAGTCCTCGCCCTGGCGGCACAGGGACGGGTCCGGGTTGAAGCCGGTGAGTATCGGGTTAGTGATTTCCATGTTGCCTCCGGTTAATGGGATGCGGCTGTCGCGGCGTCGGGAATGGCCTCGCCCTGCGCCGCGCGGTGCTTGATCAGCTGCTGGCTGATGGCCTCCACGCGGGCGTCGGTGAGCTTATAAAACGACAGCATGATGAACATGCCCGCATAGAGCACCACGGGCACCACGCAGAACAGAATTTTGATGGTGGTCAGCACCTCGACCGGCTGCACGCTGCTGCTGGCGGAGTAGTTCACGTACGCCAGGATCCAGCCCACTACTGCCCCGCCAATTGCCAGGCCAATCTTCAGGCTGAACAGGTAGGTGGAGAACACCAGCCCGTCCAGGCGTCGCCCGCTGCGGCTTTCTTCGTAATCCACCACGTCAGAGGCCATCAGCCACTGTAGCGGCGTGGTGGTGTTAAAGACGAACAGGAACAGGATGTTGAGGGCGAAAATCAGGGCAATATGCTCCGCCGGCGTGAAGAAGATCAGCAGGCTAATCAGAGAGTAAGCGACGATGATCCACTTAAAGGCGGTGACGCGGTCGAAGCGGCCCAGCAGACGAGACGAGCAGAGCGAGCCGAACATGGTGGCGAGGCTGCCGTAGAGTAAAAACTGGGTCGCCATCTCCGGGTGATCCATCACGTATTTCACGAAGTAGAGCGTCGCCCCGCCGCGCACCACGTTGGAGCAGGTCGCCATCATCTTGAAGGCGCACATGATCCGCCACTGGCCGTTGCCCAGCAGCAGCTTAAGATCTTTCGCCACCGACGAGCCAGGCTGCACTTCAAAGGTGTAGCGCTCTTTGGTGGTGAAGAAGCAGACATAAAGCAGGACCACGCCGCTCAGACCCAGCACGCACATGGCGCCGAAATAGCCCACCTGCTCGTTCCCTTTGCCGATGATGCTGACCAGCGGCAGCGCGATGCCGCTGATGGCGAGCGACCCAGCGGCGGCGAGGAAGAAACGCCAGGACTGAAGGGCATGACGCTCTTTCGGGTCGGCGGTGATCACCCCCGGCATGGCACAGTACGGGACGTTAACGAAGGTGTAGACCAGAGTCAGCAGAATGTAGGTCACGCAGGCGTAGATGATTTTGCCCTGCGCGGAGAAGTCCGGCGTGTAGAAGGTCAGCATGCAGACGATGCCAAACGGGATGGCGCCCCACAGCAGGAACGGGCGGAACTGGCCGTAGCGGGTGCGGGTGCGGTCTACCAGCAGCCCCATCAGCGGATCGGTCACGGCGTCGAGCACGCGGGAAACTAAAAACAGCGTCCCCATTATGCCCGCGGAGAGACCGAACACGTCGGTGTAGAAATAGGCCAGCAGGAACATCGTGGCCTGCCAGACGAAGCCGCAGGCGGTATCACCCAGCCCGTAGCCAATTTTGTCTTTCATGGTTAATTGCGTCATCAGAATTACACCCTTATGTAGTGTGCTGAATTACAACATCGTGTTAATGGAGTGTAATGAGATGCTCAATTAACCAGCAATGGTCATATCTTATTTCTGAATTACGTTATTTCGCTTTTGTGACGCCAACGATATATCATAAGTCATTGTTTAAATTATAAAATTAAAGACAAGCAAAAACCGCCCGCGGAATATTTTCCGCAGACGACTTTCTCTCAGAAAATAATTAAATGCCGAGTGCTTTTTTACCGGCGTTAATTACCTCAATGATTTTATCGGTGTCATAAATACAGCCTTTCCAGGTGCCGCCACTCACGGACTGTAATGCCGCCCACAGCCGGGTATCGTCCGGCAAAAAGTCGTGAGCGTGCAGGTCCGGGTGCGTCTGCCGCCGCGCCAGCTCGCGCGCGCCCTCTTCCGGCGTCAGCGGGTTGTCCGCGGTACCGATGAAGTTCACGCTACCGGTCAGAGTCAGGCGGTCCACGGCAATCTCAATGATGTCGTTATCGCGCAGCTTACCAATCGGCCCTCCCGCCAGCGCCTCCGGCGATACGTGGCCGAAGCAGGCCCCCGTCGACACGCCCGAGAAGCGCGCATCGGTGATTAACGACACCGTCTTGCCCCACGAGATATGCTTCAGCGCGGAGGTAAGCTGGTAGGTCTCTTCCATGCCGGTGCCGGACGGGCCACCGCCGATCACCACCATGATATCGCCCTGCTTAATCTCTTCCCGCTTGATGGCCCTGATCGCCTGCGCCTCCGAGACAAACACCCGCACCCGGCCAGTGTGGCGGTAAACGCCATCTTCACCCACCACCGACGGGTCGATCGCCGTGGCCTTGATCACCGATCCTTCCGGCGCGATGTTGCCCGTCGGGAAGCAGACCGTCGAGGTCAGCCCTTTCGCTTTTGCCTTCTCCGGCGGCAGGATCACGTCATCCGGCTCCACGCCGTCCTGCTCGCGCAGGCACTGGCGGAAGCGCTTACGGCGCTCCGAGCTCTGCCACCAGTCGAGGTTCTCGCCCACTGTCTGGCCAGTGACGGTCATGGCGTCCAGATTCAACAGGCCGAGATCGCGCAGGTGGAGCATCACCTCCGGCACGCCGCCCGCGAGGAAGGCGCGCACGGTCGGGTGATAGTCCGGGCCGTTGGGCAGCACGCTTACCAGGCGAGGCACCCTGCGGTTGACGCGCGTCCAGTGCTCAACGTCCGGAATAGTGCAGCCCGCTGCGTGGGCGATGGCCGGAATATGCAGCAGTAAATTGGTGGAGCCGCCGAACGCCGCGTGGATCACCATCGCGTTTTCGATGGCTTTGTCGGTGAGGATATCGCGCGTGGTGATGCCACGGTTATCCAGTTCACTGACCGCGCGTGCCGACTGGCGGGCGATCTCCAGCCACACCGCCTGCCCGGACGGCGCCAGTGCAGAGTGCGGCAGCGCCAGACCCAGCGCCTCCGCCACTACCTGCGAGGTGCCCGCCGTACCGAGGAACTGACACCCGCCGCCCGGCGACGCGCAGGCGCGACAGCCCAGCTCGGCGGCCTCCTGCAAGGAGAGCTCATGGTTGGCGAAGCGCGCGCCGATGGTCTGCACTTTGCCCGCATCTTCCCCCACGGTGGGCGGCAGCGTCGCCCCGCCCGGCACCAGAATGGTCGGCAGATCGTGCATGGAAGCCAGCGCAATCATGGTGGCGGGCAGCCCTTTATCGCAGGTTGCCACGCCGATCACCGCCCGGCGCGTCGGCAGGGAGCGGATCAGGCGGCGAAACACGATCGCCGCGTCGTTGCGGTACGGCAGGGAGTCGAACATGCCGTGCGTGCCCTGCGAGCGACCGTCGCACGGATCGCTGACGAAGGCGGCGAACGGGATCCCGCCGTTGCGGGTGATCTCCTTCGCCGCCGCCTGCATCTGCATGCCGATCTCCCAGTGTCCGGTGTGGTAGCCCAGCGCGACCGGGCGTCCGTCTCCGGCGCGGATGCCGCCCTGGGTGCCGATGATCAGCACCTCTTTGCCGGTGAGCTTGTTGGCATCCCAGCCCATCCCGGCGTTCTGCGTCATACCGAACAGGTTGCCGCTGGGGGATTCCATCAGCATCTGCGGGGTCAGCGGCAGCGTGCCCTGCGGCCCCGCCGCGTGGGTGATCACCGCATAAAACGCATCGTCCTGTGGGGTGAAAATTTTCTCAATGGTCATCGTTATCGTCCGGCTCAGCAGAGTTTGAGCTGTTGTAACAGGGTTTTCAGCTGCGCCTTGCGCGGCTCGTCCAGCGGCGAGGCTGGCGGCAGGACGTGCGTAGAAATCGGACGACCGCAGAGCACGATCGCCTCTTTAATGACGTTCACAAACGGCGTATCCAGCTGATACATCTGCGGGATTTGCAGCAGGGTCTGATGATACTCAGCCGCTTTCGCCACGTCGTTATCCCGCCAGGCTTTCAGAAGATTTACCGACACCTGTGGGGCAAAGTTGCCGCTGGCCGAGATCGCCCCGTCGCCGCCTAGCAGCAGGGTATTAAACAGATGATCGTCGTAGCCGCACAGCACCGTGAAATGAGGATGGGCGCCTTTAACGGTGTGGATCATGCTGCGCAGGTGGGCGACGGAATCGATGGTGTCTTTGATGCCGACGATGTTACTGCGCGAGTCGGCCAGGGTTTTCACCAGCGCCGGGGTCAGATCCTGCCCGGTCAGCGCCGGGAAGTTATAGAGCATCACCGGCAGCGTGACGCTGTCGGCCACCTGCTCGAAATAGCGGATCAGGTTCGCTTCCGACACTTTCCAGTAGTAAGGGTTGATCACCACGATGCCGTCCGCGCCCGCCTGCTGCGCGTGCTGGCTCAGCTCAATGGTTTCCCGGGCGTTGGTGCCGCCGGTGCCGATCAGAACCGGCACGCGACGATCGACATGATCGATCGCAAACCGAGCAATGGTTTTACGCTCTTCGGCGCTGAGCTGGGAGAACTCGCCGCCGCTGCCCAGGAAGAACAGGCCGTCGACGCCCGCAGCAATCAGATCGTCGATCAGCGCGGCGGTACCCGGTTTATCGAGCTGGCCATCGGCGGTAAAAATGGTGGAGACAGGGGGAATGATACCCGTGAACAACGCGGACTGCGGCATGAGATCTCCTTGTTGAAACATTTTGTTCTACATTATAGAACGGCGTTCATTAATTTAACGATCATACTATGACGCAGAAAAAGCGCAGGTAAATGGGAAGGGATGAGGGAGTGCGGGAAGTTTAAGCTGGATCACATTATGCGTGGGTGCGGTCTGGTGCCCTCACCCTAACCCTCTCCCAAGGGGAGAGGGAACTTTTACACCCTCTCCCCTTGGGAGAGGGCCGGGGTGAGGGGTTACTCTACCAGCATCTTCACCACAACCTTACGCACCTGCGCCGGCGCTCCCGCCGCGCACAGCGGCTTATGCACTTCGCCCGGCCAGAACACTACAAAATCCCCTTCGCTCAGCACCACGGTTTTCTCCTGCTCGCCTTCCGGCAGGAACGCGATGTCTTTGTCCGCCAGCCAGTCGGTGTCCGGCGTACCGTGCGGCAGGGTACTGAAGGTCATCCCTTCCTGACCTCTTAGCACAATCTGAATATCCAGATAGCGTGCATGGTATTCAGCGCGACGCTCGGCGAACGGCTGGGTCATGTCCTCCGAAACCAGATAAAACAGGCTGTTGCCATTGATGTCGTGCTTACCGGTCGGCGTTGCGTCGGTGACGTGGGCCTTAACGTGCTCAATGGCCTGGCGCAGCTCTTCTGGCAACCAGGACTGGAGATGATGAATATTGCCAATAATCATGATACAACCCTCAGATTAAAACATTGTTTCATTTTTATGTTTTATACGAGAATTGCCTCTTCCATACCAGCCCTTTTTTGACAAGATTTGCGTCAGCGCATGTTTATCGGGAAATGTGTTAATCCACTGTTAATTGCACACAGGCATTTATGCAGTGGTTATGCATAACCTCATTTCATGCACTTTGCACATAGGATCTAACTCACTGAATTTAAAACATAACCCACAAAACCTGTTGGTGTATCACACTTTACCACTTTGGTTATTTCCTTTAAAAATCCATAATTATTTATTGATTTCTCTTAAGTGAAAAATAGTTAACTGTCATTATTGCATAGCTATTCCCGTGACAACATTTTATCCATTAAAATCAACAACATAACTAAATATTTCAAAGCGTGTGATTCTACAAAATAATAACAACTTCAAATATTGCCACCCGTTCCTGCTTAGCTATTCATCCCTTAATAATATGAAATTAATCATTATCTGATACGAATCATGCAATTGAAAATAAACTGCTCAATATCGGTTTTCGCGTGAGCAATGTCACAATAACCATTATTTAAGCGCCTACTATAAATCACGAAATCAATTGAGCTTAGCCGCCATGAAATTAAACACATCACATGGCGCATGCCCTTTTTATTCTGAAAAAAAGTTAAAGGAATAATTATGGAAAAGCATTACGTCGGTTCTGAAATTGGTCAATTGCGTAGCGTTATGCTGCACCGTCCTAATTTAAGTCTGAAACGGTTAACCCCCTCAAACTGTCAGGAGCTGCTATTTGATGACGTGCTCTCGGTTGAACGGGCGGGTGAAGAGCATGACATCTTCGCAAACACGCTGCGCAAGCAGGGTGTGGAAGTCCTGCTGTTGACCGACCTTCTTACGCAAACGCTTGATATTGCGGAAGCAAAAGACTGGCTTCTTGAAACACAAATCTCCGACTATCGCCTGGGGCCAACCTTTGCCGCCGACGTGCGCGGCTGGCTGGCGGATATGCCGCATCGCGAACTGGCGCGCAGATTGAGCGGTGGATTAACCTACGGTGAAATTCCTGCGGCTATTAAAAATATGGTGGTCGATACCCACACGGCGAATGATTTTATTATGAAGCCGCTGCCGAACCACTTATTTACCCGCGATACCTCCTGCTGGATATATAACGGCGTCTCCATTAATCCGATGGCGAAACCCGCCCGCCAGCGTGAAACCAATAACCTGCGGGCAATATATCGCTGGCACCCCGCATTTGCCGACGGCGAGTTTATTAAGTATTTCGGCGACGAGAATATTAATTACGACCACGCCACATTAGAAGGCGGCGACGTATTAGTGATTGGCCGCGGAGCGGTATTGATCGGCATGTCCGAGCGCACGACGCCGCAGGGCGTGGAGTTCCTCGCCAACAGCCTGTTTAAACACCGCCAGGCCGAGCGCGTGATTGCCGTTGAGCTGCCAAAACACCGCTCCTGCATGCACCTCGACACAGTCATGACCCACATCGACGTTGACACCTTCTCCGTTTACCCGGAAGTGGTGCGCAAGGACGCCCAGTGCTGGACGCTCACCCCGGACGGACGCGGCGGCCTGCTGCGCACCCAGGAAACCGACCTGCTGCACGCCATCGAGAAAGCCCTCGGCATTAACCACGTCCGCCTGATCACCACCGGCGGCGACGCCTTTGAAGCCGAACGCGAGCAGTGGAACGACGCTAACAACGTCCTGACCCTCCGCCCGGGCGTGGTGATCGGCTACGAGCGCAACGTCTGGACCAACGAGAAGTACGACAAAGCGGGCATCACCGTGCTGCCGATCCCGGGCGACGAGCTGGGACGCGGTCGCGGCGGCGCGCGCTGCATGAGCTGCCCACTGGAACGCGACGGAATTTAAAGGAGCCATCATGGAACGAAAACCCACTCTGGTTGTGGCCCTTGGCGGCAACGCGCTGCTCAAGCGCGGCGAGCCGCTTGAAGCGGACATCCAGCGCCAGAACATTGAGCAGGCCGCCCGCACCATCGCCGGCTTAACGGAACAGTGGCGCGTGGTGCTGGTGCACGGCAACGGCCCGCAGGTCGGACTGCTGGCGCTGCAAAACAGCGCCTACGACAAAGTCACTCCCTACCCGCTGGACGTTCTTGGCGCCGAAAGCCAGGGAATGATCGGCTACATGCTCCAGCAGGCGCTGAAAAACAATCTGCCCCAGCGCGAGGTCAGCGTCCTGCTCACGCAGGTGGAAGTGGACGCCGCCGACCCGGCGTTCAGCAACCCGACCAAGTACATCGGCCCGGTCTACAGCGAAGCCCAGGCTAAAGCGCTGGCCGCGGAAAAAGGCTGGGTGTTTAAGGCCGACGGCAGCTACTTCCGCCGCGTGGTGCCGTCGCCGCAGCCGAAGCGCATCGTCGAGAGCGACGCCATCACGGCGCTGATTCAGCGCGACCACCTGGTGATCTGCAACGGCGGCGGTGGCGTGCCGGTAGTGGAAAACGCCAACGGCTATCGCGGGATCGAGGCGGTGATCGACAAAGACCTCTCCGCCGCCCTGCTGGCGCGCCAGATCGAGGCCGATGCCCTGCTGATCCTCACCGATGCCGACGCGGTGTACCTCGACTGGGGCAAGCCAACCCAACGTCCGCTGGCGCAGGTGACGCCGGAGCTGCTCAGAGGCATGCAGTTCGACTCCGGATCGATGGGGCCGAAAGTGGCCGCCTGCCGCGAGTTTGTTGAGGCCTGCAACGGCATTGCCGGGATCGGCGCGCTGGCCGACGGCGCGGAGATCCTGGCGGGCGAGAAAGGCACATTGATTCGTAACTGAGTCGTTTTCCCCTCACCCTAACCCTCTCCCAAAGGGAGAGGGAATGCACGCCCCCTCTCCCTGCGGGAGAGGGCCGGGGTGAGGGCATCAGACAGCACAAATTTTAAAAAGGATTTCCCCATGACCATTAACCTGAAAAACCGCAACTTCCTGAAACTGCTGGACTACACCCCGGCGGAGATCCAGTACCTGATCGATCTCGCCATCGAGCTGAAGGCCGCCAAAAAAGCCGGACGCGAAAAACAAACCCTGGTCGGGAAAAACATCGCCCTGATCTTTGAAAAAACCTCCACCCGCACCCGCTGCGCCTTCGAAGTGGGTGCGTTCGACCAGGGCGCGCAGGTCACCTACCTCGGCCCAAGCGGTTCGCAGATTGGCCACAAAGAGTCGATGAAGGACACCGCGCGCGTGCTGGGCCGCATGTATGACGGCATCGAGTATCGCGGCTACGGCCAGGCCATCGTTGAAGAGCTGGGCGAGTACGCGGGCGTGCCGGTGTGGAACGGCCTGACCGACGAGTTCCACCCCACCCAAATTCTCGCCGACCTGATGACCATGCTGGAGCACTCTCCGGGCAAAACCCTGCCGGAGCTGAGCTTTGCTTACCTGGGCGATGCGCGGAACAACATGGGTAATTCGCTAATGGTCGGCGCGGCCAAAATGGGGATGGATATCCGCCTGGTTGCACCGAAATCCTTCTGGCCGGAGGCGGGCCTGGTTGAGCAGTGCCGCGCCATCGCCAAAGAGACCGGCGCGCGCATCACCCTCACCGACGACGTGGAGGAAGGCGTGCAGGGCACCGATTTCCTCTACACCGACGTGTGGGTTTCCATGGGTGAGCCGAAGGAGGCCTGGGCCGAGCGCGTCAGCCTGATGAAGCCATATCAGATTAACGCGGACGTGATGAAGGCCACCGGTAACCCGAACGTCAAGTTCATGCACTGCCTGCCGGCGTTCCACAACGAGCACACCAAAGTGGGCCGCGAAATCGAAATGGCGTACGGCCTGAAGGGGCTGGAAGTGACGGAAGAGGTCTTCGAATCACCGAACTCCATCGTCTTCGACGAAGCAGAGAACCGCATGCACACCATTAAAGCGGTCATGGTGGCGACACTCGGCGACTAATCACCGCCCGGCGCGCCGCGGGGTGCGCCGGGTTCAGGAGAACATCATGGGCAAGTTCAAGTTTCCCTCCGCTTACACCATTCTCTTTTTTCTGATTGCCGTGGTTGCCGTGCTGACGTGGATTGTTCCGGCCGGGCAGTACCATATGGCAATGAACGAGGCGCTCGGTAAAGAAGTGCCGGTTGCTGGCACCTACGCGCACGTGGCAGCGCACCCGCAGGGGCTGGTTTCGGTGCTGATGGCGCCGATTGCCGGGCTGTACGATCCGGAGTCCGGCCAGGCCGGGGCCATCGACGTGGCGCTGTTTATTCTGATCATCGGGGGATTCCTCGGGATCGTCACTAAAACCGGGGCGATAGACGCCGGGATCGAGCGCGTCACCACCCGGCTGCGCGGACGCGAAGAGTGGATGATCCCGATCCTGATGGCGCTGTTTGCCGCAGGCGGCACGATTTACGGCATGGCAGAAGAGTCGCTGCCCTTCTATACCTTACTGGTGCCGGTGATGCTGGCGGCGCGGTTCGATCCGGTGGTTGCTGCGTCCACCGTGCTGCTCGGCGCGGGGATCGGCACCCTCGGCTCCACCATCAACCCGTTCGCCACGGTGATCGCCGCCAACGCCGCCGGGATCCCCTTCACCAACGGCATCATGTTGCGCATCGCGCTGCTGGTGATCGGCTGGATCATCTGCGTGGCGTGGGTAATGCGCTATGCCCGCAAGGTGCGCAAGGATCCGTCGCTGTCGATCGTGGCGGATAAGCAGGAAGAGAACCGCGCCCACTTCCTCGGCAACAAGGGCGAGCAGTCGCTGGAGTTTACCCCGGTGCGCAAACTCATCCTGGTGATCTTCGCCCTCGCCTTCGCGGTGATGATCTACGGCGTGGCGGTGCTGGGCTGGTGGATGGCGGAGATCTCGGCGGTGTTCCTCGCCAGCGCGATTATCGTCGGGCTGATCGCCCGCATGAGCGAAGAGGAGCTGACCTCAACCTTTATCAACGGCGCGCGAGATTTGCTGGGCGTCGCGCTGATTATCGGCATCGCGCGCGGTATCGTAGTGATCATGGATAAGGGCATGATTACCCACACCATTTTGCACAGCGCCGAGGGAATGGTCACCGGATTGTCGACGGTGGCGTTCATCAACGTGATGTACTGGCTGGAAGTGGTGCTGTCGTTTCTTGTGCCTTCTTCGTCCGGCCTGGCCGTTCTGACGATGCCGATCATGGCGCCCCTTGCCGATTTCGCTAACGTCAACCGCGACCTGGTGGTTACGGCTTACCAGTCGGCGTCCGGCATCGTTAACCTGATCACTCCCACCTCTGCCGTCGTGATGGGCGGGCTGGCTATCGCCCGCGTGCCCTACGTGCGCTATCTGAAATGGGTCGCGCCGCTGCTGGGGATTTTAACGGTGGTGATTATGGTGGCGTTAAGCCTGGGCGCCCTGTTGTAATTTGCCGGATGGCGCTGCGCTTATCCGGCCTACGGATCGGTGCAGTGCCACCGGTTATTTCGGGAACTGATATGGGAACTATGATGGATTACGAAGAGTACTCTCCCAAAGAGCAACTACAGCTAACGGTCTGCCAGCGTCTGATCGCGGAAAAGAGCTATCTCTCCCAGGAGGAGATCCGCCGCGACTTACAGGAGCGGGGTTTTGAGACCATCAGCCAGTCCACCGTTTCACGTCTGCTCAAGTTGCTCGGTGTCATAAAAATTCGCAATGCCAAAGGGCTAAAGATTTATTCGCTGAATCCCCAGCTGCGCCCGGCCCCCGACGCGGCACGTACCGTCTCTGAAATGGTGGTGAGCGTGGAGCACAACAGCGAATTTATCCTTATCCATACCGTCGCCGGATATGGCCGCGCGGTGGCGCGTATTCTGGATTATCACCAGTTACCGGAAATTTTAGGCGTGGTGGCCGGAAGCAGTATCGTCTGGGTCGCCCCCCGCGTGGTGAAGCGCACCGCACTGGTGCATAAGCAAATTAATTATTTACTCAGAACGCATTAATATTCATAAAGAACCGTTTGCATTGAGTAAAGCGTGCATTAAATCGCTTGATCCCAAAAGCGAGCTGCGTATAATGCCCGACAATTTGCCGGGAGGAAGCATGGTCAAGCGTGTACGACATATCGTCTTACCGCGTCTGAAATCAGACGCTGGCCTGCCGTTTTTCTTCCCGTTGCTAAACCTATTCCCAGAGCCCCTCATTTGAGGGGCTTTTTTTTGCCCGGCGTCAGGAGATAAACATGAATCCGCTTTATCAAAAACACATCATTTCCATAAACGACCTCAGCCGCGAAGAGCTGGAACTGGTTCTGGAAACCGCGGCAAAACTGAAGGCCAATCCGCAACCGGAGCTGCTGAAGCACAAGGTGATTGCGAGCTGCTTCTTCGAAGCCTCGACCCGCACCCGCCTCTCCTTCGAAACCTCCATGCACCGCCTGGGGGCGAGCGTGGTGGGCTTCTCGGACAGCAGCAACACGTCGCTGGGTAAAAAAGGCGAGACCCTGGCGGATACCATTTCAGTCATCAGCACCTACGTGGACGCGATTGTGATGCGCCACCCGCAGGAGGGCGCGGCGCGTCTGGCGACCGAGTTTTCCGGCGGCATTCCGGTGCTGAACGCCGGTGACGGTGCCAACCAGCACCCGACGCAGACCCTGCTGGATCTGTTCACCATTCAGGAGACGCAGGGCACGCTTGAGAACCTGAACATCGCCATGGTCGGCGACCTGAAATATGGCCGCACCGTCCACTCCCTGACCCAGGCGCTGGCGAAATTTAACGGCAACCGCTTCTTCTTCATCGCGCCGGACGCGCTGGCGATGCCGCAGTACATTCTCGATATGCTGGACGAAAAAGGCATCGCGTGGAGCCTGCACGCCAGCATAGAAGAAGTGATGGGCAACGTGGATATTCTCTACATGACCCGCGTGCAGAAAGAGCGTCTTGACCCATCCGAGTACGCCAACGTGAAGGCGCAGTTCGTCCTGCGCGCCAGCGACCTCGAGGGCGCGCGCGACAACATGAAGGTGCTGCACCCGCTGCCGCGCATCGATGAGATCACCACAGACGTGGATAAAACGCCGCACGCCTGGTATTTCCAGCAGGCCGGAAACGGCATCTTCGCCCGCCAGGCATTACTGGCACTGGTTCTGAATCGCGAATTAGCTCTGTAAGGGGAGACGACCATGACACACGATAACAAACTCCAGGTTGAAGCCATCAAGCGTGGCACCGTGATTGACCACATCCCTGCGCAGGTGGGCTTTAAGCTGCTGACGCTGTTCAAACTGACTGAAACCGACCAGCGCATCACCATCGGCCTGAACCTGCCGTCGGGCGAAATGGGCCGTAAAGACCTGATCAAGATCGAGAATACCTTCCTGACCGACGAGCAGGTCAACCAGCTGTCTCTGTACGCGCCGGACGCCACGGTTAACCGCATCGACGATTACGACGTGGTGGGCAAATCCCGCCCAAGCCTGCCGGATCGCATCGAAAGCGTGCTGGTCTGCCCGAACAGCAACTGCATCAGTCATGCTGAGCCGGTTTCCTCCAGTTTCGCAGTGAAAAAGCGCGCCAATGACATCGCACTCAAATGCAAATACTGCGAAAAAGAGTTTTCTCATTATGTGGTGCTGGCCAACTAATTGAGGTTGGTAATGAAATCCCGGCTGTTATAATGGCCGGGAACATTCTTAATGCTGTAATTCTGGAGAAAAAATGAGCAAAGTACTCGCGACGGAAAATGCACCAGCGGCTATCGGCCCATACGTTCAGGGCGTTGATCTGGGCAGCATGATCATCACTTCTGGTCAGATCCCGGTGAACCCAAAAACCGGTGAAGTGCCAGCCGACGTAGCGGCGCAGACGCGTCAGTCGCTGGAAAACGTGCAGGCGATCGTCGAATCTGCCGGCCTGAAAGTGGGCGATCTCGTCAAAACCACCGTGTTCGTGAAAGATCTGAACGATTTCGCCACCGTTAACGCCACTTATGAAGCGTTCTTCACCGAACACAACGCCACCTTCCCGGCGCGCTCCTGTGTGGAAGTGGCGCGTCTGCCAAAAGACGTAAAAATTGAAATTGAAGCGATTGCCGTACGTCGCTAATTTATTTCAATAAAGAGAAGGCAGCTCAGGCTGCCTTTTTTATTGCGACCATTTTTACTCTCTCCAGGCAATGACGCATCCCCCACTCCATTAATAGACTGACGCTGCCTTGTTATATTCTAATTAATGGATGAAGAATGAAACTCTCTAAGATCGCGCTGGCCATTGCCACTTTAGCGGTTGCGTCTTCCGCACTTGCACACGGATATATAGAATCCCCCGCCAGCCGCGCTTATATGTGTAAGCTCGGCCAGAATATTGACTGTGGCTCTGTACAATATGAACCGCAGAGCGTAGAAAAGACCTCCGGCTTCCCGACGGGCGCAATGCCGCCTGACGGCCAGCTTGCCAGCGCCGGTATTGCCAGCTACTCCCAGCTTGATAAGCAGAGCCTGAACGCCTGGACCAAAAGCCCCATGACGGCAGGCCCGCATGAATTTGTCTGGCACCATACCGCGCCGCATAAAACCACCAACTGGCGTTATTACATTACCAAACAAAACTGGGACCCCAATAAACCGCTGACCCGTGACCAGTTCGAATTAACGCCGTTCTGTACTATTAACGGGAATGGTCAGGCACCGTCCATGACAAAATCCATGACCTGTAATGTCCCGGAACGTACGGGCTACCAGGTTATTTATGGCGTGTGGGAAATTGCGGATACCGCAAACAGTTTCTATCAGGCCATTGACGTTGATTTCGGTAACGGCGGCAACGTCACGCCGGACGATACCCCAGCGGTAATATCCCAGTGGAGTAAAACCCTGAGCGGACAGATTGCCGGGAATAACCTGAACGTGGGCGATAAAGTGATTGCACGCTTCTTCGACGCCAACGGGGAAGTTGCCGCCCTGCGTACTGAAATGACCATCGGCTCTTCAGAACAAGGCGACGCTAACCAGTGGTCCTACGATCTGGCGCAGAAGATCAACACCGCTCATAGCGATGTCCGCGTCGGTGTGAAAGATGAAGCCGGTGAAATCAGCCCGATTCACGGCGCCAACAGCGTATTCGTGAAAGACGGCAGCACGCTGAGATCCGTTGCCATCTCTTATGAAGAGCAAAAGGCGCAGGTGAGCGAGACCATCGCCGTTTCCGATCTGCAATACAGCAAAATCGAACATGGCAATGTGATTGTGACCTTCCATGTAAACACGCAGGGTGACGTTAATTTTGAAGCGCACGTGATGAACCACCACGGTGCCGAAAAAGGTTACCTGAAGCAGGATATGAATAACGTCAATCAAAACGTGACCATGACGCTGACTGACGTCACGGCGGGCCACCATATGCTGAAATACTACGCCACCAACAAAGACGGCACCCTGTTCGCACAGGACGTGCTAAACCTGATGCTGGAAAGCGACGCGGCGGACAGCAGCGGCCCGCATGACTTTATCTTCCCGGACAGCATTGCCTCCTACAAAGCGGGCACCGTGGTGTTACAGCCTAAAAACGGTAAGACCTACGAGTGTAAACCGTTCCCGTATAGCGGCTACTGCGTGCAGTGGAGCAAATACGCGACCCAGTTTGAGCCAGGCGTGGGCGCGCACTGGAAAGAGGCGTGGGTGCTGAAGAACTGAGTGGTCTGATTCCCTCACCCTAACCCTCTCCCACAGGGAGAGGGAACCGATCGAGCCCCTCGCCCCTATGGGGAGAGGGGTTGGGGTGAGGGGATATTTGTTACTGATTCCGCGTCGCCCTAAGCAGCGTCTCCAGCGGGTACACCGCCGCAATCACCACCTCGTCCTGGATCGTCGCCGCGTTATCCAGTTCGCTCTGGATCGACGCGATCTCGTTGTCGTCCAGCGTGCCCTGACGCGCCACCAGATCCGTCAGCCGCAGGCCAATCGAGGCCAGTTTATCCACCTCCTGGATCACCGGCTTAATGGCCTTCAGCTGATAGCTGTTTTCGCTCAAGGCCAGCGCATCGCTGGTGTTGTTCTGCCAGCGGTTAAAGACGTGGCGCAGCGCGTCGGCGCTTTCCGTGTCTTCCGCGTCGCTCACCAGGCGGTCCGCCCATTTATTCATCTGACGCACGGTCGCACTTTCCGCGTTTAGCGCATCTGCAAGGCGATTAAGCGGCTCAAACTGATGATAGTTTCCGGCCTGGAACTTAAGATGCTGGCGGGTGTAATACTGCGCCGGTTCAAGCGCCTGGGCGAGAATTTGCAGCGGCAGGGTATCCGCATTGTTGGCGAGGCGGGTGAACTGCACCTGCTGCTGGGTATGCTGCTGTAGTCCAGCCGACACCGTGGACCAGCTGTCCATCGCCTGGAGCCGGGTATACATGTTGTCGATGTCGTTGACGTCCTTCGCCGACCATAGCCGCTCCGCCACCGCAAAGGCGCGCGGCCACAGACGGATATCAAGCACCGGCGCGACCACGTTTTCCGCCCACAGCGCGGCTTCGCCGCCGAGCAGATTGGCCTCGTTCGCCGGGTCCGGCACCACCGGCGGTATGCCTTTTGGCACCGCGTCCAGACGCGTGCCGTCGATCGGGTAGCGGGCGTTACCCACCAGGAAATAGCCGCTGAGCTTATCGTTCTCAACGGAAACGACCGGACGCGTTTCACCCATCCAGGTATCAACGGTAAACGTTACCTGGTTGTCGTCCCGCCACTGAATGTTCTCCACCGCCCGACGCGATTTCCCGGCAAAATCAATAAATCCGCGCCACCCGGCATCGCCTTTCACCAGCGTAAAGCTGCCTTCCACCGGCTTGCCTTTCAGACGCGGCATGGAGAAAGCCCAGCTCTGGACGCTGTCGGTGTCCGCTATCACATCCACGCCGTTCAGCCCCTGCGGCACAATTTCATTGCGGTAGTGGTAGGCGGTGGATTGCGGCTGATCGAGGTAGAAACCGGTTGAGAGAATACCCTTATAGCCGTTCTGCGCCACCTGCCCCAGCGCGTCCTGTCCCTGCCAGGACTGGATCAGAATGCTTTTCGGCAGATCGGGATGGTAGATCTCATCCCAGCCAACCATCTGCCGGTGGTGCTTCTCAAGGATCGTCTCCAGCTTGCGGTTGAAATACGCCTGCAACGCGTGGCTGTCCGCCAGTTTGTTGTCGCGCATAAACGTCTGGATCGCAGCGTTCGCTTTCCACTGGCTATCGTCAACCTCATCGCCGCCAATATGCAGATACGGATCCGGGAAGATCGCCGCCAGTTCGCTGACCATCGCGTCGGCAAAGGTATAAGTTGCCTCTTTGGTTGGATCCAGCACCGGCTTCAGCACGCCCCAGTGGCGCTCCATGGCGTAAGGCCCCGGCGCGCTCATCAGCTCCGGGTAGGCGACGGCAATCGCCGAGGCGTGGCCCGGCATATCAATTTCCGGCACCACGCGTATGCCGCGCTCGGTAGCGTAACGCACAATCTCGCGCATCTGCTCCGGGGTGTAGAACAGCCCATCGCTGGCAAGCTGGGTTAATTTTGGATAACGCTTCGAGGTAAAGCGCCAGCCCTGGTCGTCCGTCAAATGCCAGTGCAGGACGTTGAGCTTTGCCGCGGCCATGCCGTCGATCTGGCGTTTAATATCCGGAATCGGGAGGAAGTGGCGCGCCGAATCGAGCAGCAGCCCGCGCCACGGGAAGCGCGGCGAATCTTCAATGGTCACCCACGGGATCGAGGTGTTTTCGGCGCCGTTCTGCATCAGCTGAAGCAAGGTTTCCATGGCGCGCAGCGCGCCAAAGCGGGTGTTGGCAGAGATGTTTACGCCGTTGGCGTCCACCGTGAGTTTATAGCTCTCATCGCTGTCAGGCAGCGGCTGCGGCTTAACCTTTTTGGCGATGGCGATGCGGATGGTCGGCTTGTCAGGTTTTTCGGCCTGCGGCTGTAGCGTCCAGCCGGTTTGCAGCGCAATGCGCTGGCGCAGGCGGTTGACCGCATCCCCCAGATCGTCGCCGCTGACGCTCACAGAGAGTTGATTGTTAAGCACCAGCGCGCCCTGAGTGGTCGGGCGTTCAACCTTCGCAGGCCAGGGCATTAAGGGAAGGTCACCTGCCGGGGCGGCAAAGGCGGAGGCGCCGAGCATGAGCCCGGCGGTTAAGAGGCTGTACCGTAACATGAATGTTCCTTATCTGACGGGCCAAATACAGGCAAAACATTCTGTTAACATGCGCTCAAATTGTCGTCAAGCGAATGCGCCGACGGAGATCACAGGTTGTTGAATTTGGGAGGAAAGCCAGCTGCCGGGTGGCGGCTTCGCCTTACCCGGCCTACGTTCGGATCGTAGGCCCGGTAAGCGCAGCGCCACCGGGCTTGCCGTTACTGCCATCCATACCGGCGCGCATAGAACCCTTTCACCATCTGCGTC
This sequence comes from Enterobacter sp. UPMP2061, assembly GCF_053709615.1. Taxonomy (NCBI): domain Bacteria; kingdom Pseudomonadati; phylum Pseudomonadota; class Gammaproteobacteria; order Enterobacterales; family Enterobacteriaceae; genus Enterobacter; species Enterobacter sp. UPMP2061. The sequence goes on from NZ_JBSKJP010000006.1 coordinate 80,908, forward strand.
AGCACCATGTAGCCCGCGAGGATCGCCACCAGCCACGGGAAGTAGCTCAGCGGCAGCGCCTGAAGTTGCAGGTAGCTTGCCAGCGGCGAGAACGGCAGCGCGATCCCGAGCGCCATCACAATCCCCGTCATCACAATCAGCGGCCACGCGGCACGGCTCTGGATGAACGGAATACGACGGGTGCGGATCATGTGCACAATCAGCGTCTGAGACAGCAGTCCCACCACGAACCAGCCGGACTGGAACAGCGTCTGGTGTTCTGGCGTATTCGCATGGAACACAAACCACATCAGGCAGAAGGTCAGAATGTCGAAGATAGAGCTGATCGGCCCAAAGAACAGCATAAAGCGCCCCAGATCGGTGGGGTTCCAGTGCTGCGGCTTCTGGATCTGCTCGTCGTCCACGTTATCAAACGGGATCGCCACCTGAGAGACATCGTACATCAGGTTCTGGATCAGCAGGTGCAGCGGCAGCATCGGCAGAAACGGCAGAAACGCGCTCGCCACCAGCACGCTGAAGACGTTGCCGAAGTTGGAGCTGGCGGTCATTTTGATGTATTTGAGCATATTGGCGAAGGTGCGACGCCCTTCGATGACGCCCTCCTCCAGCACCATCAGGCTCTTTTCCAGCAGAATGATATCCGCCGCTTCGCGGGCAATATCCACCGCGCCGTCCACGGAGATACCGATATCCGCCGCACGCAGGGCTGGCGCATCGTTGATGCCGTCGCCCATAAAGCCCACTACGTGCCCTTCGCGACGCAGCAGAGTGACGATGCGCTCTTTATGCATCGGCGTCAGGCGGGCAAACAGCGTGGTGTGTTGGGCAAGCTCGGCCAGCTCATCGTCGGACAGGTGCTCAATGTCGCTCCCCACGACGACGTCGCCCGCGTCCAGGCCGACTTCGTGGCACACTTTGGCCGCCACCAGCTCGCTGTCGCCGGTGAGGATTTTGACGGTGATACCGCTCGCTTTCAGCGCTTTTAGCGCCGGCGCGGTGGTCTCTTTCGGCGGATCGAGGAATGCGATGTAACCTTCGAGGATCAAATCGGATTCATCGATACGCTGGTAGTCACCTTCCCGCGCAGGCAGGAACTTGCTGGCTACTGCCACCACGCGCAGCCCCTGACGGTTCAGGTTATCGGTGACGCGTTTGATGCGGCGCAGCATGGTCTCATCCAACGGCACGATCTCGCCGTTATGGCGCACCTGCGTGGAAACATTCAGGATCTCCTGCAATGCCCCTTTGCAGATCAGCTGATGTACGTCCGCCTGCTCGCTGACCACCACCGACATGCGGCGGCGCTCGAAGTCGAACGGGATTTCATCCACCTTCTGCCAGCGACCGGAGAGCGTGCGGGCAGACTCCTCGTCCACCCCTTCCAGCACCGCCACATCGAGCAGATTTTTCAGCCCGGTCTGATAGTGGCTGTTCAGCCAGGCGCTGTGGAGCACGCGCTCGCTGGTTTTTCCGGCGATGTCGGTGTGGTTCTCCAGCACGATTTTGTCCTGCGTCAGGGTGCCGGTTTTATCGGTGCAAAGGATGTCCATCGCGCCAAAGTTCTGGATGGCGTCGAGGTGTTTAACGATCACCTTTTGTTTAGAGAGTTTGACCGCCCCGCGCGCCAGCGTGGACGTGACAATCATCGGCAGCATTTCCGGCGTTAAGCCAACGGCCACGGAGAGCGCGAACAGCGCCGCTTCCCACCAGTCGCCTTTGGTGTAGCCGTTGATCAGCAGGACAATCGGCGTCATGACCATCATAAAGCGGATCAGCAGCATGCTGACGCGGCCAATGCCTTTCTGGAACGCATTCGGCTCGCTCTCCTGCTCGCTGACGCGTCCGGCAAGCTGTCCAAACCAGGTATTGCCGCCGGTGGCGGTGACAATCGCCTGCGCGGTGCCGCTAACCACCGTGGTGCCCATAAAGCACAGGGTGTCGCACTCCAGCGGGTTCATCTGCTGCGGATCGCGGGTCCGCGCTACCTTCTCTACGGGCAGGGATTCACCGGTGAGTGACGCCTGCGCGACGAACAGATCCCGCGCCTGGATGACGCGTAAATCCGCCGGGATCATGTCCCCCGCCGCCAGCTTCACCAGATCGCCCGGCACCAGCTGGTCAATGGGAAGCTCAATCCAGGCGTTCTCGCCGAGGTCGTTAATCACGCGCGACACGGTGGCGGTGTTGCTGACCATCGCTTTCAGGGCGTCCGCCGCTTTGGTGGAGCGCGCTTCCTGAATAAAGTTCAGCAGCGTGGAGATCCCCACCATCAGGGCAATCACGCCTGCGGCAAACAGATCTTCAGTGGCGTAAGAGATAATCCCGAGCACCGTCAACAGCAGGTTGAACGGATTGCGGTAGCAGAGCCACAGGTGGACCCACCAGGGAGAGGGTTTCTGCGCCGGGATCTGGTTATCGCCATGTTCCGCGCGGATTTTTAACACTTCTTGCGCGTTCAGCCCTTCCGGGTGGCCGCCAAAGGCGCGCCAGACTTCGTTTTCATCCATCGCCGCCACGTTCAGGCAGCGCTCGGTCAGGGAAGCGGGGATTGCCGCTCCCGCCATGGTGTTGGCATTTGGCAGCGGATCGCGCGCAATCAGGCGATGTGGCAGGTGACGGCTCAGCAGCGCTTGCAGCTGCCGGGTGATATTCTTCAGCATAGTCATTCCCCCGCATCCGCAAAGGCGGACGCAGTTTTCCCGCAGGCGTGGCAAAGCCGTACCTGTCAGGCACTTAATTTATCAAGCAGGAACGTATGAACGTTGCTGCCTCACGCCGGTGAGACAGCAAAAGGCTGGCTTACCGGAAAGAAGGTTTTCTCCTGGTCAGGAGAGGTGTGGGATCGGGATCCATGTGGCCTCCGGTAAGTAAAAAGTTGGGTATCGGCACGCAGTATAGTGATTTATCCATACCGTTTGTGACTAATCGGGCGGTATTATAACGCCCTGCAAATAAACCAAACGTAAACCAGACTTTGCCCATAGCGAATTCGCAGGATAGCATTAGGCTCAATTGATTATTTTATCGATGTTACAGGGAATACAGCATGCAGAACCGCCTTACGATTAAAGATATCGCGCGTTTAAGCGGCGTGGGGAAATCGACTGTCTCACGCGTGCTGAACAACGAAAGCGGTGTCAGCGAGCGCACACGCGAGCGCGTCGAGGCGGTGATGAATCAGCATGGTTTTTCCCCTTCCCGCTCCGCGCGCGCCATGCGCGGGCAGAGCGATAAAGTGGTCGCCATTATTGTCTCGCGTCTGGATTCCCTCTCCGAAAACCTCGCCGTACAGACGATGCTGCCCGCGTTCTACGAGCAGGGCTACGATCCGATCATGATGGAGAGCAAGTTCTCCGCGCAAATGGTGGAGGAGCATCTCGGCATGCTTCAGCGCCGTAATATTGATGGGGTGGTGCTGTTCGGATTTACCGGCCTAAAAGAGGACGTGCTTAAACCCTGGCAGCCGTCACTGGTGCTGCTGGCGCGCGACGCCAGCGGGTTTGCCTCTGTCTGTTACGATGACGAAGGGGCGATCGTGATCCTGATGCAGCGCCTGTATGAACAGGGCCATCGGCATATTAGCTATCTCGGCGTGCCGCATGCCGACATCACCACCGGCAAGCGTCGCCACGAAGCGTACCTGGCGTTTTGTAAAAAACACAATCTCCCCGCCGTGGCCGCGCTGCCCGGTCTGGGTATGAAACAGGGATATGAACAGGTCGCCAGCGTGCTGACGTCACAAACCACCGCCCTGGTATGCGCCACCGATACCCTTGCATTGGGTGCGAGCAAATATTTGCAGGAGCAGCGCATCGGGGAACTGCAATTAGCGAGCGTGGGAAGCACGCCGCTGATGAAGTTCTTACACCCGGAGATTATCAGCGTTGATCCGGGTTACGCCGAGTCTGGCCGGCAGGCTGCCGCGCAGCTGATCGAGCAGATTACCGGGCGAACCGAGCCCCGTCAGATCGTTATCCCAGCCCATCTCTCATAATTCTTTTGAATAGATTATTGTGATCTTCGCCCGATTTCGGGAACGTTCCCATTTTCGCCGTCACGTTGAAGGAGTAGGCTTGCGCACAGGTCATAACCCCTATCACCATCTGTCATGAGGTTTCATGATGAGTAAAGTCAAACAAACAGATATCGATCAGTTGATCGTCCTGGTCGGCGGACGCGATAACATCGCCACCGTCAGCCATTGCATTACCCGCCTGCGCTTCGTGCTTAACGATCCGGCCAAAGCCAACCCGAAGGCCATTGAAGAGCTTTCTATGGTTAAAGGCTGCTTCACCAACGCCGGGCAGTTTCAGGTGGTGATTGGTACCGAAGTGGGCGATTACTATCAGGCTCTGCTGGCGACTACCGGGCACTCTTCCGCCGATAAAGAGCAGGCGAAGAAGGCCGCGCGCCAGAATATGAAATGGCATGAGCAGCTGATTTCCCATTTTGCGGAGATCTTCTTCCCGCTGCTGCCAGCGCTGATCAGCGGGGGCTTAATTCTGGGCTTCCGTAACGTCATCGGCGATGTGCCAATGAGCGACGGCAAAACCCTGGCGCAGATGTACCCGGCGCTGCAAAGCATCTATGACTTCCTGTGGCTGATTGGCGAAGCGATCTTCTTCTATCTGCCGGTCGGGATCTGCTGGTCCGCGGTGCGCAAAATGGGCGGAACGCCAATTCTCGGTATCGTGCTCGGCGTGACGCTGGTCTCTCCGCAGTTAATGAACGCTTACTTACTTGGTCAGCAAACGCCAGAGGTGTGGAACTTTGGCCTGTTTACCATCGCCAAAGTGGGCTATCAGGCGCAGGTGATCCCGGCATTGCTGGCGGGCCTGGCGCTGGGCTTTATTGAGACGCGCCTGAAGCGCATCGTGCCGGATTACCTCTATCTGGTTGTGGTCCCGGTCTGCTCGCTGATCCTGGCGGTGTTCCTGGCGCACGCCTTTATCGGTCCGTTTGGCCGCATGATTGGCGACGGCGTGGCCTTCGCGGTCCGTCACCTGATGACCGGCAGCTTCGCGCCAATCGGTGCCGCGCTGTTTGGCTTCCTCTACGCTCCGCTGGTGATCACCGGCGTGCACCAGACCACGCTGGCGATTGATATGCAGATGATCCAGAGCCTCGGCGGTACGCCTGTCTGGCCGATCATCGCCCTGTCTAACATTGCGCAGGCCTCGGCGGTAACCGGCATCATCATCGTCAGCCGTAAGCACAACGAGCGAGAGATCTCCGTTCCGGCTGCCATCTCCGCTTACCTCGGCGTCACTGAACCGGCGATGTACGGTATCAACCTGAAATACCGCTTCCCGATGCTCTGCGCGATGATCGGCTCCGGCCTGGCGGGCTTGCTGTGCGGCCTGAACAGCGTGATGGCGAACGGGATTGGCGTCGGCGGCCTGCCGGGTATCCTCTCCATTCAGCCCGCGTTCTGGCAGGTATTTGCGCTGGCGATGGCGGTGGCGATTATCATCCCAATGGCGCTGACTACTGTGGTTTACCAGCGTAAGTTCCGTCAGGGCACGTTGCAGATTGTTTAATTCTCTCTTTCGGGGCGCAGTTGCGCCCCTTCGCATTTGCAGGAACGTACTATGAATACCCTTCCTCACTGGTGGCAGAACGGCGTCATCTATCAGATTTACCCAAAGAGTTTCCAGGACACCACCGGCAGCGGCACGGGCGATCTGCGCGGCGTAACGCAGCGCCTGGACTACCTGAAAACCCTCGGCATTGACGCCATCTGGCTGACGCCGTTTTATATCTCCCCGCAGGTGGATAACGGTTACGACGTGGCGAACTACACTGCCATCGATCCGACCTACGGCACGCTGGACGACTTTGACGAGCTGGTTGCCCGGGCGCATGAACGCGGCATCCGCATCGTGCTGGATATGGTCTTTAACCACACGTCCACGCAGCACGCCTGGTTCCGTGAGTCGCTGGATAAAGCGAGTCCGTACCGCCAGTTCTATATCTGGCGCGACGGTACGCCGGATACGCTTCCCAACAACTGGCGCTCCAAATTTGGCGGCAACGCCTGGCGCTGGCACGCCGAAAGCGAGCAGTATTATCTGCACCTGTTCGCACCGGAGCAGGCGGATCTCAACTGGGAAAACCCGGCGGTGCGCGCCGAGCTGAAAAAAGTGTGCGAGTTCTGGGCCGATCGCGGCGTGGACGGCTTGCGTCTGGACGTGATTAACCTGATTTCAAAAGATCAGGATTTCCCGGACGATACCCTCGGCGACGGTCGCCGCTTCTACACTGACGGGCCGCGCATCCACGAATATCTCCAGGAGATGAGCCGCGACGTCTTTACGCCGCGTAATCTGATGACGGTGGGCGAGATGTCCTCCACCTCGCTGGAGAACTGCCAACAGTACGCGTCTCTTGACGGCCGCGAGCTGTCGATGACCTTTAACTTCCACCACCTCAAGGTAGACTACCCCGGCGGCGAAAAATGGACGAAGGCGAAGCCGGACTTCGTGGCGCTAAAAAACCTTTTCCGCCACTGGCAGCAGGGGATGCACAACAAAGCCTGGAACGCGCTGTTCTGGTGTAACCATGACCAGCCGCGCATCGTGTCGCGCTTTGGTGACGAAGGGGAACACCGCGTGGCGGCGGCGAAAATGCTCGGCATGGTGCTGCACGGGATGCAGGGCACGCCGTATATCTACCAGGGTGAAGAGCTGGGTATGACCAACCCGCATTTCAGCCGTATCACCGACTACCGCGACGTGGAAAGCCTGAACATGTTCGCCGAACAGCGGGCTAACGGTCGCGATACGGATGAACTACTGGCGATTATGGCGAGTAAGTCACGCGATAATGGCCGCACGCCGATGCAGTGGGACGCCTCGCATAATGCGGGCTTTACCGAGGCCGAGCCGTGGATTGGCGTCTGCGACAACTACGAAACCGTGAACGCCCGCGCGGCGCTGGACGACCCCGATTCGGTGTTTTACACCTATCAGTCGCTGATTCGCCTGCGCAAAACCCTGTCGGTACTGACGTGGGGGGATTATGAGGACCTCCTGCCTGACCACCCTTCCCTGTGGTGCTACCGCCGCCAGTGGCAGGGACAAACGCTGATGGTGGTGGCGAACCTGAGCCACGCGCGCCAGCAGTGGCAGCCCGTCCCCGTAGAGGGAGCATGGCGGGTGGCACTCAGCAACTATGAAGAGGTTCCCTTCCGACCCGATACGTTGCTATTGCGCCCGTTTGAAGCTATCTGGTGGGTGCAGGAATAAACCTCAGGAGATACAGCATGCTGTATCTCTTTTTTTATGTTTAGCGATACGCTAAATGTACGACGATAACTTTTACAATATGGCGCACTCAAAATAAAAATAGCCTGCCAATTAAATAACCTCGGCAGGATATTATGAAAAAGATAATTATTAAAGCAACGTGTATTAGCGCATTATTATTGAGCACACAGGGATGGTGCGGGAATACGTCCGTCGACCTTCGCTTTGGTCATAATACGCGCTCAGACGTAAATGATTCACGCATTAAGGTCATGCATCAGGCGAATAACGGTTTTTACTTCTCCGTTGAAGCCGCACAAAACCATAATGATACGTTTTTTGGTGATACCGACAGATATAATCCCGACGACAAGGGGTTAACGGAAGCGGCACAGGAAATCGAAACGCGCTGGCGTTTTGATCTGGGAAATGGTTTCGCCGTTGCGCCTGGCATGGTGACGGTTTTCACCGCCAGCAATACGCATTACCGCCCCTTCATTCAGGGCTGGAAAGCCTTCGATAACGGTCTGAATCTCTCCGCCCGTTACCGCTATAACACCGTCAATGACGCGCACAGCGATAAAGAACTCGACGGCAGCGGTTATACTCGCCGCCAGTCACACCAGTTCGACATTTGGTTCGCGTATAACATCGGCAAATTCGGTATGTCCTATAACCCGCGCTTCCGCTGGCAGGATAACGTCGATCAGGGAACCGGGGATGACACCTACTGGGAGCATACCGTCGCGTTCAACTACAAGCTCGACGATGGCTGGACGCCATACGTCGAACTGGTTTCACTGGATAAAACGTACATCAATAATGACGGCAACCATGAAAATGATTATGCCGTACGTCTGGGAATAGTGAAGCAGCTCTGACGGCCTGACTACACCGTATCGTGCTGTAGCAGCCTACAGCCGATACGGTCCACGGCGCTTAACAGTTCAAGCTGCCCTTCCCGCTGATACAGCGAAACCGCGTTAATGTCGATTGGTAACGGCCAGCATAGCGTTGAGATCGACGCCAGTGTCGACCCCTGACGGGTAATCGCAATAATCTTCAACCCTTTGCGCAGCGCGTTACGCGCCATTTCAATCAGCGACTGCGTCTCCCCGGATTTACTGATCAACACCAGCGTCCCCTTCGATACGCGTGTCAACTGGTGCATGTCATTCAAAATAAGGTGCGGCAGGCTCGCCAGCGACAAAAAGCGCGACAGGTAGTTGAGGCTGGTGAGCGAGGCTCCCCGTGCGTAAAGATAGATATGGCTGGAATGCGTAAGCAACCTGGACACGTCTGTCACAATATCATCCGGCTGCGGCCCCACGTCGGGTGTAGCAGGTGCAGGTGTAAAATGGTCGCGTAAAAAACGGTACCGAAGCTCGGTATAGCTTTTATAGCCCATTTTTTTACATACACGATTAACGGATGTTGTCGTGGTAAAGGTATCACGGGCAATCTCTTTTGCCGATATATTAGAAATATTACACGCATGATGCTGAATGTATTCAAATATCAAACGTTCACTTCCCTGGAATGAATTCATCTATTACGCCCCGTTTAATCCCGAGATGATATTAACACAACAGAGAAATAGTCTCTGGAAGGCGCTTCACACATTGCATTTACGCGTATCACGATACGTAATTAGTATTAGCAAACATTAAAAACTGTTTTAGGTTCTCTTTATACTTCCCCTGTTTTCACATCCAGGGAATTATGACAATGACGAAACAAAAAGTTGTCGCGGTAACGGCCTGCCCGACAGGCATCGCACACACCTTTATGGCGGCAAATAAAATTATTGCATGGGCTCACGAGCACAATATCGAGGTAAAGGTCGAAACGCAGGGCAGCGATGGCGTTAAAAACCGCTTAACAAAACAGGATATCGCCTCCGCCACGGCCATTATTCTGGCAACCGATGTTCCCATTCAGGATGCCGAGCGTTTTGACAACATTCCTCACCTTCAAACCCGCACACAAGAGCTGATCAAACATACCGATCGCTATCTGCGTCAGGCGCTGGCCATGGAAAAAAACGTCACCACTGTCGCACAAGAAGACGATCTCCAGCGTTCGACTTACCAGGTCTTTATTGGTCATATCATGGCGGCCATCAGCTATATGCTGCCGGTGGTCGTGATGGGCGGGCTGATGATGGCGACGGCCAAAATTACCGGGCAGTTTATTAACATCGAACATTCGCCGTTCAGCGTGCTGGATAAAGTGGGTTTTATGACCATTAAGTTCATGTATCCCGTTTTTGCGATGTATCTGGCGTTTTCCATTGCCGGTAAACCGGCGCTCATCCCCGGGCTCATTGGCGGCATCATGTCCGATGAAGTCTATAAACGCTTCTTTGATATCGAAGGCTTTATGCCATCCGGCTTTTTCGGCGCCATTGGTATCGGCTTTTTTGTGGGCTATCTGGTGCGCTGGCTCAATGATTCGATTCACGTCCGCCAGCAGCTCACCACCATTAAAACCATGCTGCTCGTCCCGCTGATCACCGGCATTACGCTGGTGATGGTCATGGAATACTTGATTAACCCGATTTTTGGCTCGCTTAACCAGCTGATGGTGGTCTTTTTTACCTCGGCAGGTGACACCGGGCGCGGGTTCTATTCCGCGATGATTGCCGCGGGCACCGCGTTCGACCTGGGCGGTCCGGTCAACAAGGCGGCAGGCTCGGTCGCGCTCGGCCTGAATGGCATGAGCGAGACGTTTGATTTAACCGCCCGCGAACTCTCCATCGTGATCCCCTCCATTGGCGTCGGCTTTGCCGCCTTCCTCAACGGCCGCTTTGGATTACCGGATGTCTTTAGCCAGGAAGAGAAAACCGTCGGTAGCACCTCGTTGTTGCTGGGCGTGATTGGGATCTCCGAAGGCGCGATCCCGTTCATCCTGAAAAACCCACGTCTGATCCCGGTGTTCATGACCGGTGCCGTCGCCGGCGCGCTGGTCGCCATTACCCTTGGCGTGAAGCAGACGCTGCCTCTGCCAGCCGTCTGGGGCTGGCCGCTGGCGACTAATGTAGCGGGCTACCTGGCGAGCGTCTTTATTGGCGCACTGATTTGCGCCCTGGGCGTGCTCTATGTCAGCCCAAAGAACGCCAGATAAGGGGAACGTTATGAATCAGATCCACGTCATTGCCCATACGCACTGGGATCAGGAGTGGTATTTCACCCGTCAGGACAGCATGGTGCTGGCGTCATATAATTTTGCGGACGTCATCAACACGCTGGAGCAGGACTCCGCTTACACCTGCTATCACCTTGACGGACAGATGGCGGTGGTGGAGGACTTTCTCGCCATCAATCCTGATTATCGCGCCAGGCTGGAAAAGCTGGTCAGAGAAAAAAGGATCTTCGTAGGGCCATGGTATACCCAGACGGACACCTACAACGTGCATGGCGAATCGATTATCCGCAATCTGAAGTACGGCATTTTTGCTGCCCGGGCGCTGGGGCATGCGATGCAGGTCGGGTATCTGCCGGATACCTTCGGCCACAATGCGCAAATGCCCACGATTTTGCAGGGCTGCAATATCGACAATATCGTCTTCTGGCGCGGTATCGATCACGACAGGCACGCCAAAAGCAGCCAGTTCCTCTGGCGCGCACCGTCAGGTGCGACCGTCATCGCCTGTGCGATGGCGCTCGGTTATGGCGCGGCTAAAAACATGCGTTCGGAAGCCTCCCATCTCCAGGGAAAAATCTACCCGATGACTACACTATTGCGTTCACGGGCCGGTCTAAACGACCTGCTCCTGCCCTGCGGCGGCGATCAGGTCAGCATCGACCCGGCGCTGCCGAAAATCCTGGAGGTCGCCAGCGCGCAGTCCCCGGATCAGGACCGTTACTTCATCAGTTCTCTGGAGCGTTATGTAGAAACCCTTCGCGCGCAGCGTGAACAGTTTGAGCTCCTGGAAGGGGAGCTGAAATCGCCGCGCTACACCCGCATCCATAAAACGATCGGCTCCGTGCGCTACGACATCAAAAAGAAAAACGATGAGGTTGAACAGTTCATCCTGCGACAGCTGGAGCCGACAATCGCAATGGCGCGTCACCAGGGGATTCCGGTCAACCTCGCGGTAGTCGACACCCTCTGGAAAAAGCTGTTGCGAAACCATGCCCACGATTCCATTGGCGGCTGTAATAGCGATGCCACCAACCGCGACATTCTGCATCGACTGGAACAAACCGAACAGCTGTGCCATAGCCTGTGGAATCTGGTGGTGAAAACCCTGGCCGCCGCCTGCGTTCAGGATGGCGACCTGCTGATCTTTAACCCGCTAGCTACCCCAACGCAGCGCGTGGTGATAACCACCCTATATAGCCGGGCGGATAATATCGCCCTGACGCATCAGGGGCAGCCCATCCCTTTCGACGTCCTGGAAAGAGACATTCTGCCCGGCGGAACGGCGATCTCCCTTACCGCCGAGGGCGAGTGCGAGACGCCCCTTCTCCCTTATTACCGCTGGCACGTTGCGGTAAAGACACCGGTTCTGCCGCCGATCGGCTATCTCACCGTTAACGTTGAAGAAGACCCTGCGCCTTTCCTGGCGTCTGAAAAGATAAAGGGCAGCGAGATTGAGAATGCGCATTATCGACTGTCGCTGGATGCCGGAACGCTTACCCTGCATGACAAACGCAGCGGCAGACGTATCCCCTCTTTCTTTACCTTTGAAGACTGCGCGGATGCGGGCGACAGCTACGATTTCTCACCGCTTGCGGGCGACGCGCCGACGCGCTGTTCGCATTTTACGCTCGTCGACGGCGTAAAAACGCCGCTTGTCGAAAAGCTGACCGTCGAGGCCACAATGCGTCTTCCGCAGGATCTCGCCAGCCGTCAGGATACGGCCCGAACGCCGTTATCCATTCGTCTGGTCTGCGAATTACGCCACGACGATCCGAATCTGTATGTCGAGGCTTCGCTGGAAAACAGCCACTGCGATCACCGGCTACGTTTACTGATCGGCAGCGATGTTCACACCCTTCACGCTATCGCCTCACAGCCCTTCGCAATCATCCAGCGCGAAACGGGATATGACGGTGAACACTGGCAAGAACGCTATCGCGAGAAGCCCGTGGATATCGAAACCAGCGAGGGCATTATCGCTGTCACGGAACCGGGTAAAGCGCTGGTTGTGACTAGCCGTGGCATGAAAGAATTTCAGATTATCGGCAGCGAACCCGCTGCTATTGCCCTGACGATGTTTAAATCGACGGGCGTGCTCGGACGCAGCGATCTCGAATGGCGACCGGGTCGGGCCTCCGGCATCAATAATACGGTGGTTGAGACTCCTGATGCCCAGTTGCTGAAACCGTTGCGCTTTTCATTCACCGTCGCACTGGCCGACAACGCCGACCACCTCACGCTGCGCCAGCTGGAAAATCAGGCGGTTGGACAGCCCTTCACCTACCAACGGCAAACGCTACACACGCTCGATCACCGTCTTGAGCGCTTTTCGTTGCGTCTGCCCGAACGCAGGCTTCCGGCACAATTCTCGTTAATGACCCTGCCGGAGCCGCTCATCCTTTCCGCTCTGCCCCATGCGCAGCAGTCGCAAGGTACGGTCGTCCGCGTGTTTAACGCTGGCACGGAGACCGTTCCCGTGCCGGAAAGCCTGGCGGGGCTTCGTCAGATTAACTATCTGGAAGAGTCCGTGCAGCCGGTAACGGCGATCCTCCCCTCCGCAACCTGCGATTTTTTGATTGAGGTTTAATATGAACTTGCTTGCATTGACGCATCCCGATCTGGTGTTTATCAACCCGCCCCAACGCACGCCGGAAGCAGTGATCCGCTGGCTCACCGAGCCGCTCGCCAGGCGGAATGTCATCAACGATCGAGAGGCATTTATCGAAAGCGTTTTACAACGTGAAAGTGAAGGCCCTACCGCGCTGGGTGAAGCGCTCGCTGTCCCGCACGGTAAAACCGAGGCGGTGCAACAGGCGGCATTTTGTCTGGCGCTCTTTGACGATCCGATATGCTGGCCGGGGCTGGAGGGTGATGAAGAGGTGAGGATGGTTTTCCTGCTCGCCATTCCGCCAGCGGAAGCAGGCAGTACGCATATGCACCTGCTGACGACGCTGACCAGCAGACTCACGGATGAGCGGGTGCGTGAGCAATTGCTGGCGGCGCGTACGCGGGAAGAGGCGATGTCTGCGCTGAGTAATGAAGGTTCTCAAAAACAGGACGATGCCCCCGAAAGCTCTCTTCTCATCCCGTTGGTACTGGGCTGCATCGTTACCGTAGCCTTTTTGCAGGCAGGGTTGAGCTGGGCCTGCGGGGTGAGTTAATCGAGCAGCGCTCAGCACAGGCTCTGCTGAGCGCTTGTTTTTGTTGAATAATTAATCAGATTTTTCCTTCGAGTCTTTACAATTGCCCCAGCGCCCGCCGTTTGTACTCTCGTCTTTTTACTTTGTTCTGCATCAAAAAAATCGCAAACTTGTTTGATGCAAATCACTATATGTAGCACTTAAAATGCACGCCGACCCAACATCTTGTATTTATCGTCTACTATTCCAACAACAAGACGGCGCGAACGCTGGCCGGAATTGTGGATAACACGAGCTGGGCACGCGGGAAGTCTTTGCCGCGGCGAGGAATACGTCCGGTGAATACTTCTCCACCTTTGTGGATAACCTGTTTTTAAAATGGAGTGATCATGACACCGCATGTGATGAAACGTGATGGCTGTAAAGTGCCGTTTAAATCAGAGCGCATCAAAGAAGCCATTCTGCGTGCAGCTAAAGCAGCGGGAGTCGATGACGCAGATTACTGCGCCACCGTCGCAGAAGTCGTTAGCAGCCAGATGCATGAACGCAGCCAGGTGGATATCAACGAGATCCAGACCGCGGTTGAAAACCAGCTGATGTCTGGTCCGTACAAGCAGCTGGCGCGCGCCTACATTGAGTATCGTCACGACCGTGACGTCCAGCGTGAGAAACGCGGTCGCCTGAACCAGGAGATCCGCGGCCTGGTAGAGCAAACCAACTCGTCGCTGCTCAATGAAAATGCCAACAAAGACAGCAAAGTGATCCCAACCCAGCGCGACCTGCTGGCCGGTATCGTCGCCAAGCACTATGCCCGCCAGCACCTGCTGCCGCGCGACGTGGTGTCTGCGCACGAGCGCGGTGAGATCCACTATCACGATCTCGACTACTCGCCGTTCTTCCCGATGTTTAACTGCATGCTGATCGACCTGAAAGGCATGCTGACCCACGGTTTTAAAATGGGTAACGCCGAGATTGAGCCGCCGAAATCCATCTCCACCGCGACGGCGGTCACGGCGCAGATCATCGCCCAGGTGGCGAGCCACATCTATGGCGGCACCACCATTAACCGCATCGATGAAGTACTGGCCCCGTTCGTGGCCGAGAGCTTCAACAAACACCGTAAAACGGCGGAAGAGTGGCAGATCCCGGATGCCGACGGTTACGCCCGTTCCCGCACCGAGAAAGAGTGCTACGACGCGTTCCAGTCGCTGGAATATGAGGTAAACACGCTGCACACCGCCAACGGCCAGACGCCGTTTGTGACCTTCGGGTTTGGCCTCGGCACCAGCTGGGAATCACGCCTGATCCAGCAGTCTATTCTGCGCAACCGCATCTCCGGCCTCGGTAAAAACCGTAAAACGGCGGTGTTCCCGAAACTGGTGTTCGCCATTCGTGACGGCCTGAACCACAAGTTTGGCGATCCGAACTATGACATCAAGCAGCTGGCGCTGGAGTGCGCGAGCAAGCGTATGTACCCGGACATCCTCAACTACGACCAGGTGGTGAAAGTCACCGGTTCGTTTAAAACGCCAATGGGCTGCCGCAGCTTCCTCGGCGTGTACGAAGATGAGAACGGCGAGCAGATCCACGACGGGCGCAACAACCTGGGCGTCATCAGCCTGAACCTGCCGCGCATCGCGCTGGAAGCTAAAGGGAATGAAGCGGCCTTCTGGACGCTGCTGGATGAACGTTTACAGCTGGCACGTAAGGCGCTTATGACCCGCATCGCCCGTCTTGAAGGGGTGAAAGCCCGCGTCGCGCCAATTCTCTATATGGAAGGAGCCTGCGGCGTGCGCCTGAAGGCGGACGATGATGTGTCGGAGATCTTCAAAAACGGTCGCGCATCGATCTCTCTTGGCTATATCGGCATTCACGAAACGATTAACGCGCTGTTTGGCGACAAGCACATCTATGACAACGACGCCCTGCGTGAGAAAGGTATCGCGATTGTGCAGCGCCTGCGCGATGCGGTAGACCAGTGGAAAGAGGAAACTGGCTACGGTTTCAGCCTGTACAGCACGCCGAGCGAAAACCTCTGCGATCGCTTCTGCCGTCTGGACACCGCCGAGTTCGGCATCGTGGAAGGCGTGACCGACAAAGGTTACTACACCAACAGCTTCCACCTCGACGTGGAGAAGAAGGTGAACCCGTACGACAAGATCGACTTTGAAGCGGCCTATCCGCCCATCGCGAACGGCGGTTTTATCTGCTACGGCGAGTACCCGAACATTCAGCATAACCTGAAGGCGCTGGAAGACGTGTGGGATTACAGCTATCAGCACGTGCCGTACTACGGAACCAACACGCCAATTGACGAGTGCTACGAGTGCGGCTTTACCGGTGAGTTCGAGTGCACCAGCAAAGGCTTCACCTGCCCGAAATGCGGTAACCACGACGCAGCCCGCGTCTCCGTGACCCGCCGCGTGTGCGGCTACCTTGGCAGCCCGGACGCCCGTCCGTTTAACGCCGGTAAGCAGGAAGAGGTGAAGCGCAGGGTGAAACATCTGGGGAATGGGCAGATCGGGTAATCCGCTGCCACGTTAATGCCCGGTGGCGCTGCGCTTACCGGGCCTACGGACCGCTCTCTTTTGTAGGCCGGGTAAGCGCAGCGCCACCCGGCGTGGTTATTCGCGATGAACTATCACCAGTACTACCCCGTCGACATCGTCAACGGCCCCGGCACCCGCTGTACCCTGTTTGTATCAGGCTGCGTTCACGAGTGCCCCGGCTGCTACAACAAAAGCACCTGGCGCCTGAACTCGGGTATGCCGTTTACCGCTGAGATGGAAGACCGCATCATCAACGACCTGAACGACACGCGCATCAAACGCCAGGGGATCTCGCTCTCCGGCGGCGACCCGCTCCATCCGCAAAACGTGCCGGCGATCCTGAAGCTGGTAAAACGCATCCGCCGCGAGTGCGCGGGAAAAGACGTCTGGGTCTGGACGGGCTATAAGCTGGATGAACTGAATGCGCAGCAGATGGAAGTGGTGGATCTGATTAACGTCCTGGTCGACGGCAAGTTCGTGCAGGATCTAAAAGATCCTATGCTTATCTGGCGCGGCAGCAGCAACCAGGTTGTGCATCATCTGCGTTGAATGAAGGCGGATATCCTCTGTCCGCCTGAACGTCAAAACCGACTCAAACTCTCCATCGCCTCAGCCTTAAACGCCGCAAAATTCTCGCACTGGCACAGGCGCGCCATCGCGCGTTCACGCAGGAAGGTGACAAAGATGTCGTAAATCGCCATTGCCTCTTCGTACTCGCTTTTGCTGATGGCGAGCAGGAAGATGACATGAGCGGTTTCATCTCCCCACTGAATGCCCTGCGGCGCCAGCACGGTGTAGACCACCGTTTTTTGCGCCAGCAGCCCGAGGGAGTGCGGCAGCGCGATGCCGTCGCCGAGCATGGTGCTGACAATGGCTTCACGCTCGATAACCGATTCCAGAAACTCCGCGCCGACAAAACCTTCCCCTTCAAGCTGCCCGCACAGTTCGCGGAACAGCGTTTGCTGGTCGACAGGCTTGTCGAGAATGCGGAAATGGGCCGCGTCGAAGTATTTTTCCAGCATCCACGGGCGGGTGCGATCCACCAGCACCAGCTTGCCGATCTGCTCTAACTGATAATCGGTCGGGAACGGGGCGATCATCACCACCGGTTTGGATTTTTCGCTCACGCGGGCGGTGGAGATCACGAAGTCTTCGCCAATGGCATCGGCAAGCTCGTACTCACGAAGGGTGAGCGTGCGCGTCACCTCAATCTGCGGATATTTACGCTGAAGTACCGCCTCGATCATGCGCACCATCGCGTTACCGGCGTCGCACACCAGCAGCACCCGCGGCTGGCGCTGGTAGCCGATATTGTAATGGCGCTCCAGCCCGACGCCGATATGCAGCACCAGAAAACCAATTTCGTTTTCGCTGATCACATACGGGGTGTATTTGCCCCAGCTCGACACCGCCGCGAGGGTCATATCCCACGCCATCGGGTAGTGCTGCTTGATGTTATCCAGCAGCGGATTGGGGATCATGATTTGATACCGCACGCGGGTAATCATGGTTTTGATGTGCGTGAGCAGATCTGCATGCAGTTGCTCATCGCTCAGCAGGTTGTAGTTATAGTGGGTGTTGATGTAGCGCAGAATGTAGTTGACCAGCGCTTCATCGTCGTCGGCATTAATCGCGCTCGGGGCGATCTCCTGGATCTGCCGCGCTGCAATGTGCACGCACAGCCAGCTCTCTTCTGACGGCGACAGCGCTTTGCCCGCCAGCTCCTGGATAGCCACCGCGATATCTTTCGCCGCCTCACGCACGTTCTCTTCCACGTCTTCCGCGTGGAATTCCGGCAGCGGATACCCCTCGCTGATGCGCCGCACCGACACCGCGCAGTACAGGCGCAGGAACAGCTCGCCTTCATCGGTCAGGCGAATGTGATGGCGCGTCAGCGCATCGTGCAGCACCGGCACCATCTTTTCCGCCACCCCCGCATTCAGCGCCACGTCGGTCACCAGCGGGTTCAGGCTGTCCTGCTGCGCCAGCTCCCACAGGAGGTCGGTCAGGCAGGCGCGGATCGCCATCTCGCTGCCAAACAGCTTCATCCCGTGGCGCGGGCGGGTTTCCAGCGTCAGGTTGTAACGGTGAAACCACTCACGCACTTCCACCATGTCGCTCTGCAACGTAGCCCGGCTGACGAACCACTCATCGGCCAGATCCTCCAGCTTGAGGGAAAAGGCTGACGTCAGAAAACGCACCACCAGATAGTGCACGCGCTCCGGTCCGGTTCGCGGAATACGCAGCGCGCGCGGGTGGGACGCCTGCAATTGTTGATAGCGCACCACATCATTAATTTTGAGCTGATAGCCGTTGCCCCGGCTCAAAATGAACTGCGCGCCGTGGCTGGCCAGCAGCGCGTTCAGGGCGGTGATATCCGCCCGGACGGTTCGCGTGGAGACCGACAGCCGCTGCGCCAGCTCGTCCTGCGGCAGCGTCTCGTTTTGCAACAGATCGAAAAGTTGCGCTAAACGTTGGTTCGGAAATCGCACGTCGTTGTCCTCTTACTGCTCAGGGTGAAATGACCATCTGGGATGGGCTGCCGACCGGGGTATAGTCTGGCTCGGCGCTCAGCTTGCCGTCCGGCGCCACGCGGAAACGGGTAATGTTGTCGCTGCGCTGGTTCATGACGTACAGCCAGCGACCCTGCTTATCGAGCGTCAGGGTGCGCGGATAGTCGCCGCGCGTCCAGACATCATCCTGATGCGTCAGCGTACCCTCTGCCGTTACGGTAAAGTGCCCGATGCTGTTATGCAAACGGTTAGCGACATACAGCTGTTTCCCGTCGGCGCTTAGCGCCAGCCCGGCAGCAAAACTGGTGCCTTTATAACCGTCCGGCAAGGCTGAAACCGTTTTACCCTCTTTCAGCCTGCCATTACTGTCCAGCGCATAATGGGTGAGCGTAGACGCCTCTTCGTTAATCAGCCACAGGGCATCGCCTTTCGGCGTAAAGACGAAGTGGCGCGGCCCGGCCCCTTTTGAGGAGGCGCTGATAAATGGCGGATCGTTCGGAGTCAGCTTCCCGGTTTGATCGTCAAAACGGTACTGATAGATGCGATCCAGCCCCAGATCGGTGGAAAAAACGTATTTCCCGTCCGGATCGGCGGCGATCATGTGCGCATGTGGGCCGTTATGATCGCTGATGGCGAAACTGCCTTCGACGGCAGCTTCCGGCTTCGCCGCGCCCGGTTCGCCTTTGTCCTGATGGGTGTCCGTAGCATCGCCCAGGCTGCCGTCTGCGTTAACGGGCAGCACCGCGACAGTTCCGCTGATGTAGTTTGCCACCAGCAGATGTTTGCCGTTCGGCGTCAGGGAAAGATACACCGGCCCCGCGCCGCCGGAGGACACCTGATTCAGCTCGTTCAGCGCGCCGTTATCACCGATGCGCAGCGCCTGCACCACGCCCTGCTCCACTTCGCTTGCCAGATACAGCGTTTTGCCGTCGTGTGAGACGGTTAACTGCGCGGCGTTCGGCAGTTTGCTCACCAGTGTTTTATCGTTCAGCGCACCGGTTTGCGGATCGACGGTAAAGCGGTACAGCCCTTCACCGTTCGGATTATAGGTGCCCACCCAGGCGTACTGGGTTTGAGCGATTGCAGAGGTAGCAAGTAAAGAGAGTGAAGCGACAAGCAGGGTACGGGTGTGCATGGTGGCTCCTTCGGGTGTGTGCGGTTTGTTTCCCCTCACCCTAACCCTCTCCCCAAAGGGGAGAGGGGACGATTACACCCTCTCCCCTTTGGGGAGAGGGCTGGGGTGAGGGGTAAGGTTTTATTTTACTTAACCAGCTTCTTCGTCATCGCCAGCAGCGTACGCACATCTTCCGGACGCGTATCACCGCTGGCTTTATCGATAATCGAGCTGTAGATATGCGGGATGATTTTGCTCACGCCCGCATCCAGGGCGATCTGCAAGATCGCCTCGAAGTTCTCCAGATCGATTCCCCCGGTCGGCTCCAGCCAGAAGTCGTGACGGGCGCAGGCTTCCGCCACCGCCTGGTATTCGTCACGGCATTTCAGGCCGCCCATCGGGAAGTACTTGATGGAGCTGCCGCCGAAATCTTTCAGCAGGGCGATAGCGGTTTCAACCGGCACTATGCCGTCCATAGCTGCGCTGCTCAGCGGGCCGGTGGAGATTTTCACCATGCCGACGGTGCCGGTCGGGGAGACCAGACCGTTGACCACGGACTCATTCTGCCCCAGCAGCGCGCGGCTGGTGGCCACGCCGGTAAAGACCTGGTTAACGTGCTGCGGCTGCACCTGGCGGGAGATTTCACTCACCATCGCCGACTGGTTCGGGTCGCCCGCGCCCAGCCCCACGGAGAGCGCATTATCAATCAGGGCTGCGTATTCGCGCATGTCCGCAACCGCGCTCGCCACGTCCGGGTAATTTTTGGAGAGCACGCCCACCAGCACGTGACCTTCCGCCGCCTCGTAAATGGCGCTGGCGTTGGCTTTCGATCCCGCCAGCACGTTCAGGCAGACGCGGTCACGGTAAAAGTTGGGGGTCAGTTTCATGCTTTTTTCTCCTGTCCTAATACTTCGCTAATGCGGCGGTACACGATGTTCAGCTGGTCAGCATTCACGCTGCGCACGTCCGCCTCGATAATCCCTTCGTTGGCCTTATAGCCACGGAAGTAAATGGCGTATTCGCCCTGTTTCAGCTTCGCCACCAGATCGCCCGTGCCGACGCCCGTAGCGGCTTCGTCGAACTTAATCTCGGTACGGGCGATATCGCGACCGGCGCTGTCCCAGACCACGCGCGCGGTCACGCCGTTCAGGGTGTTCAACGCGTCGATAAACGGCGTCATCTTCGCCACCATCTCGGCCCCGCTCTCTTTGGTCGCCGTCAGGTAGTGTTCGATGGCGCAGGTCAGGCCCAGGATACCCTCTTTGCCCACTTTCATCGCGCGACCAATGCCCGCCGTCTGGCGCTTCACCCACTCAACGTACTGGGTTTTGCCGATCACCAGCCCGCTGGTTGGCCCTTCGATCGCCTTCGCGCCGCTGTAGATCACCAGATCGGCACCGGAGCGGTAGTAGGCGTGCAGATCTTCTTCCGCCGCCGCATCGACGATCAGCGGGAGATCGTGCTTGCGCGCCACGACCGCCGCCTGCTCGACGCTGAGCATGCTTTTCTGCACGCAGTGGTGCGATTTGATGTAGAGGATCGCCGCCGTGCGCGGAGTGATCGCCGCCGCCAGCTGATCGGCAGAGCATTCGTTGGCGTAGCCCGCCTCCACCAGCTTGCCGCCGCCCAGCGCCACCATGGTGCCCACCGGCGCGCCAAAGTTCACGTTGTGGCCTTTCGGCAGGACGATTTCGTTGTTTTCAATCGGTGTGACGTGCAGGTTTTCCAGCAGCCAGTCGCTGTCTTTCACCAGCACCGCCGCCACGGACTGGGCAATGCCCGCCGACGCGCAGGAGACCACCGTCGCCCCTTCCACCTCCAGCAGCTTCGCGATGTATTCCCCGGTTTTATTGACCAGATCCTTCATCTCGAAATAGTGATTCATGCCGTCCATCGCCGCCTGCACCACTTCCGGGCGCGGCGTGGAGACACCCAGCGCCGTCATGCGGCCAGAGGTGTTGATAACCTGCTTTAAGTTGTACTTCTCATAAATCGAAGGCATGTTCCGTGCTCCCTTGTTCGGTCATGTAGCCCTTGCCCGCGCGGATCGCGGCAAGCGGCATCAGAATGTGTTCAGCCTGTAGGCTGTCGTTTTCGGCATCCGTCAGCACCGTCGGCTGGCGCTTGAGCGTAAACAGCGTCAGATCGGCGTCGAGGCCAGGCTGAATGCGGCCTTTGCGCGTCAGGCGCAGGCCGTCGGCGGCGTTGGCCGTGACACAGTCAATCACCTGCGGCAATGACATGCCGATGGCGAGGAATTTCGACATCACGCTCGCCAGCGAGCCGACCGGGCCGTTGATACGGTTGCGGCAGTAAATATCCGAGCTGATGGTATGCGGCAGAATGCCCATCGCAATGGCGCGCTTCGCCACTTCAAAGCTGAAGCTCGCCGTGCCGTGACCGACGTCCAGGCGCACGCCGCGCTTCAGCGCAGACGTAATGGAGGCGCGCAGCTCGCCGGAGGGCGTCAGAATGCGGTTAGGCTTGCCGTTGTAGCAGTGGGTGATGATGTCGCCGGAGCTCAGCAGTTCGGCAATCTCATCGAGGTTCGGCGGGTTGTTGCCGATGTGCACCATCAGCGGCAGGTCGCTGTTCTCTTTCTGAATCGCTTTCGCGCGCTCCAGCGGGGTGATGCCGTTTTCACCGACCACGCTGCTGCTCATGCGCGCCTTCAGGCCAACGATAAAATCCGGGTGGCGCGTCACCGCCTGCTTCACCGCATCGGCGTCAATGTTCGCCATGTTGGCCAGCTCGTTCTGGGCGATCAGCCCCACGCGGGAGATGTTCAGCAGGGCAAACACCTCGGTGGAAGCCTTGCGGGTGATAGCGTAAAAATCGTCCACGTCGTCGGCGCCGGTGCTGCCCGCGTCCACCACGGTGGTGACGCCGGTGGCAATGCCCACGCTGTCCGGCTCGTCATGGTAAATCGGGGAGTTCGGGTAGCAGTGGACGTGGGAGTCAATCCAGCCCGCGCTGACGAACACGTCGCCGTTCAGCTCAACCGTTTTGCGGGCGGGAGCGTCAATGTCGCCTGTCGCGGCAATCTTCCCGTCCTGGATGGCGATATCGGTCAGGGTATCGTCGGCGAGGCGCGCACGGCGCAGGAGTAAATCAAACATGAGGATCTCCTGATAAAGCGGGCGCCGGAGCGCCCGCGGGTATTAAAGGGCGACCGGGAACAGCCAGCCCAAAATCATTGCGCCGAGGATGGCGCCACCGGTAATCGGCTTCTGCCAGATGTAGAACAGCAGCGCGCCCACCAGCGAACCGACGCCGATTGGAATAGAGGCGGTCATAGCGCTGAGGATAATCAACGGCCCGAGGAAGCGGCCGGAGGCGTTACCCGCGCCCATCATCACGTCTGCGCCGTAGGTGGAGTTGCTCTGATTGATGGTGAACTTACGCGCCAGGATGATGACGTAGCCAATCGCCAGGCCAATCACCAGGCCGGTAATCAGCGCGGCAATGAAGTTGGTCACCGGGAACATGATCCCCGCGCCCAGCAGCAGCGCCGGAACGCCGAGGCCCACGCCGGTCTGGATCGCACCGCCGATATCGAGAATACCCACCAGCGAGCCTTCGATAATACGGGCGAACAGGAAGCTCGCACCGAACGCCGCCACCGCGCCGTAGACGCCGGTATCGATTCCCGCTTTCAGCATCGCCACGAAGGCCACTTCGTTAAACGCGCCGATGCCGTAGAGGTAGTACATGTGCGTCCCGGCGAAGACGCCGGAGGAGAGCAGGCCAACGAAGATCGGGAACGACCAGTCGGCATACCAAAAACCTTTATTCTGTTCCATTTAGAGGCTCCTGTTATTTACCGCTGAGCGAGTTGTGGATCATGTCGAGCCAGTTCGGCACGGTCAGATGGAAGGATTCGATCATCTTCATGTCGAAGCCGCGGAAGAAGCCGCTCAGCACGAAGAGCAGAACGATCGCCGCCATCATCACTTTGGTGACGTGGTTCCAGCCACTCTCTTCAACACCTTTACCAATCAGAATACCCAGTACCAGACCCGGTACGGCGTTACCCATGATCAGCTGTGCCGCGCCGCCAAAGATGGTGGCCCAGAAGCCCGATTTTTTACCCGCGTCGATGGCCGCCAGCCAGAAGATCACCGGCATCACGGTGTTGACCAGCAGGTTCGCCGCCGGTACCAGCACCTTCACGGCGGTGACCTGAAGCGCTGCCGGAACGGAGGAGGCGGTCAGGTTAAGGAAGGTCACGACAATCATGCCGATGATGCCGCAGGCAATCGCCATTTTGCGCGGGTCATGCAGCGTTTCACCGACGTTACGGTTTTTAATCATCAGTGCAGCAGCACCCCAGTTCGGGATGATGCGGTGGTCAACGTCCTGTGTGAAGGCACCTGCGGCCACGGAAGAGGCCCAGGCGTTAAAGAAGAAACCTAACCCAAAGGAGAAGTGGGACGCCGGATCCCCTTCGCAGGAGTTCAGTTCCCCCAACGTACGAAACGCGCCCATACCCTGAGTGGTAGGCGCATGAAACATGCGTGCAGCCCCGGCGCCAACACCGACGCCAACCAGGCCGCCAATGATGAGCGATTTTATTAATATAATTAAGAACATCAGTCTGCCCTTTTATGAATAATCAGCGTTGCGTGACGAAATCCACCTGGTCGAGATTGATGGCGGTCACGTTGACGGTCACATCCAGCTCCACGCTGTAGGTGCGTCTTTCCCGGCGCAAAAAGAAGAACAGAAACGCTTCTTTTCGCACCGCTTCTTGCGCCTGAACAACCTGCACATCCTGTGGCTCAATACGCAGTAAGATATGCGGTGAGGCTTTCATCACCGCAGCCTGAACGTGGTTGAGGGCGTCGGCAAAGGCGCGCGCTTTGGCGTCGCCCTTCCCCTTCACTCTCACCGTGGTTGTGAACTGTTCTTTCATGCTTACGCGCCGTATTTCTTCTGCCACGCCTGTACCAGACGCTCGCCCAGCTCTTCTTTATCCATAAAGCCAAAGCCCAGCACGTTGCAGCCTTCGTTGATGGCGGTCACCCCCTCATCCACGGAGCGCATGCCGTATTTGGCCTTGTAGCCATATTTGGTCTGAGCGGTGATGGCGCCCGCGCCGCCGCTGCCGCAGAAGGAGATCCCGAAGGTGGCGTTTTCTGCTTTCATCACGTCACCGAGCTTCATATCCGCTGCCATGCCCGGTACGACAACCGCGCGTCCGCCGGCTTTTTCCACACCCGCAGCCACTTTCTGACCTTTACCCAGGCGATCGCCAATCACGACTGTAATCTGTTCCATGTGTTGCTCCTTAAAGGTTGTCTTTCGCGACTTCGAAGTGAACGGAGAGCAGCCAGGCCTCTTCATCAGGAAGGTTGCCGAACTGCGCTACCACTTCACGGGCGAGTTGCATTGAATCTGGTGAAATTTCGTCAAACAGCTCTGCTTCAACCTCTGGCAGCGGCTCGCCGGTCACGGACCGGTGCGCCATTGCGCGAACGTGGGAGGTCAGCATCTGCTCCTGTACCGCGTTGGGAATGATGTTGTGCCGGGCCAGCAGGGCGTAGACCTGCTGAAGCATGGTGTTCGCGAGCTGTTCTGTTTGCACCGCCTGTTCCCCAACGTCGTTCATTACCGCTCCGTTAATCACTCGTCTTACCCCGTTAATGGCTCTGGAATAAAACTAACGTCGAGGGGGAATTGTTTGTAGCGAGTTGTTTTCCACTTCGAAGTGGAAAGGCGAGCAGCAGCAGTGATCTGTGCCACATAAATGCGGTGAATCTGTATAAATCGCTGGATTTACGTGATGAATATCACGCTATTACGCGGCATTAGACTGGTAAGCGGAGTGGAAAAGATTACGAGCAGGCTCGTAGAAATGTGACGTGGATAAGGTTTTCTTATGGGGATCCGCTAGAGTGGCGGCGGGTGCTTGAGACTGACCGTCTCAGGCATGGGACGGAAAGTGGAAAGCCCCGCCTGATAAAAAATCAGGGCGGGGGCTCGAAACGACACGTCACACCGTGGAGTTCGCTACCTCGCCCGCTTAAAAGCAAGGAGGCATCCATGAAACGCAGAAACCCAAGTATCGGGGTTTTGATGATTATTTCTTTGACAATAATCATCTTAACGCTGGTGACGAGGAAAACACTGTGCGAGATCCGTTTTCGTAACGGCTCGCTTGAAGTGACAGCGCGGATGGATTGTCGCTCCGGCAAGTAGGGAGCAACGATGCGGGGGCGCATCATGCGCCTCCGCATACGGGGAGAGGACGTACAGCTCAGGCACCCAATTAACGATACTTTTTGTGGTACGTGTTGCGGGTCGCGACAAACTGATCGGCTGCCGCCTGGGCTTCTTTCACTTTGCCTTCGTTCGCCAGCTTCAGCGCGCCGTCAATCTGGCCGACCAGCACGTCAAAACCGTGGCGGTAGTCTTTCATCTCGGCGCTGTCTGCCGCTTTGCTTTCCAGCTTCGGCGGCGTCGCTTTTTGCGCATCCAGCGCGGCTTCACGCATTTTAGTCAATGCGTCTTTCATGTCCGCCGCATTGTCCGTTTTCTGCACCACCTTCAGGTTTTCACTGAGGATGTCCATGTTGTCTTCGAGATCGGCAGCAAACGCAGACGAGCCAAGAACCAGCGTTGAAGCCGCGACGATCGCTAACAGGTGTTTACGCATTGCTCACTTCCTTTTTTTTATTATTAATCACGCTTTTACGGGGATTATTGCCCGGCGATTTTCATCTCCGGCAGTAATACAGAACCACACTGAATATTGCTGCGTGTTTCAATATCGTTACCGACCGTAACAATATTGCGCCACATGTCCTTCAGGTTGCCGGCGATGGTGATTTCGCTCACCGGATACTGAATTTCACCGTTTTCGACCCAGAAGCCCGCTGCACCGCGAGAGTAGTCGCCGGTGATACCGCTCACGCCCTGCCCCATCAGCTCGGTGACCACCAGGCCGGTGCCCATCTCTTTCAGCATCTGTTCAAAATTCAGGCCCTGTCCGGCAATGCGCCAGTTATGAATGCCGCCCGCGTGCCCGGTGCTTTTCAGCCCCAGCTTACGCGCGGAGTAGTTGGTCAGCAGCCACTGGGTCAGAATGCCGTCTTTCACGATATCCCGGCGTTCCGTGCGCACGCCTTCGCTGTCGAACGGCGTGGAGGCCAGCCCTTTCAGCAGGTGTGGGTGCTCTTCGATGGTCAGCCATTCCGGCAGGATCTGCTTGCCCAGCGAGTCGAGCAGGAAGGTCGATTTACGGTACACCGAACCGCCCGCAATCGCTCCCACCAGATGACCAAACAGGCCGGTTGCCACTTCGTTGGCAAAAATGACCGGCGCTTTCATGGTGGAGAGTTTACGCGGCGAAAGGCGTGACAGCGTGCGTTCGGCGCACGCTTTTCCCACCCACTCCGGAGACTGCAAATCTCCCAGCGCGCGGCCAATGGTATACGCGTAATCACGCTCCATATCGCCGTTTTCTTCGGCGATGACGCAGCTGGAAAGCGAGTGGCGGGTTGAGCAGTACCCCTGCAACATGCCATGGGAGTTACCAAACACTTTAATGCCGTAGTGGCTGTTAAAGCTGCCGCCTTCGGTATTGGTGATGCGTTTGTCAGCCTGCAAAGAGGCCTGCTCGGCTCGCGCGGCCAGCTCAATGGCTTCATCCGGCGTCACTTCCGCGGGATGGAACAGATCGAGATCCGGCGCGTCAAACGCCAGCAGCTCTTTATCGGCCACGCCAGCGTAAGGGTCCGGGGAGGTGTAACGCGCGATATCCAGCGCCGCCTGCACCGTACGGGCGATGGCATCCGGACTGAGATCGGTAGACGACGCGCTGCCTTTACGATTCTGGTGATACACCGTGATCCCCAGCGCGCCATCGCTGTTAAATTCTACATTCTCCACTTCGCCATAGCGGGTGCTCACGCTGATGCCGGTGGTTTTGCTGACCGCCACTTCGGCGCCATCTGATTTACCTGAAGCGAGCGTCAGCGCGGTGGAGACGGCTTCTTCCAGGATCTTACGCTGCGCTTCAACTTGTGAGGTTACTTTCATCGCAAATGCCATACTGTAAGAGAGAGTTAAGTGAAGTCTAACAGAGAACCGTTTTTCAGTGCGCGTCTTAACTGGTAACATTAGCCTCTTTTTTTAAGGAGCCTGACATGACTAAGCAGCCCGAAGACTGGCTCGACGACGTTCCCGGTGATGACATCGAAGACGAAGATGATGAGATCATCTGGGTCAGTAAAAGTGAAATTAAACGTGACGCCGAAGAGTTAAAACAGCTTGGCGCAGAAATGGTAGAACTGGGTAAAAACGCGCTGGATAAGATCCCGCTCGACCAGGATCTGCGTGATGCCATTGAACTGGCACAGAAAATCAAGAAAGAAGGGCGTCGCCGCCAGCTTCAGCTTATCGGTAAACTGCTGCGTCAGCGCGACGTGGAGCCGATCCGTCAGGCGCTGGACAAACTGAAAAACCGCCACAATCAGCAGGTTGCGCTGTTCCATAAGCTGGAGCAGATCCGCGATCGTTTGATCGACCAAGGTGATGACGCGGTACCTGAAGTGCTGAACCTGTGGCCGAATGCCGACCGCCAGCAGCTGCGATCGCTGATCCGCAACGCGAAGAAAGAGAAAGAAGGGAATAAGCCGCCGAAGTCTGCGCGCCTGATTTTCCAGTATCTGCGCGAGCTGTCTGAGAACGAAGAGTAATCTGTGCGGGTTTGCGCCGGATGGCGGCGTAAACGCCTTATCCGGCCTACAAGGTCGTGCGAAAAAATGTAGGCCCGGTAAGCGCTAGCGCCACCGGGCTTTTTTTACTCTGCGGCCGCGGCTTTCTTCGCCAGACCGTCCAGCAGCTTCTGATGGATCCCACCAAACCCGCCGTTGCTCATCACCAGAATGTGATCGCCAGGCTGTGCGGCTTTCACCACCATATCCGCTAAGACATCCACGTCCGCACTCCAGTGCGCCGGCTGAATGCAGGCGTCTGCCACTTCCGCCACCTGCCACGGAATATGCTGCGGTTGCAGCAGGAAGACCTCGTCGGCACGCCCTAAGGACGGTGCGAGATCGTCTTTGCAAATACCCATTTTCATGGTGTTCGAACGCGGTTCCAGCACGGCCAGAATGCGCGCGGTGCCGCCAACTTTGCCACGCAATGCGGCAAGCGTCGCCAGAATGGCCGTTGGGTGGTGCGCGAAATCGTCATACACGGTAACGCCGTGGGCTTCACCGCGCAGCTCCAGACGGCGACGGGCGTTGATAAACGAGCCCAGCGCATTGGCGGCATCCGCAGGCAGTACGCCCACGTGACGCGCCGCGGCGATCGCCATCAGGCCGTTGTGCATGTTGTGCTCGCCCACCAGGCCCCACTTCACCTCGCCCACTTTCTCACCGTCGAGCAGCACTTCCCATTCGGAGGCATCCGCGTTGAGCTTTTTCGCCTGCCAGTGCCCCTGCTCGCCAACCAGCTCCTGCTCGCTCCAGCACCCCATCGCCATAGTCTGCTTCAGGTTGATGTCGTTCTCCGGCAGGATAATGCGGCCCTGACCCGGAACAATGCGCACCAGATGGTGGAATTGTTTCTGAATCGCTTTCAGGTCGTCAAAGATATCCGCGTGATCGAACTCAAGGTTGTTGAGGATCAGCGTGCGTGGGCAGTAATGCACGAATTTAGAACGCTTGTCGAAGAACGCGCAGTCGTATTCATCCGCTTCAATCACAAAGAACGGGCTGTCGCCCAGACGCGCGGAGACGTCGAAATTCCCCGGTACGCCGCCGATCACAAAGCCCGGCTTGTAGCCGCAGGCTTCGAGGATCCAGGTCGCCATACCGGCGGTGGTGGTTTTGCCGTGCGTCCCGGCAACGGCGACAACCCAGCGGTCGCGCAGGACAAAATCATGCAGCCACTGCGGGCCAGACATGTACGGGATATTGCGTTCCAGCACCGCTTCAACGCATGGATTCCCACGGGTCATGGCGTTACCCACGATCACCAGATCCGGCTGCGGCTCCAGCTGGCTGGCGTCATATCCCTGAATCAGAGAAATTCCCTGCTTCTCGAGCAGCGTGCTCATCGGCGGATACACATTGGCGTCCGAACCTGTCACTTCATGGCCCAGCGAGCGCGCCAGCATTGCCAGTCCGCCCATGAAAGTGCCACAAATCCCCAATATATGAATGCGCATACGTCACTATCCTTCTTCAATGTGGCGCACATTTTACTCACATGTCAGCGGCTGTGAAACGCATTTCAGGTAAATCCGTATTTTGCTGGCGCGATTCACCTCTGCGCTAATATTTGAATGTTTGTTAAGATTGTTGGACATCAACCGCTTTACTCAACATAAGATGCAGGGAAAGTGTTATGAAAACGTTAGGTGAATTTATTGTCGAGAAGCAGCACGAGTTCTCTCATGCTACGGGTGAGCTCACTGCTTTGCTGTCGGCAATAAAGCTGGGCGCTAAGATCATCCACCGCGATATCAACAAGGCCGGTCTGGTCGATATCCTGGGTGCCAGCGGTGCCGAGAACGTTCAGGGTGAGGTTCAGCAGAAACTCGACCTGTTCGCCAATGAAAAACTGAAAGCTGCACTGCGCGCGCGCGACATCGTTGCGGGTATCGCCTCTGAAGAAGAAGATGAGATCGTCGTATTCGAAGGGTGTGAACACGCGAAATACGTTGTTCTGATGGATCCGCTGGACGGCTCTTCCAACATCGACGTTAACGTTTCTGTCGGTACCATTTTCTCCATCTACCGTCGCGTCACGCCGGTTGGCACACCGGTGACGGAAGAAGACTTCCTGCAACCGGGCAGTAAACAGGTTGCTGCCGGTTATGTGGTGTATGGCTCGTCCACCATGCTGGTGTACACCACCGGCTGCGGCGTACACGCCTTTACCTACGATCCGTCCCTGGGCGTGTTCTGCCTGTGCCAGGAGCGTATGCGCTTCCCGGAGAAGGGCAACACCTACTCCATCAACGAAGGCAACTACATCAAATTCCCGAACGGCGTGAAGAAGTACATCAAATTCTGCCAGGAAGAGGATAAAGCCACCCAGCGCCCATACACCTCGCGCTACATCGGCTCGCTGGTGGCGGATTTCCACCGTAACCTGCTGAAGGGCGGTATTTACCTCTACCCAAGCACCGCCAGCCACCCGGACGGAAAACTGCGTCTGCTGTACGAGTGCAACCCGATGGCGTTCCTGGCCGAACAGGCAGGCGGCAAGGCGAGCGACGGTAAAGAGCGTATTCTGGATATCGTGCCGGAAAGCCTGCACCAGCGCCGTTCATTCTTCGTCGGCAACCGCCATATGGTGGATGACGTTGAACGCATGATCCGCGAATTCCCGGACGCGTAACGCACGAAAAGGGGAGCCAGGCAGGCTCCCTTTTTTTCAGGCCGTTTGCATCGTCAGCTTGAAGGAAGCCATCGCTTCCATCAGCTCGCGCGACTGTTCCTCCAGGGAACGAGTTGCCGCAGATGATTGCTGGACCAGCGCCGCATTTTGCTGCGCCGTTTCATCCATCTGATTGACGGCGATATTCACCTGCTCAATACCGCGGCTCTGCTCCTGGGACGCCGTCGCAATTTCACGCATCAGTTTGGTCATACGCAGTACTTCGGTGGCGATCTCGTCCATCGTCTCACCGGCCTGCTGCGCCAGCTCGCTGCCCTCGTTCACGTGGGTTTGCGAATCGCTGATAAGCGAGCGGATCTCTTTCGCCGCATCAGCACTGCGGCTGGCGAGATTACGCACCTCACCCGCCACGACCGCAAAACCTCGCCCCTGCTCACCCGCACGCGCCGCTTCAACGGAGGCGTTCAGCGCCAGAATATTGGTCTGGAAGGCAATGCCGTCGATGACGCTCAGGATATCGGCGATGCGCGCCGAACTGCCGGAGATGTCGCGCATCTTCTCAATGACATAGCAGACCATTTCACTGCCGTGATCGGCGGTATCGGAGACCGACTTCGCCAGCTGGTGCGCCTGCTCGGCGTTATCGGCGTTAAGTTTCACCGTGGCGGTGATCTCTTCCATGCTGGCGGCCGTCTGCTCCAGCGAGGTGGCGGTGGATTCCGTGCGCTGGGCCAGGTTCATATTCCCGGCCGTCAGCTCGCGGCTGCCGGTATCAATCTGCGAGCTGGCGTCACGCACCCGCAGAACCGAGTCCATCAGCGACTGGCGCATCCCTTCGATCGCCGCGTTAAGGCGATTAAATTCCTGGCTCGCCGGCGCGTTCAGGGTATGGGTTAAATCCCCGGCCGCCACATGTTCCAGCTGGGCAATCGAGGCTGAAAGCGGCTTGAGCAGCATATGGCGCAGCACCAGCCAGGCCAGCACGATAATGCCAGCCGTCAGCAGCGCCGCGACGATAATCAGGATCAGCACGCGGGTTTTACTCGCCTGCACGGCGCTCACCTCCGCTTTACCGCGCGCCTCGCTCCATGCCTGGAACGCCTGCATATCGTTATCAAACTGCTTCGCCACCGGTACCAGCTTGTTTTCCAGCAGATCGTAATAGCTGTCCGCGCTTTGCTCGTTCAGGGCTTTCAGCATCGGGCTGATACCCTGCTGGTTGTACACCGCCAGACTCGCGGCAACGTTATCCAGCAGCTTTTGCCCCTGCTCATCCGCCACGCCGCTGCCGATCACGTCCTTCAGCGTTTTCTGTGCCAGCGCCACTTCCTGGTTAATGGTTTTGACCGCCCTGGCCGCATCGTCCAGCAGGCCGACCTCCATCATGCGGACGGCCTGCCCCGCTTCGTTACGCGCGCGCAGGATCAGCGTATAGCCGGCATTCAGCTGCACCATCTGTTCACCCTGAAGATGATTGATGCGCTGGAGAGAAGCGGAACTTTGTGTAAGGGCATAAATGCCGATGCCGCTGACAATCAGCAGCAGAAGGGTCATAACGGCCAGTAAAGAGAGCAAGCCGGTACGAATCGATAGCGTTTTAAGCATGATGTTATTTCCGGTAGCGAGATATTTCTGGGCATAAAAAAAGAATATCGGCCGCTACCGGAAAATGTTTAGAGTTTAAGCAATTTCAGCATGTTATCGCTCTGTTAAAGATGTATTCACCCGGGTAACAGGCGAGCTCTGGCGGTTCTCCCACAGCACCGTCAGGCCGCGCTGGAGCGCGATAAAAATAAACAGCAGAATGCCGATGGCGATTTTGGTCCACCAGGAGCTGAGCGTGCCGTCGAAGTTGATATAGGTCTGAATCAGCCCCTGGATCGCCACGCCAAACAGCGTGCCGAGGACTGTCCCCACCCCGCCGCTGAGCAGCGTACCGCCAATCACTACCGAGGCAATGGCGTCCAGCTCAACGCCCACCCCCGCCAGGGCATAGCCTGCCTGGGTATAAACCGAGAATACAATCCCCGCGAGGGTGGCCAGCCCGGTCGAAAGCATGTAGATGCGGATAGTCGTGCTGCGCGTGGAAATTCCCATCAGGTTCGCGGACGTGGCGCTGCCGCCAATGGCATAAACCTGGTTACCAAATCGGGTACGGTGGGCGAGGAAGATCCCGATCACCACCACGCCCAGCATCAGCAGCCCCATTGCGCTCAGGCGCCCACCGCCGGGGATTTTCCACGCCAGGCTGGAGAGCGTGTCGTAGATCGGATGGTTTATCGGAATTGACTCCTCCGACACCAGATAGCTCACGCCGCGCAGGAAGAACATCCCGGCGAGGGTGATGATAAAGGCCGGGATTTTCAGCGCATCGATCAAAAGCCCCATAAAGGCGCCGAACGCGCAGCCCATGACCAGCACCAGCGGAAAAGCCAGCAGCGGCGAAATCCCCCAAAAGCCAATCGCCTTGGCAAGGAACACGCCGGTAAAGGCGATCACCGACCCAACGGAGAGGTCGATCCCGCCGGAGAGGATCACAAACGTCATGCCGACGGCGATAATGCCTAAAAAGGCATTGTCGGTCAGGATGTTGCAAATCACCCGCGTGGAGGCGAAGCCCGGGAACTGGGTCAGGCAATAGAGGTACCCCAGCACGAACACGCCCAGCGTGATCATTAACGGCAAATTACGTTTTATCATGACCGCGGTTCCCCTTAATGAGAGTGATAAAGCGCGGCGACTGCACGATAAGTACGATAAGCACCACGACCGCTTTGACGACCTGATTCAGCTCCGGCTGGAACCCGGAGAGCAAAATACCGGTATTCATACCCTGAATAATCAACGCCCCCACCACCGAGAGCAGCAGATTAAAACGTCCGCCCATCAGCGATCCACCGCCGATAACCACCGCGAGGATCGCATCCAGCTCGAGCCAGAGTCCGGCGTTATTGGCATCCGCTCCGCGAATATCGGCGGCCACGATCACCCCGGCAATCGCAGCACAGACGCCGCTCAGCACGTAAGTCAGCATCACCATCAGCCGCGTATTTACCCCGGCGTTTTTCGCGGCCCGAATGTTAATCCCCACCGCTTCGATGAACATCCCGAGCGCCGTTTTGCGGGTGAAAAGCCAGAACACCACCAGCGTCACCAGCGCGACGATCACCGGCGTCGGGAAGAACAGAAAATTACCGCTGCCGATCCACGCCAGGCTCGGGGAGTTAAAGGTGACGATTTGACCGGAGGTGATAAGCTGCGCCACACCGCGCCCGGCCACCATCAAAATCAACGTCGCGACAAACGGCTGGATCTTGAGCACTGCGACCAGAATGCCGTTCCATAGCCCGGCTAATACACCGGAGCCCAGCGCGGCCAGCAGGACCACCGGCAGGCTGTGCCCGGCGACGGTCATCGAGGCGGCGGTGGCGCCCGCAATCGCCATTACCGCACCGACGGAGAGGTCGATCCCGCCGGTGGCAATGACCAGCGTCATACCAATCGCCAGCAGCGCCACGGGCGCGGCACGGTTTAAGATGTCGATCGGGCTACCAAACAGGCGGCCATCCTGCACGACGATCTGAAAGAAATGCGGAGCCACCAGGCTATCCACCAGCAGCACCAGCAGCAGCGCCACGATTTGCGGCGTGCCGGTCGGCCAGGTGAAGCGGCGCTTCGCTTCGCCAGTTTGCGAAAGAGAACGGGACATCACATTTGACTCCTTACGCCGCGATGGCATTCATGATCGCCGGTACCGACAGTTTATCCAGCGGGATCTCTGCCACCTGCCTGCGATCGCGCATGATGATGACGCGATCGGCATAGCCGACCAGCTCCTCCAGCTCGGACGAGATCACCAGCAGCGCCAGACCGTCGGCGCAGAGCGTTTCGATAAGCCGGATGATTTCGGCGTGCGCGCCCACGTCGATACCGCGCGTGGGCTCGTCGAGGATCAGGAATTGCGGCTTGGTGAGCAGCCAGCGCGAGAGGAGAACCTTCTGCTGATTACCGCCCGAGAGGAACTCGATGGGCTGTTCCGCGCTCGGGGTACGTATACCGAGCTGGCGGATGAAGCGCTCGGCAATCGCGTTCTGCTCGCGCTTAGGGATCGGACGCAGCCAGCCGCGCTGGGCCTGTAGCGCCAGAATGATGTTTTCCCGCACCGAGGCGGCGGCAATAATCCCGTCCGTTTTCCTGTCCTCCGGACAGAAGCCCACGCCGAGGCACGACGCCTGATGCGGTGAACGTAGCGTTTGTGGTTTGCCTTTGATCAGCGCCGTTCCGCTGTCGGCAGGTTTGATCCCGAAGATGACTTCGGCGGTTTCGGTGCGCCCGGAGCCTAACAGCCCCGCCAGACCCACAATTTCACCGGGGCGTACCTCGAGGTTAAACGGCGCGATGGTCCCTTTTCTGCCGTAATCGTGAAACGCGGCGATCGGTTTTTCGCTCAGCAGCGTACGGCCCGCGCGCTGAAGCGCGTTGGTCTCGAGCTCGCGGCCCAGCATCATTTTGACCAGCTCTATCTGCGGCAGCTCGCGGGTTTCCCGGCAGCCGACAAAGCTGCCGTTGCGCAGCACCGTTATACGGTCGCTCACCTCGTAAACCTGATCGAGGAAATGCGTCACGAAAATCAGGCTGACGCCCTGATTACGCAGCTGGCGCATCAGGGTAAAAAGCATCTCCACTTCCTGGGTATCGAGGCTGGCGGTGGGTTCATCGAGGATCAGCACTTTCGCCGAGAGATCGATAGCGCGACAGATCGCGACGATTTGCTGCATCGCTACGGAAAAACGGTTCAGCGGTTCGCGCACGTCGAGAGAGAAGCCATACGATTCCATCAGCTTCGCGGCGCGCCCTTCCATCTCTTTGCGGCGCAGCAGGCCAAAACGTCTGGGTTCGCGGCCAATAAACAGGTTATCCGCTACCGACATGTTTGGCAGCAGGTTCACTTCCTGGTAGACCGTGCCGATCCCCAGTTGCTGGGCATGCGCGGTGTTTTTGGGCGAAATGGCGTTACCTTCCAGCCAGATAGCGCCGCGATCGGCGTGATAGACCCCGGTCAGGGTTTTAATCAGCGTCGACTTCCCCGCCCCGTTTTCGCCGAGCAACGCCATGATCTCCCCACGCCGCAGGCTGAAATCAACGTTATCCAGCGCCTTAACGCCAGGGAAAAATTTACTCAGGCCCTCTGTGCGGAGGATTTCCTGGTGTTGTTCGGTGGTCATGGTTTCCCCCTGCATCAGGCCGGATGACGCTACGCTTATCCGGCCTACAAAAGAGCGTATCGTAGGCCGGGTAAGCGCAGCGCCACCCGGCAATTTCACTGGATCAGTAGCCCATATTTTTCTTCTTCTCTAACTCTTCTTTCGCCGTGTCCGGCAGGTAGAGCGTGGATTTGGTGATGGTCAACTTCTCAGGCTGGGTGCCGTCTTTCTTGAATTTCTCCAGCGCATCGAATGCCGGGCCCGCCATATTTGGCGTCAGCTCCACGCTGGCGTTTGCTTCGCCGTCAATCATCGCTTTGTAGATGTCCGGTACGCCGTCGATCGAGCCGGTGAGGATATCTTTGCCCGGCTTCAGGCCCGCTTCTTTGATGGCCTGGATGGCGCCGATCACCATGTCGTCGTTGTGGGCGTAAACCATGCAGATATTTTTGCCGTTATTTTCTGCCTTGATGAAGCTTTCCATGACCTCTTTACCCTTGCTACGGGTGAAGTCGCCGGACTGAGAACGGATGATTTTGATGTTTGGTGCTTTGGCGATGGCCTCCGCGAAACCTTTCTTACGGTCGATAGCCACGCTCGCTCCGACGGTGCCCTGCAACTCAACCACGTTACACGGCTTGCCATCCACCTGCTTCACCAGCCAGTCACCAATCAGTTTGCCTTCCAGCACGTTATCGGCGGTGACGGTGGTCATATAGAGAGATTTGTCTTTTACGTCGATGGAACGGTCGAGCAGGAAGACCGGAATTTCAGCATCTTTGGCTTCCTTCAGCACCGGCTCCCAGCCCGTGGCGACAACCGGGGCAATAAAGATGGCATCCACGCCCTGAGCGATAAACGAACGCACCGCTTTAATCTGGTTCTCTTGCTTTTGCTGACCATCGGCGATTTTCAGCGTAATACCGCGCTTTTCGGCCTCACTTTTCGCCACATTCGTTTCAGCGGCGCGCCAGCCAGATTCAGATCCGACCTGCGAAAATCCAACGGTTAAGGGTGCGGCCATCGCCATAGACGACATGGCTGCCGAAACTGCTGTAACAAGAAGTAAGCGCTTCCACATATGAACGTCCTCGTAGGGTAGGTTATTGTTGGTTAAAAGATGTTCCGCGGATGAACTATAGCCAATGGAATATGTTACGGATTGCGTTACATCACACTTCAGAAAAGTGAATAAAACGTTAATCACAAGTTTGTAATCGCTTTCATTTCAACATTTAAAATGCGGCTGAGTTTATGGATTATCCTGTCATGGAAACGGTCTGAAAAGTGAAGGCGCGAGGGAGAGAAGACGAAAACAGGCGGAGACTTTCAGCGCCAGTTGGCTATAATACCTGCCACTTGTTTACCATCCATTTTAAAGGACACCGACATGAGCTTACTCAACGTCCCTGCGGGTAAAGAACTGCCAGAAGACATCTACGTTGTGATCGAAATCCCGGCCAACGCAGATCCAATCAAATACGAAATCGACAAAGACACCGGTGCGCTGTTCGTTGACCGTTTCATGTCTACCGCCATGTTCTATCCGTGCAACTACGGCTACATCAACCACACTCTGTCTCTGGACGGTGACCCGGTTGACGTACTGGTCCCAACGCCATATCCATTGCAGCCAGGCTCCGTCATTCGCTGCCGTCCTGTTGGCGTGCTGAAAATGACTGACGAAGCGGGTGAAGATGCGAAACTGGTTGCCGTACCGCACACCAAGCTGAGCAAAGAGTACGATCACATTAAAGATGTGAACGACCTGCCAGAGCTGCTGAAAGCGCAGATCGCCCACTTCTTCGAGCACTACAAAGATCTCGAAAAAGGCAAATGGGTTAAAGTTGAAGGCTGGGATAACGCAGAAGCGGCGAAAGCAGAAATCATCGCCTCTTTCGAGCGTGCGGCTAAGAAGTAATTCTTACTGCTGAGACTAAGCCCCGCGCGTCGGGGCTTTTTTGTGGCTGTCGCTCCAGGTAACCCGTGCGATTGGGGAGTATCGCCCGGCGGCGCTACGCTTGCACGGGCCTACGGCGCAAAACGACAACGCCACCTTACGGTGGCGTTGTCGTTTTTCAGAACTGGTCTCTGTCTAACCAGTTACCGCTTTCAATCAACGTTAACCCGTCGACCGAACGTTGGTACACGTACATCCATGCACTGCCGTAAGGCGTCTGGATCAACTGGCGAGCGTATTCACCGCCCCTGGTGCGCAAGGCATCAAGTTCGGCCAGCGTGGCATTATCAATACGATAAACCTCACCCTGTACCGTTCCGTTCCCCGGAACCGCGCCTGGATAGTGGCCCAGACTGTACAACTGGTAGTTTTCGATTGTGTAATTTCCCAGCAACTGGGCGTTGGTCATCCAGTGGCTGTTGCCTTGCCTGGTTCGTAAACTGCCGTAAACAAATATTCGCATTGCTAAAACTCAAACTGATAGAGCAGATCAAGTGCCTGGTCTACGCCGGACACTGCTTCCAGATATAGCTTAGGCATCAGGCGATAACGTAACGTGAGTGTAGCCAGTGAGTCAAAGATCCCCACGCCATATTTTACCTGTAGACCCGGCAGTACATAGCCGCTGACCACTACCTGCGAAGAGTCACCCACGCCCTGAGTGTCCAGCGCCAGATTGCTTACGCCAAACGTCTCGCCGATTTTACCCACAACCTGACCACTTTGTGCAACCCCCAGACCGACTAACATTGATGTCATTGCCGCACCATCGCCCTGTTGGCTATCCAGACCCTGGCCGCGAAGGAGGTAAGAGAGCGCTTCCTGTTGCGACATGGCCGGGTCAGAGAAGATCTCTGCCTTAGGTTCATCGGCGGAGCCCGTCACGCGCACGCCTGCAATCACATCATCTTCGGTGGCTTCCGGGTTACGGATCGCTTCGATATTGAGTACTGGCTGATCCGGTGGACCGGAGAACAGCAGCTCGCCTTTACGCACAATCAAATCCTGACCGTAGGCATGGAAGCGCCCTTCAGGAATATTGATTTGTCCATTGAGGCCAAGTCCCTGTTGATCCTGCGCCACTTTCAGGTCACCCGTGAGTCTCGCCTTCAGCCCAAACGCGTCCAAACGCACGTTATTCCCCACGTGCACGATAAGATTACTATTGATCGGTATGCCAGCGCTCTTCTGTTCAACAGGTTTCAGATTTTCATTGAGCATAACTTCGTCACTGGAGACGCCAACCGCGCTTTCCGGCACCTCGTGAACCACGATGCGCGCCCACGGTACGTCAACACGGCCGTCCAGGGTGAAGAGACTCGGCGTTGCCTCAAAGACCACGTCTGGCGACACGTCCAGGCGCACCATCGGCGGTACCGTGATACGCACCCTGCTGCCCTTGGCCGCAATACGGGCGCGCCAGTTGTCGAGCTGGCTCCAGTCTGCGTCACCGCTCAGGTTGATTTGTCCCTGCTGCGTCAGTACTGAGCCACTGAGGGTTGAGCTTTGGCCGTTAAAGTTCATCGCCAGCTGGCTTGGCTGCATATCGAACGGCATAAAGTTACCGTCAATGTCCACGCCGTTTAACCGCATCTGGCCAAACAGCTGTGGGCTTTGCGCATCCCCCGCCAGACGCAGGTTGGCGCTGAGCATCCCCGCCGCCTTTTCTCCCCGCGAGAAGATCGGATTCACCATCGCCAGGTTGAAGTTGCGAATATTGACGTTGCCGCCGAGATTGCGCCGCCCTTGCGGATCGGTAATTTGCACCTGTCCGTCAAACTGACCGTTGTTGGTCAGGCGGATCAGCCATCCCAGTTCCGCACGATTGTTACGCAGGTCAGCGTTCACATTCAGGGTGTCGAACGCCACCGGCAGCGGCGCGTCATTGACCTCCTGCGTCACCTTCACGTTACGTCCGGAGAGGGTAACGCTGCCCTGCGGCAGTCCCTCTTTGGTGGTGTCCCACGCGACGTCCGCTTTGCCGCTGAAGACCCCGCTGGCCTGGGTGGTTTCCGGCATAAACGGTTTCAGCATCGCCAGGTCGAAACGGTTGAGGTTGATCTGCGCGCGTCCTTCCGCGCCCGCATCAATGGTCTGCGGCACGCACAGCTCAGCATTCGGGTTGGTCCAGCAGTGTGGCCCAATGCTGATCTTTTGCTCCGCGTTGCGGTAATCCAGCGCGACAGACCGCGACAGCACCAGCGGGCCGACCGGCGTGCTGAAGCGGGTGTTATCCAGCACGCCTTTCCAGCGCGTCGCCTGGCGGTCAAAACTGCCCGTCAGGTGCAGCTGCCCGGAGACCGGCTCGCCCTGCACGCGTAGCTGGAGATCGTGCTGCTTTTCGTTACCTTTTGCCGCCAGCGTGACCAGACTGATGTTCACGTCCGGCTGAGAGATACGCTCCACGCGCAGATCCAGGTTTCCGCCGATCTGATCGGTGGATTTCACGTCTCCCTCGACACGCACGCGGGCAATAGAAAGTTCCTGCCAGCGCAGGTTATTGGCGGTGATGTCCGCCAGCAGCTGCGGCGCCTCCACCGTACCGCGAACCTTCACTAACCCCTTCGCCGTGCCGCCAAGACCCGGCAGGGCGTTATCGAGATTTGGCGCGTCGATGGTGGCATCCAGATTGAGGTCTTTTACGCCCAGCTCGCCTTTGATATCCGCCGTGTTGCGACCCAGCGCCACGTGCAGGCCCGGGATCACCCACTGGAGATAGCTGTTGCCCTTAAGCGAGCCCTCTACGTTGACTTTGTTCTGCTTCACGTTGCCGGTGAGCTTGAGTTCCGGCACGTCCATCTGCCAGGTGCCACCGTACAGGCTACCGCGGGTTTTGATCAGGCCATCCAGTTTTGACGGCCAGTCCGGGACCTCTTTAGCGGTGTTGATCCCGGTCAGCTTCAGCTCGCCGCGCCAGCTGATCGCCTGCTGCCAGTCGAGCAGCGCGGTCAGCTCGGTTTTTCCTTCCAGCGCCGCCACGGTCAGCTTGTCGAGGTTAACCTGCAACTCGTTACCCTTCGCATCCAGGGTGATATCGGCGGGCGGTACCCCCTGCCCCTTCACTGCCGTGCGGAACGACAGCGTGTAGTCGGTCATTTTGCCACTCAGCTTCAGCTTCAGATCGTCAGCCTGGAACTGTTTTTCGCCGGTGAACGGCCAGTAAAGCTGCTTGCTGACAACCTCAAGGTTGAGCGGTAAACCGGCCTCTGCCAGCTGGGTTTGCCCGCGCAGCACCATATCCACCGGTCCGGAGAGGTTCACGCCGAACTCCAGCTTCTCGCGCAGCGCGCCGCCGACTTTCACCTTCACCTTTTCGCCTTTCAGCGGATCGATGTTCAGGGCGCTGTTCAGCGTAATATCTACCGGCCAGTTGTCACGCAGTAGCGCATTGCCTGAGGCGTTGACCGACCCCTGGTTAGTATCAATATCCAGCGCGTCGAGCTTCATGTTGCCGTCGATACTGCTGACTTTAAGCAGCATGTTGAAGACCGTCAGATCGGTATCGCCGGTCAGACGCAACTGCTCGCCCTTAAACTCTTCGATATTGAGGTTCAGCGGCAGATGCACGTCGGTCATCTCCGGCAGAACCGGTTTCGAGAAGAGATCTTTCAGCGTTTCGCCCAGCGGTTTTTCTTCCGGCTGCGGGTTCTGGATCTTCGGCTCGACGATCTCTTCCTGCGCCACGTCGGCCACCTTCGGTAGCGCAATCAGCAGCCCTTGCAGGGAGGTTGGGGTCAGAGTGAGGTTTTTCTCCTGCCAGCGCAGACCAGAGGTGAAATCCATCACGGATACCGTCGTGTCGTCGATTTTGATATTCACGTTATCCAGTGCGACCCGGTAAAGCGCAATCGGGTACGGCGTGGAGAGGTTCAGCGGGCCGCTGTCCTCTTCTTCGACAGGCTCGGACTTCGGCATTTTTTTGGAATCTATCGCCACGTTAACGTCTTTTAGCGACAGATCGTTTACGCACAGCTGGCTGTCCCGCAGGCAGCCGAGCTTGACCGCCAGATGAAACTCGCCCGCATTCACCGCCACACCGGGCTGTTCATAACGGATATTTTTCAGGCGCAGATCGCGCCAGCCGCCCGTTACCTGGCCGATTTCCAGCCCCGGCACCCAGCGGTTCGCGGCGTTAAACAGCAAATGCAGGCCCGTGGTGGTGCCCACCAGAAACGCCACCGTACCGAGCAGTAATACGATAAAAATCAGCACCCCGAGGCTTATCTTCTTCCATAAACTCATAATTCAGGCCCCAGACCGATGTAAAACTGTAAACCGTGTTCGTCTTTGTCGCCCACC
This sequence comes from Enterobacter sp. UPMP2061, assembly GCF_053709615.1. Taxonomy (NCBI): domain Bacteria; kingdom Pseudomonadati; phylum Pseudomonadota; class Gammaproteobacteria; order Enterobacterales; family Enterobacteriaceae; genus Enterobacter; species Enterobacter sp. UPMP2061. The sequence goes on from NZ_JBSKJP010000006.1 coordinate 123,439, forward strand.
GGAACGGCGAAATCGAGCTTGATGGGCCCGACCGGTGACTGCCAGCGCACGCCTACGCCCGCGCCGGTTTTGAAATCGCTGCGGCGGATATCGTTCACCGCTTCACCGCCGTCAACGAACATCGCTCCCCACCACTTGCCGCTGACGTTGTACTGGTACTCCAGCGAGCCAGTCGCCAGTTTTGACGCCCCGGTCAACTGGCCTTTGTCGTTTTCAGGTGAGATCGATTTATACTTATACCCGCGAATGCTGCGGTCGCCCCCGGCGAAGAAGCGCAGATCCGGCGGGACGCGTTCGAAGTCACCGGTTTCGATCCAGCCGAGATTACCGCGCATCACAAAGCGGTGTTTGTCGTACAGCGTGCGGATCCAGACGTTTTGCGCCTGAAAGACGGAGAAGTCTACGTCGGAGCCCCAGGCGGTGTTGGAGTAATCGATGGAGTAGCGCTGAGAATCGCCCCAGGTCGGCATCAGGCCACCGCGCGAGCGGGTACGGCTGATCATCACGCCCGGATAAAGCAGCATGGTGGTGTTGGTGACGTTTGCCTGGGTAAAGTGGTCGAGGCTCCAGCGCAGGTTAATGGCGCGCTGCCAGCCGCTGGAGAGATCCCAGAAGCGTGATACCGCAAGCGTCGTCGAGTCCTGCTCGGTATCGTTCAAATCGGTACGCTTAAAGCCGCCCTGCACGAGGTAGTATTGCTCAAGCGGATTTTTCAGCAGCGGCATTTTATAGCTGAAGTCCAGCTGCTGTTCAGGCGCAGACAGGCTGACGCTGGTGGTCAGGCTGTGGCCGTAGGAGTTCATCCACGGTTTTTTCCATGAGGCTTTCACGCGCGGGCCGACGTCCGTGGAGTAGCCAACACCGGTCTCAATGGTGTTCTCGGTGCGCGGAGAGACCACGCCATGCAGCGGTAACACTTTCGTTTTACGGGATTTATCAAATTCCGGCGCTACCACCACGGAGTTAAACCAGCCCGTCGCGGACAAACGACGGTTCAGCTCGCCCAGGTCGCTGGACTGGTAGTAGTCGCCCTTTTTAAACGGCACCAGATTTTGCAGATACTCGTCACGGATTTGCGATCCTTCGAAGGTCACATCGCCAAACCGGTAGCGCTCGCCGCTGTCGTAATCGATATCCCAGAATGCCTGACGTCGCTCAAGCGCAACGCCCAGCTGGCTTTTGTTGAACCGGCTGTCGAAGTAGCCTTTGCGCAGCGAAACGCTGGTTAAGGATTTTTTAAAACGATCGTAATCCCCGTGATTGAGCACGGTGCCCACTTTCGGACGGGTGCTGAGCAGATCCAGGTAGTCCCGATCGGTGCGCGCACCGCCGCGCAGCACCACGTTCGTGCCGCCAATCAGGACGGGTTCGCCCGGCGAGACGCGGGCAATCAACACCTGGCGTCCTTTCGCCGGCGGCGGGCGTAAATCGAAATCGATGGTGGGTTCGTAGTACCCCAACGCCTTTAAGCCTTCGCGGATGGCGTCATCCACGCGCGCGCGAAAACGCCGATCCGGCGTGACCTCATCGCTCTGGATGGTAGAAAGCTGCGCACGCACGTTTTTTTCCAGCGCCCCGGATAACCCCTCAACCTGCAAACGGACATTCGCCGCGCTGGCAATCCCGCTGGTCAGCATTAAACTGACTAAACATAACTGGCGGATCTTTGTCACGTTTTCTCCTGAATATCCCTGTTTCCACCCTGGAAGCAAATGCAGTGCCGCTCCGCGGCAAAATACGGCCTGAAAGCCAAAAACCCAAATTACGGGTTGAAAAAGGGTGTAACACCCAAATATTTCTTATGATTAAATCTAGACTCATTCATCGCATTTATTGTGTTCAATTAAACGCTTCGTGACAACCTTAACCGAAACAACGCTACCCGGGAGGCCCCACCGTGAGTTTATTCGATAAAAAGCATCTGGTATCACAAGCCGATGCGTTACCGGGACGCAACACCCCTATGCCAGTGGCAACATTACACGCCGTAAACAACCATTCAATGACAAACGTTCCTGATGGAATGGAGATCGCCCTGTTTGCCATGGGCTGCTTCTGGGGCGTAGAACGCCTGTTCTGGCAACTGCCGGGCGTGTACAGCACCGCTGCGGGCTACACCGGAGGATATACGCCTAACCCAACCTACCGCGAAGTCTGTTCCGGTGAGACCGGTCATGCTGAAGCGGTGCGTGTGGTGTATGACCCGAGCGTCATTAGCTATGAACAGCTGCTCCAGGTGTTCTGGGAAAACCATGACCCGGCGCAGGGCATGCGTCAGGGTAACGATCACGGCACCCAATACCGTTCGGCCATCTACCCGCTCACCCCAGAGCAGGAGGCCGCCGCCCACGCCAGCCTGACGCGTTTCCAGGAAGCGATGCAGGCGGCCGGTGATAAACGTCAGGTCACGACGGAAATCGCTACCGCGAAACCGTTCTACTATGCCGAAGACGACCACCAGCAGTACCTGCATAAAAATCCGTACGGCTACTGCGGTATCGGCGGCATTGGCGTTTGCCTGCCTCCCCAGCAGGCCTGATTACTGCAACAGCGCCACGCGAGCCGCGTGGCGCGTGGCATTACTCACCGAACCGTAATCAATGACTTTCCCCTGCAACAGCAGGTTAAACACTGGCGCCTGTGGTCGGTTGAGCCGCGTTTGCAGCAAATGCACCGCTTCTATACCCAAATCCCGACAGGGCACCGTGATCCCCGTAATGGGCTTTTCAAGCCGGTTTGCTAAATTCCACGCAAAATCGGTGGTGATGATGGAGATGTCTTCCGGCACGCGCAGCCCATGCCGCTGTAACGCCTTCAGCACACCCTCGGTCATGCTGGTGCTGTTGGGAAAAATGACCTCAGGCCACTGCGCTCTGTCGTGACGTAACAGCCACGCATCCAGCTCGCGCTCAGCCTCTTCAGCGGTAAACCACTCCGTGACCAGTAAATCCCGCTGCGGCTCAAACGCCACATGAAAATGCCGGTACGCTTCTTTAATTCCATCCAGCCGGGCATAGAGCGTGTCCCGGCGTAAACAGGTGATGGTCAGCACCCGGCGATGCCCCTGCTCGAAAAGATATTGCATCGTGGTAAAGCCGATTGCGCGATGATCGGGGGAAACCGAATCCAGCACCCGGTCCCGGTCAACGGAATTAATTAATACACAGGGTTTATTCAGCGTGCTGGCCAGCTTAAATATGGTGGAATCATCCGTACCAATGATAATTATTGCGTTAATATTTTTATGGCTTGCCTTTTCCATAAATAATTTCACGTCCGCATTCTGTTCCTCTAATCCGCAATAACTGATCCAGACATTATGTGGCGCGCTGGCTTCCGCAATGCCTTTGGTCACTTCCAGATAAAAAATATCCCCACGCCCCTGAAACGTTCTTTCAGGCGCAAATACAGCGATTCCGTTAATTAAAAGCCGTCCGCTCGCCATCGACTCCAGCACGCCAAGCTCCCGTGCGATGCGGACAATGGCTTCCCGGGCCTTATCGCTGGTATAAGACTTGCCGCTCAACACCCTGGAAACCGTGCTCACGGAATATCCCGTCAGGGATGCGATCTCCTCCATTTTTAACTTGCCCGGCATAGTGTGACCTCGCTCTCAATCAGTTTTTGCAAATATTTGCAGAAACAGCGCTTTGATTTTAAAACCAAATTTCAAAATGGTTGGAGTTTACTTATTCACCTTGCGAGTATTCTCACAAAAACACATTGTCGCTACGTCTCGCCTTTCCTATTTTTCGGTCATCACGCTTTTTGACTGAAATTAAGGTGAGACATGGAGAAGGTACGTTTTGGCATTATTGGTATAGGTAATATCGGTACGGTCCACGCACGCTATTTACTGGCCGGAACCGTCAGCGACGCCTGCCTTACGGCGGTGTGTGATAACGCGCCGGAAAAGCATCCGGCCATTCGGCAGCTGGTTGGCGGCATTCCGCTGTTCAGTGATGCGCAGGAGATGCTCCAGAGCGGGCTTATCGATGCGGTCATTGTCGCCACGCCGCATTACGATCACCCGCACCTGTCGATGCTGGCGATGCGCCACGGCATTCATACCCTGTGTGAGAAGCCAGCAGGCGTCTACACCGCGCAGGTCCAGGAGATGAACGCCTGCGCCCGGGAGTGCGACGTGGTGTTCGGCATCATGTATAACCAGCGGCCCAACCCGCTGTATCAGAAAGTGAAAGATCTGATCGACAGCGGCGAGCTGGGCGAGATCCGCCGCTCCAACTGGATCATCACCAACTGGTATCGCTCGCAGAGTTACTACAACTCCGGCGGCTGGCGCGCCACCTGGAAAGGGGAAGGCGGCGGCGTGCTGCTCAACCAGGACCCGCACCAGCTCGATCTCTGGCAGTGGCTGGTGGGCATGCCGGTTCGTCTGCGCGCGTTTTGCCAGTTCGGTAAGCATCGCGATATCGAAGTGGAAGACGAGGTGACAGCCTACGCCGAATATGCCAGTGGCGCGACCGGCGTGTTCATCACCACCGTCGCGGAAACACCGGGTACCAACCGCCTGGAGATTGTCGGCGATCGCGGCAAAGTGGTCGTCGACGAGGGCAAACTGCGCTACTGGCGGCTGCGCGAATCGGAAACCGAGTTTAACGCTCGCTGGCAGAATGGCTTCGGTGAGCCGGAATGCTGGGAGGTTTCTGTCCCTGTTGCCCCGGAATACAGCGAGCACCACGTCATCACCGCCAACTTCTGCGCCGCCGTGCTGCGCGGCGAGCCGTTGATTGCACCGGGTCTGGACGGCATTCGCGGTTTAACCCTCTCTAACGCCATGCACCTCTCCACCTGGACGGACGACTGGGTTGAGCTACCGCTGAACGAAAAGCAATACCTGCGCCTGCTTCAGCAGCGCATCAGCACCTCTGTAGATAAAGGAGCCACCAGCATCACGCTGGATGCCGCGGGTACCTGGTAACACCGGAGAAAATCGATGTTAAATGTCGCCATTGTGGGAACAGGAAATATCTCCCATAACCATATTCAGGGTTATTTGCAGTTTGGACAGCGCTGCCGGATCGTTGCGCTGGTTGATATCTATCCGGAGAAAGCGGAAGAGAAAAAAGCGCGTTACGGCCTGACGGACGCCCGCGTGTACGCCAGCCACCGGCAGTTGCTGGAGGATGCGCTTCCCATCGATATCGTTGACGTCTGCACCCCGCCCTATGTCCATGCGGAGATCAGCATCGATGCGCTTCATGCCGGCTGCCATGTGCTGTGTGAAAAACCGATGGCCGCCTCGCTGGAGGAGTGTGATGCGATGATCGCCGCCCAGCAGGCCAGCGGAAAAACGCTCTCCATTATTGCCCAGAACCGCTTTACCGATGCCTTCTGGCGCTTAAAAGCGGCGCTGGATTCCGGCCTCGCCGGAAAAATATGCCATGCGCAGGTGGATTCCTTCTGGTGGCGCGGACATTGCTACTACGACCTGTGGTGGCGCGGCACGTGGGAAAAGGAAGGGGGCGGCTGCACGCTGAACCACGCGGTGCACCATATTGACGCCATTCAGTGGATGCTCGGCTTCCCGTCTGAGGTGGTGGCGATGATGACCAACGTGGCCCATGACAACGCCGAAGTGGAAGACCTTAGCGCCGCGATATTCAAATACCCCAACGGCGCACTCACCCAGCTTACCGCCTCGGTAGTACACCACGGGGAAGATCAGAAGATCATTATCCAGGGTGATAAAGCGCGCATCTCCGCCCCATGGCAGGCTTATGCCAGCGTGAGTGCTGACAACGGCTTCCCGCAGGAGACCAACGATATTGAGCGAGAAGCCCGGCTTGATGCCGTTTTCCAGGCGACGCCCAGGCTCGAATGGACTCTGCACACCGGGCAGATTAACGACCTGCTTCAGAGCATTGAGCGCGGTACGGCCCCGCTGGTGGACGGCGTGCAGGGTAAGCGCTCGCTGGAGCTGATTACTGCGATGTATAAATCAGCCATTACCCGCAGTGTCGTTTCCCTGCCTGTTGGTCGCGATGATCCGTTTTACCGTACCGGCGGGACGAACGCTCTCGCCCCCCGTTTTTATGAAAAATCCGCAAGCGTCGCCAACTTCAGCGAAGTGGGCGCTATCCCTCTGGGTAAAGATCTGGATCGAGGACTGTAACCATGAACAAGAATGACGGAATGAACTACGCGCCGGTGGGCAAACCGCAGCCGGTGGTGCAGGCGGGTGAATTTGTATTTGCCGCCGCCGCGCTCGACCACGGCCATATCTACGGAATGTGTAATGGCCTGATTGAAGCAGGTGCCACGCTGAAGTGGGTTTACGATCCCGATCCGGCGAAAGTGGACACGTTTGTTCAGCAGTACCCGCAGGTGAAGGTGGCTGATTCCCTGGACGTTATTCTCGCCGATGGCGACGTGCGCCTGGTGGCCGGGGCGGCCATCCCCTCCGAACGCTGTGCGCTGGGGCTGAAGGCGATGACGGCTGGCAAAGACTACTTCACGGACAAAGCGCCGCTCACCACCCTTGAACAGCTGGCAGACGCCAAAGCGATGGTGGAGAAAACCGGGAAAAAATACGCGGTCTACTACAGCGAGCGTCTGCACGTGGAAAGCGCGGTCTTTGCCGGGCAGTTGGTACAGCAGGGCGCCATTGGTCGCGTGGTGCAAACCCTGGGCATGGGGCCGCACCGGGAAGGGACTGGCCGCCCGGACTGGTTCTACGATCGTCGCTATTTCGGCGGCATCCTGTGCGACATCGGCAGCCACCAGATCGAGCAGTTCCTGTTTTATACCGGCAACCGCAACGCTACCGTGGTCGCCAGCCAGGTGCGCAACGTTAACCACCCGCAGTATCCCGCATTCGAAGATTTTGGCGACGCCATGCTCAAAGGAGAAAACGGCGCCAGCGGCTATTTCCGTTGTGACTGGTTCACTCCTGACGGGCTCTCTACCTGGGGCGATGGTCGCCTGACGCTGCTCGGTACCGACGGGTATATCGAGATCCGTAAATATGTCGATCTCACCCGGGGCGAGCAGGATGTCGTCTACCTCGTCAATAACGAGGGCGAGTTCCGCTATCCTGTGGCCGGGCAGGTTGGGTTCCCGTACTTTGGCGAACTGATCCTCGACTGCCTGCACCGCACCGAAAATGCCATGACTCAGGCGCACGCTTTCAAAGCTGCCGAACTGTGCGTGAAAGCACAAATGCTCGCAAACGCAGCTGACTAAGGGGACGACATGAACATCCTGAACACGGCGATTATCGGTGCCGGGGCTATTCACAGTTGCCATGTGAATGCCCTGAGGCAAATCCCCAATGTCGCGCTGCGCGCGCTGGTCGATATCGACAGCGTCAAAGGACTGAAGCTGGCGATGAACTATCAGTGCCGCTTTTATCAGGATTACCGGGAAATGCTGCTGGATGACAGCATCGACGTGGTGCATATCTGCACGCCCCACTTCGAGCACAAAAACATGATTCTGGCGGCGCTGGCCGCCGGGAAACATGTCTTTTGCGAAAAACCGGTGGGCATGAACAGCAGCGAGCTTGCCGACATTGCCTCTGCCGCCGCGCAGGCACCCGGCAGGCTCGGCGTCTGCTACCAGAACCGGCTCAATCCGACCAGCCTGCGCATTCGCAAGGAGCTGGCGGAAGGCGTACTGGGAAAGATGTTAAGTATCAAAGCTGTGCTGACCTGGTCCCGCTCGGGGGCGTATTACACGGAAAGCCCGTGGCGCGGGCAGCTGGCAACGGAAGGCGGAAGCCTGCTAATCAACCAGGCGATCCATACCCTCGATCTGATGCAGTGGTTCGCGGGTGGCGTCACGCGGCTGAAGGGGGTAGTCGACAGCGGGGAACTGGCTGACGTCACGCAAGGGGAAGACAGCGCGATGGCCACGCTTCACTTTACCAACGGTGCGCGCGGTCTGTTTTATGCCAGCAACTGCCACACCACGGATTCCCCCCTCTGTCTGGAGATCCAGTGCGAGCGCGGCTCACTGCTGCTCAACGACAACACGCTCTGGCGCATAACGCCCGGCGAACGATTTCGCCTGGAAAGCGATGCCTCTCCCGATGGCACCGCAAAAAGTTACTGGGGATTAGGACACCAGCAGGCGATCCGCCGTTTTTATCACGCTATTCATCACCCGGAGAGTACGGATTTTACCGATATTTGTACCGCCGGAAAATCACTCAAGATTGTGGAGGCTTTTTATCGGTCATCTCAGTTAAGACAATGGATAGATATTAATAATTAGAACGTCACGTGTAGTCCAGCAGTGCAATAAAAATACAACCTCTACATCTACCCTACACTGGATATTATTATGGTTAAACCAACTGAACGCAGAGTGGGTTATGGCGTGGCGCTTGGCTACGGCATAACCGACCTCTTTGGCGGAGGCGCTTTCGCCATTATCGGCACCTGGCTGTTATTTTTTTACACCACCTATTGCGGATTATCCGTCGTGGAAGCCGGCTCTATATTTGCTATTGCCCGCGTCATTGACGCGGTATTAAGCCCGATAATGGGTTACATCACCGACAATTTCGGCGACACCTGGCTTGGGCGTAAATTTGGCCGTCGCCGTTTCTTCTTATTACTCAGCTCTCCCTTAATGTTCCTCTATGCTCTGCTGTGGCTGACGGACATGGGTTACTGGTATTACCTGGGCACCTATCTTTCCATCGAACTGCTTTCAGCGATGGTGCTGGTGCCGTGGGAAACCCTCGCCGCGGAGATGACCAACCGCTATGAAGAGCGCAGCCGCCTGTCGGGCGTACGGATGATCTGCTCGCAATTGGGCGGTTTTCTTGCGGTGTCGGTTCCGGGCGTGATTATGCAATTTACCGGCAAAGATAATTCCTTTACCTACACGCTAACCGGACTGATATTTTCCTGCGTCTTTTGCATCGCGGTATTTATTACCTGGTACAGCACCTGGGAAGCAAAAGATGTGCATCAGGAGTATGACTTCAAAGTTGATACCCAGCGCAGCAGCGGAGTAATTAATCACCTCAAATATCTGGTGCTGGATCTCTTCTCTTCTTTTCGTATTCGCGCTTTCCGCCTGCATATTCTTATTTATATTTTCTCCTTCACCGCGATGGACGTATTTGGTTCAGTCTTTACCTATTACGTGGTGTATTGCCTGAGTCAGGATGCGGCAGCAGTGTCCGGCTGGCTAAGTATTGCGGCTTTTGCCTCCGTGCCGGGCACGTACGGATTTATGCTGTTACTCAACAGGCTGAACATGACCCCTTCCGCCGCACTGCGCCTTTCGTATAGCTGCATTTTCCTGGTGCTGGCATTCCTGTTTACGGTTTATCTCACCAAAACAGAGGTGCCAACGCTGCTGTTCTCCGCCGTCTTCATCCTGCTGGGTGCAGCCCGTTCCGGCCTCTATTACATTCCGTGGAATATTTATAGCTTTATTCCGGATATCGACGAGATCGTCACGCAGCAGCGCCGGGAAGGCATTTTCGCTGGCGTAATGGTGTTGACCCGCAAAAGCACCGTCGCCATTGCGATTATGATTATCGGCCTGGTGTTGCAGGAGTCCGGTTTTGTGAAAGGCAGTGGCGCACAGCCTGAAAGCGCGCTGGGAGCAATAATTGGCCTGATGATTTTTGCCACCGCCGCGCTGCTGGCAGTGAGCTTCTTCGCGACCTACAAATTTAAGCTGACCCGCGAGACGCATAAGGTGCTGCTCAAGGAGATCGCGCGTCGGAAGCTCGGTGGCGACTATCGCGACTGCGACGCCAGCACCCGTGTGGTCATCAAACAGCTGACAGGCTATGAGTACGATCAGGTCTGGGGCGGCGATGCCACACGCCTGGCTGTGGGCGAAAACTTATCCACCGTGAAATAGCCCTTCCCGCCGGATCGGCCCCATGCCGGTCCGGCTTTTTTTGCCGAAAACGTGACCTCTGGCAGGTTTACACGTCTTTACGCTATACTACCGCTGAAATAATCGGCTCAACGCTACGAGCTGAGTTCAATGTGTCTTCACACGAATGGTATCAACTCCCCTTCTGAGGATCTGGCGAGAAGCCGGATAAACTATGTTAAACAGTATTTTAGTAATACTTTGTCTTATTGCCGTCAGTGCATTTTTCTCGATATCGGAGATCTCGCTGGCTGCCTCCCGTAAAATCAAACTGAAGCTGCTTGCCGACGAGGGCAACATCAACGCATCACGCATTCTGAAAATGCAGGAAAACCCCGGCATGTTCTTTACCGTGGTGCAGATTGGCCTGAACGCGGTCGCCATCCTTGGCGGTATCGTGGGCGATGCAGCGTTTTCTCCGGCGTTTTATAGCCTCTTTGTTAAGTACATGTCCGTAGAGCTGGCCGAGCAGTTGAGCTTCATCCTCTCCTTCTCCCTGGTCACCGGCTTGTTCATTTTATTCGCGGACCTGACCCCGAAACGCATCGGTATGATTGCGCCAGAAGCTGTGGCTTTGCGTATCATCAACCCGATGCGCTTCTGCCTGTATGTCTTCCGTCCGCTGGTGTGGTTCTTTAACGGCCTGGCGAACGTCATTTTCCGCATCTTCAAGCTGCCGATGGTGCGTAAAGACGACATCACCTCCGACGATATTTATGCGGTGGTGGAAGCCGGGGCGCTGGCAGGCGTGCTGCGTAAGCAGGAGCACGAGCTGATTGAGAACGTTTTCGAACTGGAATCCCGTACCGTGCCGTCCTCCATGACCGGCCGTGAAAACATCATCTGGTTCGATCTGCATGAAGACGAGCAGAGCCTGAAGACCAAAGTGGCGCAGCATCCGCACTCCAAGTTCCTGGTCTGTAACGAAGATATCGACCATATCATCGGCTATGTGGACTCCAAAGACCTGCTGAACCGCGTGCTGGCAAACCAGAGCCTGGCGCTGAACAGCGGCGTGCAGATCCGCAACACCCTGATAGTGCCGGACACCCTGACGCTCTCCGAAGCGCTGGAAAGTTTCAAAACCGCCGGGGAAGACTTCGCGGTGATCATGAACGAATACGCGCTGGTGGTGGGCATTATCACCCTCAACGACGTTATGACGACCCTGATGGGCGACCTGGTCGGCCAGGGGCTGGAAGAGCAGATTGTTCAGCGTGACGAAAATTCATGGCTCATCGATGGCGGTACGCCGATTGAAGACGTCATGCGCGTACTCGACATTGACGAGTTCCCGCAGTCCGGCAACTACGAGACCATCGGCGGCTTTATGATGTTTATGCTGCGTAAAATCCCGAAACGTACCGACTCGGTGAAGTTCTCCGGCTTCAAGTTTGAAGTGGTGGATATTGATAACTACCGCATCGACCAGCTGCTGGTAACGCGTATTGATAGCAAACCGACCATGCTGGTGCCGAAACTGCCGGATGCCGAAGAGAAGGTGTCGGCGTAATCCTTTGTGTGCCCCACAAACATCAACGGCTCCCATCGGGAGCCGTCTTTTTAACTACTACTGCATAGCACGTTGGTTAAGCCATCTCAGTTTGCAGACGCATAACCTGACGGTTGACTTCGGACATCACAGACAAGTGCTGTTTGTCCTTCACTTTTGGGATAAGGATTTTGCCCTTATCGAACTCAAAAGCGCCAACATCCTTGATGTACAACCGTCCACGGAACAGGATCTTCACGTACTTCGCCACCTGAAGCGGGTTGTAGCGTTGGAAAATTTTCATTCTTGTATCTCCTGCGAATCATACGCTCTTGCGGTGCCACAATCGGCCCGACTGTCCTGAGCGCAAATTTTGATGCCCAATGACTATAGACCAGAACCTCGTACTTACCCAGTGTGCATAAGTTTATTTACCGTTTGATTACAATTATTCAGAATAATCTTTGCAAAGCGTGATACAGCGCAGTATATGCCGTCGTTTTTGCATGGATATGTGCGTTCGCCCGCAAACTGGCATCGGGATTGCGGGAAAAGCCTATTGATCGCACTTATGATTAAAAGCGCATGACCAAGTGGTCGGATCACCTGCTAACAATAAGGAAACACCATGACCCTACGTAACCTCCTGGCAGCAGCTTGCCTGTTGCTGCCGCTGATGGCTTCCGCACACAACATTGAAAAAGGACAACGTGTCCCGCCGGTCGGGATTGCTGACCGGGGAGAATTGATTCTCGACAATGATAAGTTTAGCTATAAAACCTGGAATAGCGCGCAGCTTGCGGGCAAAGTGAGAGTTGTACAACATATTGCCGGGCGTACATCCGCTAAAGAGAAAAACGCTACCCTCGTGGAAGCGATCAAGGCCGCAAAACTCCCGCACGATCGCTACCAGACCACCACCATCGTGAACACCGACGACGCGATTCCCGGCTCCGGGATGTTTGTGCGCTCAAGCCTTGAGAGCAATAAGAAGCTCTATCCCTGGTCGCAGTTTATTGTCGACAGCAACGGCGTGACGCGTAAGGCGTGGCAGCTGGAAGAAGAGAGTTCAGCGATTGTCGTGCTGGACAAAAACGGTCGCGTACAGTGGGTTAAAGACGGCGCGCTGACGCAGGATGAGGTGCAGCAGGTGGTTGCCCTGCTGCATAAGCTACTGACTCAGTAAAGTGATACCCGGAAGCCCGGATTCAGGAATGACTCGCGCGGGGTGTAGTCCAGTGGCTTACCCTGCCAGTCATGCACATGCGCGCCAGCCGCCGCCGCCACCGCATGCCCTGCCGCCGTATCCCAGACGTTCGTCGGCCCGAAACGGGGGTACAGCTGCGCCTGCCCTTCCGCCACCAGACAGAACTTCAGCGACGAGCCAATCGACGTCGTCTGGTGTTCACCCAGCTGTTGCAGATACTCCTCCAGCTCGCTGTCACTGTGCGAGCGGCTGATCACCACCAGCGGAGGACGAGCATCACGCACCTGGATCTGCTTACGCACGCCGCACTCTTCCTTCCAGGCTTTACCTTCCGCCGCGCTGTACATTACTTTCATCACCGGGGCGTAAACCACGCCAAGCACCGCTTTTCCTTTTTCAATGAGGGCGATGTTGACGGTGAATTCACCGTTACGCTTGATAAACTCTTTCGTGCCGTCCAGCGGGTCGACAAGCCAGTAACGCTGCCAGTGCTGACGTTCATCCCAGCTCTGGGGCGCTTCTTCAGAAAGGACCGGAATATCCGGCGTCAGGGCCTGCAAACCTTTCAGGATCACCGCATGCGCCGCGATATCCGCCGCCGTCACCGGGGAGTCATCCGCTTTGCTGACAACATCCATCGGTTTCGCACCGTCGTACACCTGCATAATGGCATCACCCGCATCCCGTGCGAGCTGACAAATTTTATCTAACATTCTCCACCTCTTCGTTAACGCAGTGGGCATAACTTATTGTTTTAGTTATATCGTAATGTGAACAATTCCGCTATCTGTGAAGCAATTCTGGTTTCAGCGCCCTTTTTTCTGGCAGCATTCACACTTCTGTAAGCAACAAATACTACATACATATTCTTTTGTGGCTTGGATCGAAAAAAGGACTCCTCAGATGATTAAGTTTAGCGCAACGCTCCTGGCAACGCTGATTGCGGCAAGCGTTCAGGCGGCGACGGTGGATCTCCGTATTCTGGAAACCACCGATCTGCACAGCAATATGATGGACTTCGATTACTACAAAGATACCCCTACGGAAAAATTCGGACTGGTACGCACGGCAAGTTTGATCAACGCCGCCCGCGGTGAAGTGAAAAACAGCGTGCTGGTCGATAACGGGGACTTAATTCAGGGCAGTCCGCTCGGCGACTACATGGCGGCGAAGGGGCTGAAAAAAGGCGAGGTCCACCCTGTCTATAAAGCGATGAACACCCTGGATTATGCGGTTGGCAATCTGGGCAACCACGAATTTAACTACGGCCTGAAATACCTGCACGACGCGCTGGCAGGGGCAAAATTCCCGTACGTTAACGCCAATATCATCGACGTTAAGACGAAGAAGCCGCTCTTTACCCCTTATCTGATTAAAGAGACCGAGGTTGTCGACCAGGACGGTAAAAAACAGACGCTGAAAATCGGCTATATCGGTTTTGTGCCGCCGCAGATCATGACGTGGGATAAAGCCAACCTCGACGGGAAAGTGACCGTCAACGACATTACCGAAACCGCGCGCAAATACGTGCCGGAGATGCTGGCGAAAGGGGCGGATGTGATCGTCGTCGTGGCGCACTCTGGCCTCTCGGCCGACCCGTATCAGGTGATGGCTGAGAACTCCGTGTACTATCTCAGCCAGGTGCCGGGCGTGGATGCGATCCTGTTCGGTCACGCCCACGCCGTCTTCCCGGGTAAAGATTTCGCTGATATCAAAGGCGCGGACATCGAAAAAGGGACGCTCAATGGTGTGCCATCGGTGATGCCGGGCATGTGGGGCGACCACCTTGGCGTGGTGGATCTGGTGCTGAATAACGACAGCGGAAGCTGGAAAGTCGCGCAGTCGAAAGCGGAAGCGCGTCCGATCTACGACGCAGCGGCCAAAAAATCTCTGGCAGGGGAAGATAAAAAGCTGGTCGACGTCCTGAAGCATGACCACGACGCGACGCGTGAATTTGTCAGCAAGCCGATCGGTAAATCGGCTGATAACATGTACAGCTTCCTCGCGCTGGTACAGGATGACCCGACCGTGCAGGTAGTCAACATGGCGCAGAAAGCCTATGCGGAGCACTATATTCAGGGCGATCCGGATCTGGCAAATCTGCCGGTCCTGTATGCCGCGGCGCCATTCAAAGTGGGCGGACGGAAGAACGATCCGGCCAGCTACGTTGAGGTGGAAAAAGGCCAGCTGACCTTCCGTAATGCCGCCGATCTCTACCTCTATCCCAACACCCTCGTGGTGGTGAAAGCTACCGGGAAAGAGGTGAAGGAGTGGCTGGAGTGCTCTGCCGGGCAGTTCAACCAGATCGATCCGCACAGCAGCAAACCGCAGTCGCTGATTAACTGGGACGGTTTCCGCACCTACAACTTCGACGTGATCGACGGCGTGGAATATCAGATTGACGTTACCCAGCCCGCGAAATATGACGGCGAATGTCAGGCCATTAATCCGCAGGCAGAACGCATCAAAAACCTGACCTTCAACGGCAAAGCGATTGATCCGAATGCCACTTTCCTGGTGGTGACCAACAACTACCGCGCCTATGGCGGCAAGTTTGCCGGTACGGGTGACAGCCACATCGCCTTTGCCTCGCCGGATGAGAACCGTTCGGTGCTGGCGGCGTGGATCAGCGCGGAGTCGAAAAAGACGGGTGAAATTCATCCGGCGGTGGATAACAACTGGCGACTTGCGCCGATCCACAGCGACACTAAGCTGGATATTCGCTTTGAGACATCTCCGTCCGATAAAGCAGCCGCGTTTATCAAGGATAAGGCGCAGTATCCGATGCAAAAGGTCGCGACGGATGATATTAGGTTCGCGATTTATCAGGTGGATTTGAGCAGGTAGCGATGATTGTGCCGGGTGGCGGCTTCGCCTTACCCGGCCTACCCGCAATCCTCGATCCCGTAGGCCGGGTAAGCGCAAGCGCCACCCGGCATTTCATGCCGCACGCTCTTCCCGGTTTGCCATCACCTGCGGCGTATTGACCTCAATCCAGTCGGCCAGCGCGGCCACCTTCTCGCTTACCTCCTGCCCCATCGGCGTCAGGCTATACTCCACATGCGGCGGCACGACCGGATACGACACGCGATCGACAAACCCGTCATGCTCCAGCGCCTGTAAAGACTGAGCCAGCATCTTCTCGCTGACGCCGCCCATCTTGCGGCGCAGATCGCTGAAGCGATGCGTCCCCTGACGTAACGCCACCAGGATCAGCACGCCCCAGCGGCTGGTTACGTGTTTGAGCACCTCCCGTGACGGGCACTGTTCCGCAAAGAGGTTGCCATCGCGCATTTGCTCGCTGAGCGTTGGTATTGTTGTTTTCATACTTACCTTTTTGTACGTACTTACTAAAAGTTAGTTATGGTGATAGTGTGCCACAACACCAGACAAACACGAAGGAGATTCGTCATGATCGCGATTACCGGCGCAACCGGCCAGCTTGGCCAACACGTTATTGAAGAACTGCTGAAAACCGTTCCGGCCAGCCAGATCGTGGCTATTGTGCGTAACCCGGCGAAAGCCGAATCGTTGCGTCAGCAAGGGGTCGTTGTGCGTCAGGCGGATTACACCGATGAAGCCGCATTTACCACCGCGCTGAACGGCGTGGATAAACTACTGCTCATCTCCTCCAGCGAAGTGGGCCAGCGTGCCGTACAGCACCAGAACGTGATAAACGCCGCCAAAGCCGCCGGGGTGAAATTCATCGCCTATACCAGCCTGCTGCATGCTGACAAATCTCCGCTGGGTCTGCACGTTGAGCACGTCGAAACCGAAAATGCCCTGGCGGCCTCCGGCGTGCCTTACGCTCTGCTGCGCAACGGCTGGTACACCGAAAACTACCTGGCAAGCGCACCGCCAGCGCTGGAACACGGCGTATTTATGGGTGCCGCAGGCGAAGGCAAAATTGCCTCTGCGACCCGTGCGGATTACGCGGCGGCGGCAGCGAAAGTGATTTCTGAAGAGGGTCATGCCGGCAAGGTGTATGAACTGGCGGGTGATAATGCCTGGACGCTGAGCGAACTGGCTGCGGAACTGAGCAAGCAGAGCGGTAAGCCGGTAACGTATCAGAACCTCAGCGAAGCCGATTTCGCCGCTGCGCTGAAGGGCGTTGGTCTGCCTGCCGGGCTGGCGGAGATGCTGGCGGACTCCGACACCGGCGCGTCCAAAGGCGGCCTGTTCGACGACAGCCGTACCCTGAGCAAACTGATCGGCCGCCCAACCACATCACTGGCGGAAAGCGTCAAAGCCATCCTGTAGTTGTTAAAAATTGGTTATTTTTTGTGGCATCCCCTCGGGTCATCTCTGATAATGAAGCGATGACCCACAAGGAGGCTCACCGTGCAAGGCGTACCGGAACAGTTCACTGATGAGAGAGACAGCGCGCGCTTTCGCCATCTGGCGCAGCTGCCGGGCCTGGAGCTTTATCACGCCCATATCTCTGACTACGCCTTTGAGCCTCACACTCATGAAGCCTTCGGTATCGGCACCATCGAAACCGGTGCCGAACGCTTCCGCTATCGCGGTACCCAGCATCTTGCCGCGGAAAAATCCGTCGTGACCATGAACCCGGACGAGATCCACACCGGGGAATCCGCCACCGAAGGCGGCTGGCGCTACCGGATGGTCTACATCGAACCCGACCTGCTGGAAGAGGTCACCGGCCTGCGTCACTGGTGGTTTAATGACGTCACGCGCCACGACCCTTTGCGCTCGCAGCAGATTGGCCGGTTAATTTACGGCTTGTGGCACACCAACGATCCGCTGGCGCAGAAGGGGCTGCTACTGGATTTGATTCAGACTTTTCAGCCACTGGCCCATCATGCGCCGGTGGTGCAGGAGGCCGCGCACCGCTTCGAACGCGTTCGCGATTATCTGCACGACAACTATATGCGCTCGCTGACCCTGGACGAGCTGGCTAACGTTGTCTCGCTCAGCCCGTACCATTTTCAGCGCCAGTTCAAAGCCCATTTCCACGTTACGCCCCACCAGATGCTGATGGCCATCCGGCTGTGGCGCGCAAAAGCATTCCTCACCCACGGCATGCCTGCCGCCGAGGTGGCCGCCGCGACCGGGCTGACCGATCAGTCGCATTTAACCCGCGCATTCACCCGTCGCTACGGCATCACGCCCGTGCGCTACCAGAAACAGGTTATGCCGCGCTAATGCGCAACCTCATACAATACGCGCGCGTTTTGCCCTCCTACACTGATCGCAAAGTGAATCAAGATGGATGGAAAAATGATTAGCGGCGTGTTGTATGCCCTGCTTGCGGGTTTGATGTGGGGGCTGATTTTTGTCGGCCCGCTGATTGTGCCGGAGTACCCGGCAATTTTGCAGTCGACCGGACGTTACCTGGCGCTGGGGCTGATTGCCGTGCCGCTGGCGTGGCTGGGGCGCGCGCGTCTGCGTCAGCTGGGCCGCCAGGACTGGCTCACCGCGCTGGCGCTGACCATGATGGGTAATCTGATCTACTACGTCTGTCTGGCGAGCGCCATTCAGCGCACCGGTGCGCCGGTGTCGACCATGATTATCGGCACGCTACCGGTGGTCATCCCGGTTTTCGCGAACCTGCTTTACAGCCAGCGTGACGGCAAACTGGCGTGGTCAAAAATGGCGCCCGCTCTGGTCTGCATCGCCGTGGGGCTGGTGTGCGTGAATATTGCCGAGCTTCGCCACGGCCTCGAAAACTTCAGCTTGTGGCGTTACGGTTCAGGGATCTTTCTGGCGTTTATCTCGGTTGTCTGTTGGGCCTGGTATGCCCTGCGCAACGCACGCTGGCTGCGGGAAAACCCGGATAAACATCCGATGATGTGGGCGACGGCGCAGGCGCTGGTCACCCTCCCTGTCTCGTTGCTGGGCTATGTGGGCGCGTGTGTCTGGCTGGGTAGCCAGCAACCGGCATTTACCCTGCCCTTCGGACCGCGCCCGTGGGTATTCGTCGGGTTAATGGTCGCCATTGCCGTGCTCTGTTCGTGGGTGGGCGCGCTGTGCTGGAACATTGCCAGCCAGAAGCTGCCGACGGTGATACTGGGGCCG
Organism: Enterobacter sp. UPMP2061; assembly: GCF_053709615.1. NCBI lineage: Bacteria > Pseudomonadati > Pseudomonadota > Gammaproteobacteria > Enterobacterales > Enterobacteriaceae > Enterobacter > Enterobacter sp. UPMP2061. Next base: position 142,047 of record NZ_JBSKJP010000006.1, read on the forward strand.
CTGATTGTCTTTGAGACGCTGGCAGGGCTGCTCTATACCTTCCTGATGCGTCAGAGCGTGCCGCCGCTGCTAACGGCCTGCGGGATCGCGCTGCTGGTCGTTGGGGTGGTGATTGCGGTGAGAGCGAAGCCGGAAAAACCGATGGTCGTTCCGGCGTCGGAGGGGTGAGCTTTTCGCCCAGCGGCGCTTCGCTTGCAGGGCCTACAAACCGTAGGCCGGGTAAGCGTCAGCGCCACCCGGCACAGTATCAGAACGTTTCCCAGTTCGCTTCAGACGCCGCCGCGAGGGGCTGCGCTTTAGGTGCATAGGTCTTAACCGGCGCGGCTTTCACCGCCTGGTTGCGGGTGATCTTAAACACCGCCACCGCGTCGTTCAGGCGTGCAGCCTGATCTTCCAGCGCCGCAGCTGCCGCCGCAGACTCTTCCACCAGCGAGGCGTTCTGCTGGGTGACGCGATCCATCTCCGCCACCGCCTGACCCACCTGGTCGATACCGCGGCTCTGTTCGTCGGAGGCCGACGCAATCTCACCCATGATGTCCGTCACGCGCGTAACCGCATTGACGATCTCCGCCATCGTCGCGCCCGCTTCATTTACCAGCTGAGAACCCGCGTTGACGCGTTCGCCGGAATCATCGATCAGCGCTTTGATCTCTTTCGCCGCCTGCGCGCTGCGCTGGGCAAGGGTACGCACCTCGCCCGCGACAACCGCGAAGCCACGTCCCTGCTCGCCCGCGCGCGCCGCTTCTACCGCCGCGTTCAGCGCCAGAATATTGGTCTGGAAAGCAATGCCGTCGATCACGTTAGTAATTTGCGCGATTTTGCTGGAACTGGTGGCGATTTCGTCCATGGTGCGCACAACGCCCTCGACCACGTCACCGCCCTTCTTCGCGGTGGAGGAGGCGTCCAGCGCCAGACGCGACGCCTGACGCGCGTTATCGGCGTTTTGCTTCACGGTGGCGGTTAACTGTTCCATGCTGGCTGCCGTCTCTTCCAGAGAAGCGGCCTGTTGCTCGGTACGGGAGGAGAGATCGTTGCTGCCCGCCGAGATTTCACCCGCGCCGGTGTAGATGGTATCAGCGCCTTCACGCACCACGCCCACCGTGTTGGCCAGCGCAGTCTGCATCTCCTGAACGTTGCGCGCCAGGATCGCCATTTCATTTTTACCCTCAGCCTGAATCGGCTGGGTTAAATCCCCTGCGGCAATGGCGCGGATATGGTTGATCACCTCTTCCAGCGGCAGCAGCAGCACACGGCGCATCGCAATCCAGCTGGAAATAATCACCGCGATCACCAGCAGCATCACCGCAGAAAGGATCCACAGAATGCGTTTGTAGTCGCTTTCATTGTCCTGGATACCTTTGGCGGTCAGCGCGGCCTGCGCCTCACGCCACTCGCGATAAACCTTTTGCATCGCGGTCTGCTTCTGTTCGGCATTTTGTTTGAACATATCTTCCAGATTGCCCTGCCCCAGCAGAACGTTCATTTGCGTCAGCGTGGCGGAGTAGACGCGGTATTGCTCTTCCAGACGATCGGCCAGGTGCTCGTCCATACCCGGCGTTTCCGGCAGCGCGTAGTATTTATCGTAATGGATCTGGGCATCGGCCAGCAGGTTTTTCGCGGTATTGACCAGCTCGTTCAGCTGCCCGCCGTTAATCTGCGACGCCATGCTGCTTTGCAGGCGCAGCATACCGCGGTTGAGAGTGACGCGCGCCTGGTTCAGGCTGATCCAGGCGTCGGTAAACTCCGCGACGTTCTGGCTGGAAAGCTGAGAAACGGTGAAGTTCTCTTTATCGTTATTGAGTGCGTTAATGAAAATGCCAGCGGAGATCAGCTGCATGATGCCGAGCACAAGCAGCACCGAAATCAAAAGAGTAATGACTTTTATACGTTTAAACATGCGTTGCCTTTTTTATATACAGGTATTGTCTGACCTGTATCTATCGGCACGCGCGGCAGGTTGTTTACTGTTTCTCCACCTTTAAAAACTTTCGAAAGCCCTTTTCTGCATTCAATCAGCAAGTTAAAAGCACGCTTTTTTTGTGATCCCCTTCTCATTTTCACCCTTGCCTCTAAAGGGTTATAGTATCCACCTAAAGATGCATTTAAAATGCATCTTATATTTCTGATGATGAGGTAACTGCTATGGCCTTCCGCGACCAACCCTTAGGCGAGCTGGCGCTCTCCATCCCTCGCGCTTCTGCGCTGTTCCGTAAATACGATATGGATTACTGCTGCGGTGGTAAGCAAACGCTGGCGCGCGCAGCGTCGCGTAAAGAGCTGGATGTGGAGGCTATCGAAGCGGAGCTGGCTCAGCTGGCTGCACAGCCCGTCGACAAAGACTGGCGCACCGCGCCGCTGGCTGAAATCATCGACCATATCATTGTGCGTTACCACGACCGTCACCGCGAGCAGCTGCCGGAGCTGATTTTACAGGCGACCAAAGTTGAACGCGTTCATGCCGATAAACCTTCCGTACCGCGCGGCCTGGCGAAATATCTGACCATGCTGCACGAAGAACTTTCCAGCCACATGATGAAAGAGGAGCAGATCCTCTTCCCGATGATCAAACAGGGCATGGGCAGCCAGGCCATGGGGCCCATCAGCGTGATGGAAAGCGAACATGATGACGCCGGCGAACTGCTGGAAGTGATCAAACACACCACCGACAACGTCACACCGCCGCCAGAAGCGTGCACCACCTGGAAAGCCATGTACAACGGCATTAATGAGATGATCGACGATCTGATGGAACACATTAGTCTTGAGAATAACGTTCTGTTCCCGCGTGCATTATCGGGTAAATAAAAAAGCCCGGTGGCGCTAGCGCTTACCGGGCCTACAACATCCGCGAACGTAGGCCGGGTAAGCGTCAGCGCCACCCGGCAACATGCTTAGCGCATGCCCGCCATACGTTTCTTACCGATAAATAGCCAGCCCAGCCCCAGCGCGATAAACCACAGCGGCGTGACCATCAGCGCCTGTCGGGTATCTTCTTCCAGCGTCAGCAGCACCAGCACGAAGACAAAGAACGCCATGCACACCCAGCACATCAGCTTGCCCAGCGGCATCTTGTAGATCGACTTCTCGTGCAGGTGTGGACGCTGCTTGCGGTACACCAGGTACGAGCAGAGGATGATGGTCCAGACGAACATAAACAGGATCGCCGACACCGTGGTGATCATGGTGAACGCGCCGATTACGCTCGGGTTGACGTAGAGCATCACCACACCACCCAGCAGACAGATGCAGGAGAAGGTCAGCCCTTTCGCCGGTACCGCGCGTTTAGACAGTTTGGCAAACGCGCTCGGAGCAACGCCCTCCTGCGCCAGGCCGAACAGCATACGGCTGGTGGAGAAGACGCCGCTGTTCGCGGAAGAGGCCGCAGAGGTCAGCACCACGAAGTTAATCAGGCTCGCGGCAGCAGGCAGCCCCACCAGCACGAACAGCTCGACGAACGGGCTCTTGGTTGGCACCACCGAGCTCCATGGCGTCACGGACATAATGACGATCAGCGCGAACACGTAGAACATGATGATACGCAGCGGAATGGAATTGATCGCACGCGGCAGGGATTTCTCCGGATCTTTGGTTTCCGCCGCCGTGGTACCGACCAGCTCAATCCCGACAAACGCAAACACCGCAATCTGGAAGCCGGCAAAGAAGCCGCTGATACCTTTCGGGAACCAGCCGCCGTCATTCCACAGATGGGCAAACGAGGCCTGTACGCCGGTTGGCGACTGGAAGTGCGTCAGCACCATCACCAGCCCGACGACAATCAGCGCGATGATGGCGACGATTTTGATCATCGCGAACCAGAACTCCATCTCACCGAACATTTTAACGGTGGCGAGGTTCAGGCTCAGCAGCAGAACAATCACCGCCAGCGAAGCCACCCAGTCCGACAGGCCGGGGAACCAGAATTGGGCGTAGGCCGTAATAGCGACAACATCCGCCATGCCGGTAACCACCCAGCAGAACCAGTAGGTCCAGCCGGTAAAATAGCCCGCCCACGGGCCGAGCAGGTCTGACGCGAAGTCGCTGAAAGATTTGTATTCGAGATTCGACAGCAGCAATTCACCCATTGCACGCATCACGAAAAAGAGCATAAAACCGATGATCATATAAACGAAGATGATCGACGGGCCGGCAAGACTGATGGTTTTGCCCGAGCCCATAAACAGCCCGGTGCCGATGGCTCCACCAATGGCAATAAGCTGAATGTGACGGTTCGTGAGATTTCGCCGTAGCGACTGTTCAGACGTCGCCTCTTCTGCGGCGGCGACTTTGACCTGATCTACCATGTGATATTTTCCTGTTTATGCCTGTCTGTGTTGTTAAGGCTCTTCTGGCCTTTATATACGCCAAATAAATGACGGACCCTGTGTAAGGACTAATCGATAGTAGGTAAGAATCGGCGGGATGAATACTATGATTTGAATATTATGTTAATAATATGTTGAAAGTGAGTGTCATATCACTCATACAGCGCGAAACAGCTCACAAAAATACACGTAACAGTTTCGTTTGCAATACAAAATGTTGATTTCGTCGTAACTCCGGGTTTTATCGCTATTTTCCTCTCCCCGATCGGAGAGAGGAAAATAAGAAAAACCGATTACAGGATTTCCAGCAGCTCGACTTCAAACACCAGGGTGCTGAATGGCGGAATGGACGCGCCAGCGCCACGCTCGCCGTAAGCCAGGTTGTGCGGGATAGTGAGTTCCCATTTGGAACCTACTGGCATCAGGGTCAGGGCTTCGATCCAGCCTGCGATAACGCCGTTGACCGGGAATTCAGCCGGTTCGCCACGCGCGACGGAGCTGTCGAACACGGTACCGTCGATCAGCTTACCGGTGTAGTGTACGCGAACGTGGTCGGTACGCGCCGGGATTGCGCCATCACCCTGATTGATTACGCGGAACTGCAAGCCGGACTCGGTGCTGTTCACGCCTTCACGCTCACGGTTCTCTTCCAGATATTTCACGCCTTCTGCCGCCATCTCTTCGAAACGCGCGCGACGTACGGCGTCAGCACGTTCGTGGATTTCACGCAGCGCACGGTGCACAACGTCAACCGGCACAGCGGGCTGCTTGCCTTCCAGCGCGTCAGCGATACCCGCCACCAGCGCTTCCGGTAACAGACCTTCCAGGCCGGATTCGCTCAGCTGCTGTCCTACCTGCAAGCCGATGCCGTAGCTTGCCTGCGCTTCGATAGTGTCAAAAGTCGGGGTGGTCATGGGTTTTCCTTCCATCACATTTAAAGTAGCGGGCAGCATATCAGCCATGCCCTTATGGGTAAAACTTTGTCTTAAGTAAAGGTGACAAACTGCGACGAAACGGAAACAATGGTAGCCGTCAGGATTTTCCCTAATATATGTCACGAAAGCTGGCTTTGTTACGCCCATCAGGCAGTTAGCAAACTACACTTCTCAGGACAGGATAAAAAGACGCGGAGCAGGAGGAGAGCCATGCCCGGGCGATTTGAACTGAAACCTACCCTGGCGAAAATCTGGCATGCGCCGGATAACTTTCGCATCATGGACCCGCTGCCGCCTTTGCACCGCAGAGGCATTATTATCGGCGCGTTGCTGATCGTCATCGGCTTCCTGCTTCCTTCCGGCAGTGACAACGTTGATACCGCGCCGGTCAGCCGGAATGCTGAGCTGGATATCCAGTCGCAAAGCCAGCCGCAGCCTGATTCACAGCCGATGCAGACGCAGCTGGTCACACCGACTAACGATCCGGGCCAGGTTGCGCCGGTTGAACCTGAACCTGTTCAGGAAGATCAGGAGCAGGCCGCCGCCCCTTCAGAGCCACAGGCGCAACAGCCCACCGGCATTGAGCAGCAGTGGCGTTCGTATCGCGTAGAGCCTGGGAAAACTCTTGCCCAGCTGTTCCGCGACCACAATCTGCCAGCAACGGATGTGTATGCCATGGCGCAAGTCGAGGGGGCAGGCAAACCGCTCAGCAACCTGCAAAATGGTCAGATGGTGCAGATCCGCCAGAATGCCAGCGGGGTGGTGACCGGGTTAACGATCGATACCGGAAACGGGCAGCAGGTACTGTTTACCCGTCAGCCGGACGGCAGTTTCATCAGAGCACGTTAATGGCCCAGGCCGGGTAAGGCGATGCCGCCACCCGGCACTTTTGTTCTCAGGCACGCCGTTTATTCACCCACCAGATCCCCGAGCAGACCAGCACCAGCGCAATCGCGTATTTGATGTCCAGAATGTTTTCGCCGAGGAAGATGGCGGAGAGCACCGTCCCTGCTACAGGTATGACAAAGTTGAACGGGGCAATCATACTCACGCGGTTTACTTTCAGCAGCGCGCTCCACAGGGCGAACGCCACGGATGAGAGCAGCGTCAGATACCCCAGCACGGCGACGGCTTTCATGCTGTGCACCTCCAGCGTCCCGCCCGTGGCATAGCCTCCCGCAACCAGTGCCGCCCCGCCTATCCCCAGCTGCCAGCCAGTCATCACCGTCGGGTCAACGGTCTGGGAAATGCGTTTCCCGTAAAGCGTGGCCGCAGAGAGAATAAAGGCGGCCAGCACCACAAATCCGTCACCTTTCCAGACAAACTGGAACTCACTTAACCCGCTGTGGAAGTTCACCAGCATCACCCCGGCAAAGCCCAGAACACATCCCAGCGTTTTGTTATAGCTGAGTTTGTCGTTGTGGTAGATAAAGTGCGCCAGCAGCACGCTGAAGAAGGTCCCGGTGGCATTCATGATGGAGCCGTTCACCCCGGTCGTGTAGGCCAAGCCGATATAAAAGAAGGTGTACTGGAGGGAGGTCTGCGTCAGTCCGAGGATCGTGAGCTGGCCAAACTGCGTGGGCGTGAGCCTGCCAATCGGTTTTCGCTGGGCCAGGGCAAAAAGCAGCAGCAACGCGCCGGCAAACAGAAAACGGTATCCGGCAAAGACGACTTTGGAGGGGATATCATCGGTCGCGATCTGAAAGAGTTCGTAGCCACTTTTAATGGCCGGGTACGAGCTTCCCCAAAGCAGACAGCAGAGCGTGGCGCAGGCATAGGCCACATTGCGACGGGCAAAGACGGGCGTGGGCAGAGCAGTATCCATGACAAATCTCATAAATAAAATTGCGTTTCAATTTATTATCAGAGAATGCGTCAGGAATAGCGACCTTACAAGAGCAAAAGATGACGCAGGGTCACGCTAAAAAGCAAAACGCCGGCACAAGGCCGGCGCTTCGACGCGAGCAGAGTAAAAAATTACTCAGCTACTACGTTAACAACCAGTTTAGCGAACACTTCGCTGTGAACCTGGAAGTCAACTTCGTGCTCACCAGTGGTACGCAGAACGCCGTTCGGCATACGAACTTCGCTCTTAGCCACTTTAACGCCTGCCGCAGTAACTGCATCAGCGATATCGCGGGTACCGATGGAACCGAACAGTTTACCTTCGTCGCCAGCTTTAGACGCGATAGTAACGGTGCCCAGTGCGTTGATTGCTTCAGCGCGAGCGTTAGCAGCCGCCAGAACGTCAGCCAGTTTGGCTTCCAGTTCAGCACGACGTGCTTCGAAAAACTCTACGTTTTTCTTAGTAGCTGGAACAGCTTTACCCTGTGGAACCAGGAAGTTACGAGCGTAACCCGCTTTAACGTTTACCTGATCACCCAGGCTGCCCAGGTTTGCTACTTTATCAAGCAGAATAACTTGCATTACCTTATCCTCTTAAAGTCGTATTAATGGACCGTGCCCGATTACTGATGACGATCAGTGTACGGCAGCAGAGACAGGTAGCGAGCGCGTTTGATAGCGCGAGCCAGCTGACGCTGATATTTTGCACGAGTACCGGTGATACGGCTTGGGACAATCTTACCGCTTTCGGTGATGTAGTTTTTCAGCGTTGCGATATCTTTATAGTCGATCTCTTGAACGCCTTCCGCGGTGAAACGGCAGAACTTGCGACGACGGAAATAACGTGCCATATGGCTAGTCTCCAGAATCTATCAAATCAATCTGCTCGGCATGCAGAACCATTTTGCTCAGGCCGTTCTTTGCCTTGTGGCAAGAAATGAACCCCTGAACGATTACTGCGCTACCGACCGTTAAACTGTGAGTAATGGCCTGGTTTTCGTGTCCGCTAATAATCACGGGCATTTGGCACCACGCCTGCCGGTGAAACCCGGCTTCCTCTTGCACAGAACGATGCTCAAGCACGAACTGGCAATGCGGAATTCCTGATGGGCTGACCTTTCGAAGGGGGGTCCTGCACACGGTGCCGGACAACACCAGACGGTTGGTCATCAGAAATTACTCTTCAGAATCCCCAGCATCAGAATCATCTGCGGTTTCGTTTGCGAAATCATCGCGACGCTCACGGCGCTCGTCTTTCGCTTTAACCATCGGAGATGCTTCGGTCACTGCGTGTTTGGTACGCATAACCATGCTGCGGATAACGGCATCGTTGAAGCGGAAGGTAGTTTCCAGCTCATCGATCACTTCCTGCGGAGCTTCAACGTTCATCAGAACGTAGTGTGCTTTGTGCAGTTTGTTGATCGGGTAAGCCAGCTGACGGCGGCCCCAGTCTTCCAGACGGTGGATCGTGCCTTCTGCACCAGTGATGGCAGCAGAGTAACGCTCGATCATGCCCGGAACCTGTTCGCTCTGGTCAGGGTGGACCATAAAAACGATTTCGTAATGACGCATCGAATTGCTCCTTACGGATTATTCAGCCTCCTGTCTGGGTCAGCCGAGGCCCGGGGAGGCAAGGAACGTGTTAAAGGTCGGCTGAAAAATTGACGCGTCATAATACTTGCGCCCCCCAGGAAACTCAAGCTGATTGCACAAATAATTCGCACAAAGGGTAAAGCTGTTCTAAGTGGGTGATTTAAAATCGCACTCATCAGAAGCGCTGTTTTTTTGAACAACACCATCAGAAATGGTCACCCATCGCAATCCGGGTAGCGATTACACTTTAATCAGAGACACTGAACAGAGAAGGAGAACATTACCCCGTATCACAGCACGCAGTCGTGGAGCGCATATCATGAAAAGAATCGCAATCGCCATTTTGGCTGCGCTTTTGCTCAGTGCAAACGCGATGGCAGCCATCAGAATAGACAGCCAACAGGCCAGAAACATGGATGATGTGCAGAGCTTAGGCGTTATTTACATCAATCATAACTTCGCCACTGAAAGTGAAGCAGATCAGGCGCTTAATGAAGAAACCGATGCGCAGGGCGCAAAATACTATCACGTCATGCTGACACGTGAGCCCGGCAGCAACGGTAATATGCACGCCAGTGCAGATATTTACCAGTAAGGCTTTATCGCTAGCACCAGGAAAGCCAACGAAAATCAAAGCCATATATAATTTGCCCCCTGCCCGGGGGCTTTTTTTATGAATGGCTCCGGAATACCACCGGTTACAACTGTTTCGGTATTCCAGAGCACTTATTCACTTCTGCCCGTAATAAGCATTCGGGCCGTGCTTACGCATGAAATGCTTGTTCATCAGGTAATCATCAATGCCCTGAAGCTGTGGGTTAATGCCGCGCGCAATCCACGCCATTCTGGCCACCTCTTCCATCACCACCGCGTTATGCACGGCGTCATGCGCATCTTTACCCCAGGAGAACGGACCATGCTGGTACACCACAATACCCGGCGTATGCAGTGGTTCCGTCTCACCCAGCGTTTCGATAATGACCCTGCCGGTGTTTAGTTCGTACTCGCCTTCGACCTCAGCCTGCGTTAACGCTCGCGTGCAGGGAATATCGCCGAAGAAGTAATCTGCGTGCGTCGTACCCAAAGCAGGGATCGCCAGCCCGGCCTGTGCCCAGGCGGTGGCGTGCGTGGAATGGGTATGCACAACGCCACCCAGAGACGGGTAACGCTGATACAGCGCCAGGTGGGTTGCCGTATCTGAAGAAGGGCGCCATTTGCCTTCAACGACGTGTCCTTCCAGGTCAACCACCACCATATCGTCCGCTTTCATGGCGTCATAGGCCACGCCGCTCGGCTTAATCACCACTAGCCCCTGCTCGCGATCGATGGCGCTTACGTTGCCCCAGGTAAACGTCACCAGTCCATAGCGCGGGAGATCCATATTGGCTTCAAAGACCTGCTGTTTCAGCTTAAGCATGTTCCGCCTCCATCAGCCCTGCCCGCGCCATGCGCTCGCGCACCCAGTCCCGGGCTTTCGCCACTTCTGCCGCCGGGTCGTCCGCGGTTTCGCTCCACATCTCAATCAGGTAAGGCCCGCAATAACCTGTCTGTTTGAGCGTCTGGAAGCACCGTTCGAAATCCACCACCCCGGTGCCGAACGGTACGTTTTTAAACACGCCAGGACGGGTATCTTTAACGTGCACCGCCACGATATGCCCGATGCCCGCCTGAAGCTCCATCTGTACGTCGTTATCCCATGCCGACAGGTTTCCGATATCCGGATAAAGCTGGAACCATGGGTTGTTCAGATAGTGCGCATAGCCCAGCGCCTTGCTGATGGAGTTCATCAACGGATAATCCATGATCTCCATCGCCAGCGTCACCTGCGCACGGCTTGCCATCTCAACGCTCTCTTTCAGGCCCTCCCGGAAACGACGGCGCGTTTCATCGTTGGCTTCCTGATAGTAAACATCGTAACCCGCCAGTTGAATCACGCGGATGCCGACATCCTGTGCAAAGCGAATGGCTTTACGCATGATCTCCAGCCCTTCGGCGCGTACGGCATCATCTTCGCTGCCAAGCGGAAAACGACGATGAGCGCTCAGGCACATGGATGGCACGCGTACGCCGGTTTCGGCAATGGCGCTCACCAGCGCCAGACGCTGGTCGCGGCGCCAGTCCAGGCGAGAAAGACGCTCGTCCGTCTCATCCACAGACATTTCGACAAAATCGAAACCCAACTGCTTCGCCAGCTGTAACCGCTCCAGCCAGCACTCCCCCGCAGGGAGTGCCTTTTCATAGATGCCAAGCGGGACCTGTTTTGACAACATACCCGCTCCTTAACCCCAAAGCTGAGCGATTGAGCGTTTGAACTGACGCGCCGCTTCCACCGGAGACGCAGCATCACGAATGCTACGACCGGCAATAAAGACGTGAATCGGGATACCCTGGAACAGCGGCAGATCCTCCAGCGCCAGGCCACCGGTGACGGTCACTTTGAAGCCCATATCGGCCAGACGTTTGATCGCGCTGATATCGGCTTCGCCCCACGCCACGCCTGCGGCCTGCGCATCACGGCTACGGTGATAAACCACCTGCTGGATACCCGCTTCGCGCCACTCCTGCGCCTGCTCCCAGGTCCAGAAACCAGTCAGTTCAATCTGCACGTCGCCGTTGAACTCTTTCGCCACGTCCAGCGCGCCTTTCGCGGTGTTGATATCCGCACAGCAGATCACGGTGACCCAGTCGGCGTTGGCTTCAAAGCACATGCGAGAGAGGATTTTGCCCGCGTCGGCGATTTTGGCATCCGCCAGCACGATTTTATGCGGATAGAGCGCCTTCAGGTCACGAACCGCACGAACGCCTTCGCCCACGCACAGAATGGTGCCGACTTCGATGATGTCCACTTCTTCCGCAATCAGACGGGTGGTTTCGTAAGCGTGAGACAGAGTCTGGTTATCCAGCGCGACCTGCAACATTGGTAATGACATTTTCAATTCCTCTTAAACGGCCGCCGCAGTGGCGTTATCAATTAAATCCAGCACGTCCTGCGCGGTACGACAGGCGCGTAAACGGTCAAAATTAGCTTCATCATCAAACAGATTGACGATCTGCATGATCCCCACCTCCTGGTGGGTGTTGGCATCGACAGCCGCCATGGTGATCAGAATGTCGACCGGGTCGTTATCTTCGTGGTTGAACACCAGTGGTTTTTTCAACGTCACCAGCGCAAAACCGGTTTTCTTGACGCCCTCTTCGGGACGGCCATGCGGCATTGCCAGCCCCGGGGCAATCACAAAATAGGGTCCAAACTGCGCCACGCCATCCAGAATGGCCTGGTAATAATGCGGCTCGACAACGTCCGCCTTAACCAGCAGGTCCACGCCCAGCTTCACCGCTTCCTGCCAGGTGCTGGCTTCGGCCTGTAAAAGGATGGAGTTATTCTCTGCCAGCGAATCACGTAGTTTCATGTGGCATCCTTACTTCACGTCTTGTGGGAAGTGTTCTTTGATCACTTCCAGCAGCTTTGGTCCGAAATCCGCAGGCGACAGCATGTTGCGTACACCTACCACGTATTTGTTGCCCGACACGCTAATCTCGCCGGCAATGTGCGTTGAGGCGATGATGATGTCCGCGCCGTTCAGTTCACTTTTGTATTCACCCACTGCGCAGCTGTTCACCGTGTGGTCAATGTTTGACTGGGTTAAAAACTGGTCCACTTTCATCTTCATGATCATGGAGCTACCTTGCCCATTGCCACACACAGCCAGGATACGTACGGTCATAATCGAAACTCCTTAATGAGCAGACACTTCTGCTGTTTGTTTTTCTGCATCTTCTTCAGCCCGCAGCGAACGGCCAGCGAAGAACATATAAGCCAGGGCAATCAGGATGATGACGGCCATAAAGACCAGCCCGATGGACGCAAAGCCCTGCATCATCGGCGGCGCCAGAATTGACCAGTCCGCCATGCCCATCCAGGCGCTCATGCCAGTGAGCTTGACCGCCCACACGCACCCGAAGATTTCAACCATGCCCATCACCAGGCAGATCTTGAGCGCTGCGCGCCATCCGCCGAAGTGGTTAGCAAACACGCCGATAGTGGCGTTGGAGAAGAACATCGGGATAAAGCCAGGAATAATCAGGATTGAGGAGCCACAGCCCACCAGGATGCCGACCGCAATCAGCTGGCCGATGGTGCCCCACATAAAGCCCCAGACGACGGCGTTTGGCGCAAAGCTATAGATAGCCGCACAGTCAATCGCCAGCACCGCGCCAGGGATCAGGCGCTGGGAGATGCCGTTAAACGCTTCCGACAGTTCAGCGACGAACATACGCACGCCCTGGGTGATGATGAAAATGGCCACAGCGAAGGAGAAACCGGTTTGCAGGATATAGACCGTCCAGTGGGTTTTACCCGCCATTGCCTGCACCACGTCAATGCCAAAGGAGAGCAGGATGGCACCGAAGAAGATGGTCATCACAATTGCCGTGGAGACGATGTTGTCGTGGAAGATATTCAGCCAACCAGGCAATTTGAGGTCTTCAACACTCTCCTCTTTTTTGCCCAGGTACGGCGCAACTTTGTAAGCAATCCAGGAGGCGAACTGCTGCTGGTGACCGATGGAGAAGCCGCAGCCGTCCGTAACGTCCTGCGTTGGCTTATACATCATGTTGGAGGTGATGCCCCAGTAAAGTGAGACCAGCACTGCCGTACAGATGACCGTGGTCCACATTGGGTAGCCGAAGATATAGAGAGAAACCGCAATCAGCCCCGCCTGCTGGAACATGATGTGCCCGGTGAGCATGATGGTGCGAATACCGGTGATGCGGCGCAGGAGCACGTAAATGATGTTCAGCGCCAGCGCGAGCAGTACCGCATACCCAACCCAGCTGTACGCATCTCCCATGCGATCGATGGTGGCCATCATGGACGCGTAAGTGTCAGAGATGGCGCCGTTAATGCCGTATACCTCTGACATTTTGGCAACAACCGGCTTAAACGTGCTGGTCAGAATGCCAGACCCCGCCTGCAACAGCATAAAACCAATGATGGTTTTGATGGTGCCTTTGATAATCACGCTGACGCTTTTGCGCAGCAGGATGTACCCCAGGCACGTCACGATACCCAGCAACAGCGGGGCGTTGGTCATTACCTGATTAAAGAACACGGTAAAGACGTTGTAGAGGATCTCCATAACTCTCTCCAGAAAATGAGAACACGAGGGGCAATCCCTGTGTGGTTGGTGTCATCACTCTATTAATCACAAATAATCATCACAAGATTGCACTTGATTATTTGTGACGGATCACGCAATTTATTTCCATGGTATTAGTAATGATTTTCACTACCAATCCAACCAAATAAATAAATTATTAAATTTCAATACATTAATCATTTATAACGGTTATCTTAACAACGTCATGAAGTTTTTCCTGTGAGGTGGCGAGGGGAATTTTCCGCAAATCAGCCATTGCAAATCGATTAAAACAGTGCCAGCATTAATCACAACAAGTCATATAGTGATTACTTTTGATTAAAACCAGGAGTCAAACGATGAGTAAAGTGAAAACCATCACCCGTGAATCATGGATTCTGAGTACCTTTCCGGAGTGGGGTAGCTGGCTGAACGAAGAGATCGAGCAGGAACAGGTTGCTCCTGGCACATTTGCGATGTGGTGGCTGGGCTGCACCGGGATCTGGCTGAAATCAGAAGGCGGCGCCAACATTTGTGTTGATTTCTGGTGCGGCACCGGCAAACAGAGCCACGGCAATCCACTGATGAAAAAAGGCCACCAGATGCAGCGTATGGCCGGCGTTGAAAAGCTCCAGCCGAACCTGCGCACCACGCCTTTCGTGCTGGATCCTTTTGCCATTCGTCAGATCGACGCCGTACTCTCTACCCACGATCACAACGATCATATCGACGTGAACGTGGCGGCAGCGGTAATGCAAAACTGCGCGGACGACGTACCGTTTATTGGGCCGCAGACCTGCGTGGATTTGTGGATTGGCTGGGGCGTGCCAAAAGAGCGCTGCATCGTGATGAAGCCGGGCGACGTAGTGAAAATCAAAGACATTGAAATTCACGCGCTGGATGCCTTTGACCGTACCGCGCTGATCACCCTGCCTGCCGACCAGAAAGCCGCAGGCGTACTGCCAGACGGGATGGATGAGCGCGCGGTGAACTACCTGTTCAAAACGCCTGGCGGTTCCCTGTATCACAGCGGTGACTCCCACTACTCCAACTATTACGCGAAGCACGGTAACGAGCATCAGATTGACGTGGCGCTTGGCTCTTACGGTGAAAACCCGCGCGGGATCACCGACAAAATGACCAGCGCGGACATGCTGCGTATGGCCGAAGCGCTGAACACCAAGGTGGTGATCCCGTTCCACCACGATATCTGGTCAAACTTCCAGGCCGATCCGCAAGAGATCCGCGTCCTGTGGGAGATGAAAAAAGACCGCCTCAAGTATGGCTTCAAGCCGTTCATCTGGCAGGTTGGCGGCAAGTTCACCTGGCCGCTGGATAAAGACAATCTTGAGTACCACTACCCGCGTGGTTTCGATGATTGCTTTACGATTGAACCCGATCTGCCGTTCAAATCCTTCCTCTGATTCTGAGGCCCAATCGCCAGACCTTGCGTCTGGCGATGTCATATTTATCTTAGTAATTTCACGCTATTTCAAATATCATCTTTTCAAATCAATTCTTATCGGAATAGCTCATGACGGAAGCGCAACGGCATCAAATTTTACTGGAACTCCTGGCGCAAACAGGGTTTATCACCGTCGAGAAAGTGATCGAACGTTTAGGGATCTCCCCCGCTACCGCGCGGCGGGACATTAACAAGCTGGATGAGAGCGGCAAGCTGAAAAAAGTCCGCAACGGTGCAGAGGCCATCAGCCAGCAGCGTCCACGCTGGACGCCGATGAACATCCACCAGGCGCAGAATCACGATGAAAAGGTGCGGATTGCCAGAGCGGCATCACAGCTGGTAAATCCTGGAGAAAGCGTGGTGATCAACTGCGGTTCGACGGCGTTTCTGCTGGGCCGTGAGATGTGCGGCAAGCCGGTGCAAATCATCACCAACTATTTGCCGCTGGCCAACTATCTCATTGACCAGGAACATGAAAGCGTGGTGATCATGGGCGGCCAGTATAACAAGAGCCAGTCCATCACCCTGAGCCCGCAGGACAGTGAAAACAGCCTCTACGCCGGGCACTGGATGTTTACCAGCGGCAAAGGTCTGACGGCGGATGGCCTGTATAAAACCGATATGCTCACCGCAATGGCAGAACAGAACATGCTTAACGTAGTGGGCAAACTGGTGGTGCTGGTCGACAGCAGCAAGGTCGGTGAACGCGCCGGCATGCTTTTCAGCCGCGCCGAGCAAATCAGCATGGTGATCACCGGCAAAAACGCCAACCCCGAGATCCTCAGCAAGCTGGAGGATCAGGGTGTCACAGTGCTGCGCGTTTAAAGGTGCTGACGGAAGAATTCCACGGTTGACTCCAGCGCGGCCGGGGTAATACGGTGCCGGACACCTGCTCCCCACAGGCAGGTCAGATTGCTGTCCAGCCCTTCACGCTGTAGCGCCTGTTGCAGGCGGAACGTTTCACCGGGCGGTACGACGTCATCGGCGTCCCCATGCCACAGAAGCAGCGGACGATCGGCCAGCTGCGAAAGCGCATGGCTGACGTCCCATTCAGACAACAGGGCCTCAATCTCCTGAGGGGCCTGCGGTGGGAACAGCGTCTTTGCCAGTGACGTAAAGTAGCCCGATCCCATCAGGCAAGCGACAGACGTCACCTCCGGATGCCTGGCCATGATCCCCAGCGCCGTCATTCCGCCCATTGATGCGCCTGCGACCGCCAGCCGTTTCCCCTCCACCAGCCCGGCCTGCAAGAGCGCGTCACGCAGCCCGGCGAACTCGGTCAGATTGCCGTGCAGCGTTTGCCAGAACAGCTCCAGCCGCGCCTGCTCATCGCCCGTAAAGCGTGCCCCATGATTCGGCGCATCAGGCATGACCACCCGGAAACCGGCCTGCGCCAGCGCGACGGCAAAATAGCTGTAGACCAGCTTCGAGGAGAGAAAGCCATGATAGAAAACTACCGTCGGCAGCGGCTGTTCACCTTTACCAGCCGAAAAAGCATGGATGATTTCATGCCCACTCAGCTGGCGAGTTTCAATTTCAATCATTGTCGATCCTGTGCTGATGAATGATTCATAATGTTGAGAGCTGGATTACGGTTTCACGATATTTTCATTCGAAATCTACGTCCCAGATAACACTTCGGGAACATTCCCCCAAAACTAAATTCGCAGACAACTACACTATGGCTATCAGGAAAAGAGACAGGTTTATGCGCAGGCTTACGGCTTTATTGCTGGTCTCACTGCTCAGCGGATGTTCCATATTGCAGGGTACGCCAGAACCGGCGCCGCCGGTTACCGATCATCCTCAGGAAATTCGTCGTAATCAGACGGAAGGATTACAACGCCTGGGTACCGTATCCGCGATGGTTCGTGGTTCCCCGGATGATGCAGAAGACGCAATTGAAGCACAGGCCGTTGCCGCAAAAGCAGATTATTACGTCATCACGATGATTGATGAAACCATTATTACGGGACAGTGGTACGCCCAGGGAATTTTGTACCGTAAGTAAGCATCATCATTTGAACGACTTTTACACTGCTTTGCGTCCGTAGACATTTTCCTGTCCACAATAAACTCCATGCCAGCAACAATGGAAATGAGTTTATTCGCGAAGGATTGCCCGGCGGATACCGGAGACACGTGAAAAGGAGCTGACGATGAAACGAACCCTTGCTTTAACGACGCTATTGCTTTCAGCGGGCCTGCTGAGCACCACGGCGCAGTCGGCCGAATTTGCCAGCGCGGATTGCGTCACGGGCCTGAACGAGATTGGTCAGATCTCCGTCAATAATATCACGGGAAGTCCGCAAGACGTTGAACGTGTCGTCGCCCTGAAGGCCGATGAACAGGGCGCATCCTGGTATCGCATCGTCCAGATGCAGGAAGATAACCATGTTAATCACTGGCGCGTGCAGGCCATTCTTTATGCATAATCCCTTCCGATAAAAGCCACTTAATTTTAGTGGCTTTTCACTTTTGCAAATTTTTTACCTCTCCCGAAACTTAATAAAAACAAATATGTAACATTCAGTTACATTAAACAGATAAACGTTCTCTTCGCTCTGCCGTTGAACAGCCATCACTTTTCAATAATGAGCAATTTATGATCACCTTTTTCCGCCGGGCAGGTCTGGGCACGAAGCTATCGCTGCTAACAGGTGCAAGTGTCGCCACGCTTTTTTTGCTGTTCACTTTTCTGTTGAGCCACAACGCCAGCCAGCAGCTTGAAGATCTTGCGGTTGAAGACCTGCATAACCAGTCCACCGGCATGGTGGATATGGTAAAGATGTTCAACACCAGCCTGAGCGAAGAGGTTGAAAGCTATACCCGTCTGTTCACCACCTTTTTGCCACAGCCGCTGAACAGCGACAGCAGCCAGAGCCGGACCATAAACGGGCTTACCGTTCCTCTGCTGAAAGGCGGCGAAACGGAGTTGCATGAAAACAATACGCTTTCTGATGACTTCCTGAGCCGAACGGGCGCCATCTCGACGCTGTTTGTCCGCAGCGGTAACGATTTTATCCGCGTGGCCACGTCGCTGCGCAAAGAGAATGGCGACCGCGCCATCGGAACCGTTCTTGATACCACCAGCCCGGCATTTGCGGCTGTCACCAAAGGGGAGGTCTATCGTGGCCTCGCGCTTCTGTTCGGCAAGCGCTATATCACGCAGTACCAGCCTGTTAAAAATGCGGAAGGCCAGGTTATCGGGATTATCTTTGTCGGCGTGGACATCACCCATTCGTGGAACGTCATGCGCGAGAAAATCCTTAACCGTCGTCTGGGCGAGAGCGGCCACTTCTTTGTACTGGATCGCAGCAGCGGCAAAACGCGCGGACAGTATCTGTTCCATGCCAGCGATGAGGGCAAACTGCCCAACTGGGACACGGCGACACAGCAGCAGCTTCTGAGTGATAAAGCCGGCACGCTGGAGCGCGTGAGCGCAGATGGCCGTACGCTCAAAGTTGCCTACACGCCGCTGCCGGGCTGGAACTGGACCATCGTGGGTGAAGTGGATAAAGCCGTACTGCTTTCAAGCGTCACCACGCTGCGCGATCGCTTCCTGATGGCGGGCGTGGTGCTATCCGCGCTCTTCGCGGGCCTGTTCGTTATCCTCATTCGCCGGATGCTAACCCGCCCACTACGCGCAGTGATCGCGCTTGCCCGGCAGTATGCCGCAGGCGATCTGCGCGCCAGCCTGCCGGTAACCCGCCAGGATGAGGTCGGCCAGCTGATTGATGCCATCAACGGGATCGGGGGCGGCCTGCAAAAAATTGTGTTGCAGGTCCGCGAGGCCGCAAGCGAAATCCATCTGGGGACTAACGCGCTGGCTTCAGACACCGGCGAGATCTCTGAACAGATCAACAAACAGGCCAGCAGCGTTGAGGAGACCTCCGCCAGCATGGAGCAATTAGCCGCCACCGTGCAGCAAAATGCCGCCAACATGGAGCAAACTCAGCAGCTGGTGGGGGAAACCTCACGCGCGGTGCATCAGGGTGGAGAGACGGTGACCCACGCTGTTTCCACCATGGATGATATTCGTGATGCATCGAAACGCATTGAAGACATTACCCGCGTGATTGAGTCCATCGCTTTCCAGACCAATATCCTGGCGCTCAATGCGGCGGTTGAAGCGGCGCGGGCGGGCGAGCACGGGAAAGGTTTCGCAGTGGTGGCGCAAGAGGTGCGCGCCCTGGCCGCACGCAGCGCCAACGCGGTAAAAGAGATTGAACAGCTGATTGGCGACACGCTGAACAAGGTGAGCGAAGGCCATGCGCTGTCTGAGCAGACGCGTCTGGCGATGGATGCCATCATTGTTCATATCGATAACATCAGCCAGCTTGTCACCGAGATCAACCACGCCTCCCGCGAGCAGTCTGCGGGGATTGGTCAGGTGAATCTGGCGATGACGCACATCGGTGAGGCATCGCACATCAATGCCGATCGCATCTCACGCAGCGAGCAGACGGCACAGACGCTGCGCGAGAAGGGTTCACATCTCACCCGGCTGGTGAGCCTGTTCCAGCTGAAGGCTTAACCGACCCGGCCCGTGGCGCGCAGCAGCAGGTCGGTTTGCACCTGTTCGCTCATCAGCGTGCCGCCTCGGGTATCCAGCATCATGCGGCACCACGCCTGCGCCACGGGCGGCGATGCGTGCCGTAGCATCTGGCTTCCGGCCCCGAGTAAAAAGAGCTGCCGCGCGATCTCCCTGCCCTGCGCTTCCTGCGGTTTACGCAGCTTCTGCTGTAGCTGCCGCCAGCTGCGATCGAAGTGCCTGTCCTGACCTTTGACCTGCACGAAATCATCGGCGAGCAGGTCGAGAATGCCCGACTGCTTCGCCAGCACGCGCAGTACATCCAGGCACATAATATTGCCAGAGCCTTCCCAGATGCTGTTGACGGGCATTTCACGGTACAACCGCGGAAGTTCACTCTCTTCGCAATAGCCTGCACCGCCCAGCACCTCCATTGCCTCTGCCACAAACGGTATGCCCGCTTTGCAGACGCTGTATTTTGCCGCCGGAGTGAAAAGCCGCGCCCATGCGGCCTCCTGCGGGTCGGTGCGGTTGTCCCACGCCCTGGCGAGTCGGAACAGCAGTGCCGTGTGTCCCTCCAGCACCAGCGCCATACGGCTTAGCACGTCGCGCATTAACGGCTGGTCGATCAGATTTTTGCCGAAGGTCTGCCGCTGATGGGCATGATAAAGCGCCACCGAGAGCGCACGGCGCATCAATCCGTGGCTGCCAAGCGCACAGTCAAAGCGCGTCAGCCCGCCCATCTTCAGAATTTGCCGGACACCTTCACCCTCTTCGCCCAGCAGCCAGCCGTAAGCATCAAGGAACTCAGCCTCACTGCTGGCATTTGAACGGTTACCGAGCTTGTCCTTCAGACGCTCAAGGCGCACGGCATTACGTTGCCCGTCGGGTAAAAAACGCGGAACAAAAAAGCAGGAAAGCCCGCCCTTCGCCTGCGCCAGCACCAGATGCGCATCGCTCTGCGGCACGGAGAAAAACCATTTGTGCCCCACCAGCCGGTAACTGCCATCACTGCATTTCTCTGCTTTGGTGGTATTACTGAGTACGTCCGAACCGCCCTGCTTTTCCGTCATCCCCATGCCGATCAGCAGGCCGCGCTTTTGCGCCCCCGGTGCGAGATGGGGATCGTAGCGATCGCTCATCAGCGGCGTTAACCAGTCGTCAAACGGTTTGGGCAGCGACTGTAGCAACAGCGGCGTGGCGGCGAAGGTCATGGTCACCGGGCATAGCGTTCCCGCCTCCACCTGAGCATGCAGCACAAAACGCGCGGCCCGGGCGACGAACGATCCTTTCCGCGCCTCCTCCTCCCACGCCAGGTTGTGCACCCGGTTGGCGCAAAGCCCCTGCATCAGAAGATGCCATGCCGGATGAAAGCGGACGTCATCCAGCCTCGCTCCCGTGGCGTCATAACGCAGCAGCTCCGGCGGATTAACGTTCGCCAGCCTGCCCAGCTCCAGCGACTCCGCCGTACCCAACTGCTGTCCGATGCTGGCAAGAAGATCCACATCCCACTCAGCCCCTTCGCGCGCTACCGCATCGCGCAGGGCGCAATCAGAGAGAAAAAGGTTGCTGTTCGATAGCGGTGCAGGTTGATTAAAAACGGTATGTGTCTGCCAGTGCATGCTGTCTCCCTCCTTTCATTGGCAATAAAGGTAAGTATGGACAGAGGGCATGCACGCTGCATGGGAGGGGGGTCACACGATGACGATCGTGTTGATATCATTCGTGAAATAGCTCACAGAACATAAGAATAAACTATTTCATTACTTCACTAATGCTGAATAATTTATTCTTACCCCGTTTTTGTGAGGATCGTTATGCAACAGGATGCGCACAAGCGTGCATTAATTGCAGGCTCCATCGGTAATTTCATCGAGTGGTATGAATTTGCGGTCTACGGTTTTCTGGCAACGGTGATTGCCAGAAACTTCTTCCAGCTTGAGGGGGAAGCGGAGCTCACCAGCCTGATCCTCACCTGGGCCTCGTTCGCCATCGCTTTCTTCTTCCGTCCGCTGGGTGCGGTGGTCTTTGGCCGCATTGGCGACAGGATTGGCCGCAAACCGACGCTGATTATAGTGCTGGTATTGATGACGCTCGCCACCGCTGCCATCGGTATTGTGCCGGTCTACGCTAGTATCGGGATTGCCGCGCCGCTGATCGTTACGCTCCTGCGTATTCTGCAAGGACTGTTCGCGGGCGGTGAGTATGGCGGTGCGGTCTCATTGATGACGGAGTTCGCCCCGCGCGGCAAGCGCGGTCTTTACGGGGCATGGCAGTCCTTTACCGTGGCGCTCGGGCTGTTAGCGGGCGCAGGCATTGTCGCGTTGCTCTCTGCCCTGCTCTCCCCTGAAGCCTTGCACGACTGGGGCTGGCGCATTCCGTTCTTCCTGGCGCTGCCGATGGGTGCGGTCGCGCTATGGCTGCGGGTGAGCATGGAAGAGACGCCGAGCTTTGTGCAGCAACGGGAAAAACCGGTTGTTACTCAGGCCAGCACCGCCGCCACGTTCAAAACCATCCTGATGGGCATTGGCCGCGTGATGGTCTGGTCTGCGGCGGGTTATACCTATCTGGTGATTATGCCGACCTATCTGCAATCTGCGCTGCACACCGGTTTTAACCAGGCGTTACTGATTGCGGTGATTTCTAACATTGGGTTTGCGCTCACGATCATTCCGTCGGGCATGCTGAGCGACAGGATCGGGCGGCGCACGGTGATGATTATCGCCACCGTGCTCCTGCTGATCCTCGCCCTGCCGCTGCTGAAAATTTTGCAGGCGGAATCCAGTACGCTGGCAGTCAAAGCGATTGTGGTGCTGATTGCGGGGGGGCTGGTTGGGATGCTGGCAGGGCCGGGGCCGGCAATGCTGTCTGAGATGTTCCCGACGCGCGTGCGTTATACCGGGCTGGGGCTGGCCTATTCTCTGTCGAATGCGATCTTCTCGGGCTGTGCGGGGCTGATCATTACCGGGCTGATTAAAGAGACGGGCAATCTGGATATTCCGGCGTACTACGTGATGGCAACGGCGGTGGTGAGTATTTTCGCGCTGATGACGTTGAGAAAGGATGACCATTTACGGTCGTTAGAGGAGTGAGATTGTTGCCCGGTGGCGCTGCGCTTACCGGGCCTACGGTACCATGCTTTTGTAGGCCGGGTAAGGCGAAGCCGCCACCCGGCACAACAGGCTACCCGCGCTGACGCACCGCTTCAAACAGGCAGATACCCGTCGCAACAGAAACGTTCAGGGACGATACGCTGCCCGCCATCGGGATGCTGATCAGCTCATCGCAGTGCTCGCGCGTCAGACGACGCATACCTTCGCCTTCCGCTCCCATCACCAGCGCCATACGGCCGGTCATTTTGCTCTGGTACAGGGTGTGATCCGCTTCACCGGCTGTTCCCACGATCCAGATATTTTCTTCCTGCAACAGACGCATGGTGCGCGCCAGGTTAGTCACGCGGATCAACGGGACGTTTTCCGCCGCGCCGCAGGCGACTTTTTTAGCGGTAGCGTTAAGCTGCGCGGAGCGATCTTTTGGCACAATCACCGCATGCACGCCTGCTGCATCGGCGCTACGCAGGCACGCGCCCAGGTTATGTGGGTCGGTTACGCCATCGAGGATCAGGAAGAACGGGTTCTCCAGCCCGGCGATCAGATCCGGCAGATCGTTCTCCTGATACTGACGGCCTGGCTTCACGCGCGCGATAATGCCCTGGTGTACAGCACCTTCGCTTTTCTCATCCAGATACTGGCGGTTCGCCAGCTGGATCACTACGCCCTGCGCTTCCAGCGCGTGGATCAGCGGCATCAGACGTTTATCTTCACGCCCTTTCAGAATAAAAACTTCCTGAAAACGCTCCGGCGCGCGCTCCAGCAGGGCCTGCACCGCGTGGATGCCGTAAATCATTTCACTCATTGATGGTTCTCGTAATAAATATTTTCCCTCTCCCGTTGGGGAGAGGGTCAGGGTGAGGGGAAATTACTCCGCCTGCTGTTTCTTCGCCGCGCGCTTCGCTTTGGTCGCGGCCGCTATTTTTTGGGTCTTGGTCGACGGTTTTTTCGCTTTACGAGCGTCTTTTTTCGCCGCCTTGGGCTTCTGTTTCTTCTCGCCACGGAAAGCACTGTCTGGCTCAAAGTTTACTCTTTTACCTGCCTGACGTCGCTTACCGCCCGCTTTACCGTTACCGCCTTTTTTCGCTTTCTCACGCTCGGTTTTGCCGACGTTACGCGGAGCACGCTCGCTGGAGATGAGGCTGAAGTCGATTTTACGGTCGTCCATATTCACGGCTTCAACCTTCACTTCCACCCGATCGCCCAGACGGTAGGTCTGGCCGCCGGATTCGCCGATCAGACGTTGTCCGACCTGGTCGAAGCGGTAGTAATCGTTATCGAGGCTGGAAACGTGCACCAGACCGTCGATAAACAGCTCATCCAGACGCACGAAGAAGCCAAAGCCGGTGACGCTGGCAATCACGCCTTTAAAGACGTTACCCACCTGATCCAGCATAAAGTCACACTTCAGCCAGTCCGCCACGTCGCGCGTCGCTTCATCCGCACGACGCTCGGTCATGGAACAATGCTGGCCCAGTTGCAACATCTCGTCCATGGAGTAGTGATACCCTCCGGTTTCGGTCGTGTTGCCTTTATGACCCTGCTCGTGCGCCAGCAGATACTTGATCGCACGGTGCAGGGACAGATCCGGATAACGGCGGATCGGCGAGGTAAAGTGCGCGTACGACTGTAACGCCAGACCAAAGTGGCCCCGGTTTTCAGGATCGTAAATCGCCTGCTTCATGGAGCGCAGCAGCATGGTTTGCAGCATTTCCGCGTCAGGACGATCGCTGATGGATTCCAGCAGCTCGGCGTAATCGCGTGGCTCAGGCTTATTACCGCCAGGCAGCTCCAGGCCGAGTTCAGCCAGCACGGAGCGGAACGAGGTTACGGCCTCCGTGGTTGGCTTGTCGTGAATACGGAACAGCGCAGGCTCTTTGGCTTTCTCAACGAAACGTGCCGCCGAGATGTTCGCCAGGATCATACACTCTTCAATCAGCTTGTGCGCATCGTTACGCTGAGTCTGTTCGATACGCTCGATACGACGCTCAGCGTTAAAGATAAACTTCGCCTCTTCACTCTCAAACGAGATCCCACCGCGCTCTTCGCGCGCCTGATCCAGCGTTTTGTAGAGGTTGTGCAGCTCTTCGATGTGTTTGACCAGCGGCGCGTACTGTTCGCGAAGATCCTGATCGCCCTGCAACATATGCCAGACCTTGGTATAGGTCAGGCGCGCATGAGAACTCATCACCGCTTCGTAGAACTTATAGCCCGTCAGACGTCCCTTGCTGGAGATGGTCATTTCGCAGACCATACACAGGCGGTCCACCTGCGGGTTGAGGGAACACAGGCCGTTGGAGAGCACTTCTGGCAGCATCGGTACAACCTGCGACGGGAAGTAGACCGACGTACCGCGGCTGCGCGCTTCGTTATCCAGCGGCGTGTGCGGACGCACGTAATAGCTCACATCCGCGATAGCCACCCACAGACGCCAGCCGCCAACGCGTTTTTTCTCGCAATATACGGCATCATCGAAGTCACGGGCGTCTTCACCATCAATGGTGACCAGCGGCAGATCGCGCAGATCCACGCGGCCTGCTTTGGACTCTTCCGGCACTTCTTCACGCAGGTTTTCAATCTGATCTTCAACCGCTTTCGGCCAGACATACGGAATTTCATGGGTACGCAGCGCCATATCGACGGCCATGCCGGTGCCCATGTTATCGCCCAGCACTTCGACGATTTTACCCACCGCTTTGGTGCGACGGGTTGGGCGCTGGGTGAGTTCCACCACCACCACAAAGCCCATGCGTGCGCCCATCACCTCTTCAGGCGGGATGAGAATGTCGAAGCTCAGACGGCTGTCATCCGGCACCACAAAGCCTACGCCCGCATCGGTAAAGTAACGGCCCACAATCTGGCTGGTTTTCGGCACCAGCACGCGGACCACGCGCGCTTCGCGGCGGCCTTTACGGTCTGCACCCAGCGGCTGCGCCAGGATCTGGTCGCCGTGAATACACATCTTCATCTGTTCGGATGAGAGGTACAGGTCGTCTTTACGGCCTTCCACGCGCAGGAAGCCGAAGCCATCGCGATGACCAATAACGGTGCCTTTCAGCAGGTCGAGGCGTTCTGGCAGCGCGTAGCACTGGCGACGAGTAAAGACAAGTTGCCCGTCACGTTCCATGGCGCGCAGGCGGCGGCGAAGGGCTTCAATTTGCTCTTCACCTTCAATGTTCAGTTCAACGGCAAGTTCTTCACGATTGGCGGGTTTTTCGCGTTTTGTTAAGTGTTCAATGATGAACTCGCGGCTGGGGATAGGATTCGCGTATTTTTCGGCTTCGCGTTCCTGGAAAGGATCTTGTGACATGTCGGTTCCTCCGTTGTCAGCTCCGGTGGAATTTTTCTTCATTCCACCAGCAATAATTTATAAAGCGGTTGATTCTCTTCAACCAAATCGGCCAGCGTGTAGTTATCCAGTTCCTTGAGAAAACTTTGCACGGCCTTTGAAAGCGCCTGTTTCAGGCGGCAAGCGGGCGTAATGTGGCAGAACGCGCTGCTACAGTTCACCAGAGAGAGCGGCTCCAGTTCACGTACCACATCGCCAATACGGATACTCTGCGCCGGTTTACCGAGACGGATCCCTCCATTCTTCCCGCGGACGGCAGCAACGTATCCGGCACGACTAAGTTGATTGATTATTTTGACCATATGATTACGGGACACACCGTACACCTCTGTGACTTCAGAGATGCTGGTCATCTTCCCATCGGGTAACGACGCCATGTAAATCAGCGCGCGTAAGCCGTAATCGGTGAAACTTGTTAACTGCACATCAACCTCAGGAAAAAGGGAAAACGCGGTCAAACCGCAGAGATATTCATTAATGATGATAAACCAGCCAGATAGTTAGCGGCTAATTTATTTGACAGACGGGGCGAAAAAGCGGAGATCCAGGAGCGGTCGCCGGATGGCGCTGCGCTTATCCGGCCTACGGGTTTCCCCGCAGGCCAGCAGTCACGAAGATTATGCGTCGAACGGGTCGCGCAGGATCATCGTTTCAGTACGATCCGGGCCGGTAGAAATAATATCGATCGGCACTTCGGTCAGTTCTTCAATGCGCTTGATGTAGTCCAGCGCGGCTTTTGGCAGGCCACTACGCTCTTTCACACCAAAGGTAGTCTCAGACCAGCCCGGCATGGTTTCGTAGATTGGCTCAATGCCTTCCCAGTCGTCAGCAGCCAGCGGAGTGGTGGTCACTTCGCGGCCATCAGGCATACGGTAGCCTACGCAGATTTTCACTTCTTTCAGGCCGTCCAGTACGTCCAGCTTGGTCAGGCAGAAGCCAGACAGGGAGTTGATCTGCACTGCGCGACGTACGGCAACGGCGTCCAGCCAGCCGGTACGACGACGACGACCGGTGGTCGCGCCAAACTCGTTACCCTGCTTGCAGAGGAACTCGCCGGTCTCATCAAACAGTTCGGTCGGGAATGGACCTGCACCCACGCGAGTGGAGTACGCTTTGATGATGCCCAGAACGTAATCGACATAACGCGGGCCCAGACCGGAGCCGGTTGCCACGCCACCCGCGGTGGTGTTAGAGGACGTTACGTACGGATAGGTACCGTGGTCGATGTCCAGCAGCGTACCCTGCGCACCTTCAAACATGACGAAATCGCCACGCTTGCGCGCCTGGTCCAGCAGATCGGACACATCAACAACCATACCGGTCAGAATATCAGCAATCGCCATGACGTCATCCAGCACTTTCTGGTAGTCAACGGCTTCGGCTTTGTAGAAGTTCACCAGCTGGAAGTTGTGATATTCCATCACTTCTTTCAGTTTTTCAGCGAAGGTCGCTTTGTCGAAGAGGTCACCCACGCGCAGACCGCGACGAGCCACTTTATCTTCGTAAGCCGGGCCGATACCACGACCGGTGGTGCCGATCGCTTTCGCGCCACGCGCTTTTTCACGCGCCACGTCCAGCGCCACATGATAATCCAGGATCAGCGGGCAGGCTTCGGAGAGCAGCAGACGCTCACGAACAGGGATACCACGGTCTTCCAGACCTTTCATCTCTTTCATCAGCGCAGCGGGAGACAGCACAACGCCGTTACCGATGATGCTGGTGACGTTTTCGCGAAGAATGCCTGATGGAATAAGATGGAGGACGGTTTTTTCACCGTTGATTACGAGAGTATGGCCCGCGTTGTGACCGCCCTGGTAGCGTACAACATATTTGGCCCGTTCAGTCAGAAGATCAACAATCTTCCCTTTACCTTCGTCACCCCATTGGGTGCCCAGTACGACGACGTTGTTACCCATTTTTTCAAAATCACCGTTTGCTTAAAAATGGATTCTACCATCGCTTTTTCAGATATACAGCACTTTTTGACCCTAAAATATGCCAATTGCGGTTAGTTTTTGATCAGCCAATCGTTTTCCTCAACATTTAGTAGATAACGATACCGGCAACCACAAGACCACCGCCAAAACGACGCAAAATATTGTCCGGGAGTTGGCTCATTGTCGCGATCATCCGGCGCCATGCGCGCGGATAGAGCATCGGGCCGAGGCCTTCCAGCACCAAAACCAGGGCCAGTGCGAGCCAGATCGTGGAGTTCATTTTTCATCCTTATAAAAGAAAACCACCGCTCCGTGAAGAGCGGTGGTTTGAATACTCAAACGAGCCTGAGTTTATCGCGTTGCGTTGGTCGGCGTCTTCATATAACGGAAGAAATCGCTGTCCGGGCTGAGCACCATCACATCCTGGTTGCTCTTGAAGCTATTCTCGTAAGCGCGAAGGCTACGGATGAAGGCGTAGAAGTCTGGATCCTGGCTGAATGCATCAGCAAACAGTTTAGCCGCTTCGGCATCACCTTCACCGCGCAGGATACGACCCTGGCGCTCAGATTCCGCCAGCGTCTTGGTGACTTCATAGTCCGCTGCCGCGCGCAGTTTTTCCGCTTCTTCCTGACCCTGTGAACGGTGACGACGGGCTACCGCTTCACGCTCGGCGCGCATACGGTTGTAGATCGCCTCGGACACTTCCGCTGGCAGGTTGATCTGCTTGATGCGCACGTCAACCACTTCGATGCCCAGCGCCGCCATACTGTTCGGGTTGATCACCGGCACTTTACCGTTGGTTTCAGCCTGAACACGTTCAGCCGCTTTGGCAATCGCATCGTCTGCCGCCGGGGTTTCAACTTCATCCTCGGTGCCCGCAGAGCCGGAGTTCAGCGCATCACGCACTTCCAGCGTCAGACGACCACGGGAGTCGGTCACAATGTCTTTCACATCCAGACGACCAATTTCAGAACGCAGACGGTCAGAGAACTTACGTTTCAGCAGCACTTCTGCCTGAGAAACGTCGCCACCCCCGGTTGCCAGGAAGTAGCGGCTGAAATCGCTGATGCGCCATTTGATATAGGAATCAACGATCAGGTCTTTCTTCTCTTTAGTCACGAAACGATCGGCCTGGTTATCCATGGTCTGGATACGCGCATCGAGCGTTTTCACTGACTGAATGAACGGGATCTTAAAGTGCAGACCCGGCTCATAAATCACCGGACGCTTGTCGCCATCACGCACGACGCTGCTGAACTGGAACTTGATCCCACGCTCGCCCTCTTTCACCACAAAGATGGAGGTGTAGAGCACGACCAGTACGATGATGATGATCGCAATAACTGACTTACGCATCCTTATTCCCCCTGACGCTGGTAGTCGTTACGCTGCGCGTTAGCACGGCGTTGGTCCATAATGTCACCATCGTTCGAAGAAGGCGTTGTGTTCGCGCTGGCGCTGCCAGACGAGGCCGGTGGCAGACGCAGCAGGTTGTTCGCACCGCTGTTGTCTTTTGCTGCCGGTGCAGAACCGCCTTTCAGCATCTGATCCAGCGGCAGGACCATCAGGTTTCCGCCTTTGTTGTCGTTAACCAGCACTTTACGCGTATGGCTCAGCACTTTTTCCATGGTCTCGATATAGAGACGCTCACGGGTAATTTCCGGCGCGGCTTTATATTCCGGCAGGATCTTCGCGAAGCGAGCCACTTCACCCTGTGCTTCCAGGATGGTCTGGGTCTTATACGCACGCGCTTCTTCCAGAATACGCTGCGCCTGACCGTTTGCACGCGGCTGAACTTCGTTGGTGTACGCTTCCGCTTCACGGATGTACTGCTGTTCGTTTTCACGCGCGGCAATCGCATCGTCAAACGCGGCTTTCACCTCTTCCGGCGGACGTGCAGCCTGGAAGTTGACGTCCAGCAGGGTGATACCCATGTTGTACGGACGGATGGTCTCTTCCAGCTCACGCTGGGTATCGCTACGAATAACGGTACGACCTTCGGTCAGGATACGGTCCATGGTGTATTTACCGATCACGCCACGCAGGGCGCTGTCGGTCGCCTGACGCAGGCTGTCATCGGCGCTGGTCACGCTAAACAGATAACGTTCCGGATCGGTCACGCGGTACTGTACGTTCATCTCAACGCGCACCACGTTCTCGTCAGAGGTCAACATCACGCCAGAGGCGGCCAGTTCACGGACGGACTCCACGTTAACCGCGGTCACGTCATCAATGAAGGTCGGCTTCCAGTTCAGGCCCGGTTCAACCAGATGGCTGAACTTACCGAAACGGGTGACCACGCCGCGTTCTGCTTCTTTAATGGTGTAGAACCCGCTGGCTGCCCAGATGATTACCACCGCAGCGGCGACAATGCCCACCACGCGGCCACCCATTGGCGGGCGCGGACTCTGAGTGGAATTGCCACCCGAGCCAGAACCTTTTCCTCCGCCAAGGCCACCAAGCTTTTTGCTCAGTTTGCGGAAGATATCATCCAGATCCGGCGGCCCCTGCTCGCGACCACCTTTGTTGCCATTTCCCCCAGAGTTGCCGCCTTGATTATTGCTGCTTCCCCACGGGTCGCGGTCTTGTCCGTTATTACCGGGCTGATTCCACGCCATGTATATGCTCCATATTTGTTATGCAAGGGCGAATTTTTCAGGCTTCCCCTTTCTGATCAGACGATATAGTCCGCCAGCGCAGGTTCTTGTTTACAGAGGCGACGCCAGTCAACGATCGGCATACGCACCTGCATCCCCACGCTGCCGTCATCCTCCATCCACTCTTTTTCTATCGCCTGAAGCTGATAAAACCGGCTGCGCAGCCTGCCTTCCTGTGGCGGCAGTCGCAGCGTGTGCTGAGCTACCTCACCGGAAAGACGTTCTGTCAAAGCCTGGAAAAGCAGTGGCACACCAATCCCGGCCTGAGCAGACAGCCAGACCCGAATCGGTTTGTTCTCTTCGTCTCGGTCGATACGCGGTTCGAAATCGTCCAGCATATCGATCTTGTTCATCACCAACAGGGTGGGAATTTCGTGGGCGTCGATCTCTTCGAGCACCACGTTCACCGCGTCGATGTTCTCCTGCACGCGTACGTCAGCCGCATCAATCACATGCAGCAGCAGGGTCGCCTGACGCGTCTCCTGCAACGTCGCTTTAAACGCCGCGACCAGATCGTGCGGCAGATGGCGGATAAACCCTACGGTATCCGCCAGCACCGTTTCACCCACGTCTGCGACGTCAATACGGCGCAGGGTTGGGTCCAGGGTCGCAAACAGCTGGTCTGCGGCATACACCTGGGCCTCGGTTATCTGGTTAAACAGGGTGGATTTACCGGCGTTGGTATAACCCACCAGCGACACCGTTGGGATATCGGCTTTCGTTCGCGCCCGACGCCCCTGTTCGCGCTGTTTCTCTACACGTTCCAGACGTGAAAGGATCTGGGTTATACGCCCACGCAGCAAACGGCGGTCGGTTTCGAGCTGGGTTTCACCCGGGCCGCGCAAACCAATCCCGCCTTTTTGTCTTTCAAGGTGTGTCCAGCCACGCACCAGACGCGTCGCCAGATGGCGCAACTGCGCCAGCTCAACCTGCAACTTACCCTCGTGGGTACGCGCACGCTGAGCAAAAATATCTAAGATCAACCCCGTGCGATCGATTACACGGCATTCGCAGAGAGCTTCCAGGTTACGTTCCTGAGCCGGAGACAGCGCATGATCAAACAGCACAACGGATGCGCCGGTTGCTTTTACGGCATCCGCAATTTCAACTGCTTTACCTTCACCAACAAAGTACTTCGGGTGCGGCGCTTTACGGCTACCGGTAATCACCTGCATTGCTTCGACACCGGCGGAAGAGACCAGAGATTCAAACTCCTGGAGGTCTTCCATATCTTTGTCTTGCGAAAAATAGATGTGTACCAGCACCGCCTGCTCACCGGCGTCATAACGGTCAAACAAGCGTAAACCTCTCTAAAAAGATCAGCGGGGAACGCAGGATCCCTGGCTCCCCGTGTGGATAACAGCCCAAAACCTTATTCGGTTTCTTCGCTGTCCTGCGCTGGTGTTGAAGAACCCTGCGCGTTGCTGCCGTGATGGTAGTTACTGCCAGTGCCGCCGCCAGCGTTATTGCTGTGATGAGATACCGGACGGGACGGAACAACAGTAGAAATCGCGTGCTTATAGACCATCTGGCTGACCGTGTTTTTCAACAGGATCACGAACTGATCGAAAGACTCAATCTGACCTTGCAGCTTAATACCATTCACCAAATAAATAGAAACTGGAACACGCTCCCGACGCAATGCGTTCAGGAACGGATCTTGTAAAGATTGCCCCTTAGCCATTCTATCTTTTCCTTATATGCTTGTTTTGTACTTAGAACCTTGCGATTCTGAAAAATTGCGCACGATACGGCTTAATTGTACACATTCAGTCAGCGATATCACCAATAACCTCAATCACTTCGTTTAACGCCTGTTGTGGTTTTTCACTGTCTAACCAGTGAACACCCTCCCAACCGCGTAACCAGGTGATCTGGCGCTTCGCTAACTGTCTCGTGGCGCAAACACCTCGATAAACCATTTCATCGTATGAAATCTCACCTTCAAGATACGACCACATCTGGCGGTATCCCACACAACGAATGGAAGGCATGTCCGTATGCAAATCTCCACGGGCAAAAAGCGCCCGCACTTCTGCTTCAAAATCTGAAGCCAACATCTGATGAAAACGCTGCTCAATTCGTTGATGGAGCAGTTCACGGCTCGCCGGGGCGATGGCGAACTGATGCACCTGATACGGCAGAGCGTCTCCTGACGTTTGCGTCAGTTCCGTTAAAGTTTTACCCGAAATGAAAAAAACTTCCAGTGCCCGGGAAAGCCTTTGCGGATCGTTTGGGTGGATCCGCGCTGCGGCAACCGGGTCAATCTCTTCCAGTTGCCTGTGCAAAGCGTCCCACCCCTGCTCTGCCGCCTGCCGCTCAATCTTCGCTCTCACTTCCGGATCGGCCGATGGCAGAGGCGATAACCCCTCCAGCAGCGCCTTAAAGTAGAGCATCGTGCCGCCAACTAACAGCGGTATGCGTCCCGCGGCGGTAATCTCGGCCATCTCGGCTAAGGCGTCGCGGCGAAAATCTGCCGCGGAGTAAGCCTGTGCCGGGTCGAGAATATCCAGTAAACGGTGCGGTGCCGCACGCAGTTCGTCTGCGTTGGGCTTCGCCGTGCCGATGTCCATCCCTCGGTAGATGAGGGCTGAATCAACGCTAATCAACTCTACTGGCAAAACTTTACGTAACTCAATGGCTAACGCCGTTTTACCGGAGGCCGTTGGCCCCATTAAAAAAATCGCCTTTGGCAGGCTCGCCTTACTTACATCAGTCATGTTTCAGGGCGGTCATCGCCGTTTGTAAATCAACAGGTTGTAACAAACCACCTGGAGGCGCTTTCACCAGCTGTGGACAGAGGCGCTCCACCTCCGCCAGAACGGTAATCGCCTGCGCCATACTCCACGGTGCATGCTCGCTGGCCAGATGGCGGGCGATCCACTGCGCGGTATCGGCGGCATCAAACGTCGTTTGCTGCGCCAGGTAGCCTATCAGTTCAGGAATCAAGTTTTGTAAATTTTGTTGGCGTAAGGGTAAAGGCACTGCGCGAATTGTCACATGCTGCGCGTCCAGTACGATTTCAATCCCCATTTCGGCCAGTTGCGTCTGCACGCGCCGCAAAACCCCTGTTTCTTCAGGGGATATTTTCAGGCGAACGGGGATCAACAGCGGCTGCGCGCAGGCGGCATTCACCCCCGGGGTTAACTGCGCCTGTTTGAGCCAGCGCTCCGCCACGGAAAGCGCCAGCAACAGCAGTTTACCTTCGCGTTCAAGCAACGCCATGTCGGGAGCAATAATGGTCAATACCCGACCAAAACTCTGGCTATGCCCATCCAGAGAGGGGGTTGAAACCGTGATGTGCTCTTTATGCTCCACCGCCGGCGTATCCAGCAGTTTGCGGTACAGCGCCCCCTGCTGTTTGTGGTAGCCCGGCTGAGCGTTGGGATAGTTGGCACCGGTTGGTCGCGGCGCGTTGCCCGCCGGGGATAAACGTGGAGCAGCCGGCTCGCGCGCGACCGCCGGTTCGGCAAAATGGTTACGCCCGGCCGCCACGCGGTTTTCCGGCAGTGGGCGCGGCGCGGGCTCTTCTTTTGCCAGCGGCAACTCTGGCTTTGCCTGCTGCTGCAATACAGCGGCAACGCCCTGGTAGATGAAATCATGCACCAGGCGCGACTGGTGGAAACGCACCTCGTGCTTGGCGGGGTGCACGTTAACGTCAACCTGGTGCGGGTCGATCTCCAGATAAAGCACAAAGGCGGGCTGTTGATCGGCGCCGAGCTTATCTTCGCAGGCCTGTCGAATAGCGTGGTTAATCAGGCGGTCGCGCATCATGCGGCCGTTGACGTAGCAATACTGGATTTCTGCGAACGCGGCGCTGCTGGCGTTCGGATCGGCAACCCAGCCGCGCAGGGCCAGATCGCCATGCTGCCACTCAATGGCCAGTGCTTTTTCCAGAAACGGTGTGCCGCAGATGGCGCCCAACCGACGCTCCTTTTGTCCACCCTCCGCCACCGCGCGGTACTGGCGCATCACCTTACCGTTATGGCTGAGGTTGATGGTGACATCAAAGCGCGCCAGCGCGATGCGGCGGATGATCTCGTCGATATGTCCGAATTCGGTCTTCTCGGTTCGCATAAACTTGCGCCGGGCGGGCGTGTTATAGAAGAGATCCAGCACTTCAAGCGTGGTGCCTACCGGGTGCGCCGCAGGTTTAACCGTGACGTCCATATCACGCCCTTCGGCGTAGGCCTGCCAGGCTTCCTGCTGGTCGGCCGTGCGGGAGGTCAACGTTAAGCGGGAAACGGAGCTGATACTGGCCAGCGCTTCGCCGCGAAAACCCAGGCTGATAATCGCTTCCAGATCGTCAAGTGAGGCAATTTTACTGGTGGCATGACGCGCCAGCGCCAGCGCCAGCTCGTCCTTTTTGATGCCACAGCCGTTATCACGAATGCGGATAAGCTTTGCGCCCCCACGTTCGATATCAATATCAATGCGGGTCGCCCCTGCATCGAGGCTGTTTTCCACCAGTTCCTTCACCACCGACGCAGGGCGTTCCACCACCTCACCGGCGGCGATTTGGTTCGCGAGCTGCGGCGGTAGAACCTGAATCGGCATGAACTCTCCTTAATTAGTCGCGGTCATCTCACCCGGCAGCGCGGCGCTTGCCGTCTGGGCGGCCCCGCCCTGCGGAGCAGACTGAAGCGGATGCGCGTCAAAGTATTTACGCAGACCGTTATAAATCGCTTCGGCAATTTGCTGCTGATAGCTGTCGCTGCCCAACAGGCGCTCTTCGCCGTTGTTACTGATAAAGCCCGTCTCTACCAGAATCGACGGAATATCCGGCGAACGCAGGACACCGAGGCTTGCATGCTCAGGGCGACGCTTATGCAGCGATCCAATGCTTTGCAGCTGGCTCAGTACGTTAGTGGCGACATCATACCCGACGCGCTGAGAATGACCGAACTGTAAATCCAACACCGCCTGGCTGAGATACGGATCGGCCTGGCTGTTTGCCAGCACATCGCCTGCCCCGCCTAACAGTTCAGACTGCTTCTCGTGCTCTTCAAGCCAGTTCGCCATTTCACTGTTGGCGCGACGGTTCGACAGCACCCATACCGACGCGCCGGTGGCGTTACGGTTCGGCGCAGCATCCGCGTGAATCGACACCAGGAAGTTGGCGTTTTGCTTACGCGCCACATCCGAGCGTCCCATCACTGAAATAAAGTAGTCTCCGTCGCGGGTCATGACCCCTTTAAACATCGGATCGTCATTCAGAAGCGCACGCAGCTTACGGGCGATGGCGATAGTGACGTTTTTCTCCCGCGTGCCGCCCGGGCCAATCGCGCCAGGATCTTGCCCGCCGTGTCCGGCGTCGATGGCGATAATCACTTTGTCGCCACTGACCGGCGTACGCCGCGCGCTGACCGCCGGACGCGTCACCGTGTTGCTGCTGGTCACGGCGGTAAGTCGGTCATTTTGTGATTTAAACGGATTACGGGCTGGCTCAGACGGCCTTGGGGTATAAACCGGCGCCTCCACGCGTTTTGCTACAACAGGTGCAGGCGGTGGCGGGGGCGGAACATCAGCATTAATGGTAAAGACCACCGTATAATTGGCGCCGTTTTGCTGCTTAACCGCCTTCGTCTTGCCCTTTTCGGTGAGATCGACCACCAGACGCAGAGACTGTGCATCCTTCGGCGTCCCCGAACGGATGCTTTTCACCAGATTGTTGCCGCTGAACTGGAGCGGCAGCCCCTGGATCACCCCGGTCTGTTTAATATCGAGCGCCACGCTGCGGCTGTCGATTTGTGAGAAAGCATATTCAGGATCGCCCATAAAGCTGAACGTAATACGGGCCTGGCTATCGCCATTCGACACCTGAATATCCGAGAGGCTGGCCGCCCCGGCCTGCGCGCACAGCAGGACCGTGGCAGCCAGCACCCAACCTTTAACGCGATTAATCATCCCGTTATCCCTACGCTCAACCGGCTAAACGCGCCAGTAAGGAACAGCCTGATGAGGAAACCGCACTGATGCGCGCCTCACGCCCTTGTGCCTGGTAATCTAAGTGAATTTCGACATCCGGGTCAGGCAGCACACCCGCACCTTGTTGCGGCCACTCCACCAGGCAGATGGCGTCGTTGGCAAAGTAATCGCGGATCCCCATAAATTCCAGCTCCTCAGGATCCGCAAGACGATATAAATCAAAGTGGTACACCATGATATTTTCAAGCGTGTACGGTTCTACCAGCGTGTAGGTCGGGCTTTTTACGTTCCCGTTATGGCCTAACGCCTGCAAAAAGCCACGGCTGAAGGTTGTTTTACCCGCGCCTAAATCACCATACAGATAAATGACGGTCGCCCCCTGACAGGCCTGCGCCACGCGCTTGCCGAGATCTAAAGTGGCTTGTTCATCAGGTAAAGGAATCGCTCGATTAGTCATTTTCTACGTCAATCACATCCGGGTTAACAACACGCCGCAGCGTGCAAAAAAGATCGGTGGCCAGCATTCCGCGCGTTCCGTAACAAGCAGCCAGCCTGTCAGCCGCCACACCGTGGGCCACGCAGCCGGCACAGGCTGCATCATAAAGGGGAAGTTTCTGTCCGAGCAATGCGCCAATGATGCCAGAGAGCACATCGCCCATGCCGCCGCTCGCCATGCCTGCATTACCGGCATCAACGATGCCCATCGCACCATCGCTGGCGATAACGGTCCCCGCCCCTTTCAAAACGGCAACACCTCCGTAACGTTTTACCAGACGTTGGGCTGAAAGTAAGCGATCGCTTTCAATTTCTGCCACGCTACTGTTAAGCAGCCGTGCGGCTTCGCCGGGGTGCGGCGTCAGAATGCGATTGTGACGCTTATCCGGGTTTATTGCCAGAAGGTTAAGCGCGTCGGCATCCCAGAGCATCGGTTTACGAAAATTCTCGGCCTTTTGCAGGGCCTGTTTACCCCACTCCTGCTGACCCAGGCCCGGACCAATGACCACCACGTCCGCCCACTCAAGACCCTCTTCAATCGCCTGCGGGGTAAGCTCGTGGACCATCAGCTCCGGCCGCGCGGTAATAATGGGCGGGATGTTTTCGCTGCGGGTCAGCACGCGTATTAATCCGGCGCCGCTGCGCAACGCGGCCTCTCCTGTCATACGAATCGCACCTGCCGTGCCGCGATCGCCGCCGATAATCAGCAGTCGGCCATGGTCGCCCTTATGGGACGTGGGACGGCGCGGCGGCAGCCACTGTGCAAGCAGGGAGGCATCAAAGCGGGTGATGTGGGTATCCTGTCCGGCCAGCCAGTTTTCCAGCCCCAGGGCGTTGTGGTGTAACGTGCCCACGACATCCCGCGCTTTACCGGTCAGTAAACCCGGCTTCAGGGCGATAAAGGTCACGGTGCGCGCCGCCTCAATCGACACGCCCGGCGTCACGCCTGTTTGCGCCATCAGGCCGGAGGGAATATCCAGCGCTACCACCGGGGCGGGGTGCGCATTAGCGCGCGTAATCAGCGCGGCGACGTCATCGCGAGGCGCGCGCATCAGTCCCGTCCCCAGCAGACCATCAACAATCACGTCGACATCCTCGGGCCAGACGATATCAGGCGCATGAATAATGCCCCCCGCATTCAGCCAGGCCTCTCTCGCCATGCCTGCTTCTTCCGGTAACGGCTTGTCGCTCTCCAGCGCCAGCAGGGTGACGCGCAGCCCCGCCGCCACCGCAAGACGAGCCACCACATAACCATCGCCACCGTTATTGCCGTGCCCGCACAGGATCAGATAGTGCGAAGCATTCGGATAAGCCGTACGCGCCACGTTAAACGCCGCCTCGCCCGCGCGCTGCATCAGTTCGTAAAGGGTAATGCCCAGGCTATCTGCGGCCTCTTTCTCGGCCCGACGGAGGTCATCCGCATGCCAGATGGAATGTGGTATA
The DNA here is from genome assembly GCF_053709615.1 of Enterobacter sp. UPMP2061. Lineage (NCBI taxonomy): Bacteria > Pseudomonadati > Pseudomonadota > Gammaproteobacteria > Enterobacterales > Enterobacteriaceae > Enterobacter > Enterobacter sp. UPMP2061. Next base: position 180,798 of record NZ_JBSKJP010000006.1, read on the forward strand.
CTTGCGGGGTTTTTCTTCACAGTATGGTCCGTCATGTCACAGCCCCTCAATCTCAATGAATTAGCGCAAAAAATAAAACAGTGGGGTGCTGAACTGGGCTTCCAGAAGGTCGGTATTACTGACACCGACCTCTCTGCCAGCGAGCCTAAGCTCCAGGCATGGCTGGATAAACAATACCACGGCGAGATGGAGTGGATGGCGCGTCACGGTATGATGCGTGCCCGCCCCCACGAGCTGTTGCCGGGTACGCTGCGCGTTATTAGCGTACGCATGAACTATCTGCCTGCTAACGCGGCCTTTGCGCGCACGCTAAAAAATCCTTCGCTGGGTTACGTCAGCCGATACGCTCTGGGACGTGACTACCATAAACTTCTGCGCAACCGTCTAAAAAAGCTCGGGGAAACCATTCAGCAGCACTGTGTTTCGCTGAATTTTAGACCCTTTGTCGATTCTGCGCCTATTCTTGAGCGCCCGATCGCCGAAAAAGCCGGGCTCGGCTGGACAGGTAAGCACTCACTTATCTTAAGCCGCGACGCGGGCTCATTCTTTTTCCTGGGTGAACTGCTGATTGATTTACCCCTGCCGGTAGACGGTCCGGTGGAAGAAGGCTGTGGTCGCTGTGTGGCCTGTATGACCATCTGCCCAACGGGCGCTATTGTCGAACCGTATACCGTTGATGCGCGCCGCTGTATCTCTTATCTCACTATCGAGCTGGAAGGCGCCATTCCAGAGGAATTTCGTCCGCTTATCGGCAACCGCATCTACGGCTGTGATGACTGTCAGCTGATTTGTCCGTGGAACCGTTATTCACAGTTGACGGACGAAGAAGACTTCAGTCCGCGCAAGGCGTTACATGCCCCGCAGTTGATCGAACTGTTCGCCTGGAGCGAAGCCTGGTTCCTGAAGGTGACGGAGGGTTCCGCCATACGTCGTATCGGCCACCTGCGCTGGCTGCGTAATGTGGCTGTTGCGCTGGGGAATGCCCCGTGGGATGAAGCAAATCTTCAGGCGCTCGAAAGTCGTAGAGGTGAGCACCCACTTCTTGATGAGCACATAGAATGGGCGATTGCGCAGCAAATTGAGAAGCGAAATGCGGGTGTGGTTGAAGTGCAGTTACCGAAGAAACAGCGCCTGGTCAGGGTGATTGAAAAAGGGCTGCCGCGGGATGTGTGATATATTCACAGGCTGTGAATAAAAATAAGAATTCAGGCGCCATCAGCTCTGGCAAACAGGTCAAGTGATCTCAATAACATTTTGAAATCAAATTTTCTTCATAAATTACAGGGAATTACGAAGATATTATTCACCCTGCTAACATTTCGTACAGACTGGTTTTAACACGGCTTCTGTGGATAACTCTGTTCACAAGAGTATTTCAGACATAATAGAAAACGTCCCCAACGAAGCACTTCGCTGTGGATAATCTGGAGATGAAGAAGAATTTGGAGCGGGAAACGAGACTCGAACTCGCGACCCCGACCTTGGCAAGGTCGTGCTCTACCAACTGAGCTATTCCCGCTTGGGTGTTCTGGTGCTATGCGTATCTTGCGATACTTTCAAATTTTGGAGCGGGAAACGAGACTCGAACTCGCGACCCCGACCTTGGCAAGGTCGTGCTCTACCAACTGAGCTATTCCCGCTTGGGTGTTCTGGTGCTGGCGTATCTTGCGATACTTTTCAAATTTTGGAGCGGGAAACGAGACTCGAACTCGCGACCCCGACCTTGGCAAGGTCGTGCTCTACCAACTGAGCTATTCCCGCAAATCTGTACTGCTTTTGTTGCTGTCGTAACGTGTAATTCTCTGTCGTTACGGGAGGCGCATTATACGAGAAATCCGTTTAGCTGCAACCCCCCTCAAAGCGATTTTTTTGAAATTCAGTTCAAGTGCTTATTTAATCGGCAAGCTGAACAATTTAGCGACAAAAACCCGGCCACGCAAGGCGCCGGATCGCAAAATCAGAGCTTAATGAAGTTTTCGCGATAGTACGCCAGCTCCGCAACAGACTCACGGATGTCGTCCATCGCCTGGTGCGTCCCCTGCTTTGTAAAGCCGTCGAGAATTTCCGGTTTCCAGCGACGGGCCAGCTCTTTCAGGGTGCTCACATCCAGATAGCGGTAGTGGAAGTAGGACTCCAGCTCCGGCATGTACTTAAACAGGAAACGACGATCCTGACCAATGCTGTTGCCACAGATAGGCGATTTTCCTGCCGGCACCCACTGCTTCAGAAATTCAAGCGTCGCCAGCTCCGCTTCGCGGTCGCCCAGGGTGCTGGCCTTCACGCGTTCCACCAGCCCGCTGCCGGTATGGGTACGCACGTTCCACTCATCCATCAGCGCAAGCTGGTCATCGGACTGGTGAACGGCAATCGTTGGGCCTTCCGCCAGAATATTGAGATTGGCATCGGTGACCAGTGTGGCGATCTCAATAATGCGATCGCGCTCGGGATCCAGGCCGGTCATCTCCAGATCGATCCAAATCAGGTTGTTTTCGTCCGCGCTCATGTTATTTTCCACCCTTCTCGCATAACCGGCAGTAGCAGGTTAACTAGTATTAATTAGAGTGTATCATAGAGGTTTTGCCCGCTACGGGCGACCAGGAGCCAGCGCGATTGAGTAAAAATAAACTCTCCAAAGGGCAGCAGCGCCGCGTGAATGCAAATCACCAGCGCCGTCTTAAAACCACTACGGAGAAGCCCGATTACGACGACAACCTGTTTGGCGAAGCGACAGAAGGCGTTGTGATTAGCCGCTTCGGCATGCACGCCGATGTCGAATCCGCCGACGGGGATATCCACCGTTGCAATATCCGTCGCACCATCCGTTCCCTGGTGACCGGTGACCGCGTGGTCTGGCGTCCAGGCAAAGAGGCGGCGGAAGGGGTAACGGTTAAAGGTATCGTTGAAGCCGTGCATGAACGCACGTCGGTTCTGACCCGTCCGGATTTCTACGACGGCGTGAAGCCTATTGCCGCCAACATCAACCAGATAGTGATCGTTTCGGCGATTTTGCCTGAGCTTTCGCTCAATATTATTGACCGTTATCTGGTGGCCTGCGAAACGCTACAGGTTGAGCCGCTCATCGTGCTGAATAAAATCGATCTGCTGGATGACGAGGCCATGGCCTTTGTAAATGAGCAGATGGATATTTACCGCAACATTGGCTATCGCGTGTTGATGGTTTCCAGCCGCACCAAAGATGGCCTGAAGCCGTTAGAAGGTGCGCTGACCGACCGCATCAGCATCTTTGCGGGGCAGTCCGGCGTAGGTAAATCGAGCCTGCTTAACAACCTGCTCGGCCTTCAGCAGGAGATCCTGACCAACGATGTGTCTGACGTCTCGGGCCTGGGCCAGCACACCACCACTGCCTCACGTCTCTATCACTTCCCGCACGGTGGCGATGTGATTGACTCCCCGGGCGTGCGTGAGTTTGGTCTCTGGCACCTCGAGCCGGAACAAATCTTTAACGGATTTGTCGAATTCCATGACTATTTAGGCGCTTGCAAATACCGCGACTGTAAACATGACAACGATCCGGGCTGCGCTATCCGCGAAGCGGTAGAGAACGGAGAAATTGCGGAAACCCGTTTCGAAAATTACCACCGTATTCTCGAAAGCATGGACCAGGTAAAAACGCGTAAAAACTTTTCTGATTCTGATAACTGACAACTAAGCTAAGCGTCGCTAAAATCGTCCCCTTTTTTCAGGTTCCGGCAGCGTAATGCCGGATCAGGAACGACAAAACAATGGCCTGGAGGCTACCTTGTTAAACTCATTTAAACTTTCGCTTCAATACATTCTGCCGAAACTGTGGCTCACTCGCCTGGCGGGCTGGGGCGCGAGCAAACGAGCGGGCTGGCTGACCAAACTGGTCATCGACCTGTTCGTGAAATACTACAAGGTCGACATGAAAGAAGCGCAGAAGCCGGATACGGCAAGCTACCGCACCTTCAACGAATTTTTTGTGCGTCCGCTGCGCGACGAAGTGCGCCCGCTGAATACCGACCCGAACGTGCTGGTGATGCCAGCGGACGGCGTGATCAGCCAGCTGGGTAAAATTGAAGACGACAAAATTTTGCAGGCAAAAGGCCATAACTACAGCCTGGAAGCGCTGCTGGCCGGTAACTACATAATGGCCGATCTGTTCCGTAACGGGAATTTCGCGACCACCTATCTCTCCCCACGCGACTACCACCGCGTGCATATGCCGTGTAATGGTATTCTGCGCGAGATGATCTACGTGCCGGGGGATCTGTTCTCTGTAAACCACCTGACGGCGCAAAACGTTCCTAACCTGTTTGCCCGTAACGAGCGCGTCATCTGCCTGTTTGATACTGAATTTGGCCCAATGGCGCAGATTCTGGTGGGTGCTACCATTGTAGGCAGCATCGAAACCGTCTGGGCGGGCACCATTACGCCGCCGCGCGAAGGCGTGATCAAGCGCTGGACCTGGCCTGCCGGCGAAGAAGAAGGTTCTGTGGCCCTGCTGAAAGGTCAGGAAATGGGTCGCTTCAAGCTGGGCTCAACGGTCATCAACCTGTTCGCACCGGGCAAAGTTAACCTGGTCGACGAGCTGGAAAGCCTGTCCGTGACCAAACTCGGCCAGCCTCTGGCAGTATCGACGGAGGTCTTTGTGACGCCAGAGGTTGCGCCTGCCCCGTTGCCGGAAGAAGAGATCAAAGCCGAGCACGACGCCAGCCCGCTGGTTGACGACAAAAAAGACGAAGGCTAACAACAGAAGGATCGCTGACGTGCGCCCGATTATCGTATTACTGATGGCCTGGTGCCTCAGCATGGGGGCGTACGCAGCGACGGCCCCTGACGCCAAACAGATAACCCAGGAGCTGGAGCAGGCAAAAGCGGCGAAACCCGCTCAGCCGGAGACCGTTGAGTCGCTCCAGTCTGCACTGAACGCGCTTGAGGAACGAAAGGGTTCCCTTGAGCGCGCGCAGCAGTACCAGCAGGTTATCGACAACTTCCCCAAACTCTCTCAGACCCTGCGCTCGCAGCTAAACAACCTGCGCGATGAACCACGCCAGGTCCCCGCGGGGATGACGTCCGAGGCGCTGAATCAGGAGATCCTGCAAGTCAGCAGCCAGCTGCTGGAAAAAAGCCGGCTGGCGCAGCAGGAGCAGGAACGGGCGCGTGAAATTGCCGATTCCCTCAGCCAGCTTCCACAGCAGCAAACCGATGCCCGCCGTCAGTTAAATGAGGTGGAACGTCGCATCGGGACGCAGACAGGCAGCACACCGCAGAATCAGGCGCAAAATCTTGGGTTACAGGCGGAATCCGCCAGACTAAAAGCGCTGGTTGATGAACTGGAGCTGGCGCAGCTTTCCGCTAACAACCGCCAGGAGCTGTCGCGGATGCGTTCCGAGCTGGCGCAGAAGCAGAGCCAGCAGCTGGATGCATATCTCCAGGCGCTGAGAAATCAACTCAACAGCCAGCGTCAGCGTGAAGCTGAACGTGCGCTGGAAAGCACCGAGTTACTGGCCGAAAACAGTGCTAACCTGCCCGACAGCATCGTCGCCCAGTTTAAGGTTAACCGCGAGCTTTCTGCCGCGCTGAATCAGCAGGCGCAGCGCATGGATTTGGTGGCCTCGCAGCAGCGTCAGGCCACCAATCAAACCCTCCAGGTTCGTCAGGCGCTCAACACGCTGCGTGAACAGTCCCAGTGGCTTGGCTCGTCTAACCTGTTGGGCGAAGCGTTACGCGCGCAGGTGGCTCGTCTGCCAGAGATGCCAAAACCGCAGCAGCTTGATACGGAGATGGCGCAGCTGCGCGTTCAGCGTCTTCATTATGAAGATCTCCTCAACAAGCAGCCGCAAATCCGCCAGATCCGTCAGGCTGACGGACAGCCGCTCACCGGCGAGCAAAGTCGTATTCTGGAAGCGCAACTGCGCACCCAGCGCGAACTGCTCAATTCCCTGTTGCAGGGAGGCGATACGCTGATCCTTGAGCTGACTAAGCTGAAAGTCTCGAATAGCCAGCTGGAGGATGCGCTGAAAGAGGTCAACGAAGCCACGCACCGTTACCTTTTCTGGACGTCCGACGTGCGGCCGATGACCTTCGCCTGGCCGATTGAGATTGTGCAGGATCTGCGCCGCCTCATTTCATTGGACACCTTCAGCCAGCTGGGCCTCGCCAGCGTAATGATGATAACCAGCAAGGAGACCATCTTCCCGCTGCTGGGGGCGCTGATTCTGGTGGGCTTCAGTATTTATTCCCGTCGTCACTTCACCCGTTTCCTTGAGCGCTCCAGCGCCCGAGTGGGAAAAGTAACCCAGGATCACTTCTGGCTGACCTTGCGTACTGTGTTCTGGTCAATTCTGGTCGCGTCTCCGCTGCCGGTGCTGTGGATGACGCTCGGATACGGCCTGCGTGAAGCCTGGCCCTACCCGCTTGCCGTCGCGATTGGCGATGGCGTGACCGCCACCGTTCCGCTGCTGTGGGTGGTGATGATTTGCGCCACGTTTGCGCGGCCAAATGGTCTGTTCATCGCTCACTTTGGCTGGCCGCGTAATCGCGTTGCGCGGGCGATGCGTTACTACCTGATGAGTATCGGGCTGATTGTGCCGCTGATTATGGCGTTGATCATGTTCGATAATCTCAATGACCGGGAGTTCTCCGGCTCGCTGGGACGGCTGTGCTTTATGCTGATCTGCGGAGCGTTAGCGGTAGTGACGCTCAGCCTGAAACGCGCCGGGATCCCGCTCTATCTCGACAAGACCGGCAGCGGCGATAACATGTTTAACCGTCTGCTGTGGAACCTGCTGCTCAGCGCGCCGCTGGCGGCGATGCTGGCGGCAGCGGTCGGTTATCTCGCCACGGCGCAGGCGCTGCTCGCCCGACTGGAAACGTCGGTGGCTATCTGGTTCCTGCTGCTGGTGGTCTACCATGTTATTCGCCGCGGCATGCTGATCCAGCGTCGTCGTCTGGCGTTTGACCGTGCCAAACACCGTCGCGCAGAAATTCTGGCCCAGCGCGCGCGGGGTGAAGAAGAGCCGAACCACATCAACAGCACCGAAGGGACCACAGACGCCGATGACGTCGAACTGGATCTGGATGCGATCAGTACCCAGTCCCTGCGGCTGGTACGCTCAATTCTGATGCTGGTTGCCCTGCTGTCGGTGATCTTCCTGTGGTCGGAAATCCACTCCGCGTTTGGCTTCCTGGAGAACATCTCTTTATGGGATGTGACGTCCACGGTGCAGGGGGTCGAAAGCCTGGAGCCCATCACCTTAGGGGCCGTGCTGATTGCGATTCTGGTGCTGATCATCACCACGCAGCTGATCCGTAACTTCCCTGCCCTGCTGGAGCTGGCGCTGTTGCAGCATCTGGATTTAACCCCCGGCACGGGCTATGCGATCACCACTATCACCAAGTATTTAATCATGCTGTTTGGTGGGCTGGTTGGCTTCTCGATGATTGGTATCGAATGGTCAAAACTGCAATGGCTGGTTGCCGCCCTGACCGTAGGCCTGGGCTTTGGTTTACAGGAGATTTTTGCCAACTTCGTTTCTGGTCTGATCATTCTGTTTGAAAAGCCGATTCGAATTGGCGATACGGTGACCATCCGCGATCTCACCGGCAGCGTCACCAGGATCAACACCCGCGCCACCACCATCAGCGACTGGGACCGTAAAGAGATCATCGTCCCGAACAAGGCGTTTATCACCGAGCAGTTTATCAACTGGTCGCTGTCCGACTCCGTCACGCGTGTGGTGCTGACCGTACCCGCTCCGTCGGATGCCAACAGCGAAGAGGTGACGCAGATCCTCTATACGGCTGCTGAACGCTGTTCGCTGGTAATCGACAACCCGCCGCCGGAAGTGTTCCTGGTTGATTTGCAGCAGGGGATCCAGATTTTCGAGCTGCGTATCTACGCCGCCGAGATGGGACACCGTATGCCGCTGCGCCATGAGATCCACCAGTTGATTCTGGCTGGCTTCCGCGAGCACGGAATTGATATGCCGTTCCCACCGTTCCAGATGCGTCTGGAAACGCTGGACGGACGTAAGACGGGAAGAACGTTGACGTCAGCGGCGCGTACGCGCCCGGCGGGAAGTTTGTAATCCTTTCCCCCTCCCCGTCGGGAGGGGGTCAATCCTTTACGCCACTTCTGCTACACAGGCCGTCGAGCGACGACGGTAATGCTCATAAATCCCCATTGCCAGCAGCGAGAAGAAGATCGGTCCGCCAACCATCCACAGCGTGCTGTTCCAGTCATTTGCCTCAACCACGGGCTGAATGACGGTAAAGATGTTGGCGAACGCGACGACCAGCACCACAACAGTGGTCGCCAGCAGCGTCGCCGCGCGGGTTTTGAAGATCACAAACGGCCGCTCCAGATCCCGCTTCGCCTTAAAGAACGGGAACGCCAGGGTCAGGAACAGATACGGAAGCGTCATCGATACGTTCGCCATCAGGGTCAGCTTGTTATAGAACGCCGACGCGGTATCACCGCCGAAGGACACCAGCAGAATGAACACGCACACCAGCAGGCACTGCATCCACATCGCGTTGGCAGGCATACCGGCAGCGTTCAGCTGCGTCATACGTGCGGGCCACAGCGCCTTTGGCGTCCCCTGAATAATCGCTTTCAGCGGCGAGTAGATCAGCGTGAAGAATGCGCCAGTATAGGCGAGGAACATCGACAAGCCAGTAATCCGCGCAAACCAGATCCCCAGGGTGGCCGACGTTTCCGGCGCGAGATCCATGGCGTTGCCCAGCGTCACCCCCAGGCTTTTCATCAGCACGTAGGTAATGTTGCCGAGGTTGGTGGTGTTATTACTTAACATCTGCTGCCAGTTGGTGCTGACGCCCCAGAGGAAAATCGCCAGTGAGTAGCCAATGGAAATGACGATGGCGGCAAAGATAATGCCTTTAGCGAAGTTCTTTTCCGGATTTTCGGTTTTGTCGACCAGCCCGCCCACGGCTTCAATTCCACCGTAAGCAAAGATGGCAAACACCACGAAGGAGAGCATGGCCAGCCCGGACTGGTAACCCGGATTAGGCGATGAAACGAAGTTGACTTCCTGTGCGAAATGCCCGCCGTTCAGGCACAGAATGGCGATGCTGACCAGCAGCAGCACCAGGTTCAGGCACATCACGGAAATACCGCCAACGGCAGTGATACGGGCAATTTTGTTGATGCCTTTCGAGGCCACCAGGGTGACCACCACCATCCAGCACACTGCCAGAATACCGACCACCTGCGTGGAGCTCAGCCCCGCCAGAGACCAGACCTGCGTTTTATCCGCACCGAAGAGAAACGTTGAGAACGGCACCCAAACCTTGGCCGCCGTGCTGACCATCCAGACGACGTAGGATGAAAACCACATGAACGTACCGATAAACGCGTAACGCGGACCGACGCTGTTGTTCATCCACGAATAGATGCCGCCTTCTTCTTTCCGGTACGCCGAGCCCATCTCCGCCATCATCAGCGCAAACGGGATAAAGAAGAACAGAGCGGAAACGATATAAAACGGCGTCGCGCTGTAGCCCATCAGATAAAACGCGGACGGGCTATTGGCAAAGCCAAAGACTGACGTAAAAATCATCAGAATGAGCCCGGTAAGGGTCATTTTTTTGAGTGAGTGAGACATATAACCATCCGAAACGGAATTAAACTGCGCGGATGGTAGCAGATGACCAGACAAACAATGTGGCTATCCGAGTCAAATTAAGAAAAAGACCCGTATAGAGAGAAATGAGCAGTTTTTAATGTGGCAGAGTTAAATGACCGAGCAGGCCGGGTAAGCGCAGCGCCACTCGGCATTTTTTCAGGCGCGATCGACCGTAAAGGCAATCACATCGCCCAGGTGCTCGGCACCCAGCGCCAGCATGACCAGGCGATCCACACCCAGCGCCACGCCGGAGCAGTCCGGCAGACCGGCTTTAAGCGCTTCCAGCAGATGAGTATCAATCGGCTGCTGCGGCAGACCGCGCGCGTTGCGCTTGCGGTTATCCTGCTCGAAACGCTGCTGCTGTTCGCGCGCGTCGGTCAGCTCGTGGAAACCGTTCGCCAGCTCGATGCCTTTGAAATACACCTCAAAACGCTCCGCCACGCGGTGATCTTCGGTGCTGATCTGCGCCAGTGAGGCCTGGCTGGCCGGGAAGTGATAGACAAACGTCGGACGATCTTTGCCAATCTGCGGTTCAACACCAAAGGTGAACAGCAGTTGCAGCAGCGTGTCGCGATCCTCTTCGCTATCCGCCACGTTGCTCAGATCCAGTTTTGCCGCCACTTCACGCAGCTGTGTTTTATCAGCCGACAGCGGATCGATTTCCAGATGGCGCTGGAAGGCCTGCTGATAGGAGAGCGTTTCAGCTTCCGCGCAATCCAGCACCTGTTGCAGCAGATCGTCAACTTCGTTCATCAGACGATACATGTCGTAGTGCGGGCGGTACCACTCCAGCATGGTGAATTCCGGATTATGGTGTCGGCCCATCTCTTCATTACGGAAGCTACGGCACAGCTGATAGACCGGACCACACCCGGCCGCCAGCAGACGCTTCATATGGTATTCCGGGCTGGTCATCAGATACAGATTCATGCCCTGAGAGTGGCCTGGGCCAACAAAACGGGTTTCAAACGGGACCAGATGAATATCCGTGACCGTCGCCTGACTCATGCACGGCGTTTCCACCTCCAGGACGCCGCGATCGGCAAAGAAACGGCGGATCTCCGCCATAATTGCTGCGCGCTTTAGCAGGTTTGGAATGGATGCGCTCGGCTGCCAGGTGGCCGTTTCGCTCATGAGTTATTTCTCCGTTTTCAGACAAGGGCACGAAGTCTACTCGTAAGCCGGGGCAGAGACAAATTTTGCACAGTAAAAGTCCTTTTTCATTGCACAGAGAAATACTGTGACGCCATTCATTAATCACGATGATAAATCACCGCACAGAACAGCAAAAAAATCGAACACGTCAAATTTCCCTCACTTCTACGCGGTTATACTGTTTTACCCATAAAGGAGCAGTGGAATCGCTTCCGCAATCGCCCGTTCGGGCAGGTGAACGTCCTTTAGTTCATCCCGTTGCGGGAAAACAAAAATCTGGAGGAATGTCGTGCAAACTTTTCAAGCCGATCTTGCCGTAATAGGCGCTGGCGGGGCTGGATTACGCGCTGCAATTGCTGCGGCACAAGCCAATCCGAACGCTAAAATCGCATTGATTTCAAAAGTCTATCCGATGCGCAGCCACACGGTAGCCGCAGAAGGAGGATCCGCCGCCGTCGCGCAGGATCATGACAGCTTCGAATACCATTTCCACGACACGGTTGCAGGGGGCGACTGGCTTTGCGAACAGGATGTCGTTGATTACTTCGTGCACCATTGCCCAACGGAAATGACCCAGCTGGAACAGTGGGGATGCCCGTGGAGCCGCCGTCCGGACGGGAGCGTCAACGTCCGCCGCTTCGGTGGCATGAAGATCGAACGCACCTGGTTTGCCGCCGATAAGACCGGCTTCCACATGCTGCACACCCTGTTCCAGACCTCCCTCCAGTTCCCACAAATCCAGCGCTTTGACGAACATTTCGTTCTCGACATTCTGGTCGACGACGGTCATGCGCGCGGACTGGTGGCGATGAACATGATGGAAGGCACGCTTGTCCAGATCCGCGCTAAGGCGGTGGTGATGGCAACGGGCGGTGCGGGTCGCGTATACCGCTACAACACCAACGGCGGCATCGTCACCGGTGACGGTATGGGCATGGCACTCAGCCACGGCGTCCCGCTGCGTGATATGGAGTTCGTCCAGTATCACCCAACCGGCCTGCCGGGCTCCGGCATACTGATGACGGAAGGCTGCCGCGGTGAAGGCGGTATTCTGGTCAACAAAAACGGCTATCGCTATTTGCAGGATTACGGCATGGGTCCGGAAACCCCGCTTGGCGAGCCGAAAAACAAATACATGGAACTCGGCCCACGCGACAAAGTTTCTCAGGCTTTCTGGCACGAGTGGCGCAAAGGCAACACCATCTCAACGCCGCGCGGCGACGTGGTGCATCTCGACCTGCGTCATCTCGGCGAGAAGAAACTGCTGGAGCGTCTGCCGTTTATCTGCGAGCTGGCGAAAGCCTATGTGGGCGTCGATCCGGTGAAAGAGCCGATCCCGGTGCGTCCAACCGCGCACTACACCATGGGCGGTATCGAAACCGACCAGCAGTGCGAAACCCGCATCAAAGGGCTGTTTGCGGTGGGCGAGTGTTCCTCCGTCGGTCTGCACGGCGCAAACCGTCTGGGCTCGAACTCGCTGGCTGAGCTGGTGGTCTTTGGTCGCATGGCGGGCGAACGTGCGATGGAGCGTGCCGCAACGGCAGGTGAAGCTAACAGCGCGGCGCTGGATGCGCAGGTTGCAGACGTCGAAAAACGCCTGAAAGACCTGGTGAACCAGGAAGGTAACGAAAACTGGTCGAAGATCCGCGACGAAATGGGGCTGTCGATGGAAGAAGGCTGCGGGATCTACCGTACGCCAGAGCTGATGCAGAAAACCGTCGACAAGCTGGCGGAACTCCAGGAACGCTTCAAGCGCGTGCGTGTCACCGACACCTCCAGCGTCTTCAATACCGATCTGCTTTATACCATTGAACTGGGCCACGGCCTGAACGTCGCAGAGTGTATGGCCCATTCCGCCCTGGCGCGTAAAGAGTCCCGCGGCGCGCACCAGCGCCTGGATGAGGGCTGCACCGAACGTGACGACGTCAATTTCCTTAAACACACTCTCGCCTGGCGCGATGCGGATGGCACTACGCGACTGGACTACAGCGACGTGAAAATCACCACGCTGCCACCGGCGAAACGCGTGTACGGTGCAGAAGCAGAAGCCGCCGATAAGAAGGAGAAGGCGAATGGCTGAGATGCAAAAACTGAAAATTGAAGTGGTGCGCTACAATCCGGAAGTGGACGCCGCGCCGCACAGCGCTTTCTATGAAGTCCCTTACGACGAGCAAACCTCCCTGCTGGATGCGCTCGGCTATATCAAAGATAACCTGGCCCCAGACCTGAGCTACCGCTGGTCCTGCCGCATGGCAATTTGCGGCTCCTGCGGCATGATGGTCAACAAGGTGCCAAAGCTGGCGTGTAAAACCTTCCTGCGTGATTACACCAAAGGTATCAAGGTTGAAGCGCTGGGCAACTTCCCGATTGAGCGCGATCTGGTGGTCGACATGACCCACTTTATCGAAAGCCTCGAAGCGATTAAGCCGTACATCATCGGCAACCCGCGCACGCCGGATCAGGGGCCAAACACCCAGACGCCCGCGCAGATGGCGAAATACCATCAGTTCTCCGGCTGCATCAACTGCGGCCTGTGCTACGCCGCCTGTCCGCAGTTTGGCCTGAACCCTGAGTTTATCGGCCCGGCCGCCATTACCCTGGCGCACCGCTATAACGAAGACAGCCGCGACCACGGCAAAAAAGAACGTATGGCCCAGCTGAACAGCCAGAACGGGGTCTGGACCTGCACGTTTGTCGGTTACTGCTCCGAAGTCTGTCCGAAGCATGTCGACCCGGCCGCCGCTATTCAGCAGGGGAAAGTGGAAAGCTCGAAAGACTTTCTTATCGCTACCCTGAAACCACGCTAAGGAGTGCATGATGACGACTAAACGCAAAGCCTACGTGCGGCCAATGCCGTCCACCTGGTGGAAAAAACTGCCGTTTTATCGCTTCTATATGCTGCGTGAAGGCACGGCTGTTCCCGCGGTCTGGTTCAGCCTCGAACTGCTGTACGGGGTTTATGCCCTCAAGCACGGCCCGGAAGCCTGGGCCAGTTTTGTGGGCTTCCTGCAAAACCCAATCATCGTTGTGCTGAACCTGATTGTGCTCGCCGCCGCGCTGCTTCATACCAAAACCTGGTTTGAACTGGCGCCAAAAGCAGCGAACATCATTGTAAAAGGCGAAAAAATGGGGCCAGAGCCGGTCATTAAAGGGCTCTGGGCAGTGACGGCAGTTGTCTCTGTGGTCATTCTGTTTGTCGCACTGTTCTGGTAAGGAGACTACTGTGATCAATCCAAATCCAAAACGTTCAGACGAGCCGGTCTTCTGGGGGCTGTTTGGCGCAGGCGGCATGTGGAGCGCCATTATTGCCCCGGTCATTATCCTGCTGGTCGGGATCATGCTGCCGCTGGGGTTGTTCCCGGGCGATGCGCTGAGCTATGAGCGCGTACTGGCCTTTGCGAGCAGCTTTATTGGCCGCGTGTTCATCTTCCTGATGATCGTCCTGCCGCTGTGGTGTGGTCTGCATCGTATCCACCATGCGATGCACGATCTGAAAATCCATGTGCCAAGCGGTAAATGGGTCTTCTACGGTCTGGCGACCATTCTGACGGTCGTCACGTTGATTGCCGTGGTCACCATCTGACTGAACAGGCCCGCCATCCGGCGGGCTTTTTACTTTTTCATCTTCTCCACCAGCCACCGGGAAAATTCGCGCATGGCTGGCGTTTCTGCCCGGGACTGCAATCGGGTCAGCCAGTAACTGCCGAGCTCAATCTGCGTCGCAAAGGGCTGCACAATGCGCTCGCTGGCTAACAGATGGGTAAACATATCGACAGGCGCAATAGCAATGCCCACCCCTGCCTGAGCGGCCTCCAGCATGGTCACGGACGAATCAAATACCATCACGCGGTGCGTTGGCGAAGGGGGATGCTCGCCGGCCGCCTGCATCCACGCGGTCCACTCGTCGCGTCGGTAGGAGCGCAGCAGCGTAAACCTGAGGATGTCGGCCGGACTGTGCAGACTGGCGGCGATATCAGGTGTACATAGCGGCGCGAGCGGCGCATGACAAAGAAATTCAGCCTCGGTACCGTGCCACGCCCCGCCACCGTAGCGGATCGTATAGTCAAGCCCTTCGGCAGCCGGATCAACGCGGTTGTTATGGGTGGAAAGCTGAAGATCGATGTGTGGATAGCCACGGCGAAAATCCTCCAGCTGCGAGAATAAGACCCCGGTGGCAAACGTACCCACCACGCCGATTTTCAGCTTCTCCTGCGCACGATGGTTAGCGAAGCGATCCAGCATTCCGGCTATACGATCGAACGAATCATTCAGCACCGGCAGTAAATTTTCGCCCTCGGTAGTCAACATCAGCCCGCGCGACACGCGAATGAACAGCTGACAGTTCAGGTGCTGCTCCAGCGTTTTCACATGCTGGCTAATAGCCGAATGCGTCACGTTCAGTTCAATGGCCGCATGCGTAAAGCTGAGATGTCTTGCGGCGGCCTCAAAAGCCCGAAGCGAATTGAGGGGGAGATAGCTTCGCGTCATGGTCGCTTCCGTTAGAAAAATTAACAGCTAATGCTAAATTTAACCGTTTGTCAGGCACAGTCAAATCCAACAGACTACGCCTGTCTGACGGGCCCGGACATCCCCTTGACTCGCTATTACGGAAGATTACTGATGATGAAAAAATCCCTTTGCTGCGCCCTGCTGCTCGGCATCTCTTGCTCTGCTCTCGCCGCGCCAGTGTCAGAAAAACAGCTGGCGGAGGTGGTCGCGAATACGGTTACCCCGCTGATGAAAGCCCAGTCTGTTCCAGGCATGGCGGTGGCCGTTATTTATCAGGGAAAACCGCACTATTACACGTTTGGCAAGGCCGATATCGCGGCGAATAAATCCGTTACGCCTCAGACCCTGTTCGAGCTGGGTTCTATAAGTAAAACCTTCACCGGCGTTTTAGGTGGGGATGCCATTGCTCGCGGTGAAATTTCGCTGGACGATCCGGTGACCAGATACTGGCCACAGCTGACGGGCAAGCAGTGGCAGGGTATTCGTATGCTGGATCTCGCCACCTACACCGCTGGCGGCCTGCCGCTACAGGTACCGAATGAGGTCACGGATAACGCCTCCCTGCTGCGCTTTTATCAAAACTGGCAGCCGCAGTGGAAGCCTGGCACAACGCGTCTTTACGCCAACGCCAGCATCGGTCTTTTTGGTGCGCTGGCGGTCAAACCTTCTGGCATGCCCTATGAGCAGGCCATGACGACGCGGGTCCTTAAGCCGCTCAAGCTGGACCATACCTGGATTAACGTGCCGAAAGCGGAAGAGGCGCATTACGCCTGGGGCTATCGTGACGGTAAAGCGGTGCGCGTTTCGCCGGGTATGCTGGATGCACAAGCCTATGGCGTGAAAACCAACGTGCAGGATATGGCGAACTGGGTCATGGCAAACATGGCGCCGGAGAACGTTGCTGATGCCTCACTTAAGCAGGGCATCGCGCTGGCGCAGTCGCGCTACTGGCGTATCGGGTCAATGTATCAGGGTCTGGGCTGGGAGATGCTCAACTGGCCCGTGGAGGCCAACACGGTGGTCGAGGGCAGCGACAGTAAGGTAGCGCTGGCGCCGTTGCCCGTGGTAGAAGTGAATCCACCGGCTCCCCCGGTCAAAGCGTCCTGGGTCCATAAAACGGGCTCTACTGGCGGGTTTGGCAGCTACGTGGCCTTTATTCCTGAAAAGCAGATCGGTATTGTGATGCTCGCGAATACAAGCTATCCGAACCCGGCACGCGTTGAGGCGGCATACCATATCCTCGAGGCGCTACAGTAAAACATTGCCGGGTGGCGCTGCGCTTACCCGGCCTATACAACGCGTGAACTTTGTAGGCCGGGTAAGGCGAAGCCGCCACCCGGCAAAACACCCTGCACAATCTCCCGCATTTTCCTTGCTGTCATCTACACTTAACAAAAAACAGTAAGGAAACTCCTATGCGCATTCTGCCTGTTATTGCCGCAGTAACAGCCGCGTTTTTAGTGGTTGCTTGCAGTTCCCCTACTCCTCCGCCTGGCGTCACGGTAGTCAGTAATTTCGACGCACAGCGCTTCCTCGGCACCTGGTATGAAATCGCCCGAATGGACCATCAGTTCGAACGGAGCTTAGAAAAAGTCACGGTCAGCTACAGCGCGATGGATGACGGCGGGATCCGGGTCATTAACCGCGGCTATAACCCGGATCGCCAGATGTGGCAGCAGTCAGTTGGTCAGGCCTATTTCACCGGCGCGTCTAACCGCGCGGCCATGAAAGTCTCTTTCATCGGCCCATTCTATGGCGGGTATAACGTCATTGCGCTGGACAGAGAGTACCGCCATGCGCTGGTGTGTGGGCCGGATCGCAACTATCTATGGCTCCTCTCCCGCACGCCAACGATCTCGACGGAAATGAAACAGCAGATGCTGGACATAGCGACCCGGCAAGGGTTTGACGTGACGAAATTAATCTGGGTAAAACAGCTGCATTAGTGCGTACTGAGTTTTAACCCGATGATACCCGCGACGATTAACGCGAGGCTGGCGATGCGCGCCAGACTCGCAGACTCCCCCAGCAGCAGAATGCCGGTAATGGCAGCCCCTACCGCGCCAATTCCAGTCCAGACAGCGTAAGCCGTTCCGACTGGCAAGGTTCGCATCGCCCATGACAGCATGACGATACTGACAATCATTGCGGCGATAGTGATGACGCTGGGCGTCAGGCGGGTAAAACCGTGGGTATATTTCAGGCCAATTGCCCATACCACTTCGAGCAAACCGGCAATAACAAGAACGATCCAGGACATATCAGGCTCCTTAACTTAACGACAAGTTGGGGCCGTCCCCGATGAATGAAGCGCTTACGGGTCGTCCCGCAAGGCTGAGGTTGCGCCTTATATTTTGGTTAGCATGGAATTTTTTTTCAAACTTTTTCTGCTGAACACGTTAAGGCAAGAAATAGCCTCAGTAAGGCACGGAGTTCAGGCATTTATGACTCATCCGACTTCTCTATGATGATAGGCTTTCTGATGGCAGGAAGCCAAACCACTAGCCGACTGCGAAAATTATATGTTCAAAATTCTTTTGATTGACCGTTGTCACTTCACCCGCACGGGATTTGAAGCCTGGCTCAATCATTCAGACCTGTTTTCGGGTCATTTCGTCGTAACCGGGGTAAATAATCTTTTCCTCGCCAGAGAGCATATCCTGCAATGGAAACCTGCGCTGGTCATCGCTGATTTATCGGGCTTCCGGCAGGATTTACACCATTTTCAGCAGCTATCTTCCCTGCTTATTGCCAGCGAAACATTGCCTTTTATTATGCTGCAATCGGGGCAGGAGCAGGAGATGACAGATTATCTTGCGCAGTTCCCGATATGGTCTTCACTCTCCAAAAATACCGATCTGGAAAAACTGGCGGCGGTGATAAACGACGCGCTAACGACATGCGTAAGCGCGGAGCTTCCGGAAATGGCGGCACCGTTACTGACGCGTCAGGAAGAGAGAGTACTGACCCTGTGGATGGATGGTGCGAGCAACCAGAAAATTGCCAGCAATCTGCGCATTAACGGAAAAACGGTGTATACGTACAAACGCAATATCCGCATGAAGCTTCATATGGATACGCGTTACTCCCCGTTTTTATCGCTACAGGAAGTGGAGAATTGACGGTACGGTGAAGTTAGCTGCCGTACCGTCGCTTTCATTAGTTCTGAGCTTTAGTTGCTGCGCCAGAAATCGCGTTACCACCGTCGGAGATATCTTCCCCTACGCCACGGGTGGTGTTACATGCAGTCAGTACCGAAGAAAGCACCAGAACAGAAAAGATCGCTGCAATTGTTTTCTTAACCATAATATCTTCCTTTTATAGCCAAAGTTATTTTGTGTATAGCAACTTAAGAATAGACAAGATCTTGTCGTTTGACGGAAAAGGAAGAATTTTTAGGAAAATTAGACGGAATTAGCTGGCCGCATGGGAAATGATATGGCCGAGATCCTGAATATCTTCGCCCACGCCACGCGCGGTGTTGCAACCGGAGAGAATTGCGCTGGAGAACGCTAACAGAAGCAGAATTTTAACGGTACGTTTCATCTTCCCTGCCTGCAAAATCAGGCGCAGCGGGCGCTGCGCCTTTAATCATGACGTAAATTACTTCACGCGGGATACGTATTCGCCGGAGCGGGTATCCACTTTGATCACTTCACCGATCTGTACGAACAGTGGCACTTTAACCACCGCGCCGGTAGACAGGGTGGCAGGCTTGCCGCCAGTACCTGCGGTATCACCTTTCAGACCTGGATCGGTTTCAACGATTTCCAGCTCAACGAAGTTCGGAGGCGTAACCGCGATAGGCTGACCGTTCCACAGGGTAACGATGCACTCAGCCTGATCCAGCAGCCACTTGGCGTTGTCGCCAATCGCTTTCGCGTCCGCAGACAGCTGCTCGAAGGTTTCGTTGTTCATGAAGTGCCAGAACTCACCGTCGTTGTACAGGTAAGTCAGGTTCATATCGACAACATCAGCGCCTTCAGCGGAGTCAGTAGATTTGAAGGTTTTCTCAACACGGGTACCGGTCAGCAGGCGGCGCAGCTTAACGCGTGCGAATGCCTGGCCTTTACCTGGTTTAACGAATTCGCTGGCTTCAACCGCGTACGGTTCGCCGTCCATCATGATTTTAAGACCAGCACGAAAATCGTTGCTATAGTACGTTGCCATAAGGCCCTCTAAATTTGTTAACTGGTAGCTAAGCCACAAAATGGCGCATATTGTAACCCTAAACACCCCGTCCAGAGAAGATTGGTTATCGCAACTTGCCGATGTAATCACCAGTCCTGATGAATTGCTGCGTCTTTTAGACCTCGAACAGCACGAAGCGTTGCGTGCAGGTCGTGAGGCGAAGCGCCTTTTCGCCCTGCGCGTTCCCCGCGCGTTTGTTGCCCGAATGGAAAAGGGTAACCCTGATGATCCATTATTAAAACAAACCCTTACCTCTCAGGATGAGTTTATTACCGCCCCCGGATACAGCACCGATCCGCTGGAAGAGCAAAACAGTGTCGTACCGGGTTTGCTGCATAAATACCGTAATCGCGCCCTGCTGCTGGTTAAGGGTGGTTGCGCGGTAAATTGCCGCTATTGCTTCC
Organism: Enterobacter sp. UPMP2061; assembly: GCF_053709615.1. Lineage (NCBI taxonomy): Bacteria > Pseudomonadati > Pseudomonadota > Gammaproteobacteria > Enterobacterales > Enterobacteriaceae > Enterobacter > Enterobacter sp. UPMP2061. The sequence goes on from NZ_JBSKJP010000006.1 coordinate 200,686, forward strand.
GTCGCCACTTCCCGTACGCCGAAAATCAGGGCAATAAACGCAACTGGCAGGTGGCACTGGACTACATCGCGGCGCACCCGGAGCTGGATGAAATCATCTTTTCCGGCGGCGACCCGCTGATGGCAAAAGATCATGAGCTGGACTGGCTGCTGACTCAGCTTGAGACCATCCCGCACATTAAGCGTCTGCGCATTCACAGCCGTTTACCGATCGTCATCCCGGCGCGTATCACCGACGCCCTGGTCACGCGCCTGGAGCAGTCCCGTTTGCAGGTGCTGCTGGTGAACCATATCAACCACGCGAATGAAATTGACGCGGACTTTCGTGCGGCGATGGCGCGTATGCGAAAGGCAGGCGTGACGCTGCTCAACCAGAGCGTATTACTGCGCGGCGTGAACGACAGCGCCCGCGTGCTGGCCGATCTCAGCAATGCCTTATTTGATGCGGGCGTAATGCCCTATTACCTGCATGTTCTGGATCGCGTCCAGGGCGCGGCGCACTTCATGGTGACGGATGAAGAGGCCCGGAAGATTATGCGCGAGCTGTTAACGCTGGTTTCGGGTTATATGGTGCCGAAGCTGGCACGTGAGATTGGCGGAGAGCCGAGTAAGACGCCGCTGGATTTGCAGCTGCGGCAGCAGTAAAAAGGCAGGTGGCGCTACGCTTACCTGCCCTGGAGATAAAGCGGCAGCGCCATCAAAAAGTTATCTCAGTTCGGGCACTTATAGACCTGGCCGTTCATCTGGCTGGCGGTTGGCACAAAGCTGGACAGCATCCCCTGCGTCGGGCTGCTCACCCCGTAAATGACGTTGCCGCCCATTGCCGCAGCCTGATTACGCAGGGCATTGGCCGCACCGCGCATAGAGCCGCCCTCTTCGCCGTGCTGCCCCGACATCCAGTTGCTTTGCTCGCCAGTGGCGGTGCCTAACAGCTGGCATTCGCTGCCCGGCTTATCTTCCACAAAGCGAACGCTCTGGCCCGCTGCCGTCAGCTCATTGCTGGTGCTACAACCCACCAGCAGCAATGCTGCACCTACAATCCCTGCACAGACTTTTATGCGCATGTTATTCCTCGTTTTCAATAAGCTGGACAGTAGTTGTCCGCGTGTAAACCTTATACTAAAAAGATGACCAAAAGAAAAATGCTGAGCATTTCTGCGAGCCAGATTCCGCTGGCACTCCTCCGACATCTTAAATGAATTCTGATAATAACCTTTGGGATATCGTGTTTTAGCCCCCGATCGTTTTTAGTGATGCGACGTACAACTTTTGTACGCGACTCAAAAAAGGGGGTTTCATGAGTGCATCATCCTCAGGAGAGGAAAAAGTAACCTGGGTGGGCTATCTGGCGTTCGTGCTCACCATCGTATTTTTCTCAGGTTTTTTCGCCAAAAGTACCGAATGGTGGCGCGTGCTGGATTTTACCGTGCTGAACGGCAGCTTTGGACCGGTGAACGGCGCGCTGACGTTTCGCGGTGAGGGCGGCACAGGAGCGAAAGACGGTTTTTTATTTGCCCTTGAACTGGCGCCCTCGGTCATTTTATCGCTCGGGATCATTGCCGTTACCGAGGGGCTGGGCGGGCTGCGTGCCGCACAACAGCTCATGACGCCCATTCTGCGCCCGCTGCTCGGCGTGCCGGGCATCTGCTCTCTGGCGCTTATCGCCAACCTGCAAAATACCGATGCAGCCGCAGGGATGACCAAAGAGTTGACTGACGAAGGGGCGATTACTGACCATGAACGCGCCATTTTCGCCACCTTCCAGACCAGCGGTAGCGCCATTATTACCAACTATTTTTCTTCTGGTGCCGCACTCTTTACCTTTATTACCGTCCCGGTGATCACGCCGCTTGCCGTCATTCTGGTGTTCAAATTTGTTGGCGCGAACTTCCTGCGACTGTGGATCGCCCACATGGAAGTTCGCCGCGTTCAGGAGGAAAGATGATCGCCCAGCCGCGTAAAAATATCATGGACCTGTTTATCGATGGCGCCCGCCGCGGCTTTACCATCGCCACCACCAGCCTGCTGCCGAACGTGGTCATGGCGTTTGTCATCATTCAGGCGCTCAAGGTAACCGGCCTGCTGGATATTGTCGGCAGGGTATGCGAGCCCATCATGGCCCTGTGGGGGCTTCCGGGTGCGGCGGCAACGGTTCTTCTGGCCTCGGTAATGAGCATGGGCGGCGGTGTGGGGGTCTGCGCCAGTCTGGTCGCTGCCGGCACGCTCAACGGTCACGATGCCACCATCCTGCTGCCCGCCATCTATCTGATGGGTAATCCGGTGCAAAACACGGGCCGTTGCCTTGGCACCGCAGGCGTCAACCCGAAGTATTATCCGCACATCATCACTATCTGCGTCATTAACGCCCTGCTCTCAATGTGGGTGATGCAGCTACTCTTCTGAGGAGATAAAAATGGATTTTTCAGTGCTGGAACCGCACCTTTTCCGCAATGCGCAGCTTTACGCTCCCGAGGATCTTGGGCATTGCGATCTGCTGATTGCCGGAGGAAAAATCGTCGCAGTCGAAAAAGCGGGCCACGCCACAACGAGGCCAGACTGTCCTGAAAGCGATCTCGCCGGAGCGGTGGTTTGTCCGGGGTTTATCGATCAGCATGTACACCTGATTGGCGGCGGCGGTGAAGCCGGTCCCCACACCCGGACGCCAGAGGTGCGATTGTCTGCGCTGGTGGCGGCTGGCATCACCTCCGTTGTTGGCCTGCTGGGCACCGACGGCGTGACCCGCCATCCCGAGTCGCTGCTGGCGAAAACGCGGGCGCTTGAGCATGAAGGGATCAGCACGTGGATGCTGACAGGCGCGTATGGCCTGCCTTCTCCGACGATTACCGGCAGTATCGAAAAGGATGTGGCGCTGATTGATAAAATCATTGGCGTGAAATGCGCGATTTCCGACCATCGCTCTTCCGCGCCGGCAGATGACCAGCTCGCGAATATGGCCGCCCAGTCACGCGTCGGCGGGCTGCTGGGCGCCAAAGCGGGGATATCCGTGTTTCACCTCGGCAACAGCCCGAAACTGCTGGAGCCGCTGCTTAACATCCTGAATAACGCCGACGTGCCCCGCACGAAGCTGCTGCCAACTCACGTCAACCGCGCCCAGGCACTGTTCCACGCCGCACTGGACTATGCCCGCGAAGGGGGGTACATCGACATCACCACCAGCATCAGCGAGCCTGTTGATGCCGCCACCGCTATCGCGACGGCCCGTGAAGCACAGGTGCCGTTTAACCGGCTCACGCTCAGCTCGGATGGCAACGGCAGCCAGCCGAATTTTGACGCAAATGGTAATCTTGTTGGCATTGGCGTGGCGGGATTTGAGTCCCTGCTTGAGACGCTACAGCAGCTGGTCGGCCGGTATCACCTGCCGCTGGAGGAGGCGCTTCTGCCGTTTACGCGTAACGTGGCGGAGTTTCTCGGCCTGGAGCATAAAGGGCGGATCGCGCCCGGATGCGATGCCGACGTCCTGGTGCTGACCGATGATCTTAAGATCCGTGAGGTCTGGGCGAAAGGCCGCCAGATGGTGCGTGGAGGCGTTGTGTGCGTGAAAGGCACCTTTGAGTAGAAGACAATAAAAAACCCCGGGCATTGCTGCCCGGGGTTCGTTCTGAGAGGTTCAGAACAACATGATTACATCATGCCGCCCATGCCACCCATGCCACCCATGCCGCCCATACCACCAGCAGCACCTAAGTCAGGCGCGTCGCCTTTAGGCAGGTCGGTCACCATGCACTCGGTCGTGATCATCAGACCAGCTACAGATGCCGCGTATTGCAGTGCAGAACGGGTCACTTTAGTTGGATCCAGGATACCGAAGTCGATCATGTTGCCGTATTCTTCAGTTGCCGCGTTGTAACCGTAGTTACCTTCACCCGCTTTCACGTTGTTCGCAACCACAGACGGCTCTTCACCGGCGTTGGACACGATCTGACGCAGAGGAGCTTCCATCGCGCGCAGCGCAACTTTGATACCCACGTTCTGGTCTTCGTTCTGAGCAGTCAGGCCAGCCAGTTTAGCGGCTACACGCACCAGCGCGACACCACCACCAGCAACCACGCCTTCTTCTACCGCAGCACGGGTCGCGTGCAGGGCGTCGTCAACGCGTGCTTTCTTCTCTTTCATTTCAACTTCGGTAGCCGCACCGACTTTGATTACCGCTACGCCGCCTGCCAGTTTCGCTACGCGCTCCTGGAGTTTTTCACGGTCGTAATCGGAAGTTGCTTCTTCGATCTGCTTACGGATCTGACCAACACGGCCCTGAATAGCAGCTTCTTCACCCACACCGTCGATGATGGTGGTGGTGTCTTTGTTGATCACAACGCGTTTCGCCTGGCCCAGGTCTTCCAGGGTCGCTTTTTCCAGCTCCATACCGATCTCTTCGGAGATCACGGTACCGCCAGTCAGGGTAGCGATATCCTGAAGCATCGCTTTACGACGATCGCCGAAGCCAGGTGCTTTAACCGCTGCCACTTTCACGATGCCACGCATGGTGTTAACCACCAGAGTCGCCAGCGCTTCGCCTTCAACGTCTTCAGCAATGATTACCAGCGGCTTGCCTGCTTTCGCAACGGCTTCCAGCACTGGCAGCATTTCGCGGATGTTGGAGATTTTCTTGTCAGCCAGCAGGATGAACGGGCTTTCCAGCTCAACAGCGCCAGTTTCTGGCTTGTTGATGAAGTATGGAGACAGGTAACCGCGATCGAACTGCATACCTTCAACCACGTCCAGTTCGTCTTCCAGACCAGTACCGTCTTCAACGGTGATCACGCCTTCTTTACCGACTTTATCCATCGCTTCAGCGATCAGTTTACCTACGGTTTCGTCGGAGTTAGCGGAGATAGTACCAACCTGAGCAATGGCTTTAGAGTCAGAGCACGGTACGGACAGCGCTTTCAGTTCTTCAACAGCGGAAGCGACAGCTTTGTCGATACCACGTTTCAGATCCATTGGGTTCATGCCCGCAGCAACGGCTTTCAGGCCTTCGGTGATGATCGCCTGCGCCAGTACGGTCGCGGTGGTGGTACCGTCACCAGCAGCGTCGTTCGCTTTAGAGGCAACTTCTTTCACCATCTGTGCGCCCATGTTTTCGAACTTGTCTTCCAGCTCGATTTCACGTGCAACAGAAACACCATCTTTGGTGATGGTTGGCGCGCCGAAGGATTTGTCCAGCACTACGTTACGGCCTTTCGGGCCCAGAGTGACTTTCACTGCGTCTGCCAGTACGTTTACGCCGCGGAGCATTTTTACACGAGCGTCGTTACCGAATTTTACGTCTTTAGCTGCCATGTTCTTATTTCCTCAAATTCGTACAGTTTTCGTGCGTTAATTACGCTTCAACAATTGCCAGAATGTCGCTCTCGGACATGATCAACACTTCTTCATTGTCGATCTTCTCGGATTTCACGCCGTAGCCATCGTTGAAAATGACGATGTCACCAACTTTAACGTCCAGTGGCTGCACAGTTCCGTTTTCCAGGATGCGGCCCTTACCGACAGCGATGATTTCGCCACGCGTTGATTTTGCTGCTGCTGAACCGGTCAGAACGATGCCGCCAGCAGACTTGGTTTCAACTTCTTTACGTTTGACGATCACACGATCATGTAACGGACGAATACTCATTGATAGCTCTCCTTTGAGAAAGTCATTATCAGTTATGGATGACGCCGGTCCGCATGCGGTTTTCCGGCTAGTGCCCTGAGAGATGGGGATAGCTTTTTACCCCTTCAAGGGGTAATCGAAAAAAAATTTGCGAAAGTGTTACCATCCACTCTCTTTTGATGGTGGCGGGACGAGGTAAATGAGTGGACTCAGGCAGGAGTTGGGGCTGGCGCAGGGCATTGGCTTACTCTCAACGTCTTTATTAGGCACGGGGGTATTTGCGGTTCCCGCGCTGGCGGCATTGGTTGCCGGCAATAACAGTCTTTGGGCATGGCCGGTGCTGATCGTACTGGTGTTTCCGGTGGCGATTGTCTTTGCCATACTCGGGCGGCACTTCCCGAGCGCAGGCGGCGTAGCGCATTTTGTCGGCATGGCGTTTGGGCCGCGGATGGAGCGCGTCACCGGCTGGCTATTTTTGTCGGTGATACCCGTTGGCCTTCCGGCAGCCCTGCATATCGCAACCGGCTTCGGACAGGCGCTGTTTGGCTGGCACGATGAACAACTGCTGCTGGCTGAACTCGGTACGCTGGCGATTGTCTGGTGGGTAGGCTCGCGCGGGGCCAGTTCCAGCGCCAATCTGCAAACGCTGGTCGCCGTGTTAATTGTCGCGCTGATCGTCGCCATCTGGTTTGCGGGTGACATTACCGTGGCGGATATTCCTTTCCCCGCGATTAACGACATCGACCACGCACAGCTTTTCGCTGCACTATCCGTTATGTTCTGGTGTTTCGTCGGTCTGGAGGCGTTCGCTCATCTGGCATCCGAGTTTAAACAGCCCGAGCGTGATTTCCCCCGCGCCCTGATGATTGGCCTGCTGCTGGCGGGTACCGTGTACTGGGCCTGTACCGTGCTGGTGCTGCACTTCAATGCGTTCGGTGAAGAGAAAGCCGCCGCCGCGTCGCTGCCGGGCATCGTGGTGCAGCTGTTTGGCGTTAAGGCCCTGTGGGTAGCCTGCGTGATTGGCTATCTCGCCTGCTTTGCCAGCCTCAACATCTATATTCAGAGCTTCGCCCGGCTGGTGTGGTCTCAGGCACTTTATAAACCGGATAGCCCCCTCTCACGCCTGTCAAAGCGTCAGCTTCCGGTGAATGCGCTGAATAGCGTACTGGGCTGCTGCGTGGTGAGTTCCCTGGCCATTTATCTCCTCGACATCAACCTTGACGCGCTGATTGTCTACGCCAACGGTATTTTCATCATGATCTACCTGCTGTGCATGCTGGCGGGCTGTCGGCTACTGAAAGGACGCTTTAAGGCGCTGGCGGCTGTCGGGTGTGTCCTGTGCCTGATGCTGCTGGCGATGGTGGGATGGAAGAGCGTGTACGCCATCGTCATGCTGGCGGGGCTGTGGGTGTTTTTACCGAAGCGGCAAAAGCCGCAGGCCCGGTGAGCGAGCGCCACCGGGCCACAAACTCACCGATCGTCTTTATGATCTAACCGGTCGCGCTGCTCATCCTTACGCTGATATTCCCCTTCAAAGGTATCCCCCGGGCCGGTGCTGAAACCACCGCCTGGCATACGGCTGAAACGCAGGTGCGGCAGCAGCTTCATGGTCAGATGCTTCTGCACCGGCGGCAACAGCAACAGCAGGCCGAGGAAGTCGGTGAAGAAACCAGGCAGGATCAGCAGCAAACCAGCAATAATCAGCGACACGCTTTTGATCATCTCGGCGGCCGGGCTTTCGCCTGCGGCCATCTTCTGCTGCATTAACAGGAAATTTTTGAAACCCTGATTGCGCACCAGCGACATGCCGATGACGGAGGTGAAGATCACCAGAATCAGCGTCAGCAGGACGCCCAGCACATGGGCAACCTGGATGAAAATCGAAATCTCAATGTAAACATAAAGAAAGAAAGCAATAAATGGTATCCAGCGCACTGGCATCTCCTGTGTGGCAGGTGCCTTCAGGCCCCTGACTGAATGTGTTCGCGAAGCGCGTAGATAAGAAATGGTGACGGTTAGCCAAAATTCAATCGGTTTGCACGGATATTTTTTCTGGAAATATTAAAGCGGTGACATATTTCACAGATTAATAATTATCATGAAATCGGGTCGATAATAAGTGATCCAGCTTACGGCAATTCGCTATCATCAGCATATGATCTCGAACATCTGGCCGATTGAGGGAATAATCGTCGGTCATAAAATATTCAAAACCACATATATACTGTGTGTTTAGTACAATCCATCGGCAGCTTGAAAAGAAGGTTCACATGTTAAACAACATTCGTATCGAAGAAGATTTGTTGGGTACCAGGGAAGTTCCAGCGGATGCCTACTATGGTGTTCACACTCTGAGAGCGATTGAAAACTTCTACATCAGCAACAGCAAAATCAGCGACATCCCTGAATTTGTGCGTGGCATGGTGATGGTAAAAAAAGCCGCGGCTCTGGCGAACAAAGAGCTGCAAACCATTCCTAAAAGCGCTGCAAATGCGATTATCGCCGCGTGCGATGAGGTGCTGAACAACGGCAAATGCATGGATCAGTTCCCGGTCGACGTCTATCAGGGCGGCGCGGGCACCTCTGTCAACATGAACACCAACGAAGTGCTGGCAAACATCGGCCTGGAGCTGATGGGTCATCAGAAAGGTGAATACCAGTACCTGAACCCGAACGACCACGTTAACAAATGTCAGTCCACCAACGACGCCTACCCAACCGGCTTCCGCATCGCGGTGTATGCCTCTATCGTCAAACTGGTCGACGCGATTAATCAGCTGGGCGATGGCTTCCAGCGTAAAGCCGTTGAGTTCCAGGATATCCTGAAAATGGGCCGTACCCAATTGCAGGACGCGGTGCCAATGACCCTCGGACAGGAATTCCACGCGTTTAACGTGCTGCTGAATGAAGAGACGAAAAACCTGCTGCGCACGTCCGAACTGTTGCTGGAAGTGAACCTGGGCGCAACCGCCATCGGTACACGCCTGAACACACCAGATGGCTATCAGCAGCTGGCGGTACAGAAGCTGGCTGAAGTTTCCAACCTGCCGGTTGTGCCTGCGGAAGACCTGATTGAAGCTACCTCAGACTGCGGCGCCTATGTGATGGTACACAGCGCCCTGAAACGTCTGGCGGTGAAACTGTCCAAAATCTGTAACGACCTGCGCCTGCTCTCCTCCGGTCCGCGCGCTGGCCTGAATGAAATCAACCTGCCAGAGTTGCAGGCGGGTTCATCCATCATGCCAGCTAAAGTGAACCCGGTGGTGCCAGAGGTGGTGAACCAGGTGTGCTTCAAGGTTATTGGTAACGATACGACCGTCACCATGGCCTCCGAAGCCGGTCAGCTCCAGCTGAACGTGATGGAGCCGGTGATTGGCCAGGCAATGTTTGAATCTATCCATATTCTGACCAACGCCTGCTACAACCTGCTGGAAAAATGCATCAACGGCATCACCGCGAATAAAGAAGTGTGTGAAGGCTACGTCTATAACTCCATCGGCATCGTCACCTACCTCAACCCGTTCATCGGCCACCACAACGGCGATATCGTCGGGAAGATTTGTGCCGAAACCGGTAAGAGCGTGCGTGAGGTGGTTCTCGAGCGAGGATTGTTGACCGAAGCCGAACTGGACGATATCTTCTCCGCCCAGAACCTGATGCACCCGGCATATAAAGCGAAACGATATACCGATGAAAGCGAACAGTAACCGTTCAGGCTAAGCTTCCGAAAGGCACGTCACTTGTGACGTGCCTTTTTTCTTTATGGGCGTTACCAAAACACAACAATTCAATATCAACTTGTTAATGAGCAAGGCAGGTCTTTATGTTTGGAGCAGAACTCGTCATCGTCCTGTTGGCGATTTATTTGGGCGCACGACTCGGGGGTATCGGCATCGGTTTTGCCGGCGGTCTCGGAGTGCTTGTACTTACCCTGATCTTTCAGATTAAACCCGGCGCAATCCCTTTTGACGTTATCGAAATCATCATGGCGGTTATTGCTGCTATCGCGGCCATGCAGGTCGCGGGCGGTATGGACTACTTGGTGAGCCTGGCGGAGCGAATGCTGCGTCGCCATCCGAAATACATCACCTTCCTTGCCCCGCTGGTGACCTGGTTTATGACCATCCTCGCCGGTACTGGCCATACCGCTTTCTCCACGCTGCCGGTAATCACCGAAGTGGCGAAAGAGCAGGGTATTCGCCCGTCTCGCCCTCTTTCTATTGCCGTGGTCGCCTCCCAGATTGCGATTACCGCCTCGCCCATTTCCGCGGCGGTGGTCTTCTTCGCGGGTATCCTTGAGCAGATGGGCGTAAGTTACCTGACGCTGCTGGCAATCTGTATTCCGGTGACGCTGATTGCGGTAATGATCACTGCCGTGCTGTGTAACTTCCTCGGCGCCGAGCTGAAAGACGATCCGGTTTACCAGGAGCGTCTGGCAAAAGGTGAAGTGAGCCTGCGCGGTAGCCAGGTCTTCGAGCTGAAGCCGCATGCAAAACGCTCCGTGCTGCTGTTCCTGATTGGTATCGTCGCCGTGATGTTCTACGCGACCGCCATCAGCGATACGGTAGGTCTGATCCAGAACCCGGTTCTGCCGCGTAACGAAGCCATTGTGGTGTTTATGCTGACCATCGCGACGCTGATCAGCATCACCTGTAAAATCGACACCAGCGAAGTGCTGAACGCCAGCACCTTCAAATCCGGTATGAGCGCCTGCGTATGCGTGCTGGGCGTGGCGTGGCTCGGTGATACCTTTGTGAAAGCGCACATCAGCGATATCCAGACCGTTGCAGGCGACCTGCTGCACAACTATCCGTGGCTGCTGGCAGTAGTGCTGTTCTTTGCCGCGACGCTGCTGTACTCCCAGGCTGCGACCACCAAAGCGCTGATGCCTGCGGCACTGATGCTGGGCGTGACGCCGCTGACAGCGATTGCCTCTTTTGCAGCGGTTTCCGCCCTGTTCGTTCTGCCCACCTATCCAACCCTGCTGGCCGCGGTTGAGATGGATGACACCGGCTCAACCCGTATTGGTAAGTACGTGTTTAACCACGCGTTCCTGATCCCGGGCGTGGTGGCGATTACGCTCTGCGTGATCCTCGGCTTTATCATCGGCGGCATTGTGCTGTAAACGATTAGCCGTTGTAAAAATAGTTAAAATCGGGCCGCTCTGCGGCCCGTTTCATTAATGACCAACCGCCTTGCGTGATATAGTGAAGACTTTCGTGATGAGGAGGTCGACTTGTGAACACGCCTGATGCTGTTGTTGTACTGTGCACCGCCCCTGATGAAGCTTCTGCCCAGGATCTGGCCGCCAAAGTGTTGGCCGAAAAACTGGCTGCCTGTGTCACACTTCTTCCCGGCGCTACCTCCCTTTATTACTGGGAAGGCAAGCTGGAGCAAGAGTACGAAGTCCAGATGTTGCTCAAAACCAACCTGACAAACCAGCAGGCGCTCCTCGACTGCCTCAAGTCTCATCATCCATACCAAACCCCGGAGCTGCTGGTTCTGCCAGTGGTCCACGGCGATAACGATTATCTCTCATGGCTCAACGCTTCATTACGCTGATCCTGCTGCTGTGCAGCACGTCAGCTTTTGCCGGATTGTTTGACACACCCGGCCGTTCGAACTTTATTCCTGCCGACCAGGCGTTCGTTTTCGACTTTCAGCAAAACCAGCACGATCTCAGTCTCACCTGGCAGGTGAAAGAGGGTTACTACCTCTATCGCAAGCAGGTCAGCATCACGCCGGCAAAGGCGAACGTCGGCGCATTGCAGATGCCCGCTGGCGAGTGGCACGAGGACGAGTTCTACGGTAAGAGTGAAATTTATCGTCAGCGCTTAAGCGTGCCCGTCACGGTGAATCAGGCGGATAAAGGCGCTACCCTGACGGTGACGTATCAGGGCTGCGCCGATGCGGGCTTCTGCTATCCCCCTGAAACAAAGGTCGTTCCGCTTAGCGAAGTGAAAGCGGCGGCCTCCCCTCACCCCTCAGGGGAAATGGCCAGTGTGAGGGGTGAAGGCAAAGCCGCTTCAGACCTTCCGTTCTCAGCGCTTTGGGCGTTATTGATTGGTATCGGCATCGCCTTTACGCCCTGCGTGCTGCCCATGTACCCGCTTATCTCTGGCATCGTGCTGGGCGGTAAACAACGCCTTTCCACTACCCGCGCGCTGTTGCTGGCCTTTATCTATGTGCAGGGCATGGCGTTAACCTATACGGCGCTCGGCCTTGTGGTCGCCGCTGCCGGGTTGCAGTTCCAGGCCGCCCTTCAGCACCCTTATGTGCTTATCGGACTGTCAGCGGTGTTTATTCTGCTGGCGCTGTCGATGTTTGGCCTGTTCACCCTGCAACTGCCCTCTTCCCTGCAAACCCGTCTGACGCTAATGAGCAACCGTCAGCAGGGTGGCTCTGCGGGCGGCGTGTTCGCCATGGGTGCCATCGCCGGGCTGATTTGCTCCCCCTGCACCACTGCGCCGTTGAGCGCCATCCTGTTATACATTGCTCAGAGCGGCAACCTGTGGCTCGGCGGCGGCACGCTGTACCTCTACGCGCTCGGCATGGGCCTGCCGCTGATCCTGATGACGGTGTTTGGCAATCGTCTGCTGCCGAAGAGCGGCCCGTGGATGGAGACGGTGAAAACCGCGTTTGGTTTTGTCATTCTGGCGCTGCCGGTATTTCTGCTGGAGCGCATCATCGGTGATGTGTGGGGTACGCGTCTTTGGGCGATGCTCGGCGTGGCCTTCTTCAGCTGGGCGTTTATCGTGAGTCTGGGGGCGAAGAAACCGTGGATGCGCCTGCTACAGATCCTTCTGCTGGCGGCCGCGCTGGTGAGCGTCCGTCCACTACAGGACTGGGCGTTTGGCACCCCGGCAGGTCAAACGCAGGCTCATCTGAATTTTATACAGATTAAGAACGTGGATGACCTTAACCGCGCCCTGGCGCAGGCGAAAGGCAAACCGGTCATGCTCGATCTCTACGCAGACTGGTGCGTGGCCTGCAAAGAGTTTGAAAAATACACCTTCAGCGATCCGCAGGTACAACACGCGCTGAGCGATACCGTTCTGCTCCAGGCGAACGTTACCGCCAACAGCGCGCAGGATAAGGCTCTGCTGAAGCAACTTAATGTGCTCGGGCTGCCTACCATCCTGTTCTTCAATAAACAGGGGGAAGAACAGCCGACGCAACGTGTAACCGGGTTTATGGACGCGACGGCATTCAACGCGCATTTGCGCAATCGCCAACCGTAAACAACACTTTAGACGGGACAAACCGTTGGGAATAGCGGAGGAGATAACCGTGCAACGCGAAGACGTACTGGGACAAGCCCTGCAATTGCTTGAGATTCAAGGGATCGCCAGCACCACGCTTGAGATGGTCGCCGACCGTATCGATTACCCTCTGGATGAACTTAAGCGCTTCTGGCCGGATAAAGAGGCGCTGCTGTACGATGCCCTGCGCTATCTCAGCCAGCAGGTGGATATCTGGCGCAGGCAGCTGATGCTGAATGAAGAGCTGACCACCGAGCAAAAGCTGCTGGCGCGCTATACCGCACTGACGGAGTGTGTAACCAACAACCGTTACCCAGGCTGTCTGTTTATCGCCGCCTGCACCTACTATCCGGATCCCGGGCACCCCATCCATCAACTGGCAGATCAGCAAAAACGTGCCGCGCACGAGTTCACACACGAGCTGCTGACCACGCTTGAAGTGGATGACCCGGCAATGGTCGCGAAGCAGATGGAGCTGGTGCTGGAAGGTTGCCTGAGCCGCATGCTGGTGAACCGTAGCCAGGCGGATGTGGATACAGCGCACCGTCTGGCGGAAGATATTTTGCGGTTTGCGCAGTGTCGTATGGGTGGTGCTCTGACCTAAGCCAGCATTCCCGTCCAGGCGGAAATAAACAAGCACAGCGCCATCGCGCGCTGAAATCGCACCATCGCCACGGTGGTGCGGAAAATCCGGTTCACCGCCTTCCCCAGCCACGCCCAGCACAACAAACAAGCCACAGAGATCGCCAGAAACCCTAGCGCCATCAGCGCAACATCCCGAAATGCATGGTCGCTTGCCGGAGCAAACAGGCTGACAACTGCCAGCGCCATCATCCACGTTTTTGGGTTTACAACCTGTAATAACGCCGCCGCCCGCGCGGTAAACCGGACATGGCGTCTGGAGGAGAGATTCGCGGCCGGGGCGCTAAACAGCTGCCAGCTCATCCAGGAAAGCCACAGCACGCCCGCCCAGCTCATTACCTGACGTATCAGCGGATACTGGCGTAACACTTCTCCTGCCCCAGCACCTGAAACCAGAACAATAGCGCTGGCGGCAATACACCCGCCCAGGATCGCAGGAACCGTATTTTTTACGCCAAAGTGCTGACTGTTAGCCAGTACCAGAATATTGGTTGGCCCCGGTATAATCGAGGCGACAAATGCAAACAGCAGGAAGGGTAATAAATTCACAGGTGACTCCTTTTTTATTAGAGCCACGAATGTGCCGTTATTTTCTGGAAACGTCTGGAAGGTTTGTGCACAACCGACGGTAGTGTGCCGGAGAAATACGGTATGCCCGCTGGAACCAGCGACCAAGATGGCTTTGATCGGCAAACCCCACTGCCGTTGCAACATCGACAGGCAGTTCCCCACACGCCAGCATCTGTCGGGCCTTTGCCAGGCGCAGCTGGATAAGCCAGGCGTGCGGTGCCAGGTGAAATTCGCGCTTAAAACAGCGGGTGAGCGTAAAGCGATCCGTACCCGTCTCACGGGCAAGGTCTGAAAGCCCCACGTTCTCGCCGATATGCGCATAGAGATAGTCGCGGGCACGATGCGCCACGGCGGAGCTTTGTAGCTGAGACGGGAGTTTCTTACGCCAGTGGCAGTGGGCAGTGATCTGAGAGAGCAGGTTATCCATTGTGCTCTGTTGGACGATCTTCATTTCATCGTTATGCAACGAGGCAAATGTATCACCGATAGCGCGCACCAACTGAGGCTCTCGCGTCAGCGTTTGGGCAAAGTGGAGGGTGTAGCTCCCGGGAGTAGAGTCGTACAGCCCTTGAAGCGTACGGGTGAGCCAGTGTTCATCCAGATAAAAGGTCAGATAAGTAAAGCCCCCCTCTATCGGTGCATCACCGTCATGGATCTCCCCGGGCTCAAGTAAAAAAGCATCGCCCGGCTGGCTACGGTGGCGTTCACGGCGACAGTGGAACTGCTGCGTGCCGGAAAGGGTTATTCCGACCAGATAGCTATCATGCCAGTGGGGATCAAAGGCATGTCCTTCGAAATGCGCCTTAATTGTCTCAATACCTGTTTCTGCATGCTGACGCAGCTCAAGCCAGTCGTTTGCCATACTGCCCTCCTCTTACCGCCAGCATTGTCACATCTTGCCTGAACTGTCTGGAAGATTTGTGCAATTCCAGGGCACAAACGGACAGATTGCCGCAAACTTAAGCAGTTGAACAGCTTTTCCCGAAATAATGTTGACGATCGCGCGCGATTGCGGTTTAATGCGCTCCGTTGCCCGGATAGCTCAGTCGGTAGAGCAGGGGATTGAAAATCCCCGTGTCCTTGGTTCGATTCCGAGTCCGGGCACCACTATTTAAAGAACCCAGCCTATGGTTGGGTTTTTGCTTTTCTGTATCCGCTACGCATTGAATTTTCCCTTCTGTCAGGTAATAGTGATTTTTTCCCCTGACAATGAAAATGATATGACCTTATCTGCTTTAAAAGTCGGGTCACTGCTCCTGCTGTTGATCCTGTTTTATACCGGCCTGTTCACGAGCGATCGCATCACCTGGCTGATGGAGGTGACGCCCGTCATTATCATCATCCCACTTCTGCTTGCCACGCACCGGCGATACCCCCTGACTCCCCTTCTCTATACCCTGGTTTTCTTCCACGCCATCATTCTGATGGTTGGTGGTATGTACACTTATGCAAAGGTTCCGGTTGGTTTTGAGGTTCAGGAGATGCTCGGGCTTAGCCGAAATCCGTATGACAAGCTCGGTCACTTCTTCCAGGGGCTGGTTCCCGCACTGGCAGCGCGAGAAATTCTGCTGCGCGGTGGGTATGTTCGTGGACATAAGATGACGGGATTTCTGGTGTGCTGTGTTGCTCTGGCCATTAGCGCCACCTATGAACTCATTGAGTGGTGGGCAGCTTTGGCAATGGGACAGGGTGCGGATGATTTTCTTGGGACGCAGGGCGATCCATGGGATACCCAGTCTGATATGTTTTGCGCGCTGCTTGGTGCGTTAACGACGGTGCTGATCCTTGGGCGTTTCCATCAGCGGCAATTGCTTCGTTTGAATGTTTGTCAGGGATAGTACGCTCTGAGTTGCCGGGTGGCGGCTTCGCCTTGCCCGGCCTGCCGTTTTTCGACGTACAAACGCAAAAAGGCCATCCTTCCGGATGGCCTCTTCACTT